>JAHCJV010000110.1 GCA_026126105.1 Enhydrobacter sp.
CCTTCGCCAGCAACGTCAAGATCGGCATGGTCGGCATCAACGTGCCGATCCCGGTGCCGGTCGCCTATCACAGCTTCGGCGGCTGGAAGGCCTCGGTGTTCGGCGACCACGGCATCTACGGCATGGAAGGCGTGCGCTTCTACACCAAGCTCAAGACCGTGACCGCCCGCTGGCCGACCGGCATCCGCTCCGGCGCGGAGTTCAACTTCAACGCTCGCTGACACGGAGCCCGGCACGATCCGTGCTGGCGGCAGGACAGCGACCTCGCGGATGAGACACCATGGCCGAACCTTTCCCGCTTGAACCCTCGCTATGGGCGGCGACCGCGCCCGCCGCGGCGCCGACTCCGGCCCTGAGGGAGTCGGTTACGGCCGACGTCTGCATCGTGGGTGCCGGCTATGCCGGCCTGTCGACGGCGCTGCATCTCGCCGAACGCGGCATCAAGGCGGTGGTGCTGGAAGCGAAGGAGCCAGGCTTCGGCGGCTCGGGACGTAATGGCGGGCAAGTGATCCCCGGTCTGAAGTTCGATCCCGACGAGCTCGAGACCATGTTCGGCAAAGATCGCGGCCCCCGATTGGTCGATTTCGTTGGCCACACGGCCGACGTGGTGTGGGACCTGATCGACCGGCACAAGATGGACGTGCCCAACACACGCAACGGCTGGATCCAGAGCGCCATCTCGAGCGCGGCGGTCGGGCCGATCGAGTCCCGTGCCGCGCAATGGCAGAAGCGCGGCGCGCCGGTTCAGGTGCTCGATCGGATGGAGACCGCTCAGCACGTCGGCCACAGCCAGTATGTTGCTTCCTGGATCGACCGCCGTGGCGGCGTGGTTCAGCCGCTCGCTTATGCGCGCGGCCTCGCCAGGGCAGCTCTCGCGGCCGGGGCGGCGGTTCACGGCAACACACCCGCCACGGGCCTCGAGCGCCAGGGTGGCAAGTGGACCGTGCACACGGCACAAGGCGCCACCGTGACGGCCGATCGCGTCGTCCTGGCAACCAACGGCTATACCGGCGACCTCTGGCCGCATCTGCGCCAGACGATCATCGCTGCCAACTCCTTCCAGGTCGCGACCAAGCCGTTGTCCGACAATGTCCGCAAGTCGATCCTGCCGGGCGGACAGTCGACCTCCGACTCGCGCCGTATCGGACTTTACTACCGGCTCGACCATACCGGCCGCTTCCTGCTGGGCGGCCGCGGCACCATGCGCGAGCCCAGACAGGCAGAGGACTGGTCCCATATCGAGACGATGATGGAGAGGATGTTCCCGCAGCTGAAGGGCGCCGGGATCGATTTCCGCTGGGGCGGCCGCGTTGCCCTGACGCGCGATCACCTGCCTCATCTGCACGAGCCCGCCCCCGGCCTGCTGATCGACATCGGCTGCATGGGACGCGGCGTGGCGCTGCAATCGGCGTTGGGACGCGCCATGGCAGCCTACATCGCGTCGGGCGATCCCCTGGCGTTGCCGCTGCCGCTCGGCAAAGTCAGTCCACTTCCGTTCCACGGGCTGAACAAGCTCTACTTCCAGGCATTCGTCACCTGGTACCGCTTCCTCGACCGACGCGACGCTGCCGCGGCCTGACCGCTCACGCGCGCATGGCGCCACCCATCTCGCCGTTTCAGCGAGGACCCACCGCTATTTCTTCTCGATGTTCCAGAAGACCGGCACGGGCGATACGACATTGCCGGAGATGTTCTTCCGCACGGCCATGGCATTGTTGTATTGGCCGAGGAAGGCGTGCGTCGGGTTCTCCGCGGCGCGAAGCTGGATCTTCTCCACGATCTCCTTGCGCTTGGCCTCGTCGGTTTCGTTGGTGAAGGCTTCGCGCAACTTGGTGATCTCGGAGTCGCACGGCCAGCCGAACCAGGCTTTCTCGCATGTCGCGCCGATAAAGCTGTAGGTCAGCGGATCGAGAGCGTCGGCGCCGCTGGTCGAGGTAATCAGCAGATTCCAGCCACCCTGCGCCGGCGGCTCGCGCTTGGCGCGACGGCTGACCAGCGTCTGCCAGTCCATCGACTGCATGTCGACCTTCATTCCGGCCCGCTCCATCAGCGACTTGGCGACCGGCGCCATGTTGGTGAGCACATAGAGATCGGTCGAATGCATCAGCACGACCGGCGTTCCGTCATAGCCGCCCTCCTTCAGGAGCGCCTTGGCCTTTTCGAAGTCGCTCTCGTACTTGTCCTCGAAACCGGCGGTGGTCTCGTACGGCCCGCCGCACATGAACATCGCCTTGCACAGCTTGTAGTACTCGGGATCGCCGATCACCGCGTCGAGGAAGTCCTTCTGGTTCAATGCGTAGAGCATCGCCTGCCGGACCTTGGGATTGTCGAACGGCTTGTGCAGCTGGTTGAAGCGGAAGATGTACTGGTTGCCCCACTTGTTGGTCGTGATCATCGAGATGTTCCCGTCCTTCTTGAGGATCGGATAGAGGTCGTGCTGCGGGGACTCGATGATGTCGATCTCGCCCGCCGCCAGCGCATTCACGGCCGTCTGCTGGTCCGGCATGGCGATCCATTCGACGCGGTCGACATTGACCACCTTGCCGCCGGCCAAGCCGCCGGCCGGTTCGGCGCGCGGCTTGTACTTGGGGTTCTTGACGTAGACCGTCTTGTCGCCCGGCTTCCACTCGTCGCGCCTGAAGATGAACGGACCGGAGCCGACGAACTCCTTGATCTGTTCGTTGGCCGGCGTCTCGGCGACCCGCCTGGGCATGATGAACGGGTTGCCCGAAGGCTTGGCGAACGCCTGCAGCACGATGCCGGTGGGCTGCTTGAGCACCAGCTGGAATGTCTTGGGATCGATGGCCTTCAGCTCGGCGACCTTGGTCCACAGGATCTGACCCAGGGAATCCCGAACGGCCCAGCGCTTCAGCGAAGGGATCACATCCTCGGAGGTAACCGGCTGTCCGTCATGGAACTCGAGCCCGTCCCGCAGGGTGAAAGTCCAGGTCAGCTTGTCGTCCGACACCGTCCACTTTTCTACCATCTGAGGCTTGATCTGCAGCTTGTCGTCGAGCGCGAAGAGCGTGTCGTAGATCATGTAGCCGTGGTTGCGGACGATGAACGCCGTGGTCCAGATCGGATCGAGAATCTTGAGATCCGAATGGGCCACGACGCGAAGCGTGGTCTCGGCCGCCGCCGGCGCCGCAAGGGACACCGCGAGCGCTGCCACGAGCGTCCGCACCTTGTTCATCAGCATCATGCAGCTCTCCGGCTGGAGGTTACGCGTTTGGAATCCTCGATCATCATCTGTGAGGCCTTGTCGGCGATCATGATGGTCGGTGTGTTGGTGTTGCCTGAGGTAATGCTCGGCATCACCGAGGCATCGACCACCCGCAGGCCTTCGAGTCCCATGACCCGCAGCCGCTCGTCGACCACGGCCATCGGATCGGACGGCAGCCCCATCTTGGCCGTTCCGATCGGATGGAAGATCGTCGTGCCGATGTCGCCGGCCGCCTTGGCCAGCGAGGCATCGTCGTCGCCGATGGCAGGGCCCGGCAGATATTCCTCAGGATGGTAGGGCTGCAGCGCCGGCTGCTTCATCAGACGCCGTGTCACGCGGATCGCGTCGGCGGCCACCCGGCGGTCCTCGGGCGTCGAGAGGTAGTTGGGCGCGATCATCGGCTTGGCCGACGGATCGGCCGAGCGCAGCCGGATCGTGCCGCGCGAGGTCGGACGCAGGTTGCAGGCGCTGACGGTGATAGCCGGAAAGCGATGCAGCGGCTCGCCGAACCTGTCGAGCGACAGCGGCTGGACGTGGAACTGGATGTTGGCGCGTTCGTGTTCCGACGACGACATCGTGAAAATCCCGAGCTGCGACGGCGCCATGGTGAGCGGCCCCTTCTGCAGCAAGGCATATTCCATGCCCATCAGCGCGCGCCTGACCAGCGAATGATAGGTGGTGTTGAGCGTCTTCACGCCCGAGACCTTGTAGATTGCGCGCTGCTGCAGGTGATCCTGGAGATTGCGACCAACGCCAGGTGTGTCCTTCACCACGGCGATGCCGAGATCGCCCAGCCAGTCGGCCGGACCGATGCCCGAAAGCTGCAGGATCTGCGGCGAGCCGATCGCGCCTGCCGCAAGGACGATCTCTCCGCGCGCGCGCGCTTCGACCAGCCGCCCGCCCTGGCGGAACTGCACGCCAACGGCGCGCCTGCCCTCGACCAGGACCTTCTCGACCAGCACGCCGGTCTCGACCCGCAGGTTCGGTCGCTTGAGGACCGGCTTCAGAAAGGCGCGCGCGGTCGACATGCGCAGCCCGCGCTTCTGGTTCACATGGAAATAGCCCACGCCGTTGTTGTCGCCGGTGTTGAAGTCGGCCGTGCGGGGAATGCCCATCTCGTTGGCCGCTGCGACAACCGCATCCAGGACGTCCCATCGCACGCGCGGCTGCTCGACCCGCCATTCGCCGCCCGCCCCGTGATGCTCGGTGTCGCCGAGGAAATGGCCGTCGAGCCGCTTGAACACCGGCAGCACGTCGTCCCAGCCCCAGCCGGTGAGGCCGAGCTGGCGCCAATGGTCGTAGTCGGCGGACTGGCCGCGCATCGAGATCATGCCGTTGATCGCCGAGCAGCCCCCGATCACCTTGCCACGCGGATAGTTGAGCGCGCGGCCGTTCAGCCCCGGCTCCTTCTCGGTCTGGAACATCCAGTCGGCGCGGGGATTGCCCATCGCGTAGAGGTAGCCGACGGGAATATGGAACCAGATCCAGTTGTCCTTGCCGCCCGCCTCGAGCAGCAGCACGCGCGTGTTCGGATCCGCCGACAGCCGGTTTGCCAGCACACAGCCGGCCGAGCCGGCGCCGGCGATGATGTAGTCGTATTCCCCTGCCAAACGGTCCACCGTTGTCATCGCCACTCCTTGTGAGCCGATGATGCGGTCGCCTTCCTGCATCCACAAGCAGATACCGGCGACGCAGGCGTTGCTGGTGGCCAGACTACGGACCCCGCCCCGGTTGGGGTTGACCGTATGTCTCCCCTTGACAGTCGAAACCTGACCCTTGCCCGATCCGCCTCCAAGCGCGCAGAATTCGGCAACCAAGGGAGCGACGCCATGAAATACAATCGCATTTCGGCTGACTGTCACCTCGACATGCCCTGGATGCCGCCAGACCTGTTCACGTCGATGGCCCCGCGCGACATGAAGGACCGCATGCCGTTCGTGATCGACACCGACGAAGGGCCGAAGTGGACTGCCAATAACGGTGCCACATTCGGCTTCAAGAACGGCGTCGGTCCGTCCGGCGCGAAGTACCAGAAAGGCAAGCATCACCGGGTCGACGTCATGGCGGAGACCGGCCTCTACGAGGACGGCGCCAAGGACATCCGCCGCGTCTCCGATCCGCACCTGCGCATCAAGGACATGGATCGCGACGGCGTCGATGCCGAAGTGATCTACGGCATCCTGGGCGCCTCGAGCCGGCTCAACGACAAGGAAGCCTCGAACGAGATGCTGCGCATCTACAACGACTGGCTCAAGGACTTCTGCAGCCACTATCCCGACCGGCATATCGGCCTGGCCTGTCTGCCCTATGGCGACATCGACGCGGCGGTGAAGGAAATCTACCGCGTGGCCAAGATGGGCATTCGCGGCCTCGAGCTTTCCTGCTCTTGGGACATGGAGCCGATGTGGCACCCGATGTGGGAGCCGCTGTGGAAGGCCGTCAACGACGTGCAGCTGCCGCTCCACTTCCACACCTTCCCGACGATACCGCCCGGCACCATCGAACAGCATGGCGGCAGGGTCGGCCGCTCGGTGTTCTTCACCGTCGTCTCCGGCTTCCAGATGAACCTGGTGAACATCCTGGCGGCGATCATCGCGGCGAACGTTCTGGAGCGCTACCCCAACATCCGCATCGCCTTCGGCGAGTCGGGCTGCGGCTGGATTCCCTATGCGCTCGACCGCATGGACTTCGAATGGGAGGACCGCTTCACCGACCTCGGCCTCAAGATGAAGCCGTCGGACTACTGGCGCCGTCAGTGCAAGGCGACCTTCCAGTACGACCGGATCGGCGCCAAGCTGATCGACGACATGGGCGCGGAGAGCCTGATGTGGGGCTCGGATTATCCGCACGGCGACGGCGTGTGGCCGAACTCCGACAAGTTCATCAAGGAACAGTTCGCCGACGTCTCGCCGGAGGTAACGCGCATGATTACCTGCACCAATGCGGGCAAGTTCTACGGCCTGATCAACTAGGCGAATGAAAGTGGTCGATCGCGACGACCACGCGCCGCCGCTGGCCCTCGACGCGATCTCGGTCGCGCCGAGGACGAGATCGTCGAGCTATCCGGAGCCCTTCTTCTCGCGCATGAGTCGGCGCGAGAAGCGCACGCTGGGCGAAGTCTTCGGGATCAGGAACTTCGGCGTCAATCTCACCCGGCTCGCGCCCGGCGGGGAATCTTCCCTGCTCCACCGGCACAGCAAGCAGGATGAATTCATCTACGTCGTGCAGGGCGAGCCGACGCTGGTGACCGATGCCGGGGCGGTCGCGCTCAGGCCGGGCATGTGCGCGGGCTTTCCGGCCGGCGGTCGTGCGCACCAGCTGGTGAACCGAACGGACAGCGACGTGCTCTACCTCGAAGTCGGCGACCGTACGCCTGGTGACGAGGGCATCTACCCGGTCGACGACATCAAGGCGTCGCAGGCGCCGGATGGCAAGTGGATCTATACCCGCAAGGACGGCACGGCCTACTGAGTGTCGTCGAGATCGCCCTTCGTTACCGAATGGCGGAGGGCAAAGACCTCACCCTCGGGCGCGTGACGATCGCGCGCCGCGAGAGCTGCCGGCACCGACCAGAAGAACGCCACCAGGGCTCGCTCGATCCGGCGATCGGGAGCGGGCCGCAAATCCTTCTCCGCCGTGTGCGCCTGGCCAATGCCCGACTGCCCGGCCAGCAGATCGACCCTTGCCGTCTCCGGCGCGGCCAGCTTTTCGAATGGTGCGGTGTTGGACGCCTTCATGCGCACGGTCAGCGTGGCCGCACCGATGCCGTCGCCCCAGCGTTGCTCGACCTTGCACACGGTGCGCCAGGTGTCCCGGAACTTGGGGAATATCATTCGGCTCATCGGCGTCGGGCTGCGCAGGCGCGCATAGTATGCCTCGCTCTCGAACGCCGAAGTCGTTTCGGCATCGTAGAGCAGGAGATAGCGGCCAGGCGTCTCGACACCCTTGAAGCGGCTGCCGCGCAGCCAGCCGGGGCAGCCGACCCTTTCCTGCACGTGCTCGCGGCTGTGCCAGTATTCGAACAGCGCGTCGTCAGACGGGTCGATGTCGACCCAGATGGCGAGAGCGGCCTGGCTTTTCCGAGCAAACGTCAGGAGAAGGCCTTGAAGGTGATGATCGTGAAGGTGTCCTTCACGTGCGGCAGCGTCTGGAGCTGGCTCGTGACGAAGTGGCCGATGTCGGTCTTTTCGTCGAGGTAGCATTTCATCAGCAGGTCGTACTGGCCGGAAGTCGAGTAGACCTCCGATACGTGCTCGACCCCCATGGCCTCCTCGGCGACGTCGTAGGCCTTGCCGAGCTCGCACTTCACCATGACGAAGATGGTCTGCATGGCTCGACGGCCGGCCTAGCGGAACGACCGGGCGAGGAATGCCGGGACGTGATCGCCGAGACCCATCGGTACGGCACCGTCGTCGCGCTCGCGTCGCCGGTCGGGCTGACGTTCCTGCTGGCGTGGGGGACGCTCGCTGCGCGGCTCGTTTCGCGGCTCCCGCTGCTGCGTTGTGCGCGGCTGGGACTCACGATGGGCAGCCGACTCGCGCGTGCTCTCACGCTCCGGGCGCCGCGCGCGCGGCGCGCGTTCGGGGCGGGGCTCACCCGCCATGACCGGGGGGGCCTTGGCAGCTTTCTCGACTGGCTTCTCGGCGCGCGGCGGCCGCTGTTCGCGGGGCGGGCCACTCTCGCGGCGAGGACCGCGCGAGCGTTCCGATGCAGTGCTGCCGCGGCTGGTGCTGCGGCCGCCTCGACCGCGGCCGCGGCGGCGGCCATCGGACGGCTCGAAGGCGATGGTTTCCATGCCCGGCACCACGATGCGCGGGATCTGCGTCCCGATCAGCTTCTCGATCGCTTCGACGAGGCTGCCTTCGTCGGGGGATGCGAGGGTAAACGAATGACCGACTTTGCCGGCGCGGCCGGTGCGGCCGATGCGATGGACGTAATCCTCGGGCGAGAAAGGCACGTCGAAATTGAAGACGTGGCTCATGTCGACGATATCGAGGCCGCGGGCGGCCACGTCGGAGGCGACGAGAATCTGGATCTCGCCCGCCTTGAACTTCTCGAGCGTTTCCATGCGGGCCGGCTGGCTCATGTCGCCGTGCAGGGCGCCAGCATTGAAGCCATGCTTCTTCAGCGAGGTCTGCAGGATCGCCACGTCGCGCTTGCGATTGCAGAACACGATGGCGTTCTTGATGTCCTCGCTCCTGATCAGCCGGCGCAGCGCCTCGCGCTTCTCCTCCTCCGGCACGACCACGATGCCCTGCACGATGTTGGTGCTGGCCGAGGCCGGCGGCGACACGGTGACTTCCTTGGGGTTCTGGAGGAAGCGGTCGGCCAGCCGCCTGATCTCGGGCGGCATGGTGGCGGAGAAAAACAGGGTCTGGCGCAGCTTCGGCATCAGCGCGACGATGCGCTCAACGTCGGGGATGAAGCCCATGTCGAGCATGCGGTCGGCTTCGTCGATCACCAGCACCTTGACGTCGTTCAGCAGAACCTTGCCGCGCTCGAAATGGTCGAGCAGGCGGCCTGGTGTGGCGATCAACACGTCGACGCCCTTCTCCAGCGCGCGCTCCTGATCGTCGAAGCTCACGCCGCCGATCAGCAGCGCCATGCTGAGCTTGTTGTACTTGCCGTAGATGTCGAAGTTTTCCGCCACCTGGGCAGCCAGCTCACGCGTCGGCTCCAGGATGAGCGAGCGCGGCATGCGCATCTTTCCGCGGCCCTCGGCCAGGATGTCGATCATCGGGAGGACGAAGGAGGCGGTCTTGCCGGTGCCCGTCTGGGCGCATCCGAGGACATCACGGCCCATCAGGACGATGGGGATGGCCTTTTCCTGGATGGGGGTGGGCGACGTATAGCCCTTCTCGGTAATCGCCTGCAGGACCGGGGCGCTCAGCCCCAAACTCTCAAAATCCATTTAAGTTCCGTTACTTAGCCCACATCCGATGGGCTCCCGGGGGCGGTCCCAAAGTCCCGTAAAGGAGGGGGCTCGAGCGGAGCCGGACCGCTGACGAAGCGTCATATGAGCCTTGGTGGCCGTCAAGTCAATGCAGGCGGCCTGCGCAGCAGGGTCGCGCCAGAACCGATCAGGTCTGGGCCTTTATCTCGACCTCGACAAACACGAACTCGAATGTGTTGTCGTTGATCACGTCGTGCTCGACACCCGTCTGGCGGGCGTAGGATACCCCGGCTCGCAACGGCGCGGGCACCGTCGTCTTGCCGTCATAGATCTGCAACTCCCCGGTCGTTATCGGCACGACCACATAGTCGTGCATGTGCTTGTGCCAGCCCGTGTGACCGCCCGGCGGGAAGCGCCATTCGGTGACGACGACGCGGTCATTCTCCACCTGAACGGTGGGTTTTGCGAGGGGGCGACTTTTCTCGGTCATGCGCGAAACCTAATGGCAGCCCGCCCTTTTGTCAGGTGACACGACGGCGCGGGCTGATACCGTGCATATGCACCTATCCTGGAGGCATGACGCGTGTCCCATCCCCTGCTCACCGCCCCGATCGGCATCAGCCTGTGGCGCCTGGGCGCCCCGACGACCGCCGTCATGATCGTCCAGACCGCCGTGGCGATTGCGGAAACCTACTTCTTCGGCCGGCTCGGCACCGACGCGCTGGCGGGTTTCGCCCTGGTGTTTCCTTTCATGATGCTGATGCAGATGATGGCGGGCGGCGGCATGGGCGGCGGTGTCGCTTCGGCAATGGCCCGGGCGCTGGGCGGCAAGCGGATCGACGATGCCCGCGCCCTCGTGCTGCATGCCCTGGTGCTGGGCCTTGGCTTTGCGATGCTGTTCACGCTGCTCGCCTGGACGATTGCGCCAACCTTCTACCGGCTGCTGGGCGGGAGCGGCACTGCCCTTGCCCATGCCGAGACTTACAGTGACGTGCTGTTCACCGGCTCGATCGCGATCTGGGCGAACTTCTTCTTCTCGGCCCTGCTCCGCGGCGGCGGCGATGCCGCCACGCCCGGCCGCTACATGCTGATCTTCTCCCTGCTGCAGGTGCCGCTTTCGGGCGTGCTTGCACTGGGCGTCGGCTCCTGGCAAGGCATGGGGGTCGCAGGGCCCGCCGTCTCGATGGTGGTCACCATGGGTGCTGCTGCGCTGCTGCAGGCGCGTGCGCTGTGGCGCGGGAAGCTGGGCTTCGTGCCGGCGCTGACCGGCCTTCGGCTCCGCGGCCGCCTGTTCTGGGAAATACTGCGGGTCGGCCTCATCGCCTCCTTCTCCGCCCTCACCGCCAACCTGACGGCCATGCTTGTCACGGGCTTGGTCGGCCGCTTCGGCATAACCGCGCTCGCGGGCTATGGCATCGGCGTGCGGCTGGAGTTCATGCTGGTCCCGCTGTCCTTCGGCATCGGCTCGGCCCTTACCACCCTGGTGGGTGTCGCAGCCGGCGCCAACGACTGGAAGCGTGCGGTTCGGTCGGCCTGGACAGGCGGGCTGGTCGCGTTCTTCCTGATCGGCGCGTTCGGTTGGATAGTCGCCCTGCTGCCGGAGGGCTGGGCCCGGCTCTTCACCGACGACCCAGAGGTGGTCGCGGCAACCGTTTCCTACATTACGCGTGTCGCGCCGTTCTATTGCCTGTTCGCGCTCGGCATGACGCTGAACTTCGCCAGCCAGGGTGCGGGGCGGATGACAGCGCCGCTCGTCGCCGGGGTCTCGCGCCTGGTCCTGGCGACCAGCGGCGGCTGGTTCGCTGCCGAGCGCCTGGGGCTCGGTCTGGACGGCGTGTTCACGGCCATCGCCGGCGCCATGATCACTTACGGCCTGATGGTCGCCGTGCCCCTGTTGGTGAAACCCTGGGGTCCGAGACGTGGTAGGCTCGCACCGAAAACCGGAGCGAGCGATGGCCAGACCCCTCTCCAGACCCTCGACGATCGCCACCTGGAACCGCAACCCCGCTGACGAAGAAGCGATGGGAGCTGCCCATGCGCCGATCTGGCGGCGCATGGCAGACGTATCGGTACCGCACGACATCAGTACCTCGACGGTGCTCGATTACGGCTGCAACCAGGGCGGATTTCTGCGTCTGCTGTACGACAATCACCCCTTCAGAAATGCCGTCGGCATCGACATCGCCCGCGAATCGGTGGCGCGCGCCGAGCTGCTGAAAGGACAGCGCCCTATCGAGTACAAGGTCGCCGATACCGCAGCGAGCCTGGGGCGGACCTTCGACCTAGTCTTCAGCCACGAGGTGGTCTACCTGCTGCCCGACATCGCCGCACACGCGCGGGACATCAGAGCGGCGCTGCGTCCGGGAGCCGCCTACGTCGCCGCCATGGGCTGCCATACCGACTCCAGCGTGTGGCCGCGCTGGCGCAAGCTGATCGCCGAGACCTCATCGATCCCGCTCTACGATCATTCGCTCGAGGACGTGTCGAAGGCGTTCGCCGAGGCAGGCTTCACCGTATCTGTCCGCCCGCTGGCGCTGGATGCCTTCATGCAGGTCACGATCGGCAGCGCCTACTTCCCGAAGGTCGTCGATCAGCTGCGCTACTATTCCGCCGAAAAGGTACTGTTCCGCTTCGTGCGCCAGCCCTGAATAAGCTTGCCGCCGGCTGTTGTGCAGAATCGATGGGCGGACGCACGCTGCGTCTTTGAGCTGTTTTCCAGCATGCCGCGTCTAACTGTTCTGGCTGAGCAGATCGTGACTCAGATGGAGGATCGACAATGATTCTGATCGGCCAATACGACTCGCCGTACACGCGCCGTGTCGCGGTTTCGCTCGGGGTATTGGGCTTCGCCTTCGAGCACGACACGCGATCGGTGTTCGGAGATTTCGACTCGATGCGGACCGTCAATCCGCTCGGCCGCGTTCCCTCGCTGATCCTGCCCGAGGGCACGACGCTGATCGATTCGGCGGCGATCCTCGATTGGCTCGATCAGACGGTCGGCCCGGACCGCGCGTTGCTCCCGCCCGGCGGGTCCTCACGACAAGAGGCGTTGCAGCGCATCGCGCTCGCAACCGGGACAATCGACAAGGTGATGGCTGCGGCCTATGAGCGGCTGATCCGACCAGAGCCCCGTCGCTGGGCCGAGTGGACCCTGCGCTGCCGCACCCAGGCGAAAGGGGGCATTGCGGCGCTGGCGGCTCATTCCTGGCCGGCCAATGCCCCTGTCGATCAGGCCGTCATTACGACCGCCTGCATGATTCGCTATATCCGCCTGGCTGATCCGGACCTGCTGCCGTCCGGCCGGTATCCGTCTCTCGAAGTCTTGTCGCAGCGGTGCGAGGCGCTGACGCCGTTCAGGGCGACCTATCCCGCCGACTACGTGGTGCCGTCGACCCGTTAGGAAGGACCAGGACCAGCTACTTCGCGGCAGCTTTCACTGACGTCAATTCCAGCACGATCACCTTGGTGAGATCGCGCCAGTCGGGAAAGCTTTGCTTGACGGAATTGGCGATCGCGGGCGCCCACCAGTGAATGTTGCGGGCGGTCGAACCCGCCTTGGTCTCCTCGACGCGGAAGGTGTCGAAGGTGCCGGCCGGCACCGTGACCTTCTCCGACGCCGCGACCAGCATGGTGACGGTCGAGGTGTAGCTCTTGCCGTCCCGGCCCACGACGGTAACAGTGCCGGTGGTCGTGTTGCCGACCTTGAGCGGCCACAGCGACTTGAGATCGATGCCCTTGGCAAAGGAATCGCCCTGAGCGTCGACCGATCCGATCAGGCCCCAGTGAACGCGCAGCGTCTCGGCCTTTCCGTCCGACGTTCGGTTGAAGAGGCACGCATTGCCGTCCTGCCCCGTTGCGGTGTTTACCCCTCCGAAACTCTCACCCTGGTAGGTGAACTGAGTGCCGATGGCGGGGCATTTGAACTCCGCCGTCTGCGCGGATGCCTTGCCAGTGATGGCGGCCGCAAGGAAAGCGGCGGCAAAGGCGGATTTCATGGACCCAACTCCCAGACCTTTCCGGGCACAAAGTGCACGGAGCGCAGTCCGAGTCAAAGGTCACGCCCGCGGGCTCGCTCAGCCCGCCCGGGCGCCGAGCCGTTTGAGGGAGCGATCGAGCCAAAGCGCCGCGATCTTCTCCTGCACGCCGTTCTGGCGCAGCCGCTGGCGCAGGCAGGCGAAGTCGACCCGGTCGAGCTCCTGGTCCTGGTTGAAGCAGGAAAACACCACCGTCTCCTTGCCGGTCACCGGGTCCTTGTGGAGCTGCAGGCACTGGGCGCAGATCTCCTTCATCATGCATTGCATGGGAGAGTTGATCGATCCCAGGGCGCGGTGATCGGGCTTGAGATAAGGCTTCAGCACCGAATGCCGCGCGAGGCGCACGGCATTCATCATGCCGTCCGAGCCGATGGCGATCACCCGGTCGGCGTCGTTGAACGGGATCGGTTGGTCGCCCAGCGCGCCCGAGGCGTACTTCCGCATCGTCTCGACGATATTGTCGACAGTCGACTTGTCCTGCGGCCGCGACGGCGCGAAGCCCGGCTCCTCGTCGCAGCACCACACCACCACGTCGGCCGCGGCCTCGATCTCCTCGACTTTGTATCGGTCGATCACGCGCTTGTAGCCCGCGAAGTAGAGAACCTTGCTGCCGGCCCTGCGGAAGGCCTGGCCGATCGAGAACAGCACCGCGTTGCCGAGACCGCCGCCGGCCAGCACGACCGTCTCCCCCGGCTCGATCTCCGTCGGCGTGCCCGTCGGCCCCATCACGATCACCGGCTCGCCGGGCTCGAGCATCGCGCACAGGTCGGACGAGCCGCCCATCTCGAGCGCGATCATCGACAGCAGGCCCTTCTCCTTGTCGACCCACGCGCCGGTGAGCGCGAGCCCCTCCATGGTGAGCAGGGTGCCGTCGATCGTTTTCGAGCGCGCCTCGTAGTTCTGCAGGCGATAGAACTGGCCTGGCTCGAACTTCGCCGCCGCGGCCGGCGCGTGGACCACGACCTCGACGATGGTTGGCGTCAGCCGCTCGACCCGCACGACCTTCGCGCGCCAGGCGCTGTTGGCCTCCGACAGGATCTCCTGCGGCGAGCGGCGCGGCGCCGCGAGCTTCTCCATCGTGCGCGTCAGCACCGGATAGCCCTGCTTGGCGCCACCCATCGCCTTCACGACGTTGCCGGCGAAGGAGGGATGCAAGTCGCCGAAGAACGACATGAACCGGCCGTCGGCGTGGCGGTACATCAGGACGCGAACATCACGCGGCTTGGCGATTCTCTCCGGCGTCACCGGCTCGCCGTCTTCGTCCAGCGCGCGGAAATACTTGCCGTCGATGAAGGCATGCGTCGCATCTTCGCGCGCCAGCACCGTATTCGGCTGCGTGCCGGCGGCAACCAGGATGGTGCGGGCCGGCAGGGTCGCGGAGACCTTCTCGCCAGCCTGCTGGCCTTCGACCCTGAGCGCGCAGGCCGCGCCATTTGCATCGACCTCGACCGAGACCGGCGACAGGCCTTCAGCGAAGCGGATATCCTCCTCCAGCGCCTTGAAGACCTCCTCGTGGTTCAGCGTATAGGATGGCGAGTCGATGAGGCGCCGGCGATAGGCGATGGTGACTCCGCCCCAATCGTTCACGAGCTTCGCGATCGCAGGGTCGCGACCGTCGCGCGCCGCCGCTTCGCGCTCCGAGCGGATCGCCTGGGCGTGAGCGATGAACTCGTCGGCCACCACGTGCTCTTCCTCGCTCCACCGTTGGCGCACCGCCGCCTCGCCGCGCTCGGCGACCAGCGTCTCGTGGCGCGCGAGGAACTTCTCGACCTGCAGCGGATAGTAAGCGAGCGATTCGGTCGCGGTGTCGATCGCCGTCAGGCCGCCACCGATCACGACGACAGGCAGGCGGATCTGCAGGTTGGCGATGGAGTCCTTCTTGGCTGCGCCGGTGAGCTGCAGCGCCATCAGGAAATCCGACGCCGCGCGCACGCCGCGCGCCAGGCCGTTCGGCATGTCGAGCACCGTCGGCTTGCCCGCGCCGGCACACAGCGCCACGTGATCGAATCCCATAGCGAAGGCGTCCTCGACCGTGACCGTGCCGCCGAAGCGTACACCGCCGAACATCGAGAACTGCGCGCGCCGCTCGAGCAGCAGCCGCACCATCTTGAGGTAGTTCTTGTCCCAGCGAACCGTGATGCCGTACTCGGCGACGCCGCCAAAGCCCGCCATGGCCCGCTCGCCCAGGTCTTCGCGTAGCGTGGCGACGTCTCTGACCGCCTCGAAAGCGACTCGCGCGCCGTCCGCCTCGACGCCGGACTGGGTGGGCGGCAGCGGCTCGATCTTCAGCCCGTCGATGGCAACCACGGTGTGGCCGTCATTCATCAGGTGATGGGACAAATTGAACCCCGCCGGCCCCAGCCCGACGACCAGCACGGTACGGCCTGTGGCGGGGCGTGGGATCGGCCGGCGCAGGTTGAGCGGATTCCAGCGCGTGAGCAGCGAATAGATCTCGAAGCCCCACGGCAGGGCGAGCACGTCCTTCAAGGTGCGCGTCTCGATCTGCGGGATGTCGACCGGCTCCTGCTTCTGGTAGATGCAGGCCTTCATGCAGTCGTTGCAGATGCGATGGCCGGTCGCCGCCAGCAGCGGGTTGTCGACCGCGGCGATGGCGAGCGCGCCGATGGAGAAGCCCTCGCTCTTCAGCAGGTTCATCTCCGAGATCTTCTCCTCGAGCGGGCAGCCCGCGAGCGTCACGCCGAACGGCGATTTCTGGAACACCCCCGTCTTGCGATCCTTGAGGCCCCGCGAGCAGCTGTCCTTGCCCTGGTTGTGGCACCAGATGCAGTACCAGGTGTGGTCGAGCGAGCGCACGAGGTCGAAGCCCTGGTCGGTGAGGGCGAAACCCTCGCGATGGCGCAGCATCGGCCGCGGCAGTTTCAGGCGCGTCACGCCATCGACGACTTCCGTCTCGATCGGCACCAGGCGCTCGAAGTCGAGCTTGTGCGGCACCTTGAACAGCGGCCCGTCGCGATGGCGCTTCCTTCCCTCGGGATGGTGCAATGCCCAGGCGGCGTAGCGCGTCAGCGCCTCTATCTCGGGCGTCGATGCCTCGACCTTGAATTCCGCGCCGAGCCGCGCGCGCACTTCCAGCGCGAAGGCCAGCTCCCATGCCTCGAGCCCGTCGGCACGCTTCGCGGCGACGGCAAGCGCCGCCGTCACCGCCTCGCCGTCGAGCGACGCCGCCGCATCGGGCTTGATCGCGCGCGTGACGTAGCGTTGCACGAACAGGCGCTTGCAGTCGTAGAGCGGCGCCAGCGCGGCGTGCCGGGCGCGCAGCGCGGCGGCCTGCCGCGAGACGCCGAACAGGGCGGCGACGAAATCCTCCAACGGACGCGCGACCTCGATCAGCAGGTTGGATTCGTCCTTGACCGCAAGCTCGTCGGGTGCAGCGCGCGCCGCCA
>JAHCJV010000111.1 GCA_026126105.1 Enhydrobacter sp.
GGGTGCCGCGCGGCACGACGACGAGATCGGCGCCCATGCGCGAGAAGGAATCGGCGATGCCCTCGCCCAGCGCCCGGCCGGCGACCAGGCCGGCCACGCCCACGCCGACCGCCAGCGCGACCGACAGACCGAGCAGCAGCGCGCGCAGGCGACGCCGGCCGAGATTCTGCGCTGCCAGCCTGATCAGCAGCACGCGTGTGCCGCCGTGGCATGCTTGCTGGGAGCGCGGCTCTCCAGAGCCGCTTTTCCTTTGGCTTGCCATACCTCATGAGCGGCTCTGGAGAGCCGCGCTCCCAGCCGCTCGACGCGATCCGGAGCGACGCCTTTCGTGCTCAAAGCGTGGTGCAGCGGCTGTTGAGAAGATGCTCGGTCCTGGTCGGCACCACGACGCAATCGTGGTGGCCGCCGAAGTTGGGCAGGTAGCCGACCGGCTCGAGGGTGTCTTGGGTGAAGACGAACACGCCCGATTCCAGCCTTTGGAAGCCCGAGAAGATCTGCAGCACGTACTTGCCGTCATAGGTCACGGACATGGTTTGCGCGTCCGGCCCGACATTCTCGAACTTCTTGATGATCTTCCAGGTCTTGGTGTCGACGGCGACGACCGCGCTCTTTGCCGGCTTGGGCGACAGCACCGAGACGAACATCTTGGAGCGGTCCATCGAGAAGCAGAGATGGAACGGGCTTGGGTAGTCGCCGCTCCAGGCCGGGTCCTTCACGAAGGTGATCTTCTTCCAGTTGCGCGGATCGGGATCGGAAGTGTCGAACACCGGCATGTTGTTCTGCCGGATGTTGTTCATCATGGTGAAGAAGTTGCCATCGGGACTGAAGCCCGCCTCGTGACCGACGCACTTGATGTCGTCGAACTCGACCTCCCAGGTATCGGGATTGCTGCTCACCTTCCTGATGGGCAGGTTGCCGGGCGAGCCCTCGGGCATGTGCAGGCAGCACACCGGCTCCCAGGTCGTGCGATCGAGGATGATCGCCGCCGAGCACATGCGGATCACCATCGCCGAATAGCGGTTGCCGGGATGATGGACCACCGCATCGAGCCCGCAGAGCTTGCGCGGCGCGTCGCCGGGAAGCTGGCCCGTATAGACCAGGTACTCCGCCATCGGCACCATTTCCCAGTCGATCTTGTTGCCCTTGTTGCCGCGCAGGTCGTAAAGCCCGGTCTCGCGCGCTTTCACGAGGCGCGTGAGGCGCAGCTTGCCGCCGTTGAACCAGTTGGCTTCCATCGAGCCGGTGGACTCGCGGCCGATCCAGTCCGCGCCGAACGCCATCTGCACCTTGGTCTTCTGGCCCTTGTTGATCTCGGTCAGCGCCACGTCGTCCTTTGCGAGGGTCGGCAGTGGCGGGCGGTCGAAGAACGCGGCCACGTCCTTCTGGCCGTCGGCCGCGGCGAAGCCCGTGGCATCCGGATAGATGACGGTATGGACGCCGAGGCCGACGCCGGTCGTCTCCGCGACGTCCTCGATCAGGTTCATCTGCTGGCCGTCGTAGTGCACGCGGTAGAGCCGGTTGCCCTGGCCCCACACCGGATCGAGCAGGCCGCGCTCCTTGATCTGGGTCGGCAGGCCGTAGATCAGCACGTTTGCCCCGCCCTGCGTCGAGTTGATGAACTCGAACCCCTTGCGCGGATCGGCGGACGGGTAGGCCGCGATATGATGCGCGATCGCGCAGGGGTCGCCGTAGTTCCAGTATTCGATCCACGCCATCGTCTTGCCGGACTGCAGGTCCTGGGCGTGGGCCCCGCCGCCCAGCTTGGTAGGCGAGAGGAAGACATAATCGCCCAGCGTGCCGAAGCCCGGCCGTGCGCCGGTACTGCCGCCGAACCGGCTCATGTCGACGGAACTCGGACCGGTCTGGGCCCGGCTGTCGCTGACCAGAGGCCACAGCCTGTCGCCCAGTGCGGCGGCCACAACCCCGCCGCCGATCGCGCCAAGCACGGTGCGCCGATTGACGACGCGATTTTTCCTGGCGATGAGCTCAGGGCCTCGCGACGACTTCGTCTCGTTCTTCATGGCAACTCCCCCGGCTTGGCTGCGACGGGAGTGTAAAATGATCTTGCGGGGCGTCTATTGCGAAGTCGTGTCGCCTGTATCGTCTGTACGGCTGTAAACAATCGTGACGCGGAAGCACGCTGCCACAAACGAAACGGGCGTCGCCGGAAGGACCGGGACGCCCGCAGAGTCCTGATCGGACAGTCGAGCCCTGCTACTTGACGGGCTTGCCGCCCTGGTTCTGGCAGCCGACGACGTCCGTGGTTTGCGAGAAGCCCTGGCCCTTGCAGGCATTCTGGCCCTTGCAGGCGTTCTTCTCGCCCTTGCAGGCGCTCTGCCCCTTGCAGGCGTTGGTGCCGGCGCACTTCACCTGGGCACTTGCCGATGCAGCCACGAAGCTGCTGGCGGCGAAGATCGAGATCGCGGTGGCGATCATGGTCTGCTTTGTCACTTTGGTCTCCCTGCCAAACTCCGCATCGATGATCGGTGCGACAGGGCCATATTAGTCTCTGTCGCGGCCCACTCACCAGGTGCCGTCAGCACGTTCGCTCAAACCTAAGTGAGCAGTCCGTGTGCGCCGCGCGATCAAACGGCGGTCCAGCCGCCATCGACCACCAGCTCCGCGCCGGTGACGTAGGATGATTCGTCCGACGCGAGGAACAGGATGGCATAGGCGACCTCGTCGACCTCGCCCGCGCGGCCCAACGGCACACCCTTCAAGGTCTTGGCGCGTGTGGCGGGATCGGCGGTGCGACCGGAGGTGCGCATCGGCGGCATCAGGCCGGGATGGACCGAGTTCACGCGTATGTTGTCGCGGCCGTGCTGGGCGGCGC
This sequence comes from Enhydrobacter sp., assembly GCA_026126105.1. Lineage (GTDB taxonomy): Bacteria > Pseudomonadota > Alphaproteobacteria > Reyranellales > Reyranellaceae > Reyranella. Next base: position 2,834 of record JAHCJV010000111.1, read on the forward strand.
CCGACTTGGTGATCAGGCGCACGGCGCCCTTGGAAGCGTTGTAGCCGACATGGATGTAGCCCTGGCCGACGATGCCCGAGACCGACGACAGGTTGATCACCGAGCCGCCGCGGCCGCGCCGCTTCATCGCGGCGGTGCCGTGCTTCATGCCGAGGAACACGCCGGTCGCATTGATTCCCATCAGCCGGTTCCAGGCTGCGGTGTCGTAGAGATCCTGCTCGGCCGAGCCGGAGATGCCGGCATTGTTCACCAGCACGTCGAGGCCGCCGGCGCTGCGTTCGACCTCGGCGACGACGGATTCCCACTCGGCCTCGTTGGTGACGTCGAGATGCAGGTAGCGCGCCTTGCCGCCGGCCGCTTCGATCTCCGCCACGACGGCGGCCCCTTCCGTGTCCAGTATGTCGGCCACGAACACCGTGGCGCCCTCGCGGGCGAGCAACCTGGCGGTAGCGGCCCCCATGCCGCTGGCCGCGCCGCTGATCAGCGCGACCTTGTCCTTCATGCGCATTGTTTCCTCCGAGTTTTTCTCTTACCAGGTCAGGCCATCTTCAGGCCGATGATGCCGGCGACGATCAGGCCGATCGAGATAATACGCATGGCCGATGCGGAATCGCCAAACAGCATGACCCCGGTGATGAAAGCACCGACCGCCCCGATGCCGGTCCAGACCGCGTAGGCGGTGCCCATCGGGATTGCTCGTTGCGCGAGCATCAGCAGCGCGCCGCTGATCGTCATCGCGACGATGGCGAAGATCAGCCAGCCGGCCTGGATCCCGTCCGGTCCCCAGCCCTTCTTGAGGCCGAGGGGCCAGCCGATTTCGAACAGCCCTGCGACGACAAGATACAGCCATGCCATTCTCGCTCCCCCTGATTGCAGACGCTGCGTCGTTGACTGCAGCGCGCTGGCCTGTTCTCATCTGAGGATTGCACGCATCTTGCAAGATAGCGAGAGCGGCTACGGGATGGCTCAAGAAACGGGGTGATTTGATCATGAACGAACGTGAACTGCGCGGTCTGATCGATCGCGTGAAGCTCGGCCGGATGTCCCGGCGCGGATTCGTCCGGCGGATGGCGGCGGTAGGTTTGACGGCGCCGCTGGCGGCGCAGCTGCTGGCCTATTCGGGCGTGGCGATGGCCCAGAGCAAGTCGACCTACAAGCCGACCAAGCGCGGCGGGGGCGGCCAGCTGAAAGTGCTTTGGTGGCAGGGCGCGACCCTGCTCAATCCGCATTTTGCGGTCGGCACCAAGGACCAGGACGGCTCGCGCCTGTTCTATGAGCCGCTCGCGGCCTGGGATCCCGATGGAAATCTCAAGCCCAAGCTTGCGGCCGAGATACCGAGCCGCGAAAACGGCGGCCTGGCTGCCGACGGCAAGTCGGTAACCTGGAAGCTGAAGCAGGGCGTCACCTGGCACGACGGCAAGCCGTTCACCGCCGACGACGTCGTCTTCAACTGGGAATACGCCAAGGATCCGGCGACGGCGGCGTACACGATCGCCTCCTACAAGGACGTCACGGTCGAGAAGGTCGACCAGTACACCGTCACCGTGAAGTTCCAGAAGCCGACGCCGTTCTGGGCCGACGCCTTCATCGGCGCGCGTGGCATGCTGATTCCCAAGCACCTGTTCGCCGACTACATCGGCGCCAAGTCGCGCGATGCGCCCACCAACCTCAAGCCGGTCGGCACCGGCCCGTACATGTTCAAGGATTTCAAGCCGGGCGATCTGGTGACCGGCGTCATCAACCCGAATTACCACCAGGCCAACAAACCGTATTTCGATTCGGTCGAGATGAAGGGCGGAGGCGACGCGGTCTCGGCCGCGCGCGCCGTGCTGCAGACCGGTGAATTCGACTTTGCCTGGAACATGCAGGTCGAGGATGAAATCCTGACACGCCTCGAGAAGGGCGGCAAAGGCCGGGTCGCGATCACGCCCGGCGGCAATATCGAGTTCCTCCTCTTCAACCAGACCGATCCGTGGACCGAAGTCGACGGCGAGCGGTCGAGCCTGAAGACGAAGCACCCGACCCTGAGCGATCCGGAGGTGCGCAAGGCGATCGCGCTGCTGGTCGACAACAAGTCCATCCAGGACCACATCTACGGCCGCACCGGCCCGGCGACGCGCAATTACCTCTACGGTCCGGAGCGCTTCGCCTCCAAGGCCAACCCGATCGAGTTCAATATCGACAAGGCCAACGACATTCTCGAGAAGGCCGGCTGGAAGAAGGGCTCGGACGGCATCCGCGCCAAGGACGGCAAGAAGCTCAAGTTCGTCTACCAGACCTCGATCAACCAGCCGCGCCAGAAGACGCAGGCGATCATCAAGCAGGCCGCCCAGAAGGCTGGCATCGACATCGAGCTGAAGTCGGTGACCGCTTCGGTGTTCTTCTCATCCGACGTCGCCAATCCGGACACGTACACCAAGTTCTATACCGACCTCGAGATGTACACGACGACCATGGGTCAGCCGGATCCGGGGACGCATTGCCTGCAGTTCGCCTCGTGGGAAGCGGCCAGCAAGGACAACAAGTGGCAGGGCCGCAACATCACGCGCTGGCAGAGCCCGGAAGCCGACAAGCTCCTCCGGGACGCGGAGGTGGAGCTCGATCCCGTCAAGCGCGCCGCCATCTTCATCAAGCTGAACGATCTGGCCATCCAGAACCACATCGTGATGGGCATCGTGCAGCGTCCCACCGTCTCGGCGAAGTCGCTGCAGCTCAACGCCGACATCAGCGGCTGGGACAACAACACCTCCGACCTGAGCGACTGGTTCAAGGACGCCTGAGTCCGTAGCGCCCTCCCCGCGACATGCGGGGAGGGCTATCAATCTTGCAGGTCATCGCGTGAGCAGGCAGTACGTAATACGGAAGCTCCTGATCATGATCCCGAGTCTGCTCGGGATCAGCGTCGTGCTTTTCGCCCTCCTGGCCCTGGCGCCCGGAGACCCCTTCGACGAACTGGCGACCAACCCGGCGGTGCCGCCCGAGGTGCGCGCCGCCTTGCGCGCCAAGTTCGGCCTCGATGACCCGATCTGGATGCGCTACTGGCACTGGCTCGCGGCCCTGCTGCAGGGCGACTGGGGCTTCTCCTTCGTCAGCCGCATGGACGTGAGCACGCTGATCATGCAGCGCCTGCCGGTGACCCTGATCGTCATCGGCGCCTCGCAGTTCCTCGCCATCGCGATCGCCCTGCCGGTCGGCGTGCTGGCGGCGACCCGGCCCTATTCGCTGTTCGACCAGATCGCCAACACCGTGGCCTTCATCGGCTTTTCGCTGCCGACCTTCTTCACCGGCCTGGTGCTGATCCTGATCTTCTCGATCCAGCTCGACTGGCTGCCCTTCGTCTATCGGGCGGACATCAACGCGACGGGCTGGGCCTTCTATTGGGAGCACATCAAGCAGTCGATCATGCCGGTCACGGTGCTGGGTCTCTTCCAGGGCGCTGCGCTGGTGCGTTTCGTGCGGTCCTCGGTGCTCGACGTCATCCGGCTGGACTACGTCACCACGGCCCGGTCCAAGGGCATCGGCGAGCGCAAGGTCATCACCCGGCACGTTGTGCGCACCGCGCTGATCCCGGTCGTGACCCTGGTCGCGCTGCAGATGCCGATCGTCTTCAGCGGGGCCATCGTCACCGAGCAGATCTTCCGCGTGCCCGGTATCGGCTCGCTGCTGATCACCTCGATGCTGTCCAACGACACACCCGTGGTCATGGGCGTCACCTTCGTCTCGGCCTGCCTGGTCGTCATCTTCAACCTCATTGCAGACATCCTCTATGGCTGGCTCGACCCCCGCATCGCTTACCGCTGACGCGCCGGCGGAGACTTCTGCTGCGCGCAAGGCGCGGCGGTTCTCGCCCTGGCAGGAGGCGTGGCGCCGTTTCCGGCGCCACAAGATGGCGCTTGTCTCGGCGTTCGCGCTTCTGGTGATCGTGTTCGCCGTATTGGCCGGGCCCTTCATCTGGCCCGTGCCGATCAACGAGATCGACTTCACTGCCAAGCTGCAGGGCCCGTCCGTGAGCCATCCGATGGGCACCGACGATCTCGGACAGGACCTGCTGGCGCGCCTGATCTACGGCGGCCGCATCTCGCTCGCGGTCGGCGTCGCGGCAATGGTCGTCGCCATCTTCGTGGGCGTCCTGATCGGAGCCATCGCCGGCATGGCGAGCGGTGCGGTCGACGCCGCGCTCATGTGGGTCACCGACCTTTTCCTCTCCCTGCCGCAACTTCCCCTGTTGCTGCTGGTGATCTACCTGTTCCGCGAACCCGTGAAGGGCGTGCTGGGAATAGAAGGCGGCGCATTCGTGCTGATCGTCGCCGTCATCGGCGGCACGCGCTGGATGCCGGCGGCTCGGTTGGTGCGCGCGCAGTTCCTGTCCATCCGCGAGAAGGAGTTCGTCGAGGCGGCCAGGGCGCTCGGCGCCTCGCGGCTTCGCCTGGTCTTGATGCATATCCTGCCCAATGCCATGGGGCCGGTGATCGTGGTCGCGACCATCGACATCGCCGCGGCGATCATTGCGGAGTCGACGCTGTCCTTCCTCGGCCTCGGCTTCCCGTCGGACGTGCCAACCTGGGGGAGCGTGCTGCGCGACGCCAAGGATTATCTCGACATCGCTCCGCACTGGGCGCTGTTTCCTGGCGCTCTGATCTTCATCACCGTATTGGCGATCAACTTCATCGGCGACGGGCTGCGCGACGCGCTCGATCCGCGCCGCGTCCTGTAGGCGACATGGCCGAAAATCTGCTCGATATCCGGGGCCTGAAGACCTGGTTCAAGACCGATGACGGCGTGGTGCGCGCGGTCGACGGCGTCGACCTGCATCTCGACCGCGGCGAGACGCTGGGGGTGGTGGGCGAGTCGGGCTGCGGCAAGACTGTCACCGCCCGCTCGGTGCTGAAGCTTATCGACATGCCCCCCGGCCGCTTCGAGGCCGGCGAGATCCTGTGGAAGGGGCGCAACCTCATCCCCCTGCCGGCCGAGGAGATGAACAAGATCCGCGCTCGCGAGATCGCGATCATCTTCCAGGAGCCGATGACCTCGCTCAATCCCGTCTACACGGTCGGCTACCAGATCGCCGAGGTGCTGCGCCAGCACGAGAACCTCTCGCGCAAGCAGGCCGTCGAAGGCGCGGTCGAGATGCTGCGGCTGGTCAACATTCCCAACCCAGGCAAGCGGGTGCACGATTATCCGCACCAGTTCTCTGGCGGCATGCGCCAGCGCGTGATGATCGCAATGGCGCTCAGCTGCAAGCCGCAACTGCTGATCGCTGACGAGCCGACGACCGCGCTCGATGTCACCATCCAGGCGCAGATCCTCGAGCTGATGCAGGAAATGAAGGACCGGCTCGGCATGTCGATCATGCTGATCACGCACGCGATGGGAGTGGTCGCCGAGACTTGCCAGAGGGTCGTGGTCATGTATGCCGGCAAGGTCGTCGAAGAGGCGCCGGTCGAGGCCCTGTTCGCCAATCCGCGCCACCCCTACACGCAGGGCCTGATCCGCTCGATCCCGAGGGTCGATCGTGCCGCGGCCAAGGAGCGGCTCGAGGCGATCCCGGGCACGGTGCCCAGCCTGCTCACCCCGCCGCCGGGTTGCCGGTTCGCGGCCCGCTGCAAGTACGCGATGGATGTCTGCGTGACGGCGATGCCGCCGCTCAAGGAAGTGGGGCCCGGCCATCGGGTCGCGTGCGTGCTGTGAGAGCTTGCAAGTTCCTCAAGCCGCGCTCCCAGCGACAATCTCTAAGGGCCATACCGTGCGGAGGTCGGCTGTGAGCGAGACCCTTCTGTCGGTGAAGAACCTCAAGAAGCATTTCGCCGTGTCCGGCGGCGTGTTCGCACGCGAGGTCGACCGGGTCCATGCCGTCGACGGCGTGAGCTTCGACATCGGCAAGGGCGAGACGCTGGGGCTGGTGGGCGAGTCGGGCTGCGGCAAGTCGACGACCGGCCGCTGCATCCTTCGGCTGATCGAGCCCAGCTCGGGCGAAGTGTGGTTCGAGGGCGCCGATGTGACGAGGCTCGGCGCCGACGCCATGCGTGCGCTGCGCCGCGACATGCAGATCATCTTCCAGGATCCGTACGCCTCGCTCAATCCGCGGCTCACGGTGGGCGCCATCGTCGGCGAGGCGCTGCAGATCCATGGCCTCGCGAAGTCGCGCCGGGCGCTCGAGGAGCGCGTGCTGGAGCTGCTCGAGACGGTCGGCCTGCAGGCCGATCACATGGGCCGCTTCCCGCACGAGTTCTCGGGTGGCCAGCGCCAGCGCATCGGCATCGCGCGCGCGCTCGCCGTCGATCCCAAGCTGGTGATCTGCGACGAGCCGGTGTCGGCGCTCGACGTCTCGATCCAGGCGCAGGTGATCAATCTGCTCGAGGACCTGCAGGAGAAGTTCGGCCTCACCTATCTCTTCATCGCGCACGACCTGTCGGTGGTGGAGCACATCTCGACCCGCATTGCGGTGATGTATCTCGGCCGCGTGGTCGAGATCGCGCCGGCCCGCGACCTCTACGACACGCCGCTGCATCCCTATTCGGAGGCGCTGCTCTCCGCCGTGCCGATTCCCGATCCGACGGTGAAGCGCAAGCGCATCATGCTCGAGGGTGACGTGCCCAACCCGATCCGTCCGCCGTCCGGCTGTCACTTCCATACGCGCTGCCCGATCGCGCGGCCCGATTGCAGCCAGCGGTCGCCCGCGCTCGAGGAGAAGCGGCCCGGCCACTGGGTGGCCTGCCACTATCGCGGATAGACCGCCGCCAGCTCTGGCGTGGCTCAGGTCTTCGGCGTGAATGTCTCGAGATCGTTGATGCCGATACGCTTCTCGACGGCTTCGACCTTTTTGGCCATCTTGTCGAAGCCTTCCTTGCCGAGCTTCTCGGCCTCGTCCTTGTCGAGCGCCGCGCTCAGCTCGTCGTATTCGTTGGGCGTGATCAGGGTGCGCAGCGTGGGCAGCACGTCGGTCAGCTCGCGGGCGACGTGAGGACGGTAGAGCACGATCGAGGCCTGCATCGCGTCGATCATGGATTGGCGCTCGGCCGTGCTGCCGCTCTTGGGCGCAAGCTCGAGGATGGCCGTCGTGAGCTTCTGCCCGGCCGCATGCTGGGCCATCAGCACGTCGACCAGCCCGACCATGCGACCGTGTTTCTTGAAGAGAGGGAAGATCAGCTCGTCCTGCTGCTTATCGTGGTAGGCGTGCACGAAATCGCGCATGACTTCCGCCGCCTGGATGAACATGGCGGGCTCGATGTCCTCGCCGCCGCCCAGGCGCCTGCCGCCGGCCTCGTAGACCGACAGCACGCGCAGCAGCACGCCGCTGTCGCGCATTAAACGTTCCGTCGCCGTTATGCCGCCCTCGAGCGCCTTTGTTTTGGTCGGTGGCGTCAGCTGGGCAAGCGCAGATGTGGCGAGCAGCAGCGTGCCGGTCGCTCCGATCAGCCAGCGACGCCGTTCGTGAAATATCCTGGCCATGCGCCTCCTCATGCCGGCTGTGCCGCATCTCGCAGAAGCAACGGGTAAGGCCGATGCCGGTTGCGTCGTGACGGACGCCCGACGACCGCTCTTCGCGATGAGGCCCATCTTTCGCGATCATGCCGCGTCCGGTGGGCCACCTTTCTTCAGGCCGAGCTTCCTGAGGGCGACCTTCGAGAGGAGATGGGCGCTCACGGGCGCGGTGATGAAGAGGAACAGCGTGATCGCCAGCTCGCGCAGGCTGAGGCCGTTGCCCTGGGTGCTGAGATGGACCATCGAGCCGATCACCAGGGAGCCGACGCCCAGCGTCGTCGCCTTGGTCGGCCCGTGCAGGCGGGTGAAGAAATCGGGCAGGCGGGCGAGGCCGATCGACCCGAGCAAGGCGAAGGCGCCGCCGACGAGCACGAAAAGCGAGGTCACGGCCTCGGAGATCATCTCGCCGCTCATTCGATGATGTCCCCGATCAGGGCGAACTTGCACAGCGCCGCCGTTCCGACGAAGCCCGTCATGGCGATCAGCAGCGCGACGTCGAAGTAGACCGCGTTGGCGAGGATGATGCCGAACAGCATGACGAGCGCGATGGTGTTGATGGCGAGCGTATCGAGCGCCAGGATCCGGTCCGGCAGGTCCGGCCCGCGCACCAGCCGCCACAGGTTGAGCGCCATCGCGGCCGCTATCATGAAAAGCGCCGCCGGGATCGCAATGCTCAGCATTGGAACACCTCCTTGAGTGGGGCCTCATAGCGGGCCTTGATGGTTCGGATGAGAGCTTCGGGGTCCTCGACGTCGAGCGCATGCACGAGGAGCAGCCTGCGCTCCCGGTCGATGTCGACCGAAACGGTGCCGGGGGTCATCGTCACGATGCCGCCGAGGATGGTCGCGATGAAATCGTCCTCGAGATCGAGCGGCACCTCGACGAAGCGGGGATGCAGGCGGTCGAGCGGCCCGAGCACGCGCTTGGCGACCTGCCCGTTCGCCACGACGATGTCGAAGAAGACAGTGAGGACGAGCCTCGCGGCCGTGCCGGGGCGTGCGAGCCGCGGGGGATCGGGCCAGAAGCTCCGCGTCAGCCGCGGCAGCACTATTCCGAGCACGGTCCCGAGCAGCACCTGTCCGACGCTGACGCTGCCGGCGAGGCCGAGCCACAGGGCCAGGATCACGAGGCTGAGGATCGGCTGCGGCAGAAGGCGATAGAACAGCGTCACGGCCGGTGCTCCCGTGCGATGTCGCGCCGCTGGCCGAGCACCGCGGCGACATAGGGCTGGCGCGCGTGGAGCTGGTCGGAGGCCGCTCGGACATAGTCCGAGACCGGTGCCGCCAGGACCGTCAGGAGCGGACTTCCAGCCACCAGCAGGCCGAGCGCCACGGCCGTCCGGCGGGATCCCAGTCGATGCGTATCGACCGAGTACGATCCCTCGGCCGGCAGGGCGACGGGCATTGCTTCAGGGGCCGGGGCGACCTCCCAGAAGAGGGCGCTGGCGGCACGCGCCAAGAGCGCCATGGTCACCAGGCCCGAGACGATCAGCGCGATCCAGATCGCGGCGCCCCCCTCGTGGAACTGCACCGAGCGCAGGATCATGACCTTGCCGAGGAAGCCCGACAGCGGCGGCATCGCGCTCGCCGCGACGGCAAGGACGAGGAAGGCGAAGGCGAGCAGCGCGGAATCCGGCGGACGGCCGCTCCGCTCGAGCGCGTCGCGCTGCGTGCCCCGTGCCGCGGCGATTCGGTCGGCGAGGAGGAAGAACGCTGCCGTCACCAACGTCGTGTGCACGAGGTAGTAGAGGGCGGCGCCGTCGGCGCCGCCGTCGTTACCGGCCATGGCGGCGAACAAGGTCCCGGTCGACACCACGACCAGGTTGGCGACCACCGTCGCAAGACGCCGCGCGGCGAGCGCGCCGGCGGTGCCCAGCGCGATCGTCGCCAGTGCCAGCGGCAGCAGCCACGGTTGCAGCAGGTCGGCGGTGAAGGGCGCCGAACCGAAACCGATGACGGAGACCCGCAGCAGCGCATAGACGCCGACCTTGGTCATGATCGCGAACAGCGCGGCGACGCTGGCGCTGGTCGCCGCATAAGCGTGCGGCAGCCAGAACGACAGCGGCAGCAGGGCGGCCTTCAGGGCGAACACCGCGACGAGGAACGCGAACGCGGTGCGCACGACGGCATGGTCGCGCTCCGGGAGCCCCGGCAGGACCACGGCCATGTCGGCGAGGTTGAGCGTGCCCAGCATGCCGTAGATCAGCGCCAGCGCGACTAGAAAAAGGGCCGAGCCCGTCAGGTTGAGGATTACGTAGGTCAGGCCCGCGCGAACCCGCGCGAGGCCGGCGCCATGCACAAGCAGGCCGTAGGACGCCAGCAGGAGCACCTCGAAGAAGACGAACAGGTTGAAGATGTCGCCGGTGAGGAAGGCGCCGTTGAGGCCGGCGATCTGCAGCAGGAACAAGGCGTGGAAGTGGCGCCCGGCCGTATCCGTTCCGGCGGTGGCATGGAGCATCGCCGGAACCGCGATCGCCGTGGTAAGGGCGACCATCAGCGCCGACAGACGGTCGAGCACGAGGACGATGCCGAACGGCGCCGGCCAGCCGCCCAGCGCATAGACCGCGATGTCACCGCCGCCGGCAAGGTCGATCAGCCAGGCCGAGACGGGGACGAGCAGCAGGCCGCCCGCGAGGAACACCGCCCGCGCGAAGCGCAGGCCGAGGCGGTGTCCCGCCAGCACGACGATGGCGGCCGCGAGCGGGATCACGATCGGCAGGATCGCCGCGTGCTTCATTCGCCGGTCTCCCGCGCATCGACATGGTCGCTGCCCGACTCGCCCTTGGCCCTGAGTGCGAGGGCGACGAGATAGGCGGTCATGCCGAAGCTGATGACGATCGCCGTGAGCACGAGCGCCTGCGGCAGCGGATCGGTGTAGCGGTCGGCACCGGGCAGCATCAGGGCCGGGGCGTCGACGGTGAGCCTGCCGCTGATGAAGATCAGCAGGTTGACGGCATAGGAGAGCAGGGTCAGGCCGAGGATAACCGAGAAGGTCCGTGCCCGCAGCACGAGGAATATGGCCGCGGCGGTGAGCACCCCGACGGCAATGGCAAAAAGAAGTTCCATCGCGCGTCCTCGGCCTAGCCTGGTCTTGCGGGAGCGACGGTGCCCCGTTCGTGCCGGCTGAGCCCGCCCAGCTCGGACAGCACCAGCAGCACGCCAGCGACGACCACGAGATAGACGCCGAGGTCGAATACGATCGCCGACGCCAGCTCCATCTTGCCGATCAGCGGCGGATAGACGTAGCCATGCGCGCTGGTCAGGAACGGCTGGCCGAACAGCCAGCTCGCCAGGCCGGTACCGCCGGCCAGCGCAAGGCCGGTCGCCGTCACCTTGATGTAATCGAGGCGCTGCAGGCGGGCCGCGCTGAAATCTATGCCCCTGGCAACGTACTGCAGCATGAGGCCCACGCCGGTGATCAACCCGGCAATGAACCCGCCACCGGGCAGGTTATGGCCGCGCAGCAGGATATAGACCGATACCGTGAGGGCGAGGGGCAGCAGCGGGCGCATGAGCATGGCCAGCATCACCGGATGCCTGTCCGCTTCCCGGGCGGCCACGTCGGTGTGGACCTGCAGCCGCAGCCCGTCGAGGCTCGCGTGAACGCCCAGGGCGGCGAGCGCCAGCACCGTGATCTCGCCCAGCGTGTCGAAGCCGCGGAAGTCGACCAGGATGACGTTGACGACGTTGCTGCCGCCGCCTCCGGGTACCGAGTTCGCCAGGTAGAAGCCAGAAATGGTGTCGAACGGCCGCGTCAGCATGGCGTAGGTCAGTATCGCTAGGCCGCCGCCACCCAGCACCGCCAACATCGCGTCGCGCGTGAGGCGGGAGCGCGATTCGTCCCGCGGCGACGCGGCCGGCAGAAAGCGCAGCGACGACAGGAGAAGCACGATCGTCACCACCTCCACCGAAAGCTGCGTCAGCGCCAGGTCGGGCGCCGAGAATCGCACGAAGGCGAGCGATACGATGAGGCCGACGACGCTCATGTATATGACGGCAACGACGCGCTGCCGGTTGTCGTACATCACCGTCCCGGCGACGGCCAGGACGAGCGCCGCGACGGCGCCGATCGCGATCGGCTCGGGCGCGATGCCGCCGAGCGGGCCGCTCACGGCGGTCGGCTTGGCGGTGGCGTACGCCCAGACGCCGAGCAGGAGCACGAAGCCGATCAGCAGCGCCATGTAACGCTGCAGCGATTCCGTGTCGACCAGGGCCATCACGCGCTGCGATAGCCGGGTGGCCTCGCGATAGGCACGCTCGAACAGCACCGGGCTCGTTGCCTCGAGATGGTATTTCTCATGAAAGGCGAACAGAACCTGGCGACGCCAGTAGTGCAGGGCACCGCCGGCCAGGGCGATGACGCTCATCGCCAGCGGCAGGTTGAATCCATGCCAGATCGCGAGCGTATAGGCCGGCACGCCCGAGGGAATCACCGCGCCGGCGGCGGCGGTCAGTATCGGCCCGACCGTGAAGCGCGGCAGCAGGCCGACCAGCAGGCACAGCGCCACCAGGATCTCGACCGGAAGCCGCATCCAGTGCGGCGGCTCGTGCGGCGTCCGCGGCAGGTCGATCGGCTCGCCGTTGAAGAACACGTCGTGGACGAAGCGCAGCGAGTAGGCGACCGACAGCATGCCGGCCAGCGTGGCGAACGCGGGCAGCAGGTAGGTGAGACCGGCATAGCCGGCAAAGGCCGGATTGCCGATCGTCTCGGCAAAGAACATCTCCTTGGACAGGAACCCGTTCAGCAGCGGCACGCCGGCCATCGATCCGGCCGCCAGGATGCCGAGCACCGCCGTGTAAGGCATGTACTTGAACATCCCGTTGATGCGCCGCATGTCGCGTGTGCCGCATTCATGGTCGATGATCCCGGCGGCCATGAACAGCGAAGCCTTGAAGATCGCGTGGTTGATGATGTGGAAGATGCCGGCCACCGCGCTCAGCGGCGTATTGAGGCCGAACAGCAGCGTGATCAGGCCGAGATGGCTGACGGTGGAGTAGGCGAGGAGGCCCTTGAAGTCGTGCTTCAGCAGCGCGAAGTAGGCGCCGTAGATGAAGGTGACCGCGCCGGTGCCGCTGACCAGGACGAACCACAGGTCGGTGCCCGACAGGCAGGGATAGAGCCGCGCTATCAGGAACACGCCGGCCTTCACCATGGTCGCCGAATGGAGATAGGCGCTGACCGGCGTGGGCGCGGCCATGGCGTTGGGCAGCCAGAAGTGGAACGGGAACTGAGCCGACTTGGTGAAGGCCCCGAGCAGCACCAGCACCAGCACCAGCGGGTAGTACGGATGCGCGCGGACGATGTCGCCGCGCGCCAGCACGTCGCTCAACTCGAAACTGCCGGCGATGTGGCCGAGCAGCAGCAGGCCCGCCAGCAAGGCCAGCCCGCCGCCGCCGGTGACCGCGAGCGCCATGCGGGCGGAAATGCGTGAACCGGCGTCGTCCTGCCTGTAGGCGATCAGCAGGAAGGAGGTGAGGCTGGTGATCTCCCAGAACAGCAGCATCAGCAACATGTTCTCGGCCAGAACGACGCCCAGCATGCCGCCGGCGAAGGCGAGCAGCAGGGCATAGAAGCGCCCAAGCCGGTCTGCCACGGACAGATAATAAGCGCCGTAGAGGACGATCAGCATGCCGATCCCGAGGATCAGGATCGCGAACAGCAGCCCGAGACCGTCCAGGCGCAGCGACAGGTCGATGCCCCACTCGGTGAGCCACGGCTGGCGGAAGACGAACGTCTGTCCTGCCAGCACATCCGGCATCAACGGCGAGAGCGCCGCCAGTCCCGTTGCCATCACCAGCGCGGCGGACCACGCCACCACGCGCCGCCCGATGCGCGCGACGACCGGCAGCAGCGGCACGGCGGCGAACAGGGCGACGAGAGGAAGCAGAATCAACTCACTCATGATGGCTTGGCAATCATCCCGCAGCAGGGGTGGAGGAGGTCTCTTATCCCATGTCCACCAATGCAGCGCCGGGTGTCAACGATGCATTGCACATCGAGTGAAATTGCCGCGAACGGAACCCTGTGGCCCTGCTGCACAGAAACGGCATGGCCTCAGCGCGGCTGAGCTGTGCGAGGCGATCTCCCACGCTGTCGGCAGCGCTTGCAGAAGCATCGATCCCCGGAGGTGGTGAATGTCAGCCCGTGCAACCCGTTCTTGTTCACGCGGCTAGGAGCGCGGCTCTCCAGAGC
>JAHCJV010000112.1 GCA_026126105.1 Enhydrobacter sp.
CGGCGCATCATGCTCGGATCGGGCGTGACCAGCCTACCTTACCATAACCCGCTCATGGTCGCGAACCGCTTCGTGCAGCTCGACCACATGACGCGCGGTCGGGCGATGCTGGGCTGCGGGCCCGGCGCGCTCTCCTCCGACGCCTACATGCTCAGCATCCCGCCGACCGAGCAGCGCCGGCGGATGGAGGAGGCGCTCGCCGTCATCATGCGGCTGCTGGCGGGCGAAACGGTCACGATCAGGACCGATTGGTTCGAGCTGCGCGACGCGCGGCTTCATCTCGCGCCCTATACGCGACCGCACTTCCCCATTGCGGTGGCCTCCACCATCACGCCGTTCGGCATGATGGCGGCGGGCAAGCACGGCGTCGGCGTGCTGTCGATCGGTGCCGGCCTGCCGGGTGGGCCGGAGGCGCTCGGCAAGCAGTGGCAGATCGCCGAGGATACCGCCGCCCAGCACGGCAAGCGGATGGAGCGCGGCAAATGGCGTGTCGTCGTCAACATGCACGTCGCCGAGGACGATGAGGAAGCCTTGGCCCAGGTGCGCCGGGGCGAGCGCGGCGAGACCATCGACTATTTCGACGAAACGCTCGGCCGGCCCGCCGGCCGATCCGACGATCCGCTGCGGGACGGCGTGAAGATGGGAACAACGCTCGTCGGCTCGCCCGAGTTGGTGACGGCCGGCATCCGGCGCCTGCTGGACAACAGCAACGGCGGCTTCGGCGGGGTGCTGTTCCGCGGTCACGAATGGGCCAACCGCCACGATACGATGCGCAGCTACGAGTTGTTCGCGCGCTACGTCATGCCCGAGTTCCAGGATTCGCTCACAGCCCTGCGCTCGTCGAACGAATGGGCACGCGTCAACCGAAAGACGATCTTCAGCCCAAGCGTCGAAGCCGTGAAGCGTGCGTTCACCGACACGGGCCGCGCAGTGCCGGCCGACCTTGCCAGCCGCGCGCTCGGCGGGCGGGACATTTCCTCGTAAGCGACATGCACCCGGCTCCCGCTATCCGAGTCGACGGCGTGTCGCACGCTTTCACGACTCCCGAAGGAGCGCCGATGATGGCGCTGGACCATGTCTCGTTCGACGTCCCGAAAGGGCAATTCCTGGCTTTGGTAGGGGCCAGCGGCTGCGGCAAGACGACGATCCTCAACATGGCGGCGGGCCTGATTCAGCCTGTCGCGGGCAGCGTCCTCGTGAACGGCGAGCGCCTGCTCAGGCCGTCGCGCCGTACCGGCTACATGTTTGCGCGGGACGGGCTGCTGCCGTGGCGTTCGGCGCGCTCCAATCTCGAGGTCGGCCTCGAGCTGCGCGGCGTGGCACCTGACAAACGCGGCCGCCGCGGCACCGCCCTGCTCGAGATGATCGGTCTGGCGTCTTTTGCGAACGCCTATCCGTGGCAGCTCTCACAGGGCATGCGCCAGCGCGTGGCTCTTGCCCGCACCCTCGCGATCGATCCCGACACGCTGTTGATGGACGAACCGTTCGCGGCGCTCGACGCCCAGACAAAGCTTATGCTGCAGGCCGAATTCCTGCGGGTCTGGGAGCGCGACCGCAAGACCGTCCTGTTCGTTACCCACGATCTCGCCGAGGCGGTCGCGCTTGCCGATCGTGTGATCGTGCTGACCCGTCGCCCTGGCCGCATCCAGGCCGACATCGCGATCGATCTGCCGCGGCCGCGCGATCCAGAGCGAATTCGTTTCGATCAGGCTTATTTGCGCCTGAGCGAGCAGGTCTGGCAGGCCCTGAAGGCGGGAGAGGCCGCGGAATGAGCGACCGGGCGCAGAGCGCGCGCGTCCTGGAGACGCTGCGGCGCAGCGAAGCGGAGCGTGAGGCGCGCCGCCTGCGGCGCGCCTTCTGGGTCTGGGCTGTCCGGGCGCTCGTGCTCGTGCTGTTCGTCGGCCTGTGGGAGTGGGCGATTCGCGCGAAGGTGTTGGATCCCTTCTTCTTCTCCCAACCCAGTGCGATTGTCATGTTCCTGGCGGAGGAAGTCCGCGACGGCAGCATCTGGCCCCATGTGCTGGTGACGCTGCGCGAGACTCTGGCAGGCTTCGCGCTCGGTGCGGCGGCAGGCATCGCTGCCGGCATCGCGCGCATGCAGTTCCCGTTCGCCGCCGAGGTCAGCAATCCGTTTCTCACCATCTTGAATGTTTTGCCGCGCGTGGCCCTGGCGCCCATGTTCATCATCTGGTTCGGCGTCGGCGAGGGCTCGAAGGTGGCGCTGGCGGTAAGCTTGGTCTTCTTCATCCTGATGCTGAACACAGAGGCCGGCATCAAGTCGCTCGACCGTGAGCTGATCCTGACCATGCGCGCACTCGGTGCCACCAACCGGCAGCTCTTCTGGAAGGTCATGCTGCCCGGCGCCGTCCCCTCGATCTTCGGTGGCATGCGGCTGGGGGTGGTCTATGCGCTGCTGGCGGTCGTGGTCGGCGAGATGATCGCGGCGCGTATGGGGCTCGGCCAGCGCATCGCGTTCTACGCCGCTTCGTTCCGCGCCGAAGGTGTATTGGGAACGATCCTGGTGCTGGCGATGATCGGGCTAGCCCTGAACTTCATTGTCGCGCGCGCCGAAGCGATGCTGCTTCGTTGGAAGGGTGACGTCACGTGAGGCTCGCCGGCAAGGTTGCGTTGATCACCGGCGCGGCGAGCGGTATGGGCGCGGCCGAGGCCCGTCTCTTTGCGCGCGAGGGCGCTGCGGTCGCGCTGGCCGATGTTCGGCTCGAGCCGGGACGTTTGCTGGCCGCGGGAATCGAGGCTGCTGGAGGCAGGGCGTTGTTCCTGGCGCTCGACGTCACTGACGACGCGGCATGGCAGACGACAGTCGCGACGGTCGTCAATCGCTTCGGTCGCCTGGACATCCTTGTGAACAATGCGGGGATCAGCACGACCGGCGCGGACGTGCCGATGAGCGAAGCCGAATGGGACCGGCTCATGACCGTCAACGCCAAGGGCGCATTCCTGGGCCTGCGTCACGCCGTGCCGGCCATGCAACGCACAGGCGGCGGCGCCATCGTGAATATCGGATCGATCGCGGCATTTAACGGCCAGGCGGGGCTGCACCCGGCCTATGGTGCGTCGAAGGCAGCGGTCGTGGGGCTGACGCGGTCGGCCGCCTTGCGCTATGCCGCCGCCAGCATTCGGGTCAATGCAGTTCACCCCGGATTCATGCCGCCGATGCGGACGGCGCGCTCGGTCGATCCGGCATGGCGCGCACGCATGGTCGGGCAGGTGCCTATGGGCCGCGAGGGCCGTGTCGAGGAGGTCGCGGCGGCGGTGCTGTTCCTGGCGTCGGACGACTCCTCGTACATCACCGGCGCCGACCTCGCGGTCGACGGCGGCATGCTGGTCGCGTAGGTCGGGCGATGGCCCGTCTGCAAGGCAAGATCGGGATCGTCACCGGCGGCGGTTCGGGAATCGGCGCCGCGACTGTCCGGCGATTCCGCCGCGAAGGAGCGCGGGTGGTGATCGCCGATGTCGACTTCGCAGCGGCGCAGGCCGTGGCCGCCGAGCCGGGCGGGCCCGCGGTCGCCGAGGTGATCGACGTTCGTGAAGAGGCCGCCTGGCAGACGCTCGTCGCTACCACCGAGCGGCGTTTTGGCGGCCTGCATATCCTGGTCAACAATGCCGGAATCGTGGGAGACATGGCGAGCCAGGATCCTGAGCGGCTGTCCCTCGAGGAGTGGCGCCGCATCGCCGCGGTCGACACCGAAAGTGTCTTCCTGGGATGCAAGACGGCGATCCCGGCGATTGCCCGGTCGGGCGGGGGATCGATCGTCAATATCTCGTCGATCGCAGCGCTGCGACCGACCCCTGCACTGGCAGGTTACGGCGCTGCAAAGGCGGGGGTACGCCAGCTCACGCAATCGGTTGCGCTGCATTGTGCGCAGAAGAAGCTCGGCATTCGGTGCAATTCGGTTCATCCCGGGATCGTGAACACGCCGATGTTTGAAGCCGCCTTCAGCGCGGAAGAGCGAATGCGGCGAACAGAAGCCGTTCCGCTCGGACGGCTCGGCGAGCCCGACGATATCGCTGACGCGATCCTGTTCCTTGCGTCCGACGAGGCTCGCTACATCACGGGCGCGAAGCTCATTGTCGACGGCGGTATCGTCATGGACTGATCTGCGGGCGTCCTGGACAGCGGATCGGCAGCAAAGAGTTCAGGCAAGGTCGGAGCAGGAAACCTTGGCGCTTTACGGCGTCTGAAGCCGCTCCTTGTCGAGCGGGGAGTCGTTCGGTTTCTTGGGCTCCGGCTCCATGAATGCTGCCGAGTCGCTCGCCGGGGACGTGTCCTCAACGGTGCCGTCGCGCTTGTCCTTGTCGGGGTGCTCGGCGCCGGATCCGGAGCGCGGTTTCGGTGTCATGGGCTGCTCCCTTACTCGCTTACTCGGCGGCGAGCAGTGCAGGCGAACGATCTGGCGAAAAGCGGCCGGTTTCGACGTCCCGGATGGCGTCTTCCATGGCCTGGCCGAGGACATCCCGCCTGACAGCCAGTCCGGCCGCGGCCTCTCGCAGCGTGAGAGTGCTGTGGAGGGCGAGGGGGCGGTCGTCTTCGCAAATCCAAAGTTGAAGCGTCGTCATGACGCGGCGAACGCGAACTTCGAAGCTACGGTCGGCGATAAGAAACCATTTGCTACGGGTCATCGTGCCGGACCAACGCGGAATACGCCCGATAGTTGCCAGAAAGTTGCCGGCAGCCCGACGTAGCACCGGTGTCCTATGCCCCTTGTCAATCAGGAGATGCCCTTGAATCGCAAAGCTCTGCTTGCCGCCGCGTTGCTCGCAGGCGGCTGTGCTCAGGCGCCCATGGCCGATCCGCAGGCCGACCAGATGGGACGGGCCTTTGCTCCGCCTGAGCCGGGTAAGGGCGCGCTCTATATCTATCGAAGCGGCGTCATGGGATTCGCCCGGCCGATCGAAGCCGGGGTCGCCGGCGGTGCGACGGCACCGCTCGCCACCAATACCTACATGCGGCTCGAAATCCTGCCCGGCACGGTCCAGGTCGCCTGCAGGGTCGGCGACAACACCGGGAGCGGTCAGGCGCAGATCGCCGAAGGAAGCATCCGCTACGTTGAGGTCTCGATGACGGTCGGGGTGCTGCTGCCGGGCTGCGCGGTCGCCGAGGTGTCGCCTGACCAAGGCCAAGCCGCCGTGCGCGGCAGCCGCCGCGTCGCTTCTCAGTAGGTGGCTATTTCACACTCGCAGGCGATTCGCCGAGCTCCTTGAGGCGGATTTCGGCCAAGGCGCAGAACTCGCCGGCAGGGTACTTGTCGAGATAGGCCTGCAGGAATTCGGGATTGTCGCTGTCGCGCACTGATTCCCAGAAAGAGCGCTCGATCTCGGGATTGGGCGGCGGTCGCGGCGTCCCGTCCGAGTCGGTGAATTCGGCGAGTCGCGCATGCGCCAGCGTCGCGAAGCTCCCGTTCGGGTACTCCAGGAGATAGGCCTCGTAGTCGCTCGGCTTCTGGCTGTCCTTGATCGATTCCCAGAAGACGAGTTCGACGGTCTGATCGTCGACTTTGGAGGCTTTGGGAAGCTCCGACTGCAGCGACATGGTCTCAACGGGTGGCGGCGGCTCGGGTCGCCCGGCTCCCGGGAGGAGGCGGTAGCAGCGAACAGGTTGGGCGATATTCTTGACCGCCTGCTCGCCGAGGTCCTCGAATTTGTGCGGCAACTTGTGTCGAATGTGGTCGCGCACGCCGCGCGAGATGCAGATGCCGCCCGGCTCGGCGAGGCCTTCGAGGCGCGCCGCTATGTTGACGCCATCGCCGAAGATGTCCCCGTCCTTCAGCATCACGTCCCCGACATTGATGCCGATGCGGAAGCGCAGGCGCCGCGCTTCGTCGAGCGGCCGGTTTGCTACGGCCAGCTCATCCTGGATGTCGATCGCGCACTGGACAGCGGAAAAGACGCTGGCGAACTCGGCAAGGACGCTGTCGCCCGCGGTTCCGAAAATGCGCCCTCCGTGCTGGGCGATCAGCTCGTCGGTTATGGTTCGGTGCGCGGACAGAGTGTTGAGCGTGCCCTCCTCGTCGATCTCCATCAGCCGGCTGTACCCTTCGACATCGGCCGCCAGGATGGCGACGAGCTTTCGTTCGAGTGGAGGTGCTTCCATATCGGTACTAACGACCCGGCGGCCAGTCGGTGGCGGTGCAACCCGACCAAATTCATGCCCAATTTGCCGCAGAAGGCCCGCTCGGCGGCCTAACCGAGGAAGGTCCCCTCCGGGTCGCCGTTCAGCATGACATTGCCGACCGTCTCGAAATGGGCCTCGCGCGACTGGATCTGCTGCGAGAGCGTGTGGATGTCGCGGAACCGCCGCTCGAACGGCGTGCCGAGGAAGATCGCCGACGTTCCGGCCGCCCTGTAGACGGCGTCGGCGACTTCGAGGGAGCAGTGGATGGCGTGGCTGCAGCCCAGCCGAATCCGGGCGCGCTCGACCGAGCCGAGCGGCTCGATGTCGTCGGCGCGCTCCCAGCAATCCTTCAGGATGTCGACCAGCCATGCCCGCGCCGACCCGAGCGATGCTTCGTGGCGCGCGACCGCTGCCTGGATCACGGGATTGTCGGCCAGCCGGGTCATGTAGCGCGGCGTCTTGTCGATCGTGAGCGCCATGAAGGCCTCGTGCATCGCCCGGGCGATGCCCAGAGCTACGCCCGCGACTCCGACGGCATAGAGGCTCTGCGTAGTGAAGGCGTAGAGCGGCCCCCGGTCGCGCCGCAGGGTCGGGTCCTCGCGCGTGCCGGAGAATTCCTCCGGCACGAAGACGTCCTTGATGGAGTAACCCTCGGACGCCGTGCCGCGCATCCCCAGGGTATGCCAGTCGCGGATTGGCGTGCTTCTGTCCTTGGGCATCAGAAGAGTCCGCACCGTCGGCCGGCCCGATCGATTCAGCCGCAACGAGCCGTCCGGCTCGACGACATGGCAGTGCGCGCCGATCCAGTTGGCCTGTCGCGAGCCCGAGGCGAAATGCCATTCGCCAGTCACCCTGTAGCCCCCGGGGGCGGCGATGGCGCGGTGCTGGTTGGGCGGTCCCCAGGCGATGAGTCCGCGCGGATCGCCGAAGATGGTGCGCGCCGCCTCGGGCGGAATATAGGGGGCGATCAGCGCCGCGCTGTTGCCGACGAAGACATTCCAGCCGACCGAGCCGTCGAAGCGGGCGATCTCCTCGATCGCTTGGAGGTATGTCCATGGCTCGACCTGGTCGCCGCCGACGGAACGGGGCAACAACATTCGGAACAGACGCGCGTCGTGCAACTGACTGAGGAGAGGTTCGGGGATCTCCTGCGATCTCTCGATCTCGTCGCTTGCGGCCGAGAGGGCAGGGCCCAAGGCACGAGCCCGCGCCGCCGGATCGGCTTTGGCGACGATGGAAAGGGCAGCGACACTGCTCATGCGCAACGCTCCGCAAAGGCTTGCCTCGAATTGGGCGCGCGGGCCGACACTGTGTCAATGGCGGCGACGGGCCCTCATGGCCGGCAATACTGTATGGCGGCCCGAAGGTCCGCCTTGATAGCGCGGGCGAACGCGCTAATAGAGTCGCGGCGAGCGAAGGGAGACCATGGCACCAGCACGCGGGATGATGACAGCAGGATTGGCGGCGCTGGTCGCAGGCGGCGCGATGGCGCAGGCGCCTGCGTCGCCGGTCATCGACGGCGACACCCTGCGCTATGACGGCGCCACGGTGCATCTGTGGGGCGTCGATGCCCCGGAGGTAGGCCAGACCTGCGCCGATGGCTGGCCGGCGGGCAAGATGGCCGCCGACTATCTGAGAGGTCTTATCCACAATCGCAGCCTCGTGTGCGACCACAGGCAATCGCAGTCGACCCCGGGAACGACTTATGCTTTGTGCAAGGTCGACGGGAAGGACCTCAGCGCGGCCATGGCCGAGGCGGGCATGGCCTGGGCTTACACGTCGCAAACCAAGGACTATACGGTGCAGGAAACCAACGCGATGATCGCAGTGTTCGGCGTCCACGCACACGACTGCATGAAGGCGTGGGAATGGCGGACCCGCCAGCTCCCGCCCAGACAGTAGGAGTCATCATTTGTCTCGGAAGCACTGGCGGGGGAACGTCGTTCCGCCCCGCATCGTACGTCCGCTCTGTGTGGTCCTCGCTGCCAGCGCGCTGAGTGGCTGCGGATGGTTCGACGGCTGGTTCGGCAAGGCATCGCCACTGCAGAGCGAGCCCTTGCGCCCAGGCGTGGACCGCCAGCCGGCGGCAACCGGGCTGCCGCCGGCGGCCAATCGCGGCAGCTACGATGCCGGTGTGGCGCCGCTCGACGACGGCCGGAACCAGCCGCTTGGGAGCGTCGTGGCAGCCAAGGGCGGCCAGAAGGCCCAGATCGAGAAGATGGAGAAGGAGCGAGCCGAGCAGGAGGCCGTGCGCGAGAAGGAACGTGCGCAGCGCGAAGCCGAGCGAGATCGTGAGAAGACGCAGGTGCCCGAGGGCGCCGCACCGGCGTCGCCCCCGTCGGATCAGGCTCCGGCGATGCCGTCGGACAGCGCGCCGCCCCCGGCTCCGGCCCCCGCCGCGCCGCCAGTACCTTTGAATGCACCCGCACAGCGCTGAGGCAGGCGCGGGGCGCGGCGCAAGCCAGGCCGGGTGGACAACTCGCGGCACGCGCCTCCCAAAACAAAAAAAGGCGGCCCGCGAGGGCCGCCTTCTTCGTCGATATAAGTCCGGTTAGGCCGGGGTGTAGGGGCGGCCGGGCCAGCGATAGCCGGGCGCAGGCAGCGGGATCTTCGCATCGATCAGATTCTTCTCGAGGACCGGAATGCCCTCGGCATAGTTGCCGGCCTCGCACTTGGCCATCGCCGCTGCGGTAATGGTATCGACCTGCGAGGTGCGATACTCACGCCACTTGTCGCTCAGTGCCTTGCAGTAGGACTTCGGGTCCGAGAAGACAGCGGGAACGGCCGCCTGCGCGCCATCGATCACGATCTCGACGCGCCGGTTCTGCGGTTCGCGAACGCCGTCGCCGGTCTGCACCAGCAACTGGGTCTCGCCCTTGCCGATCACGCTGATCGCAGAAGCAGGCACGCCCTTACGGACGAGCGAGTCCTTCACGGTGTTCGCGCGGCGCAGCGACAGGGCCATGTTGTAGGCCGGCGTGCCTGTCGTGTCGGTGTGGCCGGTGGCGGTCACGCGGGCAGAGCCGCTGGTCTTGTAGGCGTCAGCAGCCTGACCGAGGGTGGTCTCCGCCTGAGCCGAGAGATTGTACCGGTCCCAATCGAAGAAGACCATGAACGATGTCGCCTTGACGGGCGGAGGCGGCGGCGGCGGCGGCGGTGGTGGAGCCGGCTCGCTGCACGCGGCGAGGAGCGATGCGGTGGCAAACGCAATAAGAAGTTTTTTGATCATGAAGCTATTCCCCCGTCGGGTAGGTGGCCTGCCGAACCCAACGGCATATTGTTGCCATGGTTCCGGCTTAATCCAACTTTGCTACTCGGCGGCCTGCTTGAGCACCTCCGGATTGCGCCATTGGACGAGCATATGATCCCATTTGTGTCGCGCCTTGACTAGATGGGATTCCTTGACATGGCCAAAACCGCGGATTTCGTCCGGAATCGCCGCCAAATTCACCGCCAAGGGGTGATTGACCGAGGATAATCCTGCCAGGAGTTCATCGATCAGAGCTTCGTAATCCCGCACGAGGGCGCGCTCTTGGCGACGCTCTGCCGTATAGCCGAAGGGATCGAGCGCGGTTCCGCGCAGCATCTTGAACTTGGCCAGGACCCGGAAGGCCGGCAGCATCCAGGATCCGAACTCCCGCTTCAGGAGGTGTCCCGTTTGGGGATCACGCGCCGCGAAAAGCGGGGGAGCGAGGTGGAACTTCAGCCGGAAATCGCCTTCGAACTGGCCGCCGAGTTGAGCTGCGAAGGCGGATTCTGTGAAAAGCCGGGCAACCTCATACTCATCCTTGTAGGCGAGCACCTTCGCATAGTTGCGTGCCACTGCTTCAGCCAGCGTGGTCCGGCCCGGCACTTGCCGCTGCTCGACCGTGCGCACACGATCGACGAGCGCCCGATATCGCCTGGCAAGAGCTTCATTCTGGTACCCTGTCAGGTGCTTGACGCGACTTGCCACGATTTCGTCGACCGTTTTCGGCGGCCGCGCGAAGGGCACGACGGTATCGGTGGGTTGCGGCGCCACGAGCGCGTCCACGGCTGCGCGATCGGCGGCGGCCCGCCGGCCCCAGCGGAAAGCGCCGAGGTTCATGGGAATGGCGGTGCCGTTCAGCTCTATGGCGCGTTCGAGCGCCTCGTGGCCGATCGGGATGAGACCTTTCTGGTATGCGTAGCCCAGCATGAACAGGTTGGTGGCAATCGAGTCGCCCATCAGCCCGGTGGCGAGCCTTGTGGCCTCGACAAAATCGCAGGCACCGGCCCCGGCCGCCGCCTCGATCGAGAGCCGGAGGGTGTGGCCGGGAAATGCGAGGTCCGGACGGCGCGTGAACTCGCCGGTGATGGTTTCCTGCGTGTTGACGATCGCGCGCGACAGCCCGGGTTCGAGCTTGGCCAGGGCATCGGGGCTGGCGCTGACGACCAGATCGCAGCCCATCAGGAGGTCCGCCCCGCCGGCACCGAGCCGCACGGCGTGCAACGCCTCCGGCGCCGCGCCGATCCGCACATGGCTGATCACGGCACCGCCTTTCTGGGCCATGCCGAGCTGGTCGAGCACGCTGGCGCCTTTGCCCTCCATATGGGCTGCCATGCCCATGATGGCACCGATGGTGACCACGCCCGTACCGCCTATTCCGGTTATCAGGACGCCGTACGGCCTGTCTCCGACCGACGGCAGGCGCGGGGCGGAAGGAAGCGGCGGCTCGGCTCCGTCCGCCGCCGGCGTGGCTGCCTTGCCTTGGCGAAGCTTTCCGCCCTCGACCGTGACAAAGCTCGGACAGAAGCCCTTCAGGCAGGAAAAATCCTTGTTGCAGGACGACTGGTCGATCGCCCGCTTGCTGCCGAACTCGGTTTCGACTGGCGTCACGGACAGGCAGTTCGACGCGACGGAGCAGTCGCCGCAACCCTCGCAGACCGCCTGATTGATGAGCACGCGCTTGTTGGGATCGGGGAAGGTGCCGCGCTTGCGGCGGCGGCGTTTCTCGGCGGCGCAGGTCTGGTCGTAGATCAGCACCGAGACGCCCTTGTATTCTCGCAGGTCGCGCTGGACTTCATCGAGCTGGTCGCGGTGATGGAACGTGACCCCCGGTGCCCACTCGGTGCCGATCGGATACTTGTCGGGCTGGTCGCTCACCAATGCGATACGGCGCACGCCTTCGGCATGGACCTGCTGGCTGATCGTCCAGGGATGGACGTTGCCGTCGTGCGGCTGGCCGCCGGTCATGGCGACGGCGTCGTTGTAGAGGATCTTGTATGTAATGGTGGTGTCGGTCGCGACGGCGTGGCGGATCGCCATGTAGCCGGAATGGAAATACGTGCCATCGCCCAGGTTCTGGAAGACGTGGGGCATGTCGGTGAAGTGGCTCGCACCGACCCAGGTCGCGCCTTCGGCGCCCATGTGGGTGAAGGTCTTGGTGTTGCGCTCCATTCCGATGGCCAGGGTGTGGCAGCCGATGCCCGCCATCGCCATCGAGCCGTCGGGCACCTTCGTAGAGCTGTTGTGCGGGCAACCGGAGCAGAAATAGGGCACGCGAGCCATCCCGGCATCGTTGCGCAATTGCCGGCCGGCGCGGCGCTTCAGGGCATCGAAGCGCTGCCGGGTCCGCTCGCCGAAGGACTCCAGGCCGAGCCGCGCCACGAGGGCCGAGACGATTTCGTAGGGCGTCAGCTCGCCGTCCGACTTGAGGAGCTTCTGGCCGCGTTCGTCGAGCTTGCCGACGACGACGGGACGGCGGTCGGCCGGGGCGTTGAACAGCGCGTCCTTCAGCTGCGGCTCGATTATGGCACGCTTCTCCTCGACCACCAGGATCTCGCGCTTACCCTCGGCAAACGCCACCGCGCCCTGGGTCTCGAGCGGCCAGACCATGCCGACCTTGTAGATCGCTATGCCGAGGCGTTCGGCCTCGCTGTCGTCGATGCCGAGCTCGTCGAGCGCCTGTCGCACGTCGAGATAGGACTTGCCGACGGTGACGATGCCGAACCGGGCATCGGGCCGTCCCAGCATCAGCCGGTCGAGCCGGTTGGCGCGCCAATAGGCCAGCGCCGCCGGCTGTTTCACCGTGATGACGCGCCTTTCCTGGCCCAGCCAGTCGTCCGGCCAGCGCACATGCACGCCGTCGGGTGGCAGGACGAAGTCGGCCGGGGTGTGGATCTGGATGCGGTGAGGATCGACATGGACCGAGGCGGAGGAATCGGCCGTCTCGCTCAGAACCTTGAAGCCGACCCACAATCCAGAATAACGCGACATGGCAAAGGCGTGCAGGCCGAAATCGAGATATTCCTGGACCGACGCCGGGTGAAGGACCGGGATGCCGGCGGCCATGAAAGCAGGCTCGCTCTGGTGCGCCACGGTCGACGACTTGGCCATGTGGTCGTCGCCGGCCATCGCCATGATGCCGCCGTGCATCGAGGTGCCGGCGTAGTTGGCATGCTTGAGGGCATCGCCCGAGCGGTCGACGCCGGGTCCCTTGCCGTACCACATGCCGAACACGCCATCGTATTTGGCGCCGGGATAGAGATGGATCTGCTGGGTGCCCCATAGGGCCGTAGCCGCGAGGTCCTCGTTGACGCCGGGCTGGAACTCGATGTGGTTGTTCTTGATGAAGCGCTTGGCCTGCCACAAGGCCTGGTCGAACCCGCCGAGCGGCGAGCCGCGATAGCCCGAGATGTAGCCCGCTGTGTTAAGCCCCGCAGCCTGGTCCCGCTGCCGCTGCATCATCGGCAGTCGCACCAGCGCCTGCGTGCCGGTCAGGTAGATCCGGCCGCTATCGAGCAGGTACTTGTCGTCCAGACTTACGGATTTCGCCAAGGCATACTCCCAGACTGGATAGATGGTCACGGTAACGACAGAATCTTGCGCCTTTCAACGACGAACGCATCCTGCCCGCGAAAAGGACGATTCATGACGCAGAGCTGGCGACTGGACTGCCGCCGTTTCAAGGTTTTTCGAGCCTGTGAAACATTGTAACCGATCGTCATTTCGCTGCAGCCCCGCCGCCACCCGCGCTGGAGGAATCATGAGCCCCTTGGATACCTGCATTGCCGCTCTGCGCTCGGGTCCCACAGATGCGCTGTTCGACGCAGTGGAGAAAGCGACCGCCGCCGCCGTCGGACACAAGCTCTTCACGCTTCTCTACGTCGCGCCGAACGGCAAGCGGGTGAAGCGGCTCTACACCAACATGCCGAATGAATATCCGGTCGGCGGCTACAAGGAAGTGA
Source organism: Enhydrobacter sp. (assembly GCA_026126105.1). Lineage (GTDB taxonomy): Bacteria > Pseudomonadota > Alphaproteobacteria > Reyranellales > Reyranellaceae > Reyranella. The sequence goes on from JAHCJV010000112.1 coordinate 13,343, forward strand.
CCGACACGCCTTGGCGCCGCCAGATCCTGCAGGAAAAGCGGGCGTGGATCGGCTTCGACGCCGGCGACATCAAGTCGGCGTTCCTGGATTACGAGCTCATCCTGTCGCTGGGCTGCGAGTCGGCGATGAACGTACCGGTGGTCTACAATGGCCGGCTGCTCGGCACGATGAACCTTCTCGATGCCAAGGGACACTACACCAAGACCGATCCGGACAAGTGCGCACTATTCGCGGCGCTGCTGGTCGGCCCGTTCCTCGATGCGATCGCCGCTGATCCGGGATGAAGCGACGTGGTGCAGCAAGCCACGGCGAGGCTCGCTCACGCAACGAGGGGCGAGCCTTCGAGATCCTTTTCCGTCCCCGCGACCACGACCCGCACCGGTCCATTTGCTGCCGCCCGACCGGCGGGAAGACGCACCTGGAATCCGCCGACGCTATGGGGCGTCTGTCTCGTCAACCAAGGGAGAAATTGATCGGCGTAGCAGCGGTGGACGGGCTGGCCGCCAACTCTGACTTCGATCTGCACGAGATGGCCGGGATCGTGGGCGAGGGCCCAGCCAATCAGGGTATCCTCCTTGGTGCGATACACCTTGCCTCTGCCAAGTCTCGAGCTGACGTCGCAGCGCCCGCGATAGTTGGTGAAGTAGTCCAGGTTGGCTTCGACGTGCCGGTAAAGACACAGATCGTCGTCGTTGAGGGCGCGAATCCGCTCGCGGGTCGCGGCGTCGATCGTCGGTCGGGAAAAGCGGCTCGTGACGTTGTCGACGCGGGGGCGAAGCTCGACACCGAGGTGGCGCGACAGCGCCCGGACCATATCGGGCATTCGTTCGACCAATCCGACGAAGCCGATATTGCGCAGGTCCGTGCCCCTCAGCTGCCGGCACTGGACATTGATCTGGTCGGCCGATTCGTAGAATTCGGCAAACGATCCTGAAAAGGTCCCCGATTTTACGGCGTATCGGTAGTTCGAAACGACGCGATCGACCGGATCGCGCAGGAAAGTGACGAACGAAGCCGGATGAAACGCACTGGTCAGGCTGCTGAGGGGATAGTGCCCGCACACGAGAAGCTGCTGGTCCCGGGGAAGCTTGCTGCGGTGGGCGTGGAGTTGTTCCGCAGTGACGATATCACTGGTGAAAGCATTCGTGAATGTGCCGGAAATCCTGGCGGTGTCGTCGTGGTAGTGGAATATTTTCGCGACAGTCGGCAGCGCGGCAACCAGCATATTGCGCATCGATGTGCCGGCGGTCTTGGGTATGTGGACAAAGACCACATCGCCGAGTATGGGCTCCGCGCCCAATGCGGGCTCGTCTGCCTTATCTCCCTGCGAATACGCCTCCGGCGAAGGCGCGTTCCGAAGAATCGTCCTGTCGAGCCACCGTCCAGGCAAGAATCCAAATTTGGAGTTCAATCCCTACTCCCGGGAACGCATGCTCAAGCGTACCATTCTGGCGAAATGGTGGGAATCGCCAGCGTCCGACACAGGTCGACAGGTTGAGCCGGCGAGGTGCATCTGGTCGCGTGGCCGGTCAGGCCCCATATCGTAGGCAAGCAAGGAGTTGATGTCGATGAACGCTGTGCTCGGCGACCTGCCGACCTGGAATTTGACTGATCTTTATTCAAGCCCCGCCGGTACCGACCTCGAAGCCGATCTTCAGCGGGCATCGCAGGATGCAGACGCCTTCGCCAGGGACTTCGAGGGCAGGATTGCTGCCCTCGACGGCAAGGCGCTGGGTGCCGCCGTGGCCCGGTTCGAGAAGCTGTCGGACCTGATGGGCCGCGTCGGCTCCTATGCGCAGCTTTACCATGCGCAGGATCTCGCCGATCCGCAGCGCGGGCAATTCGCTCAGAACGTCTCGGAAAGGCTGACCGACATCGGCGCGAAGCTTCTGTTCTTCGGCCTGGAGCTGAAGAAGCTCGAGGACGACGACCTCGCCGTGAAGCTGCAGGATCCCGCGCTCGCCAAGTACGAGCCATGGCTTCGCGACATGCGCCTGTTCCGGCCGCACCAGCTCTCGGACGAGCTCGAGAAATACCAGCACGACCAGTCGGTGGTCGGCAGCAGTGCCTGGTCGCGGCTGTTCGACGAGACGATCGCGCGGCTGCGCTATCCGTTCCGCAACGAGATGCTGAGCGAGCCGCAGATCCTCGACAAGCTGTCCAACAAGGACGCCACCGTGCGCCGGGATGCCGCGAAATCCTTCGGCAAGGTGCAGGGTGACAACATCGCGATCTTCTCGCTGATCACGAACACGCTGATCAAGGACAAGGAGATCGACGACCGTTGGCGCAAGTATCCCCGGCCGCAGTCGTTCCGCAACCTCGCCAACGTGGTCGAGGACGAGGTGGTCGACGCGCTGGCGTCTTCGGTAAAGGCCGCATACCCGCGCCTGTCGCATCGCTACTACAAGCTGAAGGCGAAATGGTTCGGCGTCGACACGATGCCGTACTGGGATCGCAACGCGCCGCTGCCCGAGCATGACGACCGCACCATCCCGTGGCCCGAGGCCGAGAAGATCGTGCTCGACGCCTACGGCGCTTTCTCGCCGGAGCTCGCGTCCGTGGGCCGGAAATTCTTCGGCACGGGCTGGATCGACGCGCCGGCGCGGCCGGGCAAGTCGCCGGGCGCCTTCGCCCATCCGACGGTACCCTCGGCGCATCCCTATCTGCTGCTGAACTACCAGGGCAAGGTGCGAGACGTCATGACGCTCGCGCACGAGCTCGGCCACGGCGTGCACCAGGTGCTGGCGGCCAGGCAGGGTCCGCTGATGGCCGACACGCCGCTCACTCTGGCAGAGACCGCGTCGGTGTTCGGCGAGATGCTGACCTTCCAATCGCTGCTCCGCACCGCGCCGGACGCCCGCACGCGCAAGGCGATGCTGGCCGGCAAGGTCGAGGACATGCTCAACACGGTCGTCCGCCAGATCGCGTTCTACGATTTCGAGACGCGCCTGCATGCCGAGCGCCGCAAGGGCGAGCTGACGCCCGACGCGATCGGCGCGATCTGGATGGCGGTGCAGAGCGAGAGCCTCGGGCCGGCCTTCACCTTCGACGACGAGTACAAGCACTACTGGTCGTATATCGGCCACTTCATCCACTCGCCGTTCTATGTCTACGCCTATGCGTTCGGTGATTGCCTGGTGAACTC
>JAHCJV010000113.1 GCA_026126105.1 Enhydrobacter sp.
AGCCGCTCATGAGGTGTTGCACCGGGACTAATGTGCGGCTCTGGAGAGCCGCGCTCCCAGCGCTTGAACGTCCAGGAATCAGTTCGTGCCGCGCAATGCCTGCGTCGCCGGTTCGTCCACCCTGCCGTTGCGGTCGACCATGACGCCATAGTCGCGCCGGGCGACATCGGGCGACACGAGGCCGAGACGCACGTCGTCGGCGACGCGGGACGGCGCGCGTTGCCGCGGATCGCCGTAGCCTCCGCCGCCGGGCAGTTCGAGCAGCAGGCGCTCCCCGGCCGGCACGGTGTGCTTCTGCTTGCCCTTGAAGAGGCTGCCCGACGACAGGCCGAAGGTCCCCGCCGCGCCCGGCTTGCCGCCGTCGCGGCCGCGTGCCGGGAACAGCACGCGATCCATGGTGCCGGCCGACATGATGAAGGGCGCATCCTCCGTCAACCCCATCTCGACCGTCTGGCCTAGCCCGCCGCGCTGCTGGCCGGCGCCGCCCGAGTCGGCGCGCAGCTCCTTGCGCCAGATCACGACTGGGGAGATCGTCTCCGTGATCTCGATCGGAATGCAGCGCACCCGGCTCGGAAAAGCGGTGGCCGACATGCCGTCCTGGCGCGGCCGTGCGCCGGTGCCGCCGGCCATGATGCCCATCACCGTGAAGCGGGTGATGTCCATGCGATGCTGCGTGCCGGGCGCGATGCCCGGTCCGCCGAACAGCGGCATGCCCCACAGGCTCGCAGCACCCTCGGCCGGCGTGCCGCCGCCCATCGCCTGATGCAGGCAGCCGAACATCACGTCGGGGAGCATCTGGCCCACCGCATGACGTGCCGTCACGGCGCTTGGCCGTGGCGCATGCAGGATCGAGCCTTGCGGCGCGCTCACCGTCACGGTGGCGAGGGAGCCCGCGTTGTTCAATATCGCGGGCCCCACGATGCAGCGCACGCCGAACGCGGTGTAGGCATCGGTGTAGCAGAACGGCACGTTGATGCCGTAGCCCGAGTGCGCGGAGGTGCCGGCGTAATCGACATGGATGCCCGACTCCGAAATCGTCAGGGCCGCCTTGATTTCGATCGGTTCCTCGTAGCCGTCGACGGTCATGCTGTGATGCCAGGTGCCTTTGGGCAGCTTGCCGATCTCGACCAGCATCGCCTCGCGCGAGTTGCCGATGACGAACTGCGCGATCTCCTCGAGCGTCTCGAGCGAGAACTCGTCCATCATCTCGACCAGGCGCCGGCAGCCGGTCTCGTTGCAGGCGGCCAGCGAATGCAGGTCGCCCTTCACCTGGATCGGCTCGCGGACATTGGCCTCGACGATGGCGAACAGGTGCTTGTTCAGGACGCCGCCTTCGGCGAGCGGCATGATAGGGATGCACAGCCCTTCCTCGAACACCGAGCGGCCGTCGGCGCCGAAGCCGATGCCGCCGATATCGACGACATGCGCGGTCGAGGCGAACAGCGCTACCAGTCGGCCCTTCTTGAACGCCGGCGTCACGACGGTGAAATCGTACAGGTGGCCGGTGCTGAGCCAGGGATCGTTGGTCAGGTAGACGTCGCCCGGCTTCATCGTTTCCACCGGGTACTTCCTGAGGAAGTGCCCGACCGACAAAGCCATCGAGTTGACGTGGCCCGGCGTGCCGGTGACCGCCTGTGCGATCATCCGGCCGGCCGGATCGAACACACCGGCCGAGAGGTCGCCCGCCTCGCGCACCGCCGTCGAGAAGGCGGTGTGGATGAGTGTCTGGGCCTGCTCCTCGACGACGGCGATCAGGCGGTTCCACATGATCTGCATATGGATTGCGGCGGTGGGATCGTTACGCGTCATGGGCGGCGCTCCAATACGATATGGCCGAAGCGGTCGATGCGGGCATCGAACACGGCGGATACGACGGTCGCGGTCTGCGCTTCGGCGATGATGGCGGGGCCGGCGATGCGGCTGCCCGGCGCCAGCTCGTCGCGCCAGTGGACAGCCACGTCCTTGAATTCGCCCTGCAGCCCGTCGAACAGCCGACGCCGGTCGTTCGCGGTGGGTTGCGACTCGACCGGCGCCGGCGGGTTGCCGACTTGGCCGGTCACGGACGCGCTCATGGTGATCGACCAGGCAAGGATCTCGACGTCGACGCCGGGCACGGCGCGGCCGAAGATCTCCGCGTAGCGCTTCTCGAACAGCGCGCGCAGGAACGGCGCATCGTCGGTCGTGAGGTCGCGCAACGGCAGGTCGACGGCGATCTCGTGACCCTGGCCGATGTAGCGCATCTCGACATGGCGATGCTCGTCGATCGCTACGCCGGGTGCCCCCGTCGCCACGATCTGGCGCGCCTCGTCCTGCATCTCGTGCAGCATCGTATTGACGGCGGCCGAATCGAAGCCGCTCAGGCGGAAGAAGCGGCTGCGCACCACCTCGTAGGCCACGGGCGCCCGCAGGAAGCCGACGGCGGAGCCGACGCCCGCGCTCGTCGGGATCACGATGCGATCCATGCCGAGCTTCTCGGCGAGCCGCGCCGCGTGCAGGGGTGCCGCACCGCCAAAGGCGATCAGCGTGCGGTCGCCCAGGGTCTTGCCGCGCTCGATGGCGTGCACGCGTGCGGCGTTGGCCATGTTCTCGTCGACCATTTCACTGACGCCGTAAGCGGAATGAATTGCGGCCAAGCCCAGCTTCTCGCCGATGTCACGCTCGAGTGCTTTCTCTGCGGCATCGCGATCGAGCGAGAAACTGCCGCCGGCGAAGCGCCGCGAATCGATGCGGCCCAGCACGAGGTCGGCGTCCGTAACGGTCGGCGCGGTGCCGCCGCGGCCGTAGCTCGCGGGACCGGGTTCGGCGCCGGCGCTCTCCGGCCCGACCTTGAGGCGCTTGAGCTGGTCGACGGTGGCGACCGAGCCGCCGCCGGCGCCGATTTCGACCATCTCGATCACGGGGATGCGCACCGGAAGTCCGCTGCCCTTGAGGAACCTGTAGATGCGGCCGATCTCGAAGCTGCGCGAAGCCTGGGGGCGGAAGTCGTCGATCAGGCAGATCTTGGCCGTGGTGCCGCCCATGTCGAACGACAGCACGCGCGGCAGATTGGATTCCGCCGCGATGCCCGCGGCGAGGATGGCTCCGCCGGCCGGACCCGATTCGACCAGGCGGATCGGAAAGCGCATCGCCGTTTCGAGCGTTGCCAGCCCGCCGCCCGAGAGCATGAGGTAGAGCGGGCAGGTGAGGCCGGTCTCCCTGAGCTGGCGCGACAGACGATCGAGGTAGCCGGCCATCAGCGGCTGGACATAGGCGTTGCAGGCGGTGGTCGAGAAGCGGTCGTACTCGCGGACCTCCGCGCAGACTTCGCTCGACAGGCTGATCGAAACTCCCGGCAGCCGCTTCGCCAGGATGTCGCGCACCCGCCGTTCGTGGTCGGGGTTCACATAGGCGTGCAGCAGGCCGATCGCGAGGCTCTGTACGTGCAGCTGCTGAAGCTCGGGAACCAACGCCGCCACTGCCGCTTCGTCGAGCGGGCGTAGCACATCGCCTTTGGCGCTCATTCGTTCGGGCACCGTAAAGCGCAGGTCGCGCGGGATCAGCGGTGCCGGCTTCTCGATGAACACGTCGTATTCGGAGAATCGGTCCTCATAGCCCAGCTCCAGCGTGTCGCGATGGCCCTCGGTGCCGATCATCGCCGTTCGCGCGCCCTTGCGTTCGATCAGGGCGTTGGTCGCGAGCGTGGTGCCATGGATCACGAGGTCGACGTCGTCCGGCGCGACACCCGCTTCGGCGAGCGCGGCAGCGATGCCCTGCATGACGGCCTGCTCGGGCGCCCGAGGCGTCGTCAGAACCTTTGTGGTGACAAATCGGCTGCCGATCTGCACGGCGATGTCGGTGAAGGTGCCGCCAATATCCACGCCGACGCGCACGTCACCCGCTTGGGTACTCATTGCTACGCATTTCCCATCGAAGCGGTGCGATGTCCAGCGAACCCTCACGACCCTGTGATTCCGGCAAGGCCCGTGTCGCTTTGCGGCATGCCCAGCGGTGGGATACGGTCTTCCCGATTCCGAACAACGCAATATATCGTAGGAGACCTTCATGGCCGTCCTCAACGTCAACGGCAAATCAGTCCAGGCCAACGCCGATCCGCGCACGCCGCTGCTCTGGGTGCTGCGAGATACGCTCGGCATGACCGGCACAAAGTACGGCTGCGGCATCGCCCAGTGCGGTTCCTGCACGGTGCACATCGATGGCGTGGCGGCGCGTTCCTGCCAGGTGCCGCTGAGCGCAGTCTCGAGCGGCAAGAAGGTCGTCACGATCGAGGGACTCGCTCAGAACGGCAAGCTGAACAAGATCCAGGAGGCTTGGCTGGCCAACGACGTTCCCCAATGCGGCTATTGTCAGAGCGGGATGATCATGGCGGCAACGGCATTGCTCGCGGCCAAACCCAATCCGACCGACGCCGATATCGATGCAGCCATGACCAACATCTGCCGCTGCGGCACCTACCAGCAGGTCCGCGAGGCGATCCACGCCGCGGCCAAGGCCTGAGGGAGGAACGCAGCATGACGATCCAGACATCCCTCGCCTCAACGGCCCTTGGGCGCCGCGGCTTCCTGGTGAGCGGCACTGCCGTCGCCGGCGGCTTCTCCCTTGGCTTCACCTTCCCCCATGCGCCGGCGCAAGCCGCCGAAGCCAAGGAGATCAACGCCTGGGTGGTGATCAAGCCAGACGACACGGTGGTGATCCGCATCGCGCGCTCCGAGATGGGGCAGGGCACGCTCACCGGTCTCGCGCAGCTCGTGGCCGAGGAGCTCGAGTGCGACTGGTCGAAGGTGACGACGGAGTATCCGACGCCGGGGGAGAACATCCGGCGCAATCGCGTCTGGAAGAATTTTTCGACCGGCGGAAGCCGCGGCATCCGCGAGAGCCAGCAATATGTCCGCGAAGGCGGTGCCATCGCGCGCGAGATGCTGGTCGCGGCGGCAGCGGCGGAATGGAAGGTGCCGGCCGCGGAATGCTCGGCGGCGAACAGCGTCGTCAAGCACAGTTCGGGCAAGACGATGACCTACGGCCAGCTCGCCGCGGCGGCGGCCAGGCTCGAGCCGCCCAAGGAGGTCAAGCTCAAGGATCCCAAGGACTGGAAGGTCGCCGGCCAGCCGCTGAAGCGCCTCGACACGCTGCCAAAGCTGACGGGCGAGATGATCTACGGCATCGACGTGCGCCTGCCCAACATGCTGACGGCTGCGGTCAAGGCGAGCCCGGTGATCGGCGGCAAGCTCAAGAGCTTCGATGCCGCCCGGGTCGAGAAGATGCCCGGCGTCAAGACGGTGGTCGCGGTCGACGGCAACGCCGTGGCGGTCATCGCCGACACCTATTGGAACGCAAAGTTGGCGCTCGACAAACTGCCGGTCGAATGGGACTTCGGCAAGCTGGCCGAAGTTCAGCAGGACGACATCACCGCCATGTTGAAGGACGGTCTCGGCGCCAGCGAAGCCTTCGTCGGCAACAAGGCGGGCGATGCCAAGGCCGCGATCGATGGCGCCGCCAAGAAGGTCGAGGCGACCTACAGCTTTCCGTGGCAGCACCATGTCACCATGGAGCCGATGAATGCCACGGTGCTCTACACGCCCGACAAGTGCGAGGTGTGGTGCGGCACGCAAAACGGCGAAGCGGCTCTGGCGGCGGCGGCCGAGGCCGCCGGGCTGCCGGTCGCCAAGTGCGAGGTCTACAAGCAGATGCTCGGCACCGGCTTCGGCCGGCGCGGTCGCGCCGACTACGTGCGGCAGGCGGTGCTGATCGCCAAGCAAATGCCGGGCGTGCCGGTGAAGATGGTGTGGTCGCGCGAAGAGGACATGACGCACGGCCAGTACCATCCGACCACGATGTGCAAGCTGACGGGCGGTCTGGACAAGGACGGCAACCTCGTCGGTCTGCACGTCCGCATCTCCGGCCAGTCGATCCTGGCGGCCCTGCTGCCGCAGAACCTGCAGAACGGCATGGATCCCGTGCAGTTCCAGGGCTTCGCGGCGAGCGGCCCCGAGGCGGCCTACGGCTACAACGTGCCGAACCTTCTGGTCGATCACGCGATGCGCAACCCCCACGTGACGCCAGGCTTCTGGCGCGGCGTGAACACCAACCAGAACGCCGTCTACATGGAATGCTTCATGGACGAGCTGGCCGAGGCGGCGGGTCAGGATCCCCTGGCCTTCCGTATGAAGATGCTCAAGCCCAAGTACGCCGCGGTACTCAAGGCGGCCTGCGACAAGGCGGGCTACGGCAAGCCGCTTCCCGCCGGCCACTTCCACGGCATCGCCCAGATCATGGGCTACGGCAGCTACGTCGCCGGCGTGTCCGAGGTATCGGTCAGTCCGGACGGCGTTCTCAAGGTCCACAAGATCACGGCAGCCACGGACTGCGGCCATGTCGTGAACCCGGCGCAGATCGAGCGCCAGGTGGCGGGCTCTTTCGTCTACGGCCTGTCGGCGGCGTTCTATGGCGAGATCACGATCAAGGACGGCGCCGTCGAGCAGACCAACTTCGACAGTTACAACGTCATGCGCATCGACGAGATGCCCAAGGTCGAGACGGTCCTGGTGCCCTCAGGCGGCTTCTGGGGAGGCGTCGGCGAACCGACCATCGCGGTGGCTGCGCCGTCGGTGCTCAATGCCATCTACAAGGCCACCGGCAAGCGCGTCCGCGAGCTGCCGCTGATGCATCAGGAACTGAAGAAGGGCGCCTGACACCGTTGCCCTTCGGGGAAGGAATCCTCTTGGGCACTTGATGTCGACGCGCCGTTCCTTCCTCGCTTTGCTGACGACTGCCGGCCTGGCGCCGGCGGTCGTTTCTGCGCGGGGCGCAGCAAGGGTCGTCGTGATCGGCGGCGGCTTCGCCGGCGCGGCTTGTGCGCGCGCGCTGCGCACGCTCGATCCGAACCTCGATGTAACGCTGGTCGCGGGCGGCAAGACGTTCAGTGCCTGCCCGTTCAACAGTGCGGTGATCGCGGGCCTGCGAGAGCCGGGCGCACAGGAGTTCGGCTACGGCTCGCTGGCAGCGCTCGGCATCGCGGTCGTGACGGTCGCGGCCACGGGCGTCGATCCCGTCGCCAGGACGTTGACGTTCTCCGGCGGCGACGGGCTCGGCTGGGACCGGCTGATACTGGCGCCAGGCATCGACATGAACTGGACGGCGATCCCGGGCTACACCGAGGCGGCGGCCGAAAAGATGCCACATGCCTGGTCGGGCGGGCCGCAAACCCGGCTGTTGCGGCGCCAGCTCGAAGCGATGGAGGATGGCGGGTTGGTCGTGATTACAGCGCCTGCCACGCCCTATCGCTGTCCGCCGGCACCATACGAGCGCGCGAGCCTGATCGCGCATTACCTCAAGACCACGAAGCCGAGATCCAAGGTGCTGATCCTCGACGCCAAGGACAGCTTCTCCAAGCAAAGTCTGTTCGAGGAGGCGTGGGCCACGCTCTATCCGGGTCTCATAGAGCGGGTTTCGCTCAGCAAGGGCGGCAGCGTGAGTTCCGTCGACCCCTCGACGATGACGGTCAAGACCGACTTCGAGGACTACAGGGCGGGCGTCGCCAACGTCGTCCCGCCACAGAAGGCCGCGGCGATCGCCGCCCGGGCGGGGGTCGCCGACCGCACCGGCTGGTGCCCGGTCGAACCGATCGGCTTCGAATCCACGCTGCAGCCAGGCATCCATGTGCTGGGCGACGCCGCGCTGGTGGGGGCGATGCCGAAGGCCGCACACGCTGCCGTCGAACAGGGCAAGGTCTGCGCCGCCGTGGTCGTGGCGAAGCTTGCCGGCCGCGCGCCGACCGAGCGGTCGCTCGACAATATCTGCTACAGCCTCGCCGGCCCGACGCACGGTTTCCTCGAGGTCAACAAATACCGCCCGGAAAAGGGGCAATTGCTTCCTGTACCCGCAGCGGTGAGCACCAGTCCGCTGGGTGCCGACGCCGCCCTGCGCGCCCGGGAGGCGGCGGATGATCGCGCCTGGTTCCGCGCCCTCACGGCGGAGACATTCGGATGAGAGGAGTCCTCGCCGCCTGTCTGCTGTCGTTGTTGCCGGGATCCGTAGCAGCCCAGCAGGACTCCATTCCGCACTCCCTATCCGGCCAGCCGGGCGATCCGGCGCGGGGACGGGCCATCGTCGCGAACCGCACGGTCGGGCTATGCCTGCTGTGTCACAGCGGCCCGATTCCGGAGGAACGCTTTCAGGGCAACCTGGCGCCGAGCCTGGAGGGAGCAGGGTTGCGCTCCACGCCGGGCCAGCTCCGGCTGCGGCTGGTCGATGCGCGACGTCTCAATCCCGACACGATCATGCCGCCCTATTATCGGACGGAGGGGCTGACACGCGTGGCCAGGAATTTCCAGGACAAGACGATCCTGTCGGCCCAGCAGATCGAGGACGTCGTGGCCTATCTCGCGACCCTGAAGGACTGAGATGAATTCATCCCGTCGCCTCTTCCTGGCCGGCGCCGCCGGCGTCACGCTCCTTCCGTTCGCCGCCGAGGCAATTTCGGAGGGCCTCGCCGCCGCCATCAGGGAGGTGACGGGCGGCGCCGAGCTGCGGACCGGCAAGGTGACGCTCGACATCCCGCCGCTCGTCGAGAACGGCAACACCGTGCCGATGACGGTCATTGTCGAGAGCCCGATGACCCCGGACGATTACGTCAAGGCTGTCCACGTGTTCAACGAAAAGAACCCGCAGCCCCAGGTGTTCAGTGCCTGGCTGTCGCCCGGCAACGGCAAGGCGGCGGTCGGCACACGCATCAAGCTCGCCGATACGCAGAAGGTCGTGGCCGTCGCCGAGACCAGCACGGGCGAGTTCTGGGCAGTAAGCGCCGAAGTGATCGTGACCATCGCTGCCTGTGTCGAGGACATCATCTGATGGCCAACGTCCTGGTCAATGCCCCCAAGACCGCGAAGAAGGGCGACACCGTCGAGATCAAGGCGCTGATCATGCACCCGATGGAGACCGGCTTTCGCCCGGGGGCCAACGGCCGCATCATTCCGCGCAACATCGTCGAGGAGTTCAGCGCGACCTGGAACGGGCGGGAGGTGTTTCGTATGAAGATGTCGCCTGCCATCGCGGCCAATCCCTTCGTGTCGTTCTTCACGGCCGCGACCGAGAGCGGGACGATCGTCTTGCGCTGGAGTGGCGACGAGGGCTTCGTCGCGGAGCATCGGATCGCCATCACGGTGACATGATCCGCCTGAGACTGGCCGTCGCCCTCGCTGGCGTGTTCTGTGCCTCACTGGCCGTGGCGCAGGCCACCGACCCGCGTCGCTCGGGCTATCTGGAGATGGGCCCCGCGCTGCAGAAGATGCAGGACGACGACACCGCCAATCCAGCCATGCTTTTCGTGCAGGCGGGTGCGGCAACCTGGGCCGAGAAGGTCGGCACAGCCGGCAAGTCCTGCGCGGACTGCCACGGTGACGCCGCGGTCAGCATGAGAGGCGTGGCGGCACGCTATCCGGCCGTCACGCCGCCTCTGGACCGGCCGGTCGATCTGGGCCGACGGATAAACCTCTGCCGGACGACACATCAACAGGCGCCGGCGCTGGAAGCGGAAGGCAACGACCTCCTGGCTCTCAGCGCCTTCGTCACCTTGCAGTCCCGCGGCTTGCCGATCGCCCCGCCCGAGGACTCCAAGCTCGCCGCCATGCAGGCCCAGGGTGCGGATCTCTACAAGCGCCGGCAGGGCCAGCTCAACCTCTCCTGCGCCAGCTGCCACGACGACAATGCCGGCCGCAAGCTCGCCGGCGCGACCATCCCGCAGGCTCATCCCACCGGCTATCCGATCTATCGGCTCGAATGGCAGGCGCTCGGCTCGCTCAAACGGCGGCTGCGCAACTGCCTCGTCGGCATGCGGGCCGAGCCTTGGGAGGAGGGTGCAGCGGAATATCTCGCGCTCGAGGCGTATCTGATGGATCGCGCGCGCGGGATGCCCCTGGATGCGCCGGGCGTAAGACCCTGATCGCTGGCCGACGATGCGACGCCGGACACTGCTTTCTGCCCTGCCTGCGATTTCGGTTGCGCCGGCCTTGGCGCGATCGCCGATGATCCGGATGGGCACTGCCGTCGAAGGGAGCGGCTTTTACCCCTACAGCGTGGCGCTGATCGATGCCCTCAAGGTCGTCGATCCGACCCTGGAGATCGAGGCTGTAAGGACGAAGGGGTCGACCGAGAATGCGGAGGGCCTGCTGAGCGGCGATTTCGACATGGGGCTGGTCGGCGGCGAGGCCCTGCATGAGTGGGTCTCCGGCCATGGCAATGAACGGCCTCTCAAGATCGTCAGCGCGGTGCAGTCGGCGCCCGGCATGTTCTGCGTCCGGGCCGACAGTCGCTATCGCAGCATCGCCGAACTCGAGGGCCGTCCGGTTGTCTGGGGTCCGCGCGGCGCCGGCGGCGCCGTGCAGGCCCGCTACGTCATGGACGGCATGGGCCTCGATATGGACCGGGATTTCCAGGCGATCTATCCGGCGAACTTTACGGACGGGCCGCACATGGTGCTGGAGAGCCGTGCCGCCGCGATCTGGGGTATCGGCTTGCGCTGGCCAGGCTTTGTCGTGATCGCCGGCCGGCCCCTCGGGGCGCGCTTCATCGTGCCCAGCGCCGACGAGATCGCGCGCATCCGGGGCAAGTATCCCTTCCTCGAGAAGCTCACGGTGCCGGCGGGTCTATATCCCGGACAGTACGATCCCCTTCACACGGTGGGCGCCTGGAGCTTCATTCTCGCAAGGCCCGATCTCGACGACGAGGCAGGGTACCGAATGGCCGCCGCGCTCAACAAGGTCGAGCGCGCCCGCGCGTTCACCAGCCAGCTCGTGCAGACCACGGCGCGCAATACGCTGTCCGCGATCAAGTCGATCGATGATCTGCAGCCTGGCGTCCTGCGCTACTACCGTGACATCAAGTTGGTGAAATGAAATTCTTTCACTCCCTCGCGCGCAAAGGGATATTCCTGCCGTCCGCCGCGGCGGATTCGCCAATCCCTGTCGTTGAGGCCGGCGGGGCACCCCCTCTAGAGTGGGACATGCTCGCTGCCGGCGCGCCCGACCCGGCCCCTTTGCCGGGTTGAACGACGGCGGTTGAGATTTGGCACGCGCAGCCCGAAAGTGAGATCATGAGCACCGGCCAGGACATGGACGCCATCGATCGCAAGATCGTGGTGCTCCTGCAGGATGACGCGAGCCTGTCGCTGGCGCAGATCGCGCACCGGGTCGGGCTGTCGCAAAGCCCGTGCTGGAAACGCATCCAGCGGCTCGAAAAGGCCGGCGTGATCCTGAAACGCGTGGCTCTGGTGTCGCCGGAGGCGATCGGCATGGGGCTCACCGTGTTCGTCTCGATCGAGACCGGCGACCATTCGACCGCCTGGCTCGCCAAGTTCGCGCAGACCCTGACCGCAATGCCGGAGGTGATGGAGTTTCATCGCATGGCCGGCGACATCGACTACATGCTGCGGGTGGCGGTTCCCAGCATGCAGGCCTACGACGCCTTCTATAAGCGGCTCATCGATACGATGCCGCTCAAGAACGTGACCTCGCGTTTCGCCATGGAGCGGATCAAGTCGACCACCGCGTATCCCTTGCCAGCCGAAATCAAGCCGGTCCGGAAACGCTAACCGATTGGACGTCTGGAGGCGCCGGGGAGTACGGTTCGGGAACTCGTATAACCCAGGAGCGTTTCGATGGCTGTGCACACGCTGAAGACCGGGAAAGTCGCCAATCTTCGTTCCGAGGTCTCGCCCGAGGAATGGCAGGCCCGCGTGGACCTCGCCGCCTGCTATCGCCTGATGGATCTGTACGGCATGTCCGACCTGATCGCCAATCATGTGTCGGTCCGCGTTCCCGGCGAGCACGACGCCTTCCTGATCAACGCCTACGGCCTGCTCTACGAGGAGATCACCGCCTCGAGCCTGATCAAGATCGACCACGACGGCAATATCCTCACCAAGCCGGAGTTCGTGGAGGGCATCGAGTACGGCGTCAATCGCGCCGGTTTCGTCATCCACAGCGCGATCCACATGGCAAAGCCCGAAGTCGCCTGCGTGATACACACCCACACCTGGGCAGGCATGGCGGTCTCCACCATGGAATGCGGGCTGCTGCCCAACACCCAGACCTCGATGCGCTTCGCCAGAATCAGCTATCACGACTTCGACGGCGTGGTGATCAACCTCGATGCGCGCGAAGCGCTCGTGAAGGACCTCGGCGACAACAACGCCCTCATCCTGCGCAACCATGGACTGCTCACCACCGGGGCGACCATTCCCGAAGCGTTCAATGCGATGCATCGGCTCGAGCTGTCGTGCAAGACGCAGATCGCGGCGATGTCGTGCAACACCAAGCTGATCGAAGTCCCGGCCGACGTGGTCGAGGCGACCTACATGAACTACCAGCCCAAGACGCGCCGGCCGTTCGGCCTGCTCGACTGGCCGGCGTTGCTGAGGAAGCTCGACCGCATCGATCCGGGCTTCCGCGATTGACTTGGACACGCCGCACAGCTCGCTGCGGGCCTTCGCCGTCGTCGCGTGCGGCTATTGGACAGCGCCGGGTTACCGGTCGGTCGCCTGGCTGCTGACGGCTGCCCTGATCACGCTGGTGAGCGCGAACGTCGGCATCGCGCTCTGGCTCAACATCTGGAACCGCGACTTCTTCAATGCGCTCGAGCAGCGCGACCTCGGCCTCCTGTTCCACCTGCTCTGGGTCCTGGCGGCGATCGTGGTCTCGGCCGGCATCGGCGTCGCCGTCCAGCTCCACGTCAAGCGCCGTCTCCAGATCAACTGGCGAACCTGGCTGTCTCACAACACCGTCCATCGCTGGCTGCAATCCGGTCGCCAGTACCAGCTCGGCCTGCTGGCCGACGACATCGACAATCCGGACGGCCGTATCGCCGAGGATATCCGCGTCTCGACCGAGTTCGCCGTCGAGTTCGCCACCACCATCATCCAGTGCGTCCTGCAGCTCGTCACCTTCCTGGGTGTGTTGTGGGTGCTATCGGGCGACTTGCCCGTCCGCCTGTTCGGCGCCGAATACAGCATTCCCGGCTATATGGTGTGGTGCGCAATCGCCTATGCGTTGATCGGCTCGGCCCTGACCTATGCGCTGGGCCGCGGCCTGATCGATGCCGGCAACGTCCGCCAGGGGCGCGAGGCGGATTTCCGCTCGGTCCTGACGCGGGCGCGCGAGCATGCCGAGGGCATTGCCCTGATGCGCGGCGAGGATGACGAGCGCGAGCGCATGCGCGGCTCTCTTTACAACCTGCGCTCTGCCTGGAACCACCAGACCCGCGGCCAGGGCAACCTCTCGCTGCTGACCAGCTCGCTTGCCTACCTCGCGCCGATCGTGCCGCTGATCGTCGCCCTGCCGCGCTACCTCGCGGGCGAGATTCAGCTCGGCGGCCTGATGCAGACGGCGCAGGCCTTCTCGAGCGTGCAATGGGCGCTGAGCTGGCTGATCGACAATTTTCCCAAGTTCGCCGAGTGGCGCGCCTCGACCAACCGTGTCGTGCATCTGCACGTCGCGCTCACCAATCTCGAAGCAAGCGCGGCAAAGGACGCGGGCGCGCGTATCATCGTGCATCCGCCGGCCGAAGACGATCGGCTTCTGTTGCGCGAGCTGGGCGTCGCCCGACCCGACGGTGTGATGCTCGTGGCCGATGCGCATGTCGAGATCGTGCGTCCCGAACGGGTTCTGATCCGGGGCCAGTCGGGCAGCGGCAAGAGCACCATCATGCGGGCCGTGGCCGGCGTCTGGCCCTGGGGGCGGGGGGCGATCCACCTGCCGACGGGCAAGATCACCTTCATGCCCCAGAAGCCGTACTTCCCTCTCGGGACCTTGCGCGATGTCCTGCACTATCCCGAGGCGCCCGAAGGCGTTACTGACGATCTCCTGAAGGAAATGCTGCACAAGGTCGGTCTCGACCATCTGCGCGGCCGGCTCGACGAGACCGAGCGCTGGGACCATATCCTGTCGGGCGGCGAGCAGCAGCGCGTCGCCTTCGCCCGCACCCTCATCCACAAGCCCGACTGGATCTTCATGGACGAGGCGACCTCCGCACTCGACGAGGCGGGGCAGGAAAACGTCATGGAGCTGCTGATCGAGGAGCTGCCGGAAACGTCGGTGGTCAGCATCGGCCACCGACCGGGTCTCGAAGTATTCCATACGCGGGAGCTCACCCTGGTCCAAGGTGAGAGGGGCGCAAAGCTCGAGGTGCTCGAGGGGATCAAGGGCCCGCGCGCCCTGCGCGACGTCTATCGCAGCATGTCTGCCGCGAGCCGCGCCCAGCGCCGCCCGAAGGGCGCCTGGGAAAAACTGGTTGCCAGGATTCAGGGTCTTGCGGAGAACGGCGGTCGTTGACTGCGGGAACTTGCGGCAGGGCTACAGAACCTCATGGAACCCGATCGCGACCCGGTCGGGCGTGCGCGCTGCGACTCCGACGAAGGTCGCGCGCTCGAGCCAGGCAAACGACGGTTCGGCGGTCTCGAAGCGTGGTGCCGTGCGAAAATAGTAGCTGTCGAACCGCACCGGCTCGCCGCGCGACATGCGTCCGAGGACTTCGGGACTCGCCACCCGTAACCCCTCGTTCTGCACGTATATCAGCGCCCCCGAGCGCGATCGGATGGTATAGCGGGCTACGACCTCGATCGTGCCGTCCGGCCGCACGATCTGCCAGTCGGCGCCGCCTGGCAGGATCTCTCCGACCAGTTTCGGACCGTGCACCTCGCCGCCCAGGATATCGATGATCCGACGGTGCCCCCGTGATGTCCGGCCGAGATCCTGGATCGGCCCGACCTTGGCCTTGATGGCGAAGGCGAAGCGCAGCTGCGGTGCTGTGGCGATGAAGCCGTCTATCTCGTCACTCATGCCCGCATTCTCCTCCGGTCGGGAAATAACGCCAAGGGGAGCCCTTACTTCGGTTTGCCGAGCAGATGATCCGAGATGATGCGCTGCTGGATCTCCGACGTGCCCTCGAAGATCTTGGTGAGGCGCGCGTCGCGCCAGTAGCGCTCGACGGCATGGAGTGTCGTGTAGCCCGCGCCGCCGAAGATCTGCAGCGCCTCCGACGTCACTTTCTCGGCCATCTCCGAGGCGAAGAACTTCACCATGGCCGCTTCCTTGTCGCAGCGCCGCTTCTGGTCGATCTCGTCGCAGACGAAGTACATCAGCTGGCGTGCAGCCTCGATCTCGGTCGCCATCCGTGCAAGGCGAAACCGCGTGTTCTGGAATTCGCCGATCGCCTGGCCGAACTGCTTGCGGCTGGCGGCCCATTCGGTCGCGAGGTCGAGCACGCGGCGGGCGCGGCCGACACACTGGGCGGCGACCGTCAGGCGGGTGGCGCCGAGCCAGGTGTTGGCGACGTCGAAACCCTTGTGCTCCTCGCCGAGGATCTGGCCGACCGGCACGCGGCAGTCGGTGAAGACCAGCTCGCAGTGGTGGAAGCCGCGGTGGCTGACGCTCTCCGAGCCCAGGCGGACCTCGAAACCCGGCGTGCCCTTGTCGACGAGGAAGCTGGTGATCCGCTTCCGCGGCCCGCGGACGGTCTGCTCCTCGCCGGAGGCCGCGAAGACGATGGCGTAGTCGGCGACGTCGGCATAGCTGATGAAGTGCTTGGTGCCGTTAAGCACGTAGGTGTCGCCGTCGCGCACCGCGCGCGTCGTCATGGAGCGCAGGTCCGAGCCCGCGGCGGGTTCGGTCATGGCCAGGCACTCGACGCGCTCGCCGCGGATCGTGGGCAGCAGGTAACGCTCGACCTGGTCGCCGGTGCAGGCGCGCAGGATGTTGGACGGCCGCGCCACGGCGTACTGCAGGGCGAAGCTGGTCTTGCCCAGCTCGATCTCCATCAGCGTCATGGTCATGGCGTCGAGGCCGCCGCCGCCGAGCTCCTCGGGCATGTTGGCGGCATAGAGGCCGACCGCCTGCGCCCGCTCGTGGATCTGCGCGATCAGCTCCGGCCGCACCGCGTTCGTCTTCTCGACCTCGTCCTCGTAAGGCACGAGCTCCTCGTCGACGAACCGCCTGACGGTCTCGACGATCATGCGCTGTTCTTCGGTGAGGGCGAAATCCATGGGCGATCCCGTGAGCTGCGGTTCGCGGCGCGGCGCGAGTGATAGAGGCTCGGGCCTCCGCCCGCAAGCGGGCGAGCGGCCGTTGCACGGCCGGGGCCGCAAGGCGCACAGTCCGCGGCCGCGACCCGCGCCGGAGCCAACCATGATCAGAGCCGTCCTGGCCGCCCTCCTCCTGCTGTCCGCCACCGCGGCGGCGGACGACGAGCCGCGCATCGTGGAATATGCGAGCTACGAGGAGCTGCTCGGGCTCTATGCCGGGCTCGGTTACACGATGGACGCCTGGCGCGCCGGCGAGCGCGCGGTGCCGCGGGTGGTGCTGGCCCATGTGCCCGAGCGCTGGCGCGGCGGCGTCAGCGACGAGATCGGCACCGCGCTCAAGAAGGAGCTGTTCTTCCGCGTGCTGGCGCCGCTGGCGCTGATCGTCAACGAGGCGATCGCCGCCGA
>JAHCJV010000114.1 GCA_026126105.1 Enhydrobacter sp.
GGGACTCTCGATTGCGCACGAGTACGTCGACGTAGAAACGGCCAAGCGGACTGGCAGGACGGCATTTGGCGAAATGGTCGTCTTCCTGAAGGCCAATCCGCGAGTGCGCATCGTGCTGGTCGAGAAAACCGATAGGCTCTACCGCAATCTCAAGGACTGGGTGATCGTTGACGAGCTGAACTCGGAAATCCACTTCGCCAAAGAGGGCATTGTTCTATCCCCAGAGTCGCGCTCGTCCGAGAAGTTCATGCACGGCATTAAAGTGCTGATGGCGAAGAATTACATCGACAACCTGTCAGAAGAAGCCCGGAAGGGCATGCAGGAGAAAGCGGAACAAGGCATCTGGCCGACCAAGTCGCCCATGGGCTACCGGAATGTCGTGGGAGCCGATGGAAAGAGGGTCATAGCGAAAGACCCCACAGTGGCTCCCTTGGTGGCGGGCCTGTTCGAGTGGTACGCGACGGGCCAGCACTCCCTGCACGACGTTGCGCGCATGGCGCGGGCGGCCGGGCTCGCTTACCCCAGGAGCGGGGGAAGCGTGCCGACCAGCACGATTCACACGATCTTGCGCAATCGGCTCTACACCGGCTGGTTCGATTGGAAAGGGCAAGTATACCAGGGTAGACACGAGCCGCTGGTTTCCGTCGAGCTGTGGGAGCGGGTGCAAGGCGTGCTGGACGGCCGGTTCGCCAAGAAGCACCGGCGCATGACCCACGATTTCGCCTTCTCAGGCTTAATCACCTGCAGCAAGTGCGGCTGCTCAATCGTGGGCGAGATCAAGAAGCAGAAGTACGTCTACTATCACTGCACCGGGTACGCCGACAAATGCCGGGACGAGCCTGCCGTCTGCCGTCGACGGTACGTTCGCGAGGAACGACTAGAGGAGCAGTTCACGGCGCTGCTGGGTTGCCTCCAGTTCGATGACGAAGTGCTGACTTGGGTGCGCGAAGCCTTACGCGCCAGCCATGCCGACGAGCGGCGGGAACATGAGGCGGCCATTGACCGGCTGCAAGCGGAGTACAAGCGGCTGGATGATCGCATACACGCCATGTACGTCGACAAGCTTGACGGGAAGATCGGCGGCGACTTCTTCGACCGGTTTGCCGGCGAGTGGCGGCAAGAGCAAGCCAGCCTGCAACGCGAGATCGACCGGCACCAGCGGGCGGACGAGTCGTTCATGGATGAAGGCATCCAGATTCTAGAACTGGCGCGGAATGCCCAAAAGCTGTTCGAACGCCAAGCGCCCCGCGAGAAGCGTCGATTGCTGAATTTCGTGCTATCGAACTGCGTTTGGGACGATGGCGATGTGCGCGCAACCTTCCGCCAACCGTTTGATCTGCTTGCGCAAACTGCTGCGATGGCAGCGCAGCCAAAGGACGCCAACTCCATCGTTGGCGCCAAGAATGAGATTTGGCTGGGGGACCAGGATTCGAACCTAGACTAACCGGGTCAGAGCCGGTTGTTCTACCGTTAAACTATCCCCCAAGTCGGCGACAGACGCTCAGGCAGGGCGCCGGGTTTAGCGACGCGCGGCGGTGTTTGCAAGAGTTTGCGCCGCGGCGGCCCGAAATCTCCTTCTCAAGCGCCTGGACTCTCGCCTGCCGGCCTCTCCGAGACGGTTTGCCGCGCGGCAAGACTCGGCTACCATCACACAAAGGATATGGTTCCAGATGGCCGGGGAGTCCACCTCACTGCAGCGGACCAAGGGAGGCTGGCACAGCGGCCGGTTCGCCCACACGTTCGCCGCCATAGATCTCGGCACCAACAATTGCCGACTCCTGGTGGCACGCGCGTCGATCGAGGGGTTCGACGTCATAGATGCCTATTCGCGTCCGGTCCGGCTCGGAGAGGGGGTGGCGCTGAGCGGGACGCTATGCAACGAAGCCATTGATCGCACGCTCGATGCGCTGAATGTCTGCGCCGCCAAGATCCAGCGCAATCGCGTCACGCGCGCACGCCACATCGCGACCGAAGCCTGCCGTCGCGCCTGTAACGGCGACGACTTTCTCGCTGTGGTGAAGTCGCGCACCGGCCTGTGCTTCGAGGTCATCCCGCCAGCTGAGGAGGCGCGGCTCGCGGTGGCGAGCTGCGAAAACCTGATCGACCCGGACATTCCCCACGCGCTCCTGATCGATATCGGAGGCGGCTCGACGGAAGTGAGCTGGCTGCGTATCGGCCGCAAGCCCGGCGGCTGCGGCGGTCTGGCGATCGAACTGATCGACATGACGTCGGTACCTTGGGGCGTCGTAACGCTGACCGAATCCTGCGTGGTCGGCCAGCCCCGTGGCGAGCCGGTGACACGCGCCTGCTACGACGAAATGGTGGAGCGCATCCGGACGGGCCTGAAGCCCTTTTGCGCCAGGCATGGCATCGGCGGGGCGATCTCCCGCGGCGAGGTCCAGATGATCGGCGCGTCCGGCACCGTCACCACGGTCAGCGCCCACCACCTCGGACTGAAACGCTACAATCGCAACATGGTCGACGGTTCGTGCATCGGCCGTGAGGCGATCCTGCAGATCTGCGACCAGCTCTCGCTGCTGTCGGTCGCCCAGCTCACGACCTTGCCCTGTATCGGTACCGACCGCGCCGACCTGGCGCTGGCGGGCGGCGCAATCCTCGAAGCGGTATGCCGACAGTGGCCGGCGCCCATGGTACGGGTCGCAGATCGCGGCCTGCGCGAAGGCGTTTTGCTGGATTTGATGCGGCGGGCAGATCGCGAAGCCGATCCGCGCCACCATCCCGCCGAGTGACATCGTGAGCCGGGGTCCCAAGGGGAGCCGCCCGACAGGCAGGGCTGCCACGGTACGCGTCAAGACCGCGCGCGGGCGCACGACGTCCTCGCAGCGCTGGCTGCAGCGCCAGCTCAACGATCCCTACGTATTGGAGGCGAAGAAGCGCGGCTACCGGTCGCGTGCCGCCTTCAAGCTGCTGCAGATCGACGATCAATTCCACTTCCTGAAGGTCGGCGCGCGCGTCGTCGATCTAGGCGCCGCGCCCGGAGGATGGACCCAGGTTGCCGTGGAGCGCACGAAACCTGAGCGCGGCGGTGCCGTGGTCGGCATCGACATCACCCCGGTCGAGCCGATCGCCGGCGCGACGGTTCTCGCCAAGGACTTCTACGACGATGACGCGCCGGCGCTCCTGCAGGAGCATCTCGGCGGCCCGGCCGACGTGGTGTTGAGCGACATGGCCTCGTCGGCGACGGGCGATCCGCAGATCGACCATCTTCGGATCATGGGGCTGGCGGAGGCTGCGCACGACTTTGCTGCGCAGGTGCTGAAGCCGGGCGGCACATTCGTCGCCAAGGTCCTGCGCGGCGGCACCGAGCGCACGCTGCTCGATCTCCTCAAGCGCGATTTCACGAAGGTGCGGCACGTGAAGCCGGAAGCGAGCCGCGCCGACTCCGCAGAAATGTATGTCGTTGCCACAGGCTTTCGACGTCGGTGATTGCGGCCCGGAGGAACAGCGGCATGAGGACGATCAGCGGCAAGTGGAACGACTCGCCCGGGGCGGTGACGCTGATCGACGCCCATCATCACCTCTGGGATCTGAAGGCGAATCGCTACCCGTTCCTGACCGACACGCCCGAACCTCACTTTTTCCTCGGCAACTACGACGGCATCAAGCGCAACTATATGCCGAAAGACTATCTGCGCGATTCCCAGGGCCACAACGTTCTGACGACAGTCCATTGCGAAGCCGAAATGGACCGCACGACGCAGGTTGCCGAGACACGGTGGCTGACCGACATCAATGCACGCTACGGCTTTCCCGGCGCCATCGTCGCGCACGCCTGGTTTCATACCGAAGGTGCCGAGGAGATCCTGGCCGCGCAGGCGCGCTTTCCCCTCGTGCGCGGAATCAGGTCAAAGCCCGTGACGTCGCTCAGCCCGGACATGATGACTCCCGGCGCACCGGGCACGATGCAGGACGAGCGATGGCTGCGCGGCTTTGTCCTCTTGGAGAAGTACGGGCTTTCCTGGGATTTGCGCGTCCCCTGCTGGCACCTTCACGAAGCAGCCGAAGTTGCGCGGCAATTCCCGCGAACGCCCATCATCCTGAACCATACGGGCTTTCCCTGGGATCGCAGTGAAGCCGGCCTGGCTGCTTGGCGGCGTGGCATGGAAGCGGTGGCTCGACAACCGAACGTCTACGTCAAGGTGTCCGAGTTCGGCCTGAAGGATGCCGCCTGGGATTATCACTCGAATCGCCGGATCGTTCTCGAGGCGATCGCGATCTTCGGCATCGAGCGTTGCGTCTTCGCCAGCAACTTCCCGGTGGCCGGCCTCCGGACCGACTACGACACGCTTGTCCGCTCGCTCGATCGCATGCTGGCCGACCGGCCCCAGGAGGACAGGGACCGCTTCTTCTGGAAGAACGCCGCCTCCTTCTATCGCCTTTCGGTCTGCCAGAACGCGAGCTGACCTGAGGTCTGGCCGGTCAACAGCCCTTCTTCTGGGTGCGGCAAAGCTCGTCCAGGATCGGCAGCAGCTCGCGGACCATGCCGTCGCTGAAGGCAGAATCCGCCTTCGCGTTAGGATGCGGGTCGGGAACGGTGACCCACAGGCTGGCTGGATCGAGATTCTCGACGGTCGGCAGCAGATCGACGAAGGGCAGGGCGTTCTCCTCGACGACCTTCTTCACCTTGGCGGTGACGTCGGCGAAAGGATAGGGCTTCAGCTCGCGCAGCTCGGGCAGGTGGAAGACCACGAGCTTGATTCCGTTATTGCGCGCGACCTCGGCGAAGCCCGCTATGGCCTTCTGTGTCGCCTTCCAACCCGGCGCATTGTCGTCATACAGCCCACGATAATACTGCTTCCAGTCGGGCCGCGGACCGAATTGGCGGATCAGCGAATCGAGCCGGTAATTGAGCACGATCCACGCTGCCGAATGCAGGTCGAGCCAGCTCTCCTTCGGATATGTCGGGATCGGCTCGCCATCGTTGATGAAGTAGGTCAGGACGACGATGTCCGGCTTCATTTTCAGCCCGGTGTCGAGGAAATGGGTTAGTTCCTGTGTCGTGTTCCAGTTGCCGACGCCCTCGTTGAAGCCGTCGACCTTGCGGCCTTGCTTGACGAGCCGCTCGATCACCTGATGGGCGAAGGTGTCCTTCTCCGCCACGCCCCAGCCCATCGTGGTGGAATCGCCGACGAAGGCGATACGGGCAACGCCTTCGGCTGCTTTCTCGGAGATCTGCGGTCCGCGAAAGCCTTGCTCGTTCGTGCGCACATCGACGCTCATCAGGGACGCGTTCCGATTCGGGCCGTGCTTGTGGCCCATCTCGGGGCGGGGATCGCGCACCTTCACGTCGGTCGCGTACTTCCACATCTCGAGCTCGTAGGACACGCCGTCGTCGACGAAGAGCCGCGTCATAACTTCGAGCAGGAGGGCGCAGACCACCAGTACGACGGCTACGAGGATGGCGTTCTTGAGTGCGCCCTTCATTTTCGACGATGTCTCCATGTTCGCGGGTGGCTGGAACCGGGGGCAACATACCCCCCGCCCGATTGCATTTCCAAGTTACGCAATCGTCGCGTCCGGCTCCGGAGCCTCAGCTGAAGCCTGATGCCAATTCGCTTGGTTTGTTCGCCGCAATGTGTATAACGGCTCGCCAACCCGGCGGCCCCCAAAGGGGCCGCCGTTTTGTTTCTCCTCTTGGAGGTTGGCATGCAGTTTCAGGAAGCGCTCACATTCGATGACGTCCTCCTGAAGCCTGCCGCTTCGGCGGTGCTTCCCAGCCAGACGGACACGCGCACACGCCTTACGCGCACCATCGAGCTCGGCATCCCGCTGATGTCCGCGGCAATGGACACCGTCACTGAAGCGCCCATGGCGATCGCCATGGCGCAGGCCGGCGGTATTGGCGTCATCCACAAGAATCTCGATGCCGAAGCGCAGGCCAACGAGGTGCGCAAGGTCAAGAAGTTCGAATCTGGCATGGTGGTGAATCCGGTCACCATCCACCCCGACCAGACGCTGGCCGATGCTTTGGCGCTGATGTCCGCGCACCAGATCTCGGGCATTCCCGTGGTCGAGCGCGGCAGCGGCAGGCTTGCAGGCATTCTGACCAATCGTGACGTGCGCTTTGCGACCGACAACGGGACGCCGGTGATGGCGCTGATGACCAGCGAGAAACTGGTTACCGTCCGCGAGGGCGTGACCCTGGAGGAAGCGAAGAAGCTCCTGCATCAACGCCGCATCGAGAAGTTGGTGGTGGTCGACAGCGATTACCGCTGCATCGGCCTGATTACCGTCAAGGACATCGAGAAGGCCAACAGGTTTCCCGGCGCCGCCAAGGACGAGAAAGGCCGCCTGCGGGCCGCGGCCGCCACGGGTGTCGGCGAGGACGGCCTGCGCCGCGCCCAGCTGCTGATCGACGCCGGCGTCGATGTCATCGTGGTCGACACTGCCCATGGCCATTCCCGGGGCGTGCTCGACGCCGTGACGCGGGTCAAGAAGCTCAGCAACTACTGCCAGGTCATGGCCGGCAACGTCGCGACCGCCGAGGGCGCCCAGGCGCTGATCGACGCGGGGGCCGATGCGGTAAAGATCGGCATCGGTCCGGGCTCGATCTGCACCACGCGCATGGTGGCGGGGGTCGGCGTGCCGCAGCTCACCGCGATTCTCGAAGCCGCCGAGGTGTGCCGGGCCGCGGGCGTGCCGGCGATCGGTGACGGCGGCATCAAATATTCCGGTGACCTCGCCAAGGCGATCGCCGCCGGCGCCGACTGCGCCATGATCGGCTCGCTTCTCGCCGGCACCGACGAGGCGCCGGGCGAGGTGCTGCTCTATCAGGGCCGCTCGTACAAATCCTACCGCGGCATGGGCTCGATCGGTGCCATGGCGCGCGGCTCGGCCGACCGCTACTTCCAGCAGGAGGTCGAGAGCTCGCTGAAGCTGGTGCCCGAAGGCATCGAAGGCCGCGTGCCGTACAAGGGGCCGGTCGGCAATATCATTCACCAGCTGGTTGGCGGCCTGCGCGCGGCGATGGGCTACACCGGCAATCCGGACATCCGGGGGATGCAGACCAACCGCCAGTTCTTGCGAATCACTGGGTCGGGGCTGCGCGAAAGCCACGTGCACGACGTCGACATCATGCGCGAGGCGCCGAACTACCGCGGCGGGATGTGAAGCTTCGCAACCTCGGCGGCGATCAACTCGGCCGTGAGGCGATTACCGGCCTCGTTCATGTGCCACTCACGGTAGAGTGACTTGGGCGCGCCCTTGCCTCCGTTCGCCGCGATTGCGTCGAAGGTGTCGAGGACGTCGAGACCCTGCTGGCGGCTGCAGGCGAGGACGGCGTTGGTCAGGCGACGCTGTTCGGCGGCGAAACCCGCGTCCTGCCAGACATAGGGATCGTACTGGGCGACAACCAGGACGCGTGCTCCGCTGCTGCGCTGCAGGTCGGCGAGGCGGCGGGTCAGCAGGCAGGCGATCGTCTCGCCCGTGCCCGGCCGGTGGACGCGGACATGGTCGCCCTGCCAGTCGTTCCACAGATCGAGCCGGCGCATGACGAACTGCACGAGGAAGGAATAGCCCAGCGTGCGATCGAGCAGCCCGAGGCCGCTCTTGGGATCGGGTTTCGGGACCGGAACGTTGCGCAGGACCAGGGCGCCGTCCACGATGTCGAAGTATGGCTTCTCCGCGCTCCAGCGGCGGCGCATCTCGGTACGCAGGACGTCGTCGGCGATGAAGCTCACAACGACAACCGACGGTTTCTTCTCGGCGACGATCCGTTCCGCCCGCAGCACGATCTGGTCGAGGCCGTAGCCGACGACGCCGCCGTTCAGGACGGGCCGGCCCAGAAGCCGCTGCAGCTGCACGGGCCAGGTCTGCTCGTCCGAGACTTCGTCGCCGAAGGTGAAGGAATCGCCCACCGCCAGGATGGCGCCCTCGCCGGGCGTGCCGGTGCGGCGAAGGCCGTCCGTGTCAATGTTTACGCCATTCGAGCTATAGTTCGGGCGCGGGACGTAACCCAGCGTCGGGTCCTCGACGTGACGGCTCTCGTTCTGCGTCGCCTGGGCGCGGCGCGATTCGAGGATGAAGTTCGGCCAGGACGCGATCCAGCCGCCGTGGGCCAGACGCAAGCCGACTTCGAGCGCGCCGAGGGTCAGGACGACGGCGCCGAACGTCAACCCGAGATTGCCTATCCACCGAACCTTCATCGCGGCGCCAGCAGCTGCCGTCTGGTGACCTCCTCGGCGATCGCCTCGGCGATCAGGCGGTAGCCGGCGGGGCTGGGGTGCCAGGTGAGGTACATGGTGCGAAGCCCCCGCTCGCGCACCGCCTTTTCGGTACGGTCGTAGAGGTCGAGGCTGGCCAGCCCCGCAGCCTCCGCGCATTTCAGCACTTCCTGCGAGATCCGGCGCTGCTCGGCGGCGAATTCGGCGTTCTGCCAGACGTAGAAATCGTATTGCGCCACCACCAGGGTCGGCACGCCCAGGGCTGCAATCCGGCGCAGCAGGGGACACGCCAGGCGTGTGCCGGTGCCCGGCGGCGTCGCCCGCCGATGGTCCACCAGCCACTCGTATTGCAACCCCTGATGTATCAGGATGGTGTCCAGAAGCACCGACCAACCCACCGCTTTTTGCACGGAATTCAACGTATTTCGCGGGTCCGGTGACGGTGGAACCGGGACATTCTGCAGCTCTGCTCCCCCGTTCTTCACGGAAAAGTACGGTTTTTCCGTCCCCCAGCTGCGGCTCATCTCCGCCCGCCGAAGGTCGTCGCCGATGAAGCCCAGCACGATCAGCCCCGGCCTGACGATCGGCACCAGCTGCTCGGTGCGCAGCACGGTCTGGTCGAAGCCGTAGGCCGCCACCCCCGCATTGATCGTGCGCCGGCGCAGCAGCCCCTGGAGCTGGGCCGGCCAGGTCTGGTCGTCGGCGACCTCGTCACCCTGCGTGTAGGAATCGCCGGTCGCCAGGATCGGAGGCCCCTTGGTAGCGTCGGCCGGCGGCGGCGGCATGGTGCGGAAGCCATGCTCGCCGAACGACATCAGCGCGTCCGAGTAGCCGTCGCGCTGGACGTAACCGAGCAGCGGATCGTAGGCGAAGCGATGGCCGATGTTCTGCGCCGACATCTTGAGCCGCTCGCGCAGCACGATGTTGCTCCAGTCGAGCAGCGTCTCGGGCCCGCGCGCGAGCCGGCAGGCGATTTCGAGGAACAGGAGCGTCACCAGCACCGAGCAGAGGACGAGGGCGACACGGCCGGCGAGAGCGGAAGGCGACACGGCCCCTCCATAGGGACATTCGCGCGGACGTGCTAGAGGGCCCCGCGTAGGAACAGGGAGTGCGATGTGACACCGGGTGCGCGGGTGGCCGCGACCATCGAACTGCTCGACGCGATCTTCGACCGGCAGGAGCGGCCGGCCGACGGTGTCGCCAATGCCTTCTTCCGCGCCCGCCGCTTCATCGGCAGCGGCGACCGGCGCGCCGTGTCCGAGCGCGCCTGGACCATCCTGCGCCGCTACGGCCAGCTCGGCTGGTGGCTCGACAGGACGCGTCATCCCGAGCGCGGCGCCCGCGCCCTGGTCGCGGCCGACCTGATGCTGCAGTACGGCCTCACTCTGCCGCAGCTCGAGGCGATGTTCGACGGCGGCACCTACCGCCCCGCGCCAATCGACGACGGCGAACGCCGCGCGCTCCGCCAGATGGAAGGCCATTCGCTGCCCCATCCCGAGCAGCCCGACTGGGTGCGGCTCAACGTCCAGGAGTGGATCGCGCCGCATCTGAAGGAGGCCTACGGCGAGGCGTGGGGCCGCGAGATCGCCGCGCTGGAGACGCCGCCGCCGGTCGACCTCCGCGTCAACCGCCTCAAGGCCACGGTCGAGGAGGCGCGCGCCGCGCTCCAGCGCGAGGGCATCGAGACCGAGCCGATGCGCTACGCGCGCGACGGCCTGCGGCTCAAGCGCCGGCTGTCGATCGTGACCGGCCAGGCCTTCCAGGACGGGCTGGTCGAGATCCAGGACGAGGGCTCGCAGCTCGTGGCCGAGCTGGTCGACGCGCAACCCGGCATGCAGGTGGTCGACTATTGCGCCGGCGCCGGCGGCAAGACCCTGGCGATGGCGGCGGGCATGAACAACAAGGGCCGGGTCGTGGCGATGGACGTGCTCGAGACCCGGCTCGACCGCTCCGCCCAGCGCCTGCGCCGCGCCGGCGCGCACAATGTCGAGCGCCGCGCGCTCGGCGCCGACAGCACCAAATGGCTGAAGCGCCACCGGGAGACGTTCGACCGCGTGCTGGTCGACGCGCCCTGCACCGGCACCGGCACGTGGCGGCGCAATCCCGACGGCCGCTGGACGCTCGCGCCGAAGGACCTCGAGGAGCTGGTCCCCAAGCAGGCCGCGATCCTCGACGCGGCGGCGCGGCTGGTGAAGCCGGGCGGCGGGCTGGTCTACGCCACCTGCTCGGTGCTGCCGGCCGAGGACGAGCGCCAGATCGAGGCTTTCCTCGAGCGCCATCCCGAATTCGCGCTGGTGCCGCCGACCGACCTCGGCCTGCCGCCGGAGACGGCGCAGGGCTCGTACCTCCGCCTGTCGCCCCTGAAGCACGGCACCGACGGCTTCTTCGCCGCCGCGATGGTGCGCAAGTGAAGATCCGGCGCGGACGGACGGCCGATGCGCAGGCGATCGGCCGCGTCCATGTCGAGACCTGGCAGGCGACCTATGCCGGCCTGCTGCCCGACGCGATGCTGGTGCGGATGTCGGAGGCGCGCCAGGCGGCGTACTGGCAGCGGTCGCTGGCCGATCCGCGCGAGGCGCGCGGCATCTTCGTCGCCGAGGACGACGACATGGGCGTGGTCGGCTTCGGCAGCTGCGGCCCGGTGCGCGATCCGCCCGACGGGCTGAACGGCACCGAGCAGCGGGTGGGCGAGGTCTACACGCTCTATGTCGAGCCCGACTTCCAGAACCGGGGCCTCGGCCGCCGCCTGCTCGACGCCATGTTCCGCCAGCTCAGGGCCGACGGCTTCGACACCGCCGTGCTGTGGATGCTGGCGCGCAACCCGACCCGCTTCTTCTACGAGGGCATGGGCGGCGACCCGGCCGGCAGCCGCACCGACCGGTTCTCCGGCACCGACGTCGAGGAAGTCGCCTACGCCTGGCGCGACCTCGACGCGCCGCTGGTCCGGCGAAGGCTGGCGCCCGAGGAGGAGGGGTAGGCTGGGAGCGCGGCTCTGGAGCGCCGCGCTCCCAGCGACGATCTATTACCCGTGGCCTTCGGCATGACTCCTCTTCTCGGACTCCTCGCCCCCGTTAGGGGGAGAGGCGGGGTGAGGGGGTATCGAAGGTTGTGCGCAACCCCCTCACCTAGCCTCTCCCCCTGGCGGGGGCGAGGAACATGAGGGAGGAGGAAGGGTAGGGCTCCCCGTCGTCCTGAGCGCAGCGAAGGGCCTCGCGCCAGCGACGCGGGCGGTGTCTGATCGTTCGGGGAGATCCTTCGCTGCGCTCAGGATGACGATACCTTCCGGTACGTCACGTGCGCTATCGCGAAGGGGAGGCCGGCGCGGCCGGCGGAGCCGCGGACGATCGCGACGTGGTCGTCGATGCGGTAGAACCAGTCGTTGAAGTTCAGCAGCATCGACTTGCCGTCGTCCTGCGGCGTGTCGCGGCTGTAGGTCCAGTGGAAGGCGCAGCCGGATTGCTCGCCTTCGGCCTCGCCGTCGATGCGGGTCTCGGTGCCGGAATAGCGGCCGGGGGCGAGCTTGCGGATCTTCCAGTCGAGCGTGTCCTGCCGGCCGTTGTCGAAGGTCCAGGTCTCGGTGAAAGTGACGGTCTGGCTCGCCTCGTCCCACGCGCCCTTCGCCTCCACGGTGAAGCGTTTCTGCAGGTTGCCGATCAGCGATTCGAGGATGCCCCAGCCCTGCAGGCGGCCGACGAGGAAGGTCTCGGGGCGGAACTCGGGGGTGGTGCCGGCGAAGTCGTCGATATCCATGGGCGTCCAACGCTTCGTCGCGGGGAGGCGTTGCCATCGATCACGGACGCCCTACCCGGTGAGGCCGACGCTGCGCAGCAGGATCGCGCCTTCGACGGTTCGCAGGATGCGGCTCGCGGCGGCGTTGCGCTCCTGCTCGTCGTCGAGCGCCAGCAGGCTCGCGATCCAGTGCCGGAACGCCAGCGCGATCTCGTAGCCGATCGACCGGTAGAGCCGGTCGCCGCGCGCGGCGAGCGCGGCCACTTCGAGCCAGACGCACATGAAGGGCCACAGGGTGTCGTTGCCGGTCAGGGCGAGGAACTCGGCCTCGAGCTGGGCCGCGCTCCGGGGCTCCTGCTGGCCCATCGCCGTCAGCATCGCCATCTGGCGCGTGGCGAGCCGGCGGAGCGCCGCTTCGATCAGCCGTTCCTTGTCCTTGAAATAATAGAGCAGCATGCGGTCGCTGGTGTCCGCGGCCGCCGCCAGGGGGCGCAGGCTTGCCGCGGCCAGGCCTTCGGCGAGCAGGTAATCCGCGATTCGATCGGCAATCTCGTCGCGCTTCGCCTCGGCTTTCATGGCCGGCGGATGCTAGCAGAGTGCCCCCTGCCGGCAAGCGACGGCCGCCCGGCCTCAGCGCGAGCGGGCCGCCGGGCCGCCGAGCGACAGCAGCAGCCCGAGCGCCACCGCCACGCCGATGCCCCACAGCAGCGACGCGGCGATCTGGGCGAGCAGCTGCGGGTCGGTCGAATAGACGGCAGGGAACCACCGCACCACGATGCCGTCCATCATCGAGGCGGTGGCGGCCATGATCGACGCGCAGGCGAGCGTCTGGTGCCGCGGCAGCCCGAGCAGGCGCGGCGCGGCGACGACCAGCGGGACGGTCCCGGCCAGCACGAGGGCGTAGACGAGCGGCGTCCAGCCGTTGCCCAGCGCGCCCGTCGAGCCGACCCAGCGCAGCAGCAGGACGCCGAGAAACCACACGACCATTCCCGCGAGGACGAGAAGGACGGCGCGGCCGGCGTCGACGCCGACGGTCATCGGGCCGTCGCGGGAAGGGACGGAAGAGGGTTGCGTAGCGGGCATGAGGGCCTCCGAAGCAGGTGCCGGAGCCTCATACCTCAAAAATGTAGCAGTCGCTACATTTTTTTGACGAGGCGAGGATGCAAGCACGGGTCGTGGAGGAGAGGGGCACCAACCGTCATCCCGAGCGGAGCGAAGCGTAGTCGAGGGACCTTTTCATGCAACGCCTGCCACATGAGGAGGTCCCTCGACTACGCTTCGCTCCGCTCGGGATGACGGAGAAGGTCCCTCGACTACGCTTCGCTTCGCTCGGGATGACGGAGGGAGATTGCACCGCCCTCCGCCGCCGCTTATATCGGCCCATGAGCGACCGACTGCTGATCGTCGATTTCGGGTCCCAGGTGACCCAGCTGATTGCCCGGCGGGTGCGCGAGGCCGGGGTCTACTGCGAGATCCATCCGTTTCAATCCGTGAACGCCAAAAAGATCGAGCAGTTCGATCCCAAGGGCATCATCCTCTCAGGCGGGCCGGCGTCGGTGATCGAGGGGCAGGCGCCGGCGGCCGATCCCGCCGTGTTCGCCGCCAACGTCCCCGTGCTGGGCATCTGCTACGGCGAGCAGACCATGGCGCAGCAGCTGGGCGGGCAGGTCGAGAGCGGCCACCATCGCACGTTCGGCCGCGCCGAGGTCGAGGTCAAGGCGAAGTCGGCGCTGTTCGACGGCGTGTGGCAGCCGGGCGACCGCAAGCAAGTGTGGATGAGCCACGGCGACCGGGTGACGAAGCTGCCGCCCGGCTTCTCCGTCATCGCCACCAGCGAGAACGCGCCGTTCGCGGCGATCTCCGACGAGCAGCGGCGCTACTACGCCGTGCAGTTCCATCCCGAGGTGATGCACACGCCCGACGGCGCCAAGCTGCTGCGCAACTTCGCGCTCCGCATCGCCGGCTGCAGCGGCCAGTGGACGATGGCCGCGTTCCGCGAGCGCGCCATCGCCCAGGTCCGCGCCCAGGTCGGCAAGGGCAAGGTGATCTGCGGCCTGTCGGGCGGCGTCGATTCCTCGGTCGTCGCCGTGCTGCTGCACGAGGCGATCGGCGATCAGCTGCAATGCGTGTTCGTCGACCACGGCCTGCTGCGCAAGGACGAGGGCGAGCAGGTCGTGCGGCTGTTCCGCGACAGCTACAACATCCCGCTGGTCCATGCCGACGCGTCGGAGCTGTTCCTGAGGGCGCTGGCCGGCGTCACCGACCCGGAGACCAAGCGCAAGACGATCGGCGGCCTGTTCATCGACGTGTTCGAGCAGGAGGCGAAGAAGATCGGCGGCGCGCAGTTCCTCGCGCAGGGCACGCTCTATCCCGACGTGATCGAATCGGTGTCGTTCACCGGCGGGCCGTCGGTGACGATCAAGAGCCACCACAATGTCGGCGGCCTGCCGGCGCGCATGAACATGAAGCTGGTCGAGCCGCTGCGCGAGCTGTTCAAGGACGAGGTGCGCGCGCTCGGCCGCGAGCTCGGCCTGCCGGCCGACCTGGTGAACCGCCATCCGTTCCCCGGCCCCGGCCTCGCCATCCGCATCCCCGGCGACATCACGAAGGAGAAGCTCGACCTCCTGCGCGCGGTCGACGCCGTCTATCTCGACGAGATCCGCAAGGCGGGGCTGTACGACGAGATCTGGCAGGCCTTCGCGGTGCTGCTGCCGGTGCGCACCGTCGGCGTGATGGGCGACGGCCGGACCTACGACCAGGCGTGCGCGCTGCGGGCGGTGACGTCGACCGACGGGATGACGGCGGACTACTACCCGTTCGAGCACGCGTTCCTGGGGCGGGTGGCGGCGCGGATCATCAACGAGTGCCGCGGGATCAACCGGGTGACGTACGACATTACGAGCAAGCCGCCGGGGACGATCGAGTGGGAGTGAGCGCAAGGGCAGAATCGTCATGGAACTGCCCGAAAGGCGAAAGGCCCGTGAACCGCCATATCGAGGCGATCTCGTCCAACGACTGCTCTATCCCCGGATCGTCAGCCCGTACTCTTGCTGAAGGTGGCAGTATCGCCGTAAGCGAATAGTTTCCCGGCCCCCGCTTTCGGACAGTGGCGTTCTATCGGCATCTTGACGTCTTGCCATGAATTGCAAGCTGCATCTTTACAAGCAACCGCCCAAAGCGACTACTTGCGCTTGACACAGTACTCCGCGTCCGAAGAACTCAATTGATTCACGCTGATAACCAGTAACCTGGAGCAGCTTGCCATCCCATTGACGTTGATGCCGACTTGTTCAGAGTTGCTCTAACGGCACTCGTACATTATCCCACGCGTTTGATTACTATTTCTTGGCCCGCAGTTCGCAGTAGTTACATTCTTGGGCACACAGGTATTCTGGTAACGTGGGTTCATCATTGTTACTTGACTTGGTACAGTCATATCAAAACAAACAGCAACGCGACTTCCGCGATCGGCGGCTGTACACAGATTTGGCGGAGGAGTAACCACCCCCTTCGGGGATTCTGGCATATCTCCCCCATCGCAATCTATACCTCCCCCCATGTGCTGCCAGCTTTGAGCGTGGACTTGAAGAGTTCCGAGCAGAAAAAGAACTCCGATTATCAGCAGTTTCCTCACGACCATTCTCCCTCTGGACGTCTGCAACCCAACTCGCCATCAATTTTAGTCTATCCCTAAAGCGTCGCAAGCCGAAACCTGCAATCTTCCCTAGAAACGACGGCATCGCCTCTCTTATCCCGAGCAAGCCGCCGGGGACGAATGAATGGGAGTGAGAGCGCAACCAAGTCGCTCTTAGGAAGACGGATATGAAAGGTGGTGTAAGTCGCCAGTGGAGGAGAACCACTGCTCACCCTATCGGTCAATGCTTCGCTCGATACT
The DNA here is from genome assembly GCA_026126105.1 of Enhydrobacter sp. Lineage (GTDB taxonomy): Bacteria > Pseudomonadota > Alphaproteobacteria > Reyranellales > Reyranellaceae > Reyranella. The sequence goes on from JAHCJV010000114.1 coordinate 15,808, forward strand.
TAAGCAAAAAGCCATGAGCAACAACCGCGTGGCCGCCGCCCTCTAAAACCACCAGATCTTCTTTGAGGAAGGTTCGAGTTTACGCTCGATTCGCACCCGCACGTCGATTGGCAGGTCGGGATCGAGCAACGCCCCCTTGATCCTAGTGCGTCCGGAATGGGCCAGTGCCGTGTCTACCAAATCGCGATAGTGGTCGTACTCTCGGCTCAGCGTCAGAGCACCCGCCTGCGCCATGTTCGGCGACCATTGGTCTACCGCCGCCTTCGCGAGGCGGTCCGCCAATCCCCAGCCTCGGATTTTGGCAGGGAGGCTTGTGTTCAGATAGTGCTCCTGCTCCCGCGACAGACGGTATCGCCGAACCAGCCGGAGCAGCGGGTCGTAGACCTCACGCGCGGTCGCCAAACCCTCATCGCCGCCCAGCCGCAAGGAGGCGACGTAGCCTATGACCAGCGCCGCCGGAGCGTCAGACCT
>JAHCJV010000115.1 GCA_026126105.1 Enhydrobacter sp.
CCCCCCGCGTGCTGGACGCCCGCGGTCCGGAAGAGCATGAACCAGCCCAACGGCTACCGTGCGAGCTTCAGCCCTTCGTCGGCCTTGGCCTTGGCGGCAGCGTATTTCTCCTTGGCGAAGGCTGCCCATTGCTGCTCCAGCTCGGCCTGGCGCGCGGTCTTCTGCTTGCCGCCGGTGAAGGCCTGGCGGATTTCGGGCGAGGCCGCTTCGGCATCGGTGATCGGCATCGCCGCGATCAGGTCGCGCGCATCCTTGGCGAGGGCGCGAGCCTGGGCGTTGTCCTTCCTGGCAAGCGCTGCGTCGAGCTCGTGCAGTGACTTGGTCGCCGCCTTCAGCGGCTCAAGCTGGAAGGTGACGAGCTGGTCGAACAGCACGTCGACGGCCTCGTTGCGCTTTTCCGACAACCCGGCGTCGAAGGTCAGCAATCCCTGCAGGTTCTTGTCCTTGAAGGGGTTCGGATAGCCGGCCGGCGCCTTGGCATAGGTCTCGGGTCGAACCGGGAGGCGGCGGATCGTCGGCTCCAGCAACGCCTCCTGGCCGGCGGGCGACAACAGGAACTCGATGAAGGCCTCGGCTCCGGCCTTGTTGGGCGCATTTGCGATCACGCCGATATTGGCCGGGACCAGGGTCGTCACCGACGGGTAGACGAACTTCACCGGGAAGCCCGCGCCCTGCGAAGAGAAGGCGAAGAAGTCGATCACGATACCGTAGCCGACCTGACCGGAATTGACGTTCTCCGGTACGCCGAACGACCGGTCGGTGACCTGCCGCAGGTTGCCTGAGATCTCCTTGACCGTTCGCCAGCCCTTGGCCCAGCCTTCACCCTGCAGGATGGTCTCGATCGTGAGATGGGTCGTGCCCGAGCGCGACGGCGCGGAGATCGAGACGTGATCGAAGTAGGGCGCCTGCGCGAGGTCCTGCCATTCTTTCGGCGTCGGCAGCTTGTTTGCCTTCACATATCGCTCGTTCCACATGATGCCGTAGCCCGACGCCGCAAAGCCGACATAGAAACCGTCCTTGTCATTGACCGGGTAGGAGCCGACCTTCTCGGCAATGCCGGTGGCTTTGGGCTTGTAGGGTGTCAGCAGCTTCTTGCCCTTCAGCACCTCGAAGGCATCGGGCGCGGAGGCCCAGAAAAGGTCGATCTGGTTGTTGGCCTTGGTCTCCTCGACGAACTTCACGCCGGCGTTCGTGTTGCGGTTCTGGATCTCCAGCGTCGCGCCAGGCGTTGCCTTTTCGAAAGCCTTCTTCAAGGGATCGGTAACGTCCTTGGAAAACGATGTGACCACGGTGATCTTGCCGCTTTGCGCGAAGGCGGTGGCGCTCGCGACGACGAGTGCGGTTGCGAGAGCGATCGAACGGAACATTGCGTGCTTCTCCCCAAACCCCGGCCGTTCAGGCCGCTTCGATGAAACTGTCCAACACCTTTTTCGGTCCGGCCTTCTCGAAGTCGATGTCGAGCTTGTTCCCGTCGACCGCGACGATGCGGCCGTAGCCGAACTTCTGGTGGAAGACGCGCTGGCCGATGCCGAGATCCGGCTTGTCGCCTTCTACGGCGCGGCGGTCGTCGAACGTCTCGTCGCGCCACCGCGTGCGGGCGCGCCCCATGCCCGTGACGCCGAGGCTCTCGTAGTCGAAGCCGCTGGCCTGATCGCGCAGCCCGCCGTGATGGCCGGCGGAATAGGTCGCGTACAGACCGGCATCGCTGCTCTCGGCGAGCTGCGCGGTCGGCAGCTCCTTCAGGAAGCGCGACGGGATGGCGGCCTGCCACTGATTGAACACCCGCCGGTTGGCGGCGAAGGAAACGTAGGCTCGCTTGCGGGCGCGTGTGAGCCCGACATAGGCGAGGCGCCGCTCCTCCTCCAGGCCGGCGGCCCCCTTCTCGTCGAGCGCGCGCTGGTTGGGGAACAAGCCTTCCTCCCAGCCCGGCAGGAATACCGTGTCGAACTCCAACCCCTTGGCGGCATGCAGGGTCATGACGCTCACCATGTCGCTGCCTGCCTTCTCGGCGGTATCGGTGAGCAGTGCAACATGCTCGAGGAACGCCGGGAGCGTGTCGAACTCCTGCAGGGCGCTGGTGAGCTCCTTGAGGTTCTCCAGCCGCCCCTCGGCCTCGGGCGAGCGGTCCGCGCGCAGCATGTCGGTGTAGCCTGACTCGTCGAGCAGCGTCTCGACCACCTCGAAGTGGGGGATGCCGTCGAGCATCGCGCGCCAGCGGTCGAAGCTCTTGATCAGGTCGCCGAGCGACTTGCGCTGGCGACCCTTCAATTCGTCGGTCTCCAACGCCCGGCGCGTCGCCTCGAACAGCGAGACCTTGCCCGCGCGCTGGATGACCCTGAGCGTGCGCAGCGCCGATTCGCCCAGCCCGCGACGCGGCGTGTTGTAGATGCGCTCGAAGGCGAGATCGTCGTCCGGCTGCACGGTGACCCGGCAATAGGCCAGCGCATCGCGGATCTCTGCCCTCTCGTAGAAGCGCGGCCCGCCGATCACGCGATAGGGCAGGCCCATGGTGATGAAGCGCTCCTCGAACTCTCGGGTCTGGAAGCCGGCGCGCACCAGGATGGCGATCTGGCTCAGCGTGTGCTTGTCGCGTTGCAGCGCTTCGATCTCCTCGCCGATGGTGCGTGCTTCCTCATCGCCGTCCCAGACACCGCGCAACGAGATGCGCTCACCTTCCTTCAATTCAGTCCACAGGGTCTTGCCCAGCCGCCCCTCGTTATGAGCGATGAGGTGCGAGGCGGCCGCGAGGATGTGCGGCGTGGACCGATAGTTCCGCTCCAGCCGCACGATTGTGGCGCCGGGGAAATCCTTCTCGAAGCGCAGAATGTTGCCGACTTCCGCGCCGCGCCAGCCGTAGATCGACTGGTCGTCGTCGCCGACGCAGCAGACGTTCGGTGTGCCCTGCGCCAGCAGCCGCAGCCAAAGATACTGCGCCACGTTGGTGTCCTGGTACTCGTCGACCAGGATGTGTCGGAAGCGGCGATGATAGTCGGCCAGGATGTCGGGATGCTGCTGCCAGAGACTCACACAATGCATGATGAGGTCGCCGAAATCGACCGCATTCACCTCGGCGAGCCGTGCCTGGTACTGCCTGTAGATATCGCCTGCCTTGCCATTGGCGAACTCGCCGGCATCGTCGCTCGACAGCTTGTCGGGCGTGAGCGCCCGGTCCTTCCAGCGTTGGATGACGCCGGAAAGCACGCGGGCGGGCCATTTCTTGTCGTCGATCCCCTCGGCCTGCAGCAACTGCTTGATCAGCCGCGTCTGGTCGTCGGTGTCGAGGATGGTGAAATTGCTCTTCAGCCCGGCCAGCTCGGCGTGGCGGCGCAGGACGCGCACGCCGATCGAATGGAAGGTGCCGAGCCACATGCCGTCGGCTGCGCCGCCGATCATGGCCGCGACGCGGTCGAGCATCTCGCGCGCCGCCTTATTGGTGAAGGTGACGGCGAGGATCTGCGCGGGCCGGGCGCGGCCAGTGATCAGCTGATGGGCGATGCGGGTGGTGAGCACGCGCGTCTTGCCGGTGCCGGCTCCGGCGAGCACGAGCAACGGGCCGCCCTCGTGGGTAACGGCGAGACGCTGCTCCGTGTTCAGCCCTTCGAGGTGGGCCAAGGGCACAACGACGCGCCGTGCCGGCGTTTCGGGAACGGGTTCGGGTTCGTCGGTGATTTCAAACGGATCGGCGGGGGTCGCCATGTACAACATATAGCAATCGCCAGCCCCAGCGCCTATCTTTGACGATGGACGCGGAGGATTTCGCATGGCCCGAGGTTTAAACGGTTCCGCGAATGGATCGAGCCAGTGGCACGGTAACGAGCGGGGTGTCGAGGCGCGCAGGCCCGGTGACGACAGCAATCTGCCGCCTGAAGTAGTCGACGTGCTGCCGGCGGTGGTGGGCGTGCATACAACGATCCCGGAAGACCGCCGCTCGGCCCAGACCCTGGGCTCGGAGCGCGAGGGCCATGGCATCGTCATCGACGACGAGGGGCTGGTCGTCACCATCGGCTACCTGATCATGGAAGCCGACACCATCACCGTGACCGACAGCGAGGGCCGCAGCCTCGCGGCCTCGATCGTCGGCTACGATTACGAGAGCGGGTTCGGCCTCATCCGCACGGACGTACCGCCGCCGATCAAGCCGATGCCGGTTGGCGATTCGGACGATCTGACGCTGCGCAGCGAGGCCTATGTCGCCGGCGTCGGCGGCGAGAAGGCAACGCTCAAGGTCAAGGTCGCGGGGCGGCGGGAATTCGCAGGCTACTGGGAGTATCTGCTCGACAACGCAATCTTTACTGTGCCGGCCTACCCGCTCTGGGGCGGCTCGGCGCTGGTCGGCATGAACGGCACTCTGCTGGGAGTCGGCTCGCTGCTCGTGCAGGAAGCGCTCGGACCGGGATCGCCGGCGTTCCCGGGCAACATGTACGTGCCAATCAACCGGCTGAAGCCGGTGTTCGACGAGCTGGTCGAGACCGGCAGGTTGTCCACGCCGCCCCGTCCGTGGCTCGGCCTCTATACGGTCGAGCACATGGGCCAGCTCGTGGTCGGCGGAATCTCCGACGGCGGCCCGGCCGATCGCGCCGGCCTCAAGCGCGGCGACATCCTGCAGGCACTGAACGGCGACGTGCTCGACGATGTCGGCGACTTCTACAGGAAGCTGTGGGCGAGCGGCCCGGCCGGCTCGATGGTGACCTTGCGGATGGAGCGCGACAGCGACGCCTTCGAGGTCACGGTCCGCACCGGCGATCGCGCCAAGTACCACAAATACAGCAACGACTGACTTCATAAGAAGACAAACGGGGGAACCAACCGATGGCACGAGCCTTCGCCTCGCAGGCGGACATGGCCGAGAAGAAGATTACCTTCAGCCGCCTTTCCGAACATGCCTATGCTTTCACCGCCGAGGGCGATCCGAACACCGGCATCGTGGTCGGCGACGACTCCGTCATGGTGATCGACGCACAGGCGACGCCGAAGATGGCACAGACCGTGATCGAATACATCCGCACGGTCACGGATAAGCCAATCAAGTACGTGGTGCTGTCACACTATCACGCGGTCCGCGTGCTCGGTGCCTCGGGCTACGGCGCCGAGCACATCATCTGCAGCGAGGCGACGCGCGACATGATCGTCGAGCGCGGCCAACAGGATTACAAGTCCGAGCTGCAGCGCTTCCCGCGTCTGTTCCAGGCGGCGGAGACGATCCCCGGCCTGACCTGGCCGACGATCACCTTTGGCGATCGCATGACGCTGTGGATGGGCAAGCTGCAGGTCGACATCATCCATGCCGGCCGCGGCCATACCAAAGGCGATACCATCGTGTGGCTGCCGGAGGAGCGGACGCTGTTCAGCGGCGACCTGGTCGAGTTCGGCGCCACGCCTTACTGCGGCGATGCGCACTACAAGGATTGGCCCGAGACGCTGCAAAAGCTGCGCGATCTGAAGCCGGAGGCGCTCGTGCCCGGCCGCGGCGACGCGCTGATGGGCGAACGGGCGGTGGACGAAGGCATCACCGGCACCCAGCAGTTCCTGTCGGAGCTCTACAAATCGGTGTCGGCGTCGGCGCAGGCCGGCGAATCGCTTAAGCAGGCTTACGACAAGGCGATGGCCGCGCTGCAACCGCGCTACGGCAACTGGGCGATCTTCGAGCACTGCATGCCGTTCGACGTCAGTCGCGCCTACGACGAGGTCAAAGGTCTCGATCATCCGCGGATCTGGACCGCGGAGCGCGACATCGAGATGTGGTCGGCGCTGGAGAAGGCAGGCTGAATGCCCGGCCCGGCGCATGTCGGCCAAGTTCATCGTCGCGGTGGCTTTCGTCATCGAGCGGGACGGCAAGATACTGATGATGCGGCGTAGCCTCACCAAGGACCACGCGCCCGGGGCTTGGGAAACGGGGTCTGGGCGACTGGAATCGGGTGAGAGCCTCGAGGAAGCAGTCTATCGCGAGGTCCGCGAGGAGACCGGACTACAGGTGGAGATCGTCCAACCCGTCGCCACCTTTCGCTTCTTGCGCGGGTCGGAAGGCGAGGAGGCGGTGGGCGTGACCTTCTGGTGCCGGCATCGAGAAGGCGAAGTGATGCCATCGGACGAGCATGACCGACTATTCTGGGCGAGCCCCGCGGAGGCCAAGGCCCTGGTCGGCACGCCGGGCGAGGTCGCCATCATCGAGCGGATCGCCCGGGGTGGCGTGTTGCGATGAGTTCCTACGAATACAGACATTACCCATACGTCCGCCCCGCCGAGCTCGATGGGCCTGGCCCGCGTCGCCCCGTCGTCATCGTCGGTGCGGGCATCGCAGGACCGACGCTCGCTCTGTTGCTGTCGACGCGCGGCGTGCCGGCACTGGTCCTCGACGACGACGACACGGTCAGCCTCGGCAGCCGCTCGATCTGCCAGGCCAAGCACAGCCTCGAAACCTGGGATAGGTTCGGCATCGCTGCGCGCATGGTCGAGAAGGGCATTACCTGGGAGCAGGGCGAAGTCTATCTGCGCGACAGCGCGATCTACCGCTTCAACCTTCAGGCCGAGCCCGGCCACAAGTTCCCGGCCTTCGTGAATCTGCAGCAGTACTACGTCGAAGAATATCTCTACGAGCGTTGCCGCGCCGAGCCCCTGATCGAGATGCGTCACCGCAACAAGGTCGTCGGTTTGGCTCCGCATGACGACGGTGTGACCCTGACGGTCGAGACACCCGACGGCGCGTACACGCTCGAAACCGAGTGGCTCGTTGCCTGTGACGGCGTGCGCAGCCCGGTGCGGCACATGTTGGACCTGCCGTTTCCGGGCGAGATCTTCCACGACCAGTTCCTGATCGCCGACATCCGGCTCGCGGGCGACATGCCGAAGGAGCGGCGCTTCTGGTTCTACCCGCCGTTCCATCCGACCAACTCGGTGCTGCTGCACCGCCAGGCCGACGACATCCTGCGCGTCGACTTTCAACTCGGCCGCGACGCCGATCCGGAGGAGGAGAAGAAGCCCGAGAACATCGACCGTCGCCTGCGACTGATGTTCGGTCCCGAGGCGCGCTGGGAGCATGAATGGTCGAGCGTCTACACCTTCACCTGCCGCATGATGGAGCGGTTCGTGCACGGCCGGACGATCTTCGCCGGCGATGCCGCGCACGTCGTCTCGCCGTTCGGCGCACGCGGCGGCAACGCGGCGGTGGCCGATGCCGACAATCTGGCATGGAAGCTCGCGCGAGTGGTCAAGGGCGAGTCGCCGCCCGGCCTGCTCGACAGCTATTGCGAGGAGCGCCAAGCCGCGTCGCGGGAGAATATCCGGCAATCGACCCGTAGCACGGACTTCATCACGCCCAAGTTCGAGGCCTCCCGCGTCTTCCGGGACGCCACCCTGTCGCTGGCGCGCGACTTTCCATTCGCTCGAGCGCTGATCAACAGCGGCCGGCTATCGGTGCCGACGACGCAAGCCGGATCGCCGCTCGACACGCCCGATGCCGACTCCGACTGGACGGGCGGTCCGGCGCCAGGGCGGGCGATGATCGATGCGCCGCTGGGCAACAATGGCTGGCTCGTCGAGCGTATCGGTCCTGACTTCACGCTGCTGAGTTTCGGCGACGTCGGTGAGGGATCAGCCGGTGTCGCAGTGTTGAAGGTCGATTGCAGTGGCCTGCCGGCAGCGCGCTACGACGCGCGACCGGGCACGACCTATCTGATCCGGCCGGATCGCTACGTCGCGGCGCGCTGGCGGCGGTATGATCTCGACGCCGCCCAGGCTGCTCTGGCCCGCGCGACGGGTCGATAGGGGAAGGCGATGGAAGGCCAGTTGCGACGCACGCTCAACCTCGCCAAGCCTGACGATATCTACAACGCGCTGGTCGACGCGCATAAGGGGTTGAGCGACGAAGAGTGCCGCGCCTTCGACGCACGGCTGATGCTTCTTCTGGTAAATCACATCGGCGACGAAGCAGTGATTCTCGAAGCCCTGAGGGAGGCAGCCTTGTGAAGGACATGCCGACCGGCCGACGGATCGATGGGGGTTATCTTGGCATCTGATGTTCGCATCCGGCCCGCAACGGTCGACGACGTAGAGCTGCTGCACCGTTTCTCGATCGATCTCGCGACCTATGAGGACGAGCCGCAAGCTGTCACCTCGACACCGCAGACGCTCGCACGCGACGGCTTCGGCGCGAGCCCGCAGTTCGCCGCGCTGATTGCCGAGCGCGGCGGCATACCGGTCGGCTTCGCGCTCTACACCTTCAACTACTCGGTCTGGACCGCCGCGCGCGGCATCTTCGTCGAGGACATCTGGGTGATCCCCGAGCAGCGCCGCGGCGGCGTGGCGCGCGCGTTGATGGTGGCGCTCGCCAAGGAGTGCGCGGCGAAGGGCTACAAGCGCATCGACCTAAACGTGCTCGACTGGAATCCAGCACGCGGCTTCTACGAGAAGCTGGGCTTCCGCTGGATCAGGAACTGGCTGCCCTACCGGTTGAGCGGCGAGGCGCTGGAGAAGCTCGCCAATAGATAAGAGCAGTGCTCCTCTACGTCTTCTTCGCGAGGCCCATGACGCGGCCGGCCTTCGCAGGCTTCGGCAGGTCCTTGTGTGCTTCCCAGACCGCCTCGAGCCGCTCGGCGACCTGCACGGGCCAGGGCGCGGAGCGCCTCGTGTTGTAGTCGATGTTCATGATGATCGACTCGTTGGTTGCTGCCAGGTAGCCGTCGCCGGCGTGATACATCTCGTGGAAGAGATGCACGCGCTTGGCGTCGCGCGCGAGGAGCTGGGTGGCGAAGCGCATCGGCGCGCCGCCTTTCATCTCGCGGTCGTAGGTGACGTGGGTCTCGAGCACGAAGGTCATGCCGTGCTTGCCGTCGACGTAGCGCCGTCCGAGCCCGATGTTGCGCATGAAGGCGCCGGAAGCCTGGTCGAACGCCGTGACATAGAAGGCGAGGTTCATGTGGCCGTTCCAGTCGACCCATTCGGGCAGCACCGTCGAGGTGTGGAGGTCGAGCGGCGCGCGCGTCACCAGTTCGGGCATTTCATAAGGCAACGTGACAAGCATGGACTCTACTTCTTCTTGATGCCGATGAGCCGGCTGGCCTGGCTCGGCCGGGGCAGGGAGGCGTGGGCGGCGGCCAGCTTGTCGATCCGCTCCATCGCCCATTCGGGCCACGGCGCCGAGCGGCGCGTGCCATAGTCGATATTCATCAGCATCAGCTCGTTGGTCGCGGCGAGATAGCCCTCGGTGCCGTGATACATCATGTGAATGTAGTGGAGGCGCTTGGCATCGTGGTCGAGGATCTGCGTCGTGATGCGCAGCGGATCGCCCTCCTTGACCTCGCGGTCGTAGGTGACGTGCGCCTCGAGCACGAACGTCATGCCGATCTTCTCGCGCGTGTATTCCCAGCTGCAGCCGAACTGCTGGCACAGCGTGTCGGTCGCTTTGTCGAAGGCCACGACGTAGAAGCCCACGTTCATATGGCCGTTCCAGTCGATCCACTCGGGCAGAACCGTCGCGCGGTGCACGTCGAGCGGCGCGTCGAGGCTGGGGTCGATCAGCGGGTAGGGAGGTATTTTCATGCGGGCGGACCGTAGCGAAGCGACCGACCCCGCCGCAAGCTCCGCGAAGTTCGACGAGTGTCGGCACCGCTACGCCACCCAAACGTCGATCGGGGCCGCTCGCCCCCGCAGGCTGAGCTTCGGCACACGTCGGAAGTCGCCTTTCAGCGCCCCGTCGGCCACGCGAGAGACGACGGCATCGCTGGCGACGATATGGCAGCTCAGGTCGCGGGTCGCCGCTTCCAGCCGGCTTGCAACGTTCACGGCGTCTCCAAGCGTCGCAAACTCCAGTCGCCGCTTCGAGCCGATGTTGCCGAGAATCGCGGGGCCAAAATGGACGCCGACGGAGATACGCACCTGCGGCGAACCGGCCGCAGCAAGTTCCGCATTGGCGGCCTCTACTCCGGCCACGATATCGCCGGCTGCAGCGAGTGCGTTGGCGCAGTCTGCCGGCGACACCTCGGGCGTGCCGAAGGTCGCCATCACGCCATCCCCCAGATATTTGTCGAGGGTGCCGCCATTCGAGAAGATCGCCTGCTCGAAAACCGAATGACAGCGCCGAAGCAGTCGCATCACGGTCTCGGGACTCTCGCGCTCGGCAAGTTGGGTGAAGCCGACGATATCGGCGAACAGCACCGCAACATCCTGGGATCGAACAGCGCCGATGTCGCTGTTCGACGAAGCCAGTTGATCGACGAGGGATGGGGGAAAGTAACGCGACAGGTTGGCTCTTTCCGCGGCAATGCCGGCTTGGCGAATCAATAGGGCGTTCGAGCGCTGCCCCCGCAGTGCCAGGATCGCCGAAACCAGGAAGAAGATGACCATCTCCTGGATGCGGATCGGCCAGACGACGGAGTTCGGGTCGACGAGGTCGCGCATGGCAGGGATGGCGGCAAAAGCGGCGGTGACATAGGCTCCCAACTGCCGGTCGGTCGTGCCGAGCAGCGCAACTCCGAGCACGGCCAGGAACCAAATTGCGGCGAATGCCACTCCCATGGTGAGGACGGTCCGCCAAGAATAGGCCAGGGTCGCCAGAGCCAGAATTATGAAGAAGTAGGGAAAGTTCTCGAATCGAAAAATCATTGCGGTGGGAAAGTCGCGCGGGGCGAATGGGTTCGGCACCGTCAGCGTCACCGCGAGCAGCGCGAGATCGGCGAGAATCAGCGCAAGTTCGATTCGCGATTGGCCCACCGTGGCGTAGCGCAGCTGCGCCCAGCCGAGGGCGATGAAGACCAGCAGGAGTCCGTGGAAGTAGAGAACGCTCCAGCTCGCGTTCTGGAACGTGATCAGTACGCCGCTCGCCAGGAGCGCACCCGTTCTCGCCCAGGCGGCGATGCGCTGCCCCTCGAGCTTCTCCTTCAGAAAAGCTTCGGCCAGAAAGGGATTCTGGCGCGCTGCTTGTTCCTCTTCGACACGCCGGGAACGCAGGCCGCGGAAGATGTCGGCAAGACCAGTGGGCACCATGGAATGGCCTGCATGGAATGGTTCGGAAACGAGTCGTTCAAGCTAGGCTGGCGTCGGGCGCCGAGGAGATCTCGAGCAGCTCCGCCGCCACAAGATCGGGTGCCGAGATGATGCAATTGTGGCCGGCCTCGATCGGCCGGTAGCGGACATGCGGCATGGCCTGCACCTTCTCGTGCATGCCGGCCGAAACCGGGTAGCGCGGCTTGGTGCAGGCGATGTAGGTCACCGGCCGGCCGTTGCCGGCGGGATGGAACATCCGGATCGGCTTGGTGTAGCAGGCGACCGGATGCGGCGTGAGATGGCGGTGGGTCCAGGCGGCGAGCTCGGGATCGTCGATGATCAGGCTTCCGACCGGCGCAAAGGGCAGCACCTCCGTGCCGTTCACGATCCTGATGAGGGCCTTGCGCTTGGCGACGATCGCCGGCGGGATGCGGCCGAAGATCGACTGGCCGTCCTGCGCGATGCCGCCGTCGATGATCACCAGGTGCCCGACCCGCTCGGGCATCCGGTCGGTGACAAGGCTGGCGATCAGGCTGCCGAAGCTGTGCCCGACCAGCACGACGTCGCGCAGGTTCTCCTGCTCGAGATAGGCGAGCGTGTCGGCGAGGAAGACGTCGTTGTCGAGCTCGGGCGACAGCTCGGGCGCGCGCTCACCTACTCCACGGAAGGGCAGGGCGCGGGCGTCATGGCCGGCGGCACGCAGCCGTTCGAGCACAAATTTCCATGACCACGCGCCCATCCAGGCGCCGGGCAGGCAGAGATATGTCCGTTTGGTCATCGTCACCCTTCAGCGCGCTCCGGCCTCGGCGAGAAGCGCGGCGAGGGCTTCATGGCGGTGCTGACGTGCATGCGCAAGCGGCGTGACGCCCTCACGATCGGCGAGGTTCAGGTTGGCGCCGCGCGCTATCAACAGGCGTGCGATCTCGACGTAGCGCTCGCTGCCGTCGCCCAGGATCGCCACCTCCAGCAGCGCGGTCCAGCCGAGCCGGTTGACGTGATCGACATCGATCTCGGTCTTCAGCAATTCGCGCACCGTGTCGACATGACCGTGATGGCAGGCCGGGATCAGGGCCGTGCCGCCGTAGCGATTTGTGCTGCGAAGGTCCGCGCCGGCTGCCAGCGTCATCTTCAGGATTTCGAGCCGGCCCTCGGCACCGGCCAGCAGGAAGGCGCTGTCACGATTCTCGTTCTGAGCATTCACGCTTGCGCCCGCGGCGATCAGCTGGCGGGCCGCGTCAACGTCGTTGCGCGCCGTCGCCTCGATCAGCGCGCGATCACGATCGGTGAGGGCGACCGCCGGCACCGCGAACACGACCGCCAGGATCTGGAGCGAAAGCCGTCGCTTCAAGACCGTGCGTGCCGACGAAGCGCGAGGCCGACCGAAATCCAGCTGCTGCCAATGAACAGCAGGTCGACGCCGAGGAAGATGCCCAGCGCATACGCGCTCGACACCGGCCACTTCGCCACGATCACGACGCCGAGCAGGAAGGTGATAATCCCGGAAAGCACGACCCAGCCCCACGGCGTGCCCTGCTTCATCTGCATCGCGAGGAAGACGCGCAGCAGGCCGCCGATGATCAGGGCGATGCCCAGCATCAGGGTCAGGAGAGTCGCGGCCTGAAAGGGGTTCTGAATGCAGACGAAGCCGGCGAAGACGTAGAGCGCGCCGAGCAGCGCCCACAGGATGCGCTGGCCCCATTCCTTGGCATTGAAGGCGGCGACGATCTCCATCGCACCTGCCATAAGCATCATGAAACCGATGATCAGCACGGCAGTGGCGGTCGCGAAGTAGACACCACTGCCCAACGCTATCACGCCAGCGATGAGAGAGACGACGCCGAACGCGACGATCCAACCCCATTTGCCGCGGAGCTTGCGGATGCCGTCGCCGAGGCTGTGCGGGCCGGCATCGTTGTTGGTGGTCGACATGAGTTCCCCCTTCAGTGCGGAATGACGCGGACGGAGTGTACGCCCGATGGTTGGCACCCTTCCATCAGGTATGTGACAATCCGTGCATGACCGATACGTCGAAGAAAGAACCGCCGCCGGCCCGTCCGGCGACCACTGTCCTGCTGCTGCGCCCCTCCAAGGTTGGCGACGCGGGCTCACCGCTCGAAGTCTTCATGGTGGTTCGCCACCACGCCATCGACGCCTTTTCCGGCGCGCTGGTGTTTCCCGGCGGCAAGCTTGAGGAGGCCGATGGCGATCCGCAACTGAAGGCACGATGCGCCGGTGCCGAGAATATCTCGCCGGGCGAGCTCAAGTTCCGCGTCGCCGGCGTGCGCGAGGCGTTCGAGGAATGCGGCATCCTGCTGGCTCGCAAGCGCGGCCAGCGCAACCTGGTCGCCGCCGCCGATCTCAAGGGGATCGAGGAACGCTGGCGCGCCAAGCTCGCCAAGGACGTGGCCAGCATCGTCGACCTCGTGGAAGCCGAAGATCTCGAGATCGCCACGGATCTCATGACTCCGTTCGCGCACTGGATCACACCGGTTTTCGCGCCCAAGCGATTCGATACCTGGTTCTATCTGGCCGAGGCTCCGGAGGATCAGCTCGCACTGCATGACGGATCGGAGTCGGTCGAGTCGGTGTGGATCGCCCCGCAACAGGCGATCGACGAGGCGGCGGCCGGCAAGCGCACGCTGGTGCATGCCACGACCAAGAACCTCGAGCTGCTGGCCGAGGGCGTCACGGTGACTGGTGCGCTCAGCCAGGCCAGCGAGCGCAAGATCGTCACGGTCCAGCCTTGGGTCGAGCAGCGCGACGGCAAGCGCTACCTGCATATTCCGGAGGGTGCCGGCTACCGGAACCTGGTCCGCGAGATGCCGCCGCAGCCTGTTCCGCAGGCCGGACGCTAGTTCCGTTTGCCCCGCCCGGGCCGAAGCGCTAAGAGCGGATGAACGAGCGTTTATCGGAGGAAAGACGAGATGGTTGGAATCGTGGCCTATGGTGCGTATGTCCCGCGCCTTCGTCTCAACCGCCAAGCCGTCTACGACGCCAACAAGTGGTTCGCGGCCGGACTGCGCGGACTCGCCAAGGGCGAGCGCTCGATGGCCAATTGGGACGAGGACTCGATTACCATGGCGGTCGAGGCATCGCGCGATTGCCTGACGAGCCACAAGCCCGAGGACGTCCGCAACATCTATTTCGCGTCGACGACGCATCCTTTCAAGGATCGCCAGAATGCCGGGGTGATCGGCACCGCGCTTTCGATCGAGCAGGACCTGTCCGCCTCCGACATCGGCGGCTCGCTGAAGGCGGGCACCCAGGCGCTGGTCGCCGGCCTGAACGCCGTGAAGAATGGCGGCGCCTCGCTGGTTGCCGCCGCCGACAAGCGGATGGCGCGCGTCGCCTCGTCAAACGAGCTGAACTACGGCGATGGCGCCGCGGCGTTGCTGTGCGGCACCGAGAATGTGATCGCCAGGCTCGTTGGCCATCACTCGGTGTCGATGGACTTCGTAGACCATTTCCGCGGCGACGAGAGCGACTTCGACTACGGCTGGGAAGAGCGCTGGATCCGCGACGAAGGCTACTCGAAGATCGTGCCGCCGGCGATCAAGGCGGCGCTCGCGGCCTGCAAGCTCAAGGGCGGCGACATCACGCAGTTCATCATGCCGAGCCTGATGCCGGCGGTGCCGAAGCAGATGGCCAAGATCTGCGGCATTGCCGACGGCGCGGTGCGCGACCTGATGGCGGCGACTCTGGGCGACACCGGGGCGGCGCACGCGCTGGTCATGCTGGTCGATGCGCTCGAGACCGCCAAGGAAGGCGACAAGATCATGGTCGTCGCCTTCGGCCAGGGCGCCGATGTGCTGGTGTTCGAGGTCACGGCGGAGAACGCGAAGCTGCCCAAGCGCATGGGTGTGTCGGGCTGGATGAAGCGCCGGAAGGAAGAGAAGAACTACATGAAGTTCCTCGCCTTCAACGAGATGCTGCCGATCGACAAGGGCATGCGCGCGGAGTTCGACAAGAAGACCGCGCTCTCGGTGCTGTGGCGCAAGCGCGACATGATCTACGGCCTGGTCGGCGGCAAGTGCAAGGTCTGCGGCACGGTGCAGTTCCCCAAGACCCAGGTCTGCGTCAATCCCAACTGCCACGCGATGGACAGCCAGGAGCCCTATCCGATGCAGGGGCTGCAGGCCTCGGTGATGTCGTTCACCGCCGATTCGCTGACCTATTCGCCCGATCCGCCGGCCTATTACGGCATGATCACCTTCCCCGAGGGCGGCCGCTTCATGGCCGACTTCACCGACTCGGACAAGGACCAGGTCAAGGTCGGCGCCAAGATGCGCATGACCTTCCGCATCCGCGAGGTCGATCAGATGCGCGGCGGCTTCAAGCGCTATTTCTGGAAGGCGGCGCCGGTTTGAATTTCGTGTTCCTCTCCCCCGCAGGGGGAGAGGATGGCTTTTGAGAGCGTAGAATTCCATCCCCACGAAGGAGTCCAACATGGCACGGGGTATCAAGGACAAGGTCGCCATTCTCGGCATGGGCTGCTCCAAGTTCGGCGAGCGCTGGGAAAGCGGCGCCGAGGAGCTGATGCTGGAAGCGTTCAAGGAGTGCGTCTCCGACGCCGGCATCGACATGAAGCAGCTCCAGGCGGCGTGGTTCTCCACGGCGATCGACGAGGTGCATGTCGGCAAGTCGGGCATCCCGCTCAGCACCACGCTGCGCCTGCCCAACATCCCGGTGACGCATGTCGAGAACATGTGCGCCTCGGGCACCGAGGCCTTCCGCGGCGCCTGCTACGCGGTGGCGTCGGGCGCGGTCGACTTCGCCCTGGCGCTGGGCGTCGAGAAGCTCAAGGACACCGGCTATGGCGGCCTGCCGGGCGGCCGCGGCGGCCCGCTGCAGGCGCTGTGGAGCGCCAACGGCACGGCGCCGGGCAATTTCGCCCAGCTCGCCACCGCCTACCAGACGGCGCATGGCGTGGCCGCCGAGGACCTCAAGAAGGCGATCGGCCACGTGTCGTGGAAGAGCCACCAGAACGGTGCGAAGAACCCCAAGGCCCACCTGCAGAAGGCGGTGGACATGGACACCATCCTCAACGCGCCGATGATCGCCTCGCCCTTGGGCCTGTTCGACTGCTGCGGCGTGTCGGATGGCGCGGCGGCGGCGATCGTGACCACGCCTGAGATCG
>JAHCJV010000116.1 GCA_026126105.1 Enhydrobacter sp.
GAAGGATCTGGCGCAAAATCCAGCGGAGCTCTCTGGAATGGACGCAAGGTCCTTCGCTTCGCTCAGGACGACAGGAATTTAGCCCGTCTTCGCGGATTGGGCCGTTATTCGGAATCGGTACTCAATAGAATCAATGAGTTGGCTGAGAAGGTCTTCACTACAGGCGTGTTGCCTGGTGAAGGTCCCGGGATGTGATCCTGGGCGGTTGCTGGGGAGGCAGGGTGAGCTTGAGCCGGTCGATAAGGAGTTTGAGGTCGGGCTCTGGCTGAGTGTATCGGGTGAGCACGATCTCGCGGCCGTCGGTGGTCGGCAGATGGACATCGATCATCTGGACGGCGGCGAACTTTTCGAGGGCGCTGCGCGCAGTGAGGCCGGGGGCGAGGGCGTGCAGGCGGCGTGTCAGGGTGACCTGGAGGCAGTAGGCCAGGAAGGCGATGAAGATGTGGGCTTCGATCCGCCGTTCGTCCTGATGGAAGATGGGGCGGATGGCGAGATCGCCCTTGAGGTTCTTGAAGGCCTCTTCGACGGCGACGAGCTGGATGTAGTGCTGCCAGAGCAGGGCGGGATCGTTGTCGGTGAGATTGGTGCGCAGCAGATAGCGCCCCTCGCGGCGCCGGACGGTTCGCAGCTTCCTGCGGTTCAGCGCGAAGGTGAAGGTGGCGGCGTGCTTGTCGGTCACGACATCGACGAGCCGCCAGGCCGCGGGTGCCTTCGAGCGCGCGGCGCCGAGCTTCATCAGCAGTTCCTCGCGCGAGATCTCCATGGCGGCGATCTGCCGGAGCCGCGTCCACAGCCACTTCAGCTGGCGCCGGCGCATGGCGCGTTCCTTGGTCACGCGGTCGAGACTCTGGGCGAAGACATAGAGTTCGCCGTCTTCGGCCAGCAGCTTGACCTGGACGCCCTGGCGAGCCTCCTGCCAAGGCTTGTCCAGCAGGTGCTTCTCCAGCCGGTTCAGGCGTCCCTTGGGCGTGCCGACGATGTACTGCACCGGCGGGTCGCTGCTGCGCATCTCGGCCAGCACCGCCTCGGTCGGCACGCCGCGGTCCATCACCCAGACCCGCCGTGCCTTGCCGTATTGCCGCTCGATGCTGGCGAGGAACGAGCGCAGCGTCCTGCTGTCGGCGGTGTTGCCGGGCAACACCTCGTAGGCCAGCGGCAAGCCCTCGGGCGTGACCACCAGGGCGATCACCACCTGCGGGCAGTCCGGCCGCTTGTCGCGGCTGTAGCCGTGGCGCCGCTTGGTGCCCTCGGGCAGGTCGGCGGCATTGACCTCGAAGTAGGTGCTGGTCAGGTCGTAGAGCAGCACGTCGAACCCGACATTGAACAGGTCGCGCCAGCGGCCAACGAGATGGGAGAACAGCGCTTCCTTGTGCTCGAGCAGCAGGTCGTGGCAGGCGTAGAGCTTGTGCGCCTCGGCCAAGCCGAAATCGCCGCCCAGCAGGTCGGCCATCGCGCTGTTGCCGAACCATTCGCGGTGCAGCCGCCATTCGCTGCCCGGCGCGATCAGGCGGTAGCAGACCAGCACCTGCAGGATCTCGTCCCACCGCGTCTTCTTGCGGCTGGGCGTCAGGCGATCGGCCCAGAAGCGGTTGAGCCACAGCTCGTTCCACAACTGTCCGGCCAGCCAACACGCACCCCATTGCCGGGGGTGGCGCAGCTGCAGCTCCGACAGCCGAAGTTGCACCGTGGCTGCGCCGGCGCCGACAACGTCGCAGCCATCCTCGGCGAACAGGGCCATGGTCCGCGGCCGGCCGGCGTCCTCGTCGAACACCTCGATCGCCTTGCGCCACGCCGCCGCTTGCGAGGAGTTGATCTCGCCGAGATACAACACGTGCCGCTGCACGACCCGTCCGCCCGCGACGCGCTTGTTCTCGACGATCGACCAGTAGTTATGGACCTTGCCGTCCTTCTTCCGCTCGACGCGCCGCAGGAACATGCCGCAACACTATGCGCACCGCCGGCCCCATGAAAACAGGGTAGGTCTTCACTACAGCCCTTATCCCAACGGTTGAAATACGTTCCCCTGACTTATCAACCACTTACGACGCCGAAAAATCTGCAATCGGCCATTTTCGTCCCCCAATCCGCGAAGTCGGGTTAACAGCGATCAACCGCCGTAGAAGACGTTGTCGCCGAGGTCCTTCATCTCGAGGATCGCGGCGTCGGGACGGCCGGCCGGGGGCTTGTTGAGATGGGCGTCGACCACCTCGCCGACTACGATGTGGTGGTCGCCCTGCTCGACGATCGTCGTCACCTTGCACTCGATCGCGCCGGGCGCGTCGACGAGGATCGGCGCGCCGGTGCTGCCCTTGCGATAGGCCTGGCCGGACAGCTTCCCGTCGCTGACGTCGGCCGGCCGGAAGAAGGTGAATGCCAGTCCCTTCTGGTCCTTGCCCAGCATGTTCAGCGCGAAGCTGCGCGTCGCGGTGATCACCTTGTAGGCACCCGAATCGGTCTTCACGCCGACCACGACCAGCGGCGGCGCGAAGGCGGTCTGGGTGACCCAGTTGACCGTGGCGGCGGCGACATTGCCTTGGCCGTCATCGGCGGTGAGCACGTAGATCCCGTAGGGGATCATGCGCAGTGTCGTCTTCTTGATATTCGCGTCCATGTTCGTCTCCACCCCTAAGCTGCAAGCTTCACGCCTGACCTGGCGTCTTCCTTGATCATATCGGCGCCCTTCTCGGCGATCATGATCGTCGGCGCGTTGGTGTTGCCCGACGGCACGGTCGGCATGATCGACGCATCGATGACGCGCAGCCCGGCAATGCCGTGCACCCGCAGCCGGTCATCGACCACGGCCATCGGATCGCTGCCCATCTTGCATGTGCCCACGACGTGGAAGGTCGTCTGGCCGGTGCGGCGGGCAAAGTCGATCAGCTCGTCCTGGCTTTGTACCTGTTCGCCCGGTCCGGTCTCGAAGGCGACGTACCTGGCGATGGCCGGCTGCTGCATGATCTTGCGGGCCATCTGCATGCCTGCCACCGCGGCGTCCCGGTCGATCCGGGCCGACAGGAAGTTCGGCCGGATCGCCGGTTCGGCTCCCGGCGTCGCCGACTTGATGTGGATCGAGCCGCGCGACTCGGGCCGGCACTGGCCGAGAATGACGGTAAAGCCGGGCTCGTTCTCCAGCATCCGCTTCTTGGCGACCTCGTAGCTGGCCGGCAGCACGTGCATCTGCATGTCGGGCGTCTCCAGCCCGGGGCGGGTTCGTACGAAGCCGCACACCATGCCGGCGTTGTAGGTCAGCACGCCCGAGCGCGTCGTGTAGTATTGCGCAATCGCCTTCAGGAGCTGCAGCCCGCGCGTCTGCTCGTTCAGGCTGATCGGCTGGTTGATGCGATACTTGACCCGCGGGGCGAAGTGATCGCCGTAGTTCTCGCCGACGCCCTTCAACTCGTGCTGGACCGCGATGCCGTACCTCTTCAGTAGCTCGGGCTGGCCGATGCCCGAATGTTCCAGCACGCCGGGCGACTGCACCGCGCCGCACGACAGGATGACTTCGCGGCCGGCGCGCGCCTCGCGCTCCTGGCCGCGCACGGTATAGGCCACGCCGACCGCGCGTTTGCCCTCGAGCAGAACCTTCTCGGTCAGCGCCTCGGTCTCGATCCGAAGGTTGGGTCGCGACCGGGCCGGGTCGAGGAAAGCGCGCGCCGCCGACCAGCGCTTGCCGTTCTTGATCGTGACCTGGAAGTAGTTGAACCCGTCCTGGATGCCGCTGTTGTAGTCGGGGTTGCGCGGATAACCCGCCTGTTCGGCAGCATCGAGGAAGGCATCGCACAGCACGTGGCGCTCGTGCATCTCGCCGACATGCAGCGGGCCGCCCTTGCCGCGGCTGTCGTCGCCCTTGCCCGAGAAATGCTCGGATTTCTTGAAGTAGGGCAGCACGTTCTCATACGACCAGCCGCGGTTGCCGAGCTGGCTCCAGGTGTCGAAGTCGAGCGGCTGGCCGCGCACATAGACCATGCCGTTGATCGACGACGAGCCGCCCAATGTCTTGCCGCGCGGACAGGGGATGCGCCGGCCGGCCATGCCGTCCTCGGCCTCCATCTCGAAGTTCCAGTTGTAGGTCTTGTGATCGAAGAGCTTGGTGAACCCTGCCGGGATGTCGATCCACATCGACTTGTCGGCCGGTCCCGCCTCGAGCAGCAGCACCTTGGTGTCGGGATTCTCGCTCAGCCGGTTGGCCAGCACGCAGCCGGCCGAGCCGGCACCGACGATGATATAGTCCCACTCGGCCATCCGTCCCTCCTTCGCGCCCTCGCGGCGGCGCGTCCCCTAGGCTGCGAGCTTCACGCCAGCCTTGGCGTCCTCCTTGATCATGTCGGCGCCCTTCTCGGCGACCATGATCGTCGGCGCGTTGGTGTTGCCCGACGGCACGGTCGGCATGATCGAGGCGTCGATCACACGCAGGCCGGCGATGCCGTGGACCCGCAGGCGATCGTCGACCACGGCCATGGGATCGCTGCCCATCTTGCAGGTGCCGACGACGTGGTAGGTCGTCTGGCCGTTGCGGCGGGCGAAATCGAGCCATTCGTCGTAGCTCTGCACCTTGTCGCCCGGGTTGTTCTCGTAGGCGATGTACCGGGAGATCTTTGGATTCTGGACGATCTTCCGGGCGATCTGCATGCCCGCGACCGTGGCGTCGCGGTCGGTCTGGGCCGACAGGAAATTCGGCCGGATGGCGGGCTCGGTGCCCGGGGTCGCCGACTTGATGTGGATCGAGCCTCGTGAATCGGGGCGGCACTGGCCGATCACGACGGTCATGCCGGGATCCTTTTCCAGCATGCGCTTCTGCGCCGAGTCGTAGCTGGCATGCGCCATATGGAACTGCATGTCGGGCGCCTCGAGGCCGGGCCGTGTCCGCACGAAGCCGTAGACCACGCCGGCAGTCAGGCTGAGGGCGCCCTTGCCACTCGCATAGTACTTGATGATCTCGCGCACGAGGTGGATGCCCCGCGTGGTCTGGTTCAGGGTGACCATGTCCTTGACCCGCCAGTTCATGCGCGGCGCGAAGTGGTCGCCGTAGTTCTCGCCGACGCCCTTCAGCTCGTGCTTGACCTCGATGCCGTATCTCTTCAGCAGCTCCGGCTGGCCGATGCCCGAATGCTCGAGCACGCCCGGCGACTGGACCGAGCCGCACGACACGATGACCTCGCGGTTGACACGTGCCTCGCGCTTCTGGCCGTGCACGCTGTAGGCAACGCCGGCGGCTCGCTTGCCCTCCAGGATGATGTTGGAGACCAGCGCATCGGTTTCGATCCGGAGGTTGGGCCGGCTGCGCGCCGGGTCGAGGAAGGCGCGCGCAGTCGACCAGCGCTTGCCCTTCTTCATCGTCACCTGGTAGTAGCCGAAGCCTTCCTGGTTGCCGTTGTTGTAATCCTTGTTGCGCGCGAAGCCGCTCGCCTCGGCGGCGTCGATGAACGCGTCGCAGAGGGGATGCCCTTCGCTCATGTGCGCGACATTCAGCGGCCCGCCCTTGCCGCGGCTGTCATCGCCATCGCCCTCGAAATGCTCCGACTTCTTGAAGTAGGGCAGGACCGACGAATAGGACCAGCCGCGATTGCCGAGCTGGCCCCAGGTGTCGTAATCGAGCGGCTGGCCGCGGACATAGAGCATGCCGTTGATCGACGACGAGCCGCCGAGCGCGCGGCCGCGCGGGCAGGGAATGCGCCGGCCGGCCATGCCGTCCTCGGCCTCCATCTCGAAGTTCCAGTTGAACTTGTCGTGGTTCAGCAACTTGGTGAACCCGGCCGGAATATCGATCCACATCGACTTGTCCTGCGGCCCTGCCTCGAGCAGCAGCACCTTGACGCCTGCATCCTCGGTCAGGCGGTTGGCCAGCACGCAGCCCGCCGAGCCGCCTCCCACGATGATGTAATCCCAATCGGCCATGACGCTTCGTTGCCTCCCTCTAGGGAGGCCATTCTAGCGCAAATGACAGGAAACGTGATGGCCTGGCGCAATTTCGCGCAGCAAAGGCGTATCGACCTTGCAGCGCGCAACGGCATAGGGGCAACGGGTGTGGAAGTGGCAGCCCGACGGAGGGTTGACCGGGCTCGGCACATCACCCTGCAGAACCCTCTTCTGACGTTTGATCGAGGGGTCGGGAACCGGCACCGCCGAAAGCAGCGCCTCGGTGTAAGGGTGCTGCGCCTTGGTGAAGATCGAGCGGGTGTCCGCGTACTCGACGATGCGGCCGAGATACATGACCGCGATCCGATGGCTGATATGCTCGACGACCGCGAGATTGTGGCTGATGAACAGGTAGCTGAGCTGCCGCTCGCGCTGAAGATCCTGCAGCAGGTTGATGACTTGTGCCTGGATCGACACGTCGAGGGCCGAGACAGGCTCGTCGCCCACGATCAGCTTCGGCCCGAGCGCGAGCGCCCGCGCGATCCCGATGCGCTGGCGCTGACCGCCCGAGAACTGGTGGGGATAGTTGGACATCTGCGCGGTCCGCAGGCCGACGCGGGCGAACAAGGCCGCCACCTGGTCACGCCGTTCCTTGCTGCCATCGACGCCATGCACGTAGAGCGGCTCGCCGACGATGTCGCCCGCCGTCATGCGCGGATTGAGCGAGGAGAACGGGTCCTGGAAGATGATCTGCATCTGCTTCCGGAAGGGCCGCAATTCCTTCTTGCTGAGTGGCGCGATGTCCTGGCCCATCATCTTCACGACACCGCCGCTGGGCTCGATCAGGCGCAGGATGGCGCGTCCCGCCGTGGACTTGCCGCAGCCAGACTCGCCAACCAGGCCGAGCGTCTCGCCCTCGTTGATCGTGAAGCTGATGCCGTCGACCGCATAGACGTGGCCCACCGTGCGGCGGAGCAGGCCCTTCTTAACCGGGAAGTGCTTCTTGAGGCCGTTGACCTCGAGGACGGGAACCGGATCAGCCATGGGTGTGCCAGCACGCGGCCCAATGGCCCGGCTGCTTCTGTTCATAGGAAGGCCGCTCGCGGCGGCAAAGATCGTCCGCCTTGGGGCAGCGCGGCGCGAAGGCGCAGCCTTCGGGCAAGGCGAACAGCGGCGGCACGATGCCCGGGATCTCCTGCAGCCGGTCGGTCGCGACCCGATCGGCACCTCGCAGCAGGTCGAGCCGCGGGATCGAGGCCATGAGTCCTACGGTGTACGGATGCATCGGACGGGCGAACAGCTCGCCCACTTCGGCCTCCTCGACCTTGCGGCCGGCATACATGACGATCACGCGGCGCGCCGTCTCCGCCACGACGCCGAGATCGTGGGTGATCAGGATCACCGCCGCGCCGAACTCGCGCTGCAGCTCGACGATGAGCTCGAGGATCTGCGCCTGGATGGTGACGTCGAGGGCGGTGGTCGGCTCGTCGGCGATCAGCACCTTGGGATTGCAGGCCAGCGCCATGGCGATCATGGCGCGCTGGCGCATGCCGCCGGATAGCTGGTGCGGATACTCCTTGGCGCGCTGCGCGGCCTCCGGGATCTTGACCAGGTCGAGCATCTCGACCGAACGTTTCCAGGCCGCCTTCTTGTCCATGTCCCGATGCAGGATCAGCGCTTCGCTGATCTGCTTGCCGATGGTCATGACCGGATTGAGCGAGGTCATCGGCTCCTGGAAGATCATCGAGATCTCGTTGCCGCGGACCTTGCGCATCTCCTCCTGGCTGAGCTTCAGCAGATCCTTGCCGCCGAGCTTGATCGAGCCGGAAACGATGCGGCCCGGGGGATCGGGAATGAGCCGCATCAGGCTGAGCGCGGTCATGCTCTTGCCGCAGCCCGACTCGCCCACGATGCCGAGCGTCTCGCCGGACGCTACGCCGAAATTGACCCCATCGACCGCCTTAACGATGCCCTGGCGCGTGTAGAACCAGGTGCCGAGATCCTCTACTTCGAGCAAGTCCGTCATGAATGCTGCCGCGGGTCGAGGATGTCACGCAGGGCGTCGCCCAGCAGGTTGGTGCCGAACACCGTCAGGCTGATCGCGACGCCGGGGAAGATCACCAGCCACGGCGCGGTCCGCACGTACTCCGCGGCCGACTCCGAGAGCATGCGGCCCCACGAGGGATGCGGCTCGGGAATGCCCAACCCCAGGAACGACAGCGATGCCTCGACCAGGATGGCCGAGCCGAGCTGCGCGGTGGCCAGCACGATCAGCGGCGCCAGCGTGTTCGGCAGCACGTGGCGCACGGCGATCCGCAATTCGCCCATGCCGACCGCGCGGGCGGCTTCAACGAATGGCTGCTCGCGCAGCGACAGGGTCGAGGAGCGCACGACGCGTGCCACGGTCGGCACCAGCGGAATGGCAATGGCGAAGATGGTGTTCTTCAAGGACGGTCCGAGCGAGGCGGCCATCACGATCGCCATCACCAGCAGCGGCAGGGACTGCATGATGTCGAGCAGACGCTGCACTACCAGATCGAACCAGCCGCCGAGATAGCCGCTGGCCAGGCCCACACTGATGCCGATCACCGCGCCCAGGCTCATGGCGCCGACACCGACCGCAAGCGAGATTCGTGCGCCATGCACGATGCGGCTGTACATGTCGCGGCCCATGAAGTCGGCACCGAGCCAGTACAGGCTGCTCGGAGCGGCCAGCGAGTACTTCGCATTCGTCGAGGTTGGATCGACCGGCGCGATGAAGTCGGCAAATATCGCGGTGAAGATGAACAAGCCGACGATGATCGCGCCGACCGCGCCCAGAGGATAACGACGGGTAAAGAAGAGGACGCGGCTGAGCCAGCCGGTGACGTTGGCGCCGGCGCGTGCGAGCTCGGCCTCGTGGTTTATGACAGCCATGGGATCAATCCGCGAACTTGATGCGAGGATCGAGGGCCATGTAGGCCATGTCGACCAGGAAATTGACCATCACCACGACGAACGCGATCAGCATCACCAGATTTTGTACGATCGGATAGTCGCGCCATAGGATCGCCTCCACCAGGAATCGTGCTACGCCCGGAATGTTGAACACCGTCTCGGTCACGATCAGTCCGCCGACCAGGAAGGCAGCCTCGATGCCGATGATGGTCACGACCGGCAGCAGCGCGTTGCGCAACGCGTGGTCATAGTTGACCGAGGCATTCGAGGCGCCTTTCGAGCGCGCCGTTCGGACATAGTCCTGGCGCAGCACCTCGAGCATCGAGGACCGAGTCAATCGCATGATCAGCGCGGAACTTCGGAAGCCCACCGTGAGGGCCGGTAGGGCGAGCATGCCGACCTCATCCCAGAAACCGCGCGAATTGCTGTCGAAGATCGGGATGGTACCGAACCAGTGGACGGCCGCCATCAGCACCAGAAGCCCCAGCCAGAAGGAGGGCAGTGAAAGCCCGCTCAGACTTATCACTCGCAGGAAGTAGTCGAGAGAGGAGTTCTGCTTCACCGCGCTGATCACGCCGAACGGCACGCCGAGAACCACCGATATCACCACCGCCATTGCCGCGAGCTTGGCGCTGATCGGGATGCGGGGCGCGATCTCCTCGATCGCCGGCCGCTCGGAGACATAGGCGAATCCCAGATCGCCGCGGCTCAGCCCGCCGATCCAGCTCACATACTGTTCGGCGATGGGCCGGTCGATGCCCAGCTCTCGGGCGATCCTGGCCTTGTCCCGGGGATCGGCGCCCGAGGCGTCGACCAGGATGTCGGCAATGTTCCCGGGCACCAGCCTCAGCATGACGAAGATCAGGATCGACATGCCGAACAGCGTCAGGACCATCAGCAGGAAGCGTCGAACGAGATACGATCCCATGGTGGCCCCCTAGGTGCCTGAACCGAAAACGCTCGACGCAAGAGACTGTGCCATCCCGAGCGCAGGGTGGGATCCAGGATCATGCATTCTCTTGGACCCTTCGCGACGCCTGGGATGACACGATGGCGTCATTTTATTTGTCCAACCAGGCTTCGTCGAAGCGCCAGCCGTTGTAGATGCTGTTCACCTGCAACAGGATGCCCTTGACCTTCGGATCCCAGCAGGTGTTCCCGACGTTGTAGTTCATGATCGGCCGCGCCACGTCGTCGGCCAGGATCTTCTCGATCTGCCAGACCATCTTCTTGCGCTTCTCGCGGTCTTGCTCGGCCGACTGCGCGTCGATCAGCTTGTCGACCTCGGGGTTCTTGTAGCGGCTGTAGTTGCGATCGGAGGTGGAGAAGTAGTTCTCGTAGAAATTGACGTCCGGGTCGTCGATGCCGACACCGGTCAGGTTCATGCCGACCTGGTAGTCGCCGCGCTGGACCTTGGCGTACCAGACGGTGGTGTCGATCGGGTCGAGCTCGCCCTCGATGTAGATCTGCTTCAGCTGATCGATCAGGATCACCGCCGGATCGCGATAGATCGCGATATTGCGGGTCGCGACCTTGATCTTGAGCGGCTTGTCGGGGCCGTAGCCCGCCTTCTTCATCAGCTCCTGCGCCTCGGCCAGGCTCTTCTTCCGGTCGGGGGAGTAGCCGAGCAGGGTCGGCAGCATGTCCTTCGGCATGCCCCAGAAGCCGTCGGGCGGCGGCAGCATCGCCGCGCCATAGAGAGCGTGGCCCTGGAACAGGATCTCGTTGAACGCCGGGAGGTCGAGGGCCAGGACCATCGCCTTGCGGATGTCCGGATTGTTGAACGGCTCCTTGTCGCGGTTGACCAGCAGGTTCGAGCTGACATTGGTCGGCCGGGCCTCACAGACGGCGTCAGGCTTGCTGGCCTTGACGTCCTTGAGCAGCGGAAAGGTGACGTCGGAATCGAACGTCATGTCGAACTCGCCCGACTGGAATCCGAGCAGGCGTGTGCTGCGGTTGGGCACGATCTTCCACTCGATGGCATCGAGGTACGGCTTGCCCTTGTTCCAGTAGTCCGGGTTCTTCACCAGCTTGATCGACTCGTTGCGCTTGAAGTCCACCATCTTGAACGGGCCGGTTCCGATCGGCTTGGAGCGCATGACGCGGTCGGGCACATGGCACGCGTAGACCGGCGAATAGCCGCCGGCGAGCATGGTCAGGAAGGACGGCTGCGGCCGCCCGAGAACGAATGTGACCTCGAAGTCGCCGTTGGTCTTGACCTCCTTGAGGTTGGCGTACCAGAGCTTCCGCGGGTTCTTCCGGATGATCGACTTGTCCTCCGGCGCATGGCCTGCGAGCGAATCCCAGGTGCATTTCACGTCAGCCGAGGTGAAGGGTTTGCCGTCGTGCCATTTCACGCCCTGCCGAAGCTTGAACGTCAGCTGCGTATTGTCGGCATTGTAGGACCAGCTTTCGGCCAACTCCGGCACGATGTGATCCGGGCTGTTTACCTTCTGCTTCGGATCGAAGAAGACGAGATTGTTGAACACCGCCATGAAGGGCTGATTTACGGAGATCGTCGATTCTTCATGGATCGACGCGCTCGGCGGATTATCTCGATGGGACATCCGCAATGTGCCGCCGGATTTCTGAGCGAAAGCGGGCGGGGCTGCCATCATGAACGCAGCACAAGACGCGGCCAGAAGTGCCAAACGCGAACGCATGATTAAATACCCTCCCAGATGACGCGGACGCAGAACGCTCTCAATCTTCTTTATTGTGACTCTAGCAGATCATCTGCAGCGGCATGGCGTCAAGTCGATGCCGGCACTTTTGCAGGCCCCTTGAGCTCGATCTGGTTGCCCTCGGGATCGTTGAAATACACTGACGAACCGGTGCCTTCTGCGCCGTAACGCTCGAACGTTTCGCCAACCGCAATGCCGAGTGGCGAAAGCCTGTTCTCGATCGCAGTGCGATCGAACGGCTCGATGCGGAAGCAGAGATGATCCATGTTGCCACCGCTCTGCGGGCGTTCGCCCAGGACGAGGTCCAGCATCGACGCGCCGGCGCGCATCTGCACGAGGTTGAGGCGCTCCAGGGTGCGCTCGACCTTGAAGCCCAACGCCTGCTCGTAGAATTTCACCATGGCAGGCAGGTCGCGCACGCGCAGCACGACATGGTCGATCCGTTCGACATGGAATGTCATGGCGTCTAGCCTAACGCAAAATCCACCCCGGAGGGAGAGAGACAATGGCTCAGACGATCAATGCCGCCAAAGCGCGGCTGCGCAAGGGCGAGCTGGCGCTCGGCATCGGCATCCGCCTGGTGCGCAACGTCGACATCATCAAGATCATGAAGGCGGCCGGCTTCGACTGGCTGTTCCTCGACCTCGAGCACGGCTCGATGTCGATCGAGACCTGCTGCGAGATCTCGGTCGCCGCCCAGGATTCCGGCGTGGCGCCGATCGTGCGCGTGCCCTACGGCCAGCTCACCATGGCGACCCGCGTGCTCGACGGCGGAGCGCTCGGCATCGTGATCCCGCATGTCGACACCGCCGAGGAGGCCAGAGAGATCGCCGACAAGCTACGCTACCCGCCGCGCGGCCACCGCTCGGTCGGCGGCAGCGAGGCGCAGTTCGACTACGCCCCGCCGCCGCTCGGCGAGATGACCAAGGCGATCGACGAGAACACGCTGATCACGGTGATGATCGAGACGCCCAAGGCGGTCGAGAATGCCGAGGCGATCGCCGCCGTGCCGGGTATCGATTGCCTGCTGGTCGGTTCGAGCGACCTGTCGATGGAGATGGGCATTCCGGGCGACCGCGGTCACATCAAGATCCAGGAGAGTGTCGACAAGGTCGTCGCGGCCTGCGCCAAGCACGGCAAGTGGCCCGGCATGGGCGGTGCTTATTCCGACGAGTTGCTCGCGCTCTATATCGGCAAGGGCATGAAGCTGATCCTGTCCGGCAACGACATGCCGCTCATGATCGGCGCCACCAAGGCGCTGCAGGCCAAGGTCCGCGCGCATCAGAAGTAGGTTTCTCGAGCCGCAACGCTCTTTCTTGTCATCCTGAGCGGAGCGAAGGATCTATCCGAACGACCACCGAGTCTGTTGCTGGCGTGAGGTCCTTCGCTTCGCTCAGGACGACGGGGTGTGACTACCTCTTCCCTTCGATCTCGATCTCGAGGAGATGCGGCTTGCCGGAGGCGAAGGCGGCCGCGACCGCGGCCTTGATGTCGTCGGCCTTGGTGACGTGCGTGCCGGCGATGCCCATGCCCTTGGCGAGGTCGACGAAGCCCAGCACCGGCCCGGTCAGGTCCATGTGGGCGTAGGGCTTGTTGCTCTTCACGTCGAAGCGCGTCCGATACGCGTCGATATTGTGCTTCAGCACGCGGTATTCGCGGTTGGCGAGGATGACGAACACGATCGGCAGGTCGTGGTGCGCCGCGGTCCAGAGCGCCTGGATCGAATACATCGACGAGCCGTCGCCCGAGAGGCAGAGGATCGGCCGCTTGCTCTGCGCCACCGCCACGCCGATCGCGCCGGCGACGCCCTGGCCGATGCCGCCGCCGCGCCCGCTGAAGTAGTCTTCGGCGCCCTTGAAGGTGAAGGTCTTGAACAGGTCGAGGTTGGCCGTGATCGATTCGTCGACAACCACCACGTCCTTCGGCGCGCCCGCCTTGATCTCGGCCATGCAGCGCGCCATCGAGGTCGGCGTCCGCGCCCACGCCTTTTCGACGCGAGCCTTCTGCGCTGCGTCGTCGCTCTCCTTCTGCGCCTTCAGCGCATCGTTGCGCCTGGCCGCTGCGGCGATCTTCGGCAGCGCCGCGTCCAATGCCTCGAGCGCCGCGCCCATCTCGGCGAGCACGCCGGCATCGACCGCGAAGTTGTAGGCCAGGCGCCGCGCCCCGACCTCGACCTGGAGCACCTTGCAGCCCGCCGCGAAGGGCGAGCCGGCGGCGTACCAGACTTCCTCGAAGAATGGCCCGCCCAACAGCAGCACGGCGTCGTTGCCGGCGAAGTTCTTCGCAAGGCCCGCCGCGTCGAAGGCGACTGTGCCGCGATAGGACGGATGATCGGTCGGGAAGGAGTTGCGCGCCCGCAATCCCTCGAACCACACGCCGGCTCCGAGCTTCTCGGCGATGCTGACGAGGGTGTCCACCGCACCGGCGCGCGCGACGTCGTCACCGGCGACGATGACCGGGCTGGTCGCGCCCTGCAGGAGCTTCACCATGGCATCGATGCCGGCCGGATCGGGCCGGCTCTTGTCGAACACCGTCGCCGGCGTGCCGGGCGGTATATCAGTCTCCTGCTCCATCACGTTGATCGGCAGGGCAACGAACACCGGGCCCGCCGGCGCCTCGTTGGCGATCTTGAAAGCGCGCTGCAGGATCGGCCCGAGCTCGTCGGCATGCTCGACCTGCACGCTCCACTTGGTCACCGGCTCGGCCATCGCCGCGAGGTCGTGGCCGAGCACCGGATCGCGCAGCCGGGCGCGAGTATCCTGCTGACCCGCGGTCACGACCATCGGCGAGTTCTCCTTCAGCGCGCCATAGATCATGCCGATCGCGTTGCCGAGACCGGGCGCGACATGCAGATTCACGAAGGCAGTCTTGCCGCTGGCCTGGGCGTAGAAGTTGGCGGCACCGACCGCCACGCCCTCATGCAGGTGCACGATGTACTGCAGGCTCGGATAGTCGAGCAGCGAATCGAGCAGCGGGCTCTCGGTCGTGCCGGGGTTGCCGAAAATGCGGTCGACGCCGTGATTGACGAGTGTTTGCATCAAGACCTGGCGTCCGCGCATGGCATTTCTCCCGTGAGTGTTGCCCTGCTAGAAGCATGGCATGGCCGACATTGTCGAGGGCGTAACCGGTTTGGAAGCTGCGGAGCGGATCGCGCGGCACGATCTTGTCCGGTTGAACTACCCGCCGGCCAACTGGGTGCCCGAGCGTATCGGTCCCGACGGCAAGAGGGTGCTCGACGTGCTGGTGGTCGGTGCCGGCATGTGCGGCCAGACCGCAGGCTGGAACTTGATCCGGGAAGGCATCCGCAATGTGCGGGTGATCGATCGCAATCCGCACCGCAGGGAAGGCCCGTGGAACACCACGGCGCGCATGCCGATCCTGCGTTCGCCCAAGCATCTCACCGGCCCCGATCTCGGCGTGCCCTCCCTCACCTTCCGGGCCTGGTACGAGGCACAGCACGGCGCCGCGGGCTGGGAGAAGCTCTACAAGGTGCTGCGGCTCGACTGGCTGGATTATCTCCTGTGGGTACGGAAGGTCGTCGATCTGCCGGTCGAGAACGGCGTCGCGCTCGTTTCCACCGAGGCCGCCGGCGATCTCCTGAAGGCGACGCTCTCGACCGGAGAGATCATTCATGTCCGCAAGCTGGTGCTGGCCAACGGCCGGGACGGCTCGGGCGGCTTCCGCTGGCCGAGCTTCCCATCGTTCGATCCCGATGATCCGAAGCGCATCGGCAAGGTCTTCCATACGCTGGAGGAGATCGATTTCGCCCCGCTGGCCGGCAAGCGCATCGGCGTGCTGGGCGTGCTCGCCACCGCGATCGACAATGCCGCGACCGCCCTCGACGCCGGCGCGCGGGAGGCGATCTGCTACGCCCGCCGACCGCACCTGCCGCAGGTCAACAAATCGAAGGGCGTATCCTTCCCCGGCTTCCAGCGCGGACACGGCATGCTGGATGACGACTGGCGTTGGCGAATCTACACCTACATGCTGGCCGCCGGGTCTCCGCCGCCGCACGAATCGGTGCTGCGCGCGCAGAAGCTGCCGGGCTTTTCTTTTCGCTTCTCCGAGCCGTGGCTCGACGTGATCGTCGACGGCACCGGCGTCACGGTGAAGACGGCCAAGGCGACCGAACGGTTCGACGCGGTGCTCTTCGGCACCGGCTTCGACGTCGACATCGCGCGGCGTACCGAACTCGCGGCCTACGTGCCCAACGTGAAGCTCTGGGGCGACGCGCGCTCGCCCGAGGAGGCCAGCGCCCATCCCGACGCCGCGCTGTATCCCTATCTCGGTCCGGGCTTCGAATTGATCGAGAAGGAGCCAGGCCGCACGCCGTCGCTCGGCAACATACATCTCTTCAACTGGGGCAGCATCCTGAGCCAGGGCGCG
Source organism: Enhydrobacter sp. (assembly GCA_026126105.1). GTDB lineage: Bacteria > Pseudomonadota > Alphaproteobacteria > Reyranellales > Reyranellaceae > Reyranella. The sequence goes on from JAHCJV010000116.1 coordinate 15,864, forward strand.
CTGGCCGGCGACATCCCGGGCCTTCATGTGGGCTCACCTCGGCTGGTGCAGGCCATTTCGCATAGCCTGTTCAAGGCCGACGTGGCGCGGCACGTCGAGAACATGTTCAATCAGGAAGACCCCGAGCTCGCGCCTACGGACTATTTCGTGCCGCGGGAGAAAAGATCGGGGACGTTGTGATCAGAGTCTCCCGGACCGCGAGCCTCCCCGGCGCGCAAGCGCAAGAGCCAGCGGGACCCAACCGCT
>JAHCJV010000117.1 GCA_026126105.1 Enhydrobacter sp.
GGCAGCAGCGACAGCGCGGCCGCGACCTGGTCGGGCAGCGCGACGCCGCTGGTCTCGAGCAGCACGCGCTCGGCCTGCGGCTGGCGCGCCGGCAGGTCGGCCAGGGTCGCGATCAGGTCGGAGCCGTATTCGCAGCACACGCAGCCGCCCGACAGCTCGAGCGTGTCGCCGCCGGCGGCGACGATCAGGTCGCGGTCGATCGGCACGCTGCCGAAATCGTTGACCAGAACGCAGAGCTTTCTTCCGTCGGCGGCGCGCAGCAGGCCGTTCACCAGCGTCGTCTTGCCCGCCCCGAGATAGCCGCCGATCAGGGTCACCGGCAGCCGCCCGCCCCAGGCCAGCGGCGGTGCGGCCGCCGGCTGGTCCATGGTCAAGCCCCGTCCATGCTCAAGCCTTGGCGGCGGGGAACAGGCGGCCGTCCTGCACGGTGCCCCAGATGCGGACGTCCTTCAGCGCCTCGGGCGCGGTCGTCAGCGGATCGTCTTCGAGCACCGCGAAGTCGGCGCGCTTGCCGCATTCGATCGAGCCCACCTCGCCGTCGAGCCGGAGCGTCCAGGCGGCGCCGAGCGTGATGGTGCGCAGCGCGTCGGCGACGGAGATGCGCTCGCTCTCGCCCAAAATCCGGCCGCTGGCGGTTATGCGGTTGACGGCGCACCAGGCGGTGAACAGCGGGCCGAGCGGAGTCACCGGCGCGTCGGAATGGATCGCCATCGGCACGCCCGAAGCGAGCGCGGTCGCACAGGCATTCATGCGCAGCGCGCGCTCGGGGCCGACCGTGATCGCGTAATGCTGGTCACCCCAGTAGAAGTGATGGTTGGGAAACAGGTTCACGGCCATGCCGAGCTGGCGCATGCGGCGGAACTGCGCGGCGTCGGCGAGCTGGCAGTGCTGCAAGGTGAAGCGGTGGTCGCGCGCCGGCTGGCCGAGCAGCGCCTCCTCGAGGCAGTCGAGCGCCATCTCGGTCGCCTGGTCGCCGTTGGTGTGGCTGTGCACCAGCACGCCGTGGCGCAGCGCGAGGGCATAGAGCTCGCGGATCGTCTCGGGCGGGGTGTACCACAGGCCGTTGGGCGCGCCGTTGTAATAGCCGGGCCAGCGCAGGCGGGCCGAGAAGCCCTGGATCGAGCCGTCGACGAACAGCTTGATCGCGCCCAGCCGCAGCCGGTCGGTGGTCTGGCCGCGCAGCGCCAGCGCATGGTCGAGCGCCTGCCGCGGGGTCAGCGCCTGGAAGCGGCGGAACGGCACGATCCGGACCGGGAAGCGCGCCTCGCCGGTGACGCGGCGCATCATCGACACAGCGTCGTCGGGCAGCAGGTTGGCGAGGTCGGTCGCGGTGGTCACGCCCTGGCGCACGCAGAGCCGGGCGAAGGCGCGCAGGCCCTGCTCGTCGTTGGCCATCGTCTCGCGGTCGTAGCCGATGTGGCTGCCGACCATGGTCATGGCGTCGGGGCCCTTGAGTTCGCCGGTCGGCAGGCCGTCGGCGCCGAGCGGCACGCCGGGATGGTTGATGCCGGTCCGCAGCAGGCCCGCAAGCTCGAGGGCGCGGCTGTTGACGTTGAAGATATGGCCGCTGGCATGCATCACGCCCACGGCGCGGGCGGTCGAGACGCGGTCGAGGTCGGCGCGCGCCATGCGCCGATCGCCGTAATAGATCGGATCGAGGCCCCAGCCCGAGAGCGGCGCGTCTGGTGCGGCGCCGGCCGCCGCGAGGCCGCGCTCGCTCTGCTGCAGGTTGGCAATCACTTCGTCGATCGAGCCGAGGCCCGGCCACGTCCTGCCGTCCGGATCCATGCGGTCGAAGCGGCCGAGATAGCGGTAGCGCCAGAAGCTGCCCTCGGCGGCATGGCTGTGGCCTTCGACAAGGCCCGGCATCAGCACCTTGTCGGCGAAGGTATCGTCGATGGTGTGGGCACCCCAGCCGGCCAGCTCGTCGAGCGGGCCGACGCCCAGGATGCGCCCGTCCCGCACCGCGACGTGCGTCGCCTCGGGCCGGGCCGGGTTCATGGTCAGGATGCGCCGCGCGCGGTAGACGACGAAGGGACTCGAACTCATGCGCGCACGCTACTCCGATGCCAGGGTCTGAGGCGAAAGCATCTCAGGTGAAGTTGAGCTTAAGCCCCGCCGTCGGCCATTGCATCGTGCCCAGCCGGCCGGTGTCGGAGAGGGTGATGTACGCCGTCTTCATGTCGGCGCCGCCGAAGCAGATGTTGGTCGGGTAGACGTCGGGCATCGCGACCTCGCGCACGATGGCGCCCTGCGGCGAGAGCTCGGTGATCTTGCCGGTGCTGAGCGTGGCGACGCAGATGTTGCCGTTGGCCAGCACCGCGAGGCTGTCGAAGCCGGCCGGTCCGACCGGCGCGCCGCCGACGACGCGGCCGGTGTGCGCCCAATCCGCCTTGCTGCTGGCGAGGACGCCCGGCGCCTCGATGTCGAAGGCGTAGACGCGGGCGCTCACGGTGTCGGCGACGTAGAGGATCTTGCCGTCGGGCGAGAGGCCGCAGCCGTTGGGGCTGAGGAACGGATAGATCAGGCAGACGATCTTCGAGCCGTCGGGCAGGGCATAGTAGATGCCGCCATGGTCGCGATGGCGGGCATAGCGCTTGCCGAGGTCGGTGAAGTAGAAGCCGCCGGCGGTGTCGAACACCAGGTCGTTGGGCGCGCTGAGCTTGTGGCCGTCGCATTCGGTGTAGAGCACCTTGGCCGCGCCGGTCTTCGGATCGAGCCGCTCGATCCAGCCGAACTTGTAGTCGGGATGCGGGCCCTGCCCCATCGACTTGCCCTCGACATAGCGGCTGCCGCCGTTGTTGCAGCAATAGAGCGCGCCGTCCGGCCCGACCGCCAGCCCGTTCGGCCCGCCGCCGTTGTCCGAGAAGACGCTGACCGTGCCGTCCGCCGTCACCCGCGAGCAGCGGCGGTTGCGGATCTCGGTCAGGATCACCGAGCCGTCCGCCATCGCCACCGGCCCTTCGGGAAAGCCGAGCCCCTCCGCCACAATCCGCACATCGCTCATCGCGCTTCACTCCTGTTGGTTTATTGGCCGAACTCTAGCATGCGTTCTCGATTGCGGGGCCAATACGAATGCTCGCACAAGTTGCTTCCGAGACCACCGACCTCATGATACGAACGATGCATGGTCGAAAGTCCTGAAAACCTCGTGCTGGCGCAGCTTCGCGCAATCCGTGCCGATCTCGCGGACGTCCAGGGAACGTTGGGCGAGATCAAGGGCCGGCTGACCAATGTCGAGGGCAGCCTGGCATCGGTCATCCAGCATCTCGGCCATCTCGCGGCCGCCGACGCCCAACAACAGGTCGCCGCCGACCGCATGACCGAGCGCCTCGTCCGCATCGAACGCCGCCTCGACCTGCGCGAGATCTGATCTCGTGGCGTTCCTCTCCTTTCGCCGGAACGCCACCGTCTCCGGCATTGGCGGTTGGCTTGCCGTGCTCATGTTCAGCCTGTGCGCAGGGCTGCTCCTGAGGATCATCAGCTTCGTCGCTGACGTGAGTTCCTACGATGATGCCTGGGCCGAGGCGCCGCACGCCCGCCTGGAGATCGCGGTCATCGCGGGCGCGACGATCCTGCAGATGGGCGTGAATCTTTGGGCGATCTCAGCGCTGTTGCAAAAGAAGCGGAGCTTCCGGACCGCGTTCCTCGTCTTCTGGATCGTCTCGATCCTGGAACCGCTCAGTGCGCTGGTCCTCGGCTTCGACATGCACGCGATCGTCCGCGCACTCATCGCGGGGCTCGCTCTCGGTCTCTGGTTCCTCTACGTCTGCTTCTCGATCCGCGTCCGCAACACGCTGGTGAACTGACGGTCGTCTTCAGGAGCGATAGAGCATGATCGGGGTGTCGAAGCCCTTGAGCGTATAGGATTGCCCGGCGCTACCCTGCATCAGCTCGCCGACCCGCTCGCGCACCGCGTCGGTCGCCAGGATCTCGCCGGGTGCGGCGGCGCCCTGCAAGCGGGCGGCGGTGTTCACCACCGTGCCGATGGCGGTGAGATCGCGATGCGAGCGGCCGAACTCGCCGAAGCTCACCTCGCCGCAATGAATGCCGATGCCGACGCCGAAGTCGAGGCCGAGTTCGGCCTTGCGCGTCGCGATCCGCTGCTGGATCGCGCGTGCGGTCAGCACCGCCTTTCGAGCGTGGTCGACCTGTTGGATCGGGAAGTTGAAGACCGCCATTACGGCATCGCCGATCGTCTTGTTGAGCAGCCCGTCGTGCTCCCAGATCGCGCCCGCGCACTCGTCGTAGAAGATATCGAGCAGGCCGCCCATGTCGTTCGGCGACATCGACTGCGAGAGCTGCGTATAGGCGCGCAGGTCGGCGAACAGGATGGTGGCGTCGATCGTGATCTTGGTCGCCTTCATCGCGCGCTTGAACATCAGCTCGCACAAGGTGCAGATGTTGGGGTTCATGCGGCTTGGCCGCAGGCCGACGACGCGGAACGGCACCGAGAGAGGACCACGCAAGGCGATCGGGAATCGCAGGTTCTGCCAGCATCCCTTGCAAATCATCGATTGCGGCTGCGCCATGCGGTTCTCTCAGGGTCGACGTTCCGACTTCCTAATTGGTGATCCTAACACACGGGGCCCTGCCGACGTAGTGAGACCACTCGGTTGTCGCACACGACCTGGAGCGGACCATGAGAGTAGATGCACTCGCACGTGCCGGTCCGCCGACCTCGAAGGCGGCAAGCCGCAGCCGATCGCCTGACCAATCGGCTCATCCGCATCGAGCACGCCGGTTCGATCGACAGGACATCTGGGCGGAAATAAATGTCCCCCTAGGCGGCCTTGGCGCGGATCGTCGGAATGCCGCTGACGTCTTCTCGGCGCTCGGCCTGCCAGGTGTCGTAGGCCGCCTGCATCCTCGTCCAGGCGCCGGCGCCGTCGCCGAACAGCTTGCCCAGGCGCACCGCGATGACCGGCGACACCGGCTTGCGCTCGCGCAGGATGTCGTAGAGGTGCTGACGCGAAATGCCGAGCATGGCCGCGATCTCCGTCTTGTTGCGGCCGGTCGCCGGGATCACGTCCTCGCGCAGGAGTGCGCCGGGATGCGTCGGGCAACGGTTTCGGTTGCGCTTGGCGGGGTGAGTCATGGCTGCCTCCTCAATGATACTGCTCGAAATCGATGCGCAAGGCATCGCCAGCGGCAAATTCGAAAGTGATACACCACGGTCCATTGACGTGGACGGAATAGCGCGTCGGCTTGAAGCCTTTAAGCGGATGGAAATCAAATCCCGGAAGGTTCATCTCTTCGGGCGTTACGGCAACGTCCAGCCGGTCCAGCCGCCGCAGAATTCGCTCGTGCATCCGGGCATCGATCTTCCCGGTCCGGCCCTTCTCCCACAAGTCGGCCAAGGCCTTGTTCCGGAAGGTCTGGATCATTATAGGGGCATGTAAGCCTTCCGCTTACGTACGTCAACAAGCTGCTTACGGTAGCATGGCGTCCAACCGCCAGCTAAGCTGACTTCGCATGGATGCTCATACTTCCTCCCTCGCCTCCCCGTGGCGCATCGGCGTCGATGTCGGCGGCACCTTCACCGACATGGTGCTGCGCGACGCCGCCGGTGCGGTGCGCATCTTCAAGGCGCCGTCGGTGCCGGCCGACCCCAGCGAGGGCGTGCTGGGCGTGCTGCGGCTGGCGGCGCAGCAGCTCGACCTGCCGCTGACCCGGCTGCTGCGCGACTGCGCGCTGTTCGTGCACGGCTCGACGGTCGCCACCAACACCATCCTCGAGAAGAAGGGTGCGAAGGTGGCCATGCTGACCACCGAGGGCTTCCGCGATTCGCTCGAGATCCGCCGCGGCATGCGCGAGAACCAGTGGGACCATCGCGCGCCGTTCCCCGAGGTGCTGGTGCCGCGCTACCTGCGCCTGCCGGTGCGCGGGCGGCTGGCGGCGGACGGCAGCGAGCTGGCGCCGCTCGCCGAGGAGGATGTCGCGGCGGCGGCGAAGGTGTTCGCCGGCGAGGGCGTCGAATCCGTCGCGGTGTGCCTGTTCAACTCCTTCCTCGACGGGCGCCACGAGCGCGCGGCCGGCGCGGCGCTGGCGCGCCACGGCGCGGGTCCGTGGATCTCGCTGTCGAGCGAGGTCATGCCGACCATGGGCGAGTACGAGCGCGGCTCGACCGCCGTGGTGAACGCCTATATCGCGCCCAAGGTCACCAGCTATCTGAAGGCGCTCGACCGCCAGCTGCGCCAGCTCGGCCTGCCGCGCTCGCTGCTGCTGCTGCAGAGCAACGGCGGCGCGGTCTCGGTCGAGCAGGTCGCGGCGCGGCCGGTGATGCTGGTGCTGTCGGGGCCGGCCGCCGGAGTCGGCGCGCTCAAGGGCTGCGCGGCGCCGGGCGAGGCGGCCAACCTGATCTCGATGGAGATCGGCGGCACGAGCTGCGACGTGATGGTGATGGCCCAGGGCGAGGTGCCGGTCGCCGACGCGCTTACCATCGACGGCTATCATCTCACCACGCCGTCGGTCGAGATTCACACCGTCGGCGCAGGCGGCGGCACGGTCGCCTGGGTCGACGATGCGGGCCTGCTGCATGTCGGCCCGCAGGGCGCCGGCGCGCGGCCCGGTCCCGCGGCGTACGGGCTGGGCGGCGAGCAGCCGACCGTCACCGATGCGCAGCTCGTGCTCGGACGCCTGCGGCCCGGCCCGCTCGCCGGCGGCGCCGTCACGCTCGACGGTGCTCTGGCACGGCGCGCGGTCGAGACGAAGCTCGCCAAGCCGCTCGGCCTCTCGGTCGAGCAGGCCGCATCGGGCGTGATCCGGCTGCTCGAGCAAAACCTGCTGCATGCGGTCGAGCGGCTCAGCATCGAGCGCGGGCACAATCCGGCGACCTTCACGCTGGTCGCCGCGGGCGGCGCGGGGCCGATGCACGGCGCCAACGTCGCGCGGGCGCTGGGCTGCAGGCGCGCGCTGCTGCCGCGCGCGGCCGGCGCGTTCTGCGCCATGGGCATGCTGCAGTCGGACGTGCGGCAGGATTATCTCAAGGTCTTCCTGGCCGATCTCGACAAGGTCGAGCGCAGCGCCCTCGATGCGGCGTTCGCCGAGCTGGAGGCGCGCGCTGCCGACGCGGAGATCGTCGATCGCGAGCTCGACCTGCGCTACGAGGGCCAGCAATGGCCGGTGAGGGTCGCGCTCGACGGCTTCGATGCCGGCGCGGTGCGCGCCCGGTTCGAGGCCGAGCACCAGCGGCTGTTCGGCCATATCCAGCCAAGCGGCCGGATCGACATCACCGCGCTGCGGGTGATCGGCCGCAACCCGCTCGACTGGACGCCACCCGCCGCGCGCTCTCCGCAAGGTGCGCCGCCCCGGCCGCGCGAGACCCGCCCGGTCTGGATCGACGCCGCGCACGGCTGGCAGGACGTGCCGGTCTACGAAGGCTCCGACCTACGCCCCGGCTGCACGCTCCCCGGCCCGCTCCTGATCGAGGAGCGCACCACGACCGCCTTCATCGGCCCGCGCGACACGCTCGAGGTCGACGCGCGCGACGACTTTCTGGTTCACATCGATGCGCTGGCATAGCTCTTCCCGCTCACGGCTTCCTCCCTGCGCGCAGCGCGGGGAGGTGTCGCCGTCTTACGGCGACGGAGGGGTCATAGGCCACACCGATTCTGTTGCCCATGACCCCTCCGGCGCGATGACGCGCCACCTCCCCGCGCTGCGCGCAGGGAGGAAGGCAAGATTCGAAAGGCCAGTCCCATGACCCTCGATCCCGTCACCCTGGCGCTGGTGCAGAGCCGGCTCGATCATATCTCGCACCAGATGGGCTGGGTGATGACGCGTACCGCGCGCTCGCCGATCTTCAGCCAGAGCCATGACTTCTCCTGCTTCATCGCCGACGCGCGCGGCACGCTGATCAGCCAGGCCGACGGCATCCCGATCCATACCGGCGGCGGCGGCTTCGCGGTACGCGCCGTGCTGCGCGATTTCGCGGGCCAGATCGAGCCCGAGGACGTTTTCCTGCTGAACGACCCCTACACCGCGGGCGGCAACCACCTGCCCGACTGGGTGATCGCGCGGCCGGTGTTCGTCGCCGGCAGGCTGGTCGCCTTCGCCTGCAACCGCGCGCACCAGGCCGATATCGGCGGAGGCGCCGCCGGCACCTACAACTCGGCAGCCACCGAGATCTTCCACGAAGGCATCCGGCTGCCCGTGCTGAAGCTGATCGAAGGCGGCAGGACCCGCGCCGACCTGTGGCGGCTGCTGCTGCTCAACACCCGCCTGCCCGAGGCGCTCGACGGCGACCTGCACGCCATGATCGGCTCGACCCGGATCGGCGCCGAGCGGCTGGCGCTGCTGATCGAGGAGCTGGGCGCCGACCGCGCCGGCGATTTCTTCGAGGCGGTGCTCGACCACGCCGACCGCCGGTTCCGCAGCTGCATCGATCGGCTCGCGCAAGGCACGTGGCGTGCCGAGGAGCCCGTCGACAACGACTGCTTCGAGCCGATCGACGGACGCATCGCCGTCACGCTGACGGTCGCGGACTCGCGCCTCGTGGTCGACTTCGCCGGCACCTCGCCGCAGATCAAGGGCTTCAAGAACAGCTCTATCGCCAACTCTACCTCGGCCGTCTTCATGGCTCTGGCCTCGTTCTTCGAGCCCGACCTGCCGCGTAACGAAGGCACCTTCCGCAGCGTCGAGATCCGCCTGCCCGAAGGCACGCTGGTCAATGCGCGCATGCCCGCGCCGATGACCATGAACACGGTGTTCGTGGCGCACGAGATCATCCACGCACTGTGGAAGGCGCTCGGCCAGGCGCTGCCCGAGCGTGCCTCGGCCGGCTGGTCGAAGGCGGTGCACGCCGTGACCGCGGGCGTGCGCGACGACGGCGGCCGCTATGTGATGTACCAGTGGGCCGGCGCGCCGGCCGGCGGGGGCGTCGAGGGCCGCGACGGCTTCCACCTGATCGGCCATTTGATCACGCTCGGCGGTCTGACCTTGCCCAACCTCGAGACCTACGAGCAGCTCTATCCCGTGCGTTTCCGCCGCCAGGAGCTGCGCTGCGATTCGGCCGGCCCCGGCCGCTTCCGCGGCGGCGCGGGTTGCGACTACGAGGTCGAGATCTTCACGCCGGCCGACTACGCCTTCCGCGGCGAAGGCGCTGGCGCCCCGTCGAGCTTCGGCGCCGCCGGCGGCAGCGCGGGCGGCAGCGGCGAGGTGATCCTCACCCTGGCTGACGGCACGAAGATCGAGGCGCCGAAATATGGCGTGCAGCGCCACGGCCCCGGCACCTATCGAAGCCTGTCGCCCGGCGGTGGTGGCTACGGCGACCCGACGACGCGCGATCCGGCCCGCGTCTTGCGCGATGTGCGGGATGGTGTGGTAAGCCGCGAGGCAGCCGAGCGCGACTACGGCGTCGCAATCGCTCCTGATGGCCGCGCGCTCGACGCGGCGCGAACCGAGGCACTGCGACAAGGCTGAAGCGCCGCTTCCGGGATCGCCCCTGCAATGACCCGGTGACGCCACCGTTTTGCGCCAATCGCATCCTCATGTACGGATTGCGATAAAATAACGGAGAGTTTCATGGCGGACGGTACCTATCTCGTTCTGGCCCTCGGCGCGGCGGCCCTGATGGGCGTGCTGATGGTGCCGCTTGCCCTCCGCCGGCGCCGACCCGTGCGGGTCGTGTGGAACGATCGGATGCCGCGCCCGCGTCAGCGCTGAGAAGACTTGCCGCGGCCCGGTGATGGAAGCCATGGGCCCGCGCTTGCTTGAATATGAGTGGTTGCTTTTGCTGTAGGGGCACATCCTAGCCGCTATTGCGCAGCCCCGCTGCGATGCCGTTGATGCTGAGATGGATGCCGGCGACCACGTTGGGGTCTTCGTCGCCGGCGCGGTGGCGGCGGAGCAGCTCGATCTGCACGTGGTTCAGCGGGTCGATGTAGGGCACGCGGCCGCGCAGCGCGCGGGCGAGCAGCGGATTGCCCTCGAGCAGCTCCTGCTCGCGCAGGATGCTCCGCACGGCATCGATCGAGGCCTGCCATTCGGCGCGCAGGCGCTCGAATATCGAGGTGCGCAGCGCCTCGTCGCCGACCAGCTCGGCATAGCGCGAGGCGATGGCGATGTCGCTCTTGGCCAGCACCATGTCCATGTTGGACAAGGTGGTACGGAAGAAGTCCCAGTCGTCGTGCATCTCCTGCAGGCGCGCGAGGCCGTCGGCGGGGTTGGCCGCGATCCACTTCGCCACCGCCGTGCCGAAGCCATACCAGCCGGGCAGCATCAGGCGGCACTGCGCCCAGCTGAACACCCACGGGATCGCCCGCAGGTCCTCGATGCCGCGGCGCTTCGAGCGCGACGCCGGACGGCTGCCGATGTTGAGGCTCGCGATCTCCTCCAGCACCGTCGATTCGCGGAAGTAGGTGTCGAAGCCCTCGGTCTCGTAGACCAGCGCGCGATAGGCGCGGAACGCGTCCGCCGAGAGCTGCTCCATCACGTCGAGGTAGGCCTTGGGCGGCAACGGCCGCTCGGCCTCGAGCAAGGTCGCTTCGAGCGTCGCCGCCGCGATGGTCTCGAGATTACGGCGCCCGACCTCCTGGTTGGAATACTTGCCCGCGATCACCTCGCCCTGCTCGGTGACACGGATCGCGCCCTGCAGGGCGCCGGGCGGCTGCGCCAGGATCGCGTCGTAGCTCGGACCGCCGCCGCGGCCGACCGAGCCGCCGCGGCCGTGGAACAGGCGCAGCGCGATGCGGTGGCGGCGGAAGACGTCGATCAGCGCCAGCTCGGCCTTGTAGAGCTCCCAGGTCGAGGTGAGATAGCCGCCGTCCTTGTTGCTGTCGGAGTAGCCCAGCATCACCTCCTGGATGTTGCCGCGCGAGGCGAGCAGCCGGCGGTAGGCCGGTTCGTAGAACAGCGATTCCATGATCGCGCCGCAGCGCTGCAGGTCGCCGATCGTCTCGAACAGCGGCACGATGTCGACATCGAGCCGGCCCTCGCGCGGCCGCAGCAGCCCGACCTCCTTCAGCAGCACGGCGACCTCGAGGATGTCCGAGACGCTGTCGGCTTTCGAGATCACGTAGTGCGGCAGCGATGCCGCGCCGTAGCGACGGTGGGCATCGGCCGCGACGCGCAGCAGGTCGAGCTCGCCGGCGGTCTCCTCGCCATAGGAATTATGCGGCGTAGCCAGGGCGCGCGGGTTGGCCAGCTCGGCGGTCAGCAGGGTCACGCGAGCGGCCTCGTCCAGGGCTGCATAGTCCTTGCCCGCCCCGGCCGCCTCGACCAGCTCGGCCATGACCCTCTCGTGCACGTCGGAATTCTGGCGGATGTCGAGCTCGGCGAGATGGAAGCCGAACACGTCCACCGCGCGCCGCAGCGCCCGCAGCCGGCCGCGGGCGAGAGGACCGAGATTATCGGCGCCGAGCGAGTCGCGGATCGTATCGAGATCGGCCTTGAACTCGTCCGCCGTCCCGTAGGCCGGCGCCGGCCCGACCGGCCGGTGAGGCGCCTCGAGCCTGTCGAGCGCCCAGGCCGTCGCGGCAAGACGGGCATACATGCCGGTCAGCGCGCGGCGATAGGGCTCGTCCTTGCGCTCGTCGGCGGTATCGGGCGAGCGGTCGGCCAGCGCCTGCAGCGCGTCGGAAACATGCACCATCGGTCCGTAGAGCGGCAGCTCGGCGCCGAGCAGATGAAGCTCCTCGAGATGATGGCGCAACGCGCGCCGGCTCTGCATCGCCAGCGTCTCGCGCGTCACCTCGGCGGTGACGTTGGGATTGCCGTCGCGGTCGCCGCCGATCCAGCTCCCCATGCGCAGGAAAGATGGAACCTCGACGCCGAGCTGGTCCTCCAGGTCGGCGTAGAACTCCGGCAACCCCGCCAGGAAGGTGTGATCGTAATAGGCGAGCGCGTTGGTGACCTCGTCGAGCACGCGCAGGCGGGAATGGCGGATCAGGCTGGTCTGCCACAGCGTCAGGACGTTGCGGCGGAGTGCGCGGCGATTGTCGTTCAGCTCTTCCGGCGTGAACTTGACCCGGTCGCGCTGGTCGAGCAGGCGCGCGATCTCGCGCTCGCGGTCGATCGTGCTCTGGCGGCGCACCTCGGTCGGATGCGCCGTCAGCACTGCGACGCAGTATGCGCGGGCGAAGAAGGCGTCCAGCTGCTCGCGCGTGACGCCGGCGTCCTTCGCACGGGCGAGCGCGTAGGCCATTGTCCCGCGCCGCGGCGGCGCCTCGGCCATGTCATGGGCGCGCGTGCGCCGGATGTGGTGCTGGTCCTCGGCGAGGTTGGCAAGGTGGGAGAAGTAGCCGAAGGCGCGGATGATGAGGATCGCCTCGCCGGTCGGCAGGCCGCTCATGATGGATTGCAGCTCGCGCCGCGCATTCTCGTCGGCATTGCGATGGAACTGCACGCCGGTGCGCCGGATGTGCTCGACCAGGTCGAACACCTTCTCGCCTTCCTGCGAACGGACCGTGTCGCCCAGGATGCGGCCCAGCAGCCGCGTGTCGTAGCGCAGCGGAACGTCCTTCTCGGGCGTCTCGCCGTTGTCGGAATGCGGGGCGTCGTTCACGCGGCCTCCTGCTGCTTCAGTCCAAATCTAGCATATAGGGTCTCCGGTTGAGCCGGCCGCGCGCGCATGGCACGGTTCGCAATCACAGGTCGTTGGGAGGCAAACGCCATGCCGTTCTATGAAAGAGGTCCGGTCCGCATCCACTACGAGGAGAAGGGCTCGGGCTTTCCGCTCCTCGTCATCCCGGGCGGCGGCCTGAACTCCACCATCGCCGGACTGTCGACGACGCATCCGTTCAATGCCCTGACGGAATTCAGCGACAGCTTCCGCTGCATCGCCGCGGACCTGCGCAACGCCAATGCCGGCCAGTCTTCCGGGCCGCTCGAGGCCGATCGGCCGTGGGACTCCTTCACCGACGACCATATCGGTCTGATGGACCATCTCGGAATCAGGAAGTTCATGGTGCTGGGCTACTGCATCGGGCAGCCGTTCATCTGGAACCTGATCAAGCGCGCGGGCGAGCGAGTGGTTGCTGCCGTGCTCGCCCAGCCCAGCGGTCATCGCGAGGAGATGCCGACCCAGTTCTACGACAACAACATGAAGGCATGGGGACCGGAGTTCGTGAAGCGCCGGCCGGAATACACGATGGATCAGGTGAGCGCTTTCCTGACGCAGATGTATCTCAGCAACCCCGACTTCGTGTTCACCGTGACGCGCGACTTCGTCAAGAGCTGCCGGACGCCGATCCTGGTGCTTCCAGACGACATCCCGCCGCATCCCTACAAAGTGGCGATGGAAGTGGCGATGCTCGCACCCAACTCGCAGGTCAGCCTGTATCCCTGGAAGGACACGCCCGACAAGATTCCCCTCGCCGTGCGCCACGTCCGGATGTTCCTGGAGGCCAACCGCCCAGCATCGGCCGCCGCCGCCGAGCAACGCGCGGCGGCGGATTAGAGGGCATTGGATCGAGGTTTGCCGAAAGACCCGCGTCCGGACCGGATCAGAAGGAGAGCGTCGCCGCGCCTTCCTTGATCTGGGCGTGCATGGCGCTGGCACCGACGATGACGACGCCGTCGAGAAGATCGGACTGCTCGTAGCCGCGCGATTTCACGCAAGGGGGGCAGGCCCATATGATGCCGCCGCGCTTCTGGAAATCCTCTATCATCGCGGCCAGCGGCTCGAGGGGCGCGACCTGCGTGAGGCGCTGGCCGCCCTTGCGGACGAGGTCGATTGCGGTACTGGTGAGAAAGATCGACACTTTGAGGCCGGCGGTGATGCCGCCATTGGCGATCGTGAGCGCGACGGAGGAGAGTTCCGAGTCGATACCCTTCGTCAGGAGCACGACGAGCTTGTCGGTTGTGGACTGCATTGTATTCTCCGGTGGTTGAGTTGAACGCATTTTTTCTAGAAGGACGCGTGTTCCGCGTCTTTGGCCGGAATGCCGGACGATTTATCCGATAGTCCTCGGACTGCAGGCGGCGTCGCTCGCGACGACGTGCTGTCGGCGCTCCTGTCCACGGTTCGCTTGTCGGGCTCGCTGCAGTTCTGCCTGATGCCCGAAGGTGCGTGGGAGACGGACGCCACGCCGAGAATGGCCCAGATGTCGGGCAGTTCTAGCGGCACCATGCCGTTTCACATCCTCGTCGAAGGCGAGTGCTGGCTGAAGATCGAGGGATTGAGACGAACGCTCGAGTCGGGCGACGTGGTCGTCTTTCCTTTCGGCACTGGGCACGCGGTCGGCGTGGGGTCGGGCGGCAGGCTGATCGCGCCGACGCAGGATCTGCCGCCGAAGCCGTGGCGGCAGATTCCGGTGCTGCGCTACGGCGAGGGGCGGTGCGGCGCGCGCCTGCTGTGCGGCTATCTCCAATGCGAGGCGCTCAATTTCGCGCCGCTGCGGCAGGCGCTGCCGAAGCTGATCCATATCCGGACGCGCGGCGCGAACGACGGCGACTGGCTGCGCGCGACCATCCGGCAGATGGCGGACGAAGTCGACAGGCCGCGCGCCGGCGGGGTCTCGATGCTGCCCAGACTGACCGAGATCATCCTCATCGAGATTCTCCGCCACCAGATCATCTCGGCCGAACCGCGCGCGGTCGGCTGGCTGGCAGCGCTTGCCGACCCGCCTTTGTCGCGATGCCTGTCGCTCATTCACGACGACCCGAAGCGCGATTGGTCGCTGGAGGATTTGTCGGCCGCTTCCGGGATGTCGCGCAGCGTCCTGGCCGAGCGCTTTCAGACCATGCTCGGCACCTCGCCGATCAGATATGTGCGCGACTGGCGCCTCTATCTGGCGAGCGTGGCTTTGCAGACGACAGCGCAAACGATCGCGACCATCGCCTTCGATGCCGGTTACGCGACCGAGGCGGCGTTCAACCGAGCCTTCTCGCGCGCCTTCGGCTCACCGCCGGCAACGTGGCGCGCGACGGCGCAGACGTGAACACGGGGCGTGTTGCAGCCACCGCGCAGCTCCTTGCAGAATGCTTTCTCAGGCTGCGTAGGAAGGACGGCTGCGGCCGACAGGGAGCTCGCGTTTCTGGCCGCGGCGGAACATCACGGCTTCGCGCTGCGGATCGGACCAGGGTGAGCTCTCGTACGGTCCGGCATCGGCACGGCGCTGGCTCTCGTCGATGCCCGCCAGCCAGGCTCGCGCCTCGCGCAAGCTCCTAAACACGCTCACCGGCCGCTCGGTCCCCGTCGCCGCAAAGGCACGTGCGAACTGGCCCTTGTCGGGATTGACCAGGAACGCGACGGGCCCACGCTTCACGTCACCGCCTCGAAACAGATCCGCGATCTGCTGCACCTGTTCGGGGCCTACCTCTGCGCTCGCACCCGAAACGTCGATCAGCTTGGCGAAGTGCGGCACCTGGGCGTCGAAAAGCTGCCTGGCAGCGCCCATGATCTCGTCCGGCGTGAGCTGGCCGCGTGCGACGATGGTCACGGTGCGATGAAGCTTCGAGATCTCCATGTAGATCGGCATGCCTCGACAGATAGCATGCGCGGCCCGGCAAAATTATGTCGAGCCGATGCGCCGTTTCGACCCAGAGACGAGGCCCTCCTAAGCCGTTCTCTCCGCCTTCAATCCGAGCTTGCCGATCGTCTGTTCGCGCATGACGAACTTCTGGACCTTGCCGGTAATGGTCATCGGGAACTCAGGCACGAACTCGATGTAGCGGGGGATCTTGTAGTGGGCGATCTGGCCCTTGCAGAAGTCGCGGATCTCCTCGGGCGTCGCGCTCTGGCCGGCATGGAGCTTGATCCAGGCGCAGATCTCCTCGCCGTATTTCGGATCGGGCACGCCGATCACCTGCACGTCCTGGATCTTGGGATGGCGGTACAGGAACTCCTCGATCTCGCGCGGATAGACGTTCTCGCCGC
>JAHCJV010000118.1 GCA_026126105.1 Enhydrobacter sp.
GCGGCCTGATCGACAGCCGCATCGGCGAGCTGGCGATGGGACGCGCCTCGATTCTGCTCAAGACGGGAGGGATCGATCTCGAGCTCTGCCGGATCGAGCACCATCCCGACGAAGCCGGGCTGATCGGCACCGTTCAGCTCGCGCCGGCGTGGATCCTGGCCGGCCACGACGCAATCCTGGCGATCGACATCGGCGGCACCAACGTGCGGGCCGGCATCGTCGAGCTGAATGCCGGCAAGCGCGGCGACGTCGACGACGCCGACGTCTGGAAGCGGGTGCACTGGCGGCACCGCGACGACGAGCCGACCCGCGACGAGGCGATCGACCGGATCGCCGACATGGTCGCCAAGCTGATCGAGCGCGCGGCCAAGGAGAAGATGAAGCTCGCGCCGTTCGTCGGCATCGGCTGCCCCGGCCTGATCGACGAGCACGGCACGATCCTCAAGGGCGGCCAGAACCTGCCGGGCAACTGGGAGGGCAACGGCTTTCATCTTCCGGCGGCGCTGCTCGAGCGCCTGCCGCGCATCGGCAGTCACGACATCGTCGTCCAGATGCATAACGACGCGGTTGTCCAGGGCCTGAGCGAGGTGCCCAACATGAAGGACGTGCAGCACTGGGGCGTGATGACGATCGGCACCGGATTGGGCAATGCGCGCTTCACCAATCGCGACGACGATTGAGAGTCGGGGAAGCAGATGCGTTTGTTCAAGTGCCAGGCCTGCGGTCAGATCGTCCATTTCGAGAACACCCTGTGCGAGAAATGCGGCCATCGGCTCGCCTATCTGGCGGCCGCGACGACCGTGACGGCGATCGAGCCCGAGGGACCGGAAGGCGACAACACCTGGAAGGCCCTGGCCGCGCCAGGCAAGCTCTTCCGCCTTTGCGAGAATGCCGCGCACGGCAGCTGCAACTGGCTGATCGAAGCCGATGCGCCAGGCACCCTCTGCCTGTGCTGCCGTCACAACCGCATCATTCCGGACATCAGCCTGGAGGAGAACGCGGAAAAGTGGCGGAAGATCGAATGGGCCAAGCATCGCCTGTTCTATTCGCTGCTGCGGCTCAAGCTGCCGCTGGTGACCAAGCTCGAGCAGCAGGAGACCGGCCTCGCCTTCGATTTCCTCGCCGACGCGCTGGAGCCGACCGGGCCGCGGGTGATGACGGGGCACGACAACGGCCTCATCACCATCGCTCTCAAGGAAGCCGACGACGCCGAACGCGAGAAGAGCCGCGTCGCCATGCACGAGCCCTACCGCACGCTGCTGGGTCATTTCCGTCACGAGATCGGCCACTACTACTGGGACCGGCTGGTGCGGGACGGCGGCAAGCTCGACGCCTGCCGCCAGCAGTTCGGCGACGACACGCTTGACTACGGCCAGGCGCTGCAGCGCCACTACGAACAGGGCGCGCCGCCGGACTGGCGAACGAGCTTCGTGACCGCCTACGCCACGATGCATCCGTGGGAAGACTTCGCCGAGACCTGGGCGCACTACATGCATCTCATCGACACGCTGGAGACGGCCGCTGCCTTCGGCCTGTCGACGCGACCGCGGGTCGCCGAGGGCGACGAGCTCGACGCGAAGGTCGACTTCGATCCCTATCGCGCGCAGCCGTTCGACCGCCTGGTCGAGAGCTGGATGCCGCTCACGATCGCGCTCAACAGCCTCAACCGTTCGATGGGCCAGCCCGACCTCTATCCGTTCGTGCTGTCGACGCCGGCGCTCGAGAAGCTGGCTTTCGTTCACGGCCTCGTCCATCCGGACATGCCAGCGTGAGGATGCCGGCCAGCGTGAGGATGCCGGCATGAGCGTGCCGGCGTGAGGCTGCCGGTTCTCGGCGAGAACGGCGATGCGCGCCTGGCGCGCACCGTCGCCTTCACCTTTATCGCCACCGTGACGATCCTGGCGCTCTACTTCGGCCGTCCGGTCCTGATTCCGGTGGCGGTCGCGGTGCTGTTCGCCTTCATCCTCAACCCGGTGGTGAACGGCCTGCGACGGGTGCTGCCCCTGTCCCTGTCGGTCACCCTCGCGCTGCTCGGCGCCATCGCGTGCATCGGCGTGCTGGCGGTGCTGGCCATGACCCAGCTTGCGGAGGTGGCAGGCAGCCTCGCCGGCTACCAGACCAACCTGCACCAGAAGATCCGCGACGTGCGCCAGCTGTCGGAAGGCGCCGGCCCGCTGAACCGGTTCATGTCCATGGCCGCTGCCGTCGCCCAGGACCTCTCGCCCGAGGCCGGCAGCACGGTGCCCGCGGTGCGTGTCCAGACGAGCGACTCCAACCTCGCCTCCGTCGCCACCTTCGTTGCGCCACTCCTCCATCCACTGCTGTCGATCGGCATCGTCATCATCCTTGCCCTGTTCATCCTGCTCGACCGCGATCACCTCAGCGACAAGGTCGTGCGGCTGTTCGGCGCCGACGTGCACGCAACGTCGCAGGCGGTGGCCGACGCGGCCGGGCGGATCGCGCGCCTGCTATCGTTGCAGCTCCTGACCAACACCGGTTTCGCGATCCTGGTCGGGCTCGGCCTCTTCGCGCTCGACATGCCCAACGCCCTGCTGTGGGGGCTGCTGGCGGGCGCCTTGCGCTTCGTGCCGTATGTCGGCGCCATTCTCGGCGCGGTGCTGCCGACGCTGATCGCCCTTGCCGTGATGCCCGGATGGCTCCAGCCGCTCCTGGTCCTCGCGCTCATCGTCGCGTTCGATATCCTCGTCGGTCAGCTGGTCGAGCCGCTGCTGTTCGGCGAATCGACCGGCGTGACACCGCTCGCCCTCATTCTTTCGGCGATCTTCTGGGGCATGCTGTGGGGTCCGGTCGGCCTGCTGCTGGCGACGCCGCTCACCGTCTGCCTGCTGGTGCTGGGCACGCACGTGCCGCAGCTCCACTTCCTTCGGGTGCTGCTGGGTGACGAGCCGGCGCTGGCGCCGTACCAGCAGATCTACCGGCGGCTGATCCGCGGCGCGGTGGTCGACGCGGCGGCGGTCGCCCAGAAGGAAATCCTCGAGAAGGGCCTGGAACACGGGCTCGACGAGTCGCTCGGCCGGATGGTGGTCCTCGCCGACAGGGATCGCGAGCTACGCCGGCTGAATGCCAGGCAGACCGGCATCATCGTCGACGGCACCGACGAGGTGCTCGACCTTCTGGCGGAGACCAGCGGCGATAGGCCGGCCGCCGAGGCGAAAGCAGCAGCAAACCTCGCCGGGGACGCGCGTGGCCTGCTCGTCCATTGCGTCGGCGGGCGCGGCGAGGTCGATGACGCCGCCGCCGCCGTGATCGCCTTCAGCTTGCGCCAGGCCGGGCTCCAGGCGGAAGACAGCCGCCGCGCGCAGCCTATCGACGCGTCGCGCGAAAAGGGCCCGGTCCTGCTGGTGGTCTGCTACGCCTCGCACCCGTCCCAGGCGGTACTACGCTACAACAGGCGCAAGCTGCATGCGGGCGTGACGCAGATCCGGCACGCCGTCATCGACTACGAGGTCGCCCCGATGTCCGATCTCGCGGCAAAGGTTGGCCTCGCCGGCGACCTGGTCGCGGGCGACATCGCGGCCATCGCCCGCTTCATGCTTCAGGAGTCGACCTCCATCGCGAAGAACACTGCGATGACGACATCCCCAGGCTAGAGTTAGTCGAACTCGACGCCTGCGTCGCGTTCCGAAAGGCCGCCGCCGACGGTCGTGTCAAGCTCCTTCTCGGTGCAGTTCGGGTTGCCCGTCCCGATGTCACGTCGATAAGTTGCGGCGGCGCGTTCGCGGGGGCGCACTGGCCTGGACGACGTGCATTGGCGCGTGTTGGGGGCAACATGGCAATCGATCTTGCGACTATCACGGGCGGCGACGGCAGCCTGGGCTTCGTGCTCCAGGGCGAGCAGGCGTACGACCGGGCGGGCACCTCGGTCGCCTCGGCGGGGGACGTGAACGGCGACGGCTTCGACGACGTGATCGTCGGGGCGCGCACTGCCGACGGTCCGGCGGACGGACGCGGCGCTGCCGGCGACAGCTACGTGATCTTCGGCACGGCGGGCGGGTTCGGCGCCACGCTCGACCTCGCGTCGATCACCGCCGGCGACGGCAGCCTGGGCTTCGTGCTCCAGGGCGAGCAGGCGTACGACCTGTCGGGCATCTCGGTCGCGTCGGCGGGGGACGTGAACGGCGACGGCTTCGACGACGTGATCGTCGGGGCACTCAATGCCGATGGTCCCTTGGACGGACGCAGCCAGGCCGGCGACAGCTACGTGATCTTCGGCACGGCGGGCGGGTTCGGCGCCACGCTCGACCTCGCGTCGATCGCCACGGGCGACGGCAGTCTGGGCTTCGTGCTCCAGGGCGAGCGGGCGGACGACCGGTCGGGCTTCTCGGTCGCGCCTGCGGGTGACGTGAACGGCGACGGCTTCGCCGACGTGATCGTCGGGGCGTTCGGTGCCGACGGCCCGGCGGACGGACGCAGCCTGGCCGGCGACAGCTACGTGATCTTCGGCAAGGCGGGCGGGTTCGGCGCCGCGCTCGACCTCGCGTCGATCACTGCGGGCGACGGTAGCCTGGGCTTCGTGCTCCAGGGCGAGCAAGCACTCGATCAGTCGGGCATCTCGGTCGCCTCTGCGGGGGACGTGAACGGCGACGGCTTCGCCGACCTGATCGTCGGGGCGCGCGATGCGGACGGCCCGGCGAATGGACGCACCTCTGCCGGCGACAGCTACGTGATCTTCGGCAAGGCGGCCGGGTTCGGCGCCACGCTCGACCTCGCGTCGATCACCGCGGGCGACGGCAGCCTGGGCTTCGTGCTCCAGGGCGAGGGCGTGCAAGACTTGTCGGGCTGGTCCGTCGCCTCGGCGGGGGACGTGAACGGCGACGGCTTCGACGACCTGATCGTCGGCGCGCTCTATGCCGACGGCCCGGCGGACGGACGCAGCTCTGCCGGCGACAGCTACGTGATCTTCGGCAAGGCGGCCGGGTTCGGCGCCACGATCGACCTCGCCACCGTCGCCGCCGGCACCGGCGGCTTCGTCATCCACGGCGAGCGGGCGGCCGACCGGTCGGGCGTCTCGGTCGCCTCGGCGGGGGACGTGAACGGCGACGGCTTCGACGACCTGATCGTCGGGGCGCCCTATGCCGACGGCCCGGCGGACGGACGCGAGGCTGCCGGCGACAGCTACGTGATCTTCGGCTCGGCCACGATCGGCGGTTCGGCCGACGAGGTGACCCACCCTGGCACCGCCGGCGCCGACACGCTGGCCGGCGACGGCACCGCCAACGTGATGGTCGGCGGGCTGGGCGACGACGTCCTCGAGGGCAACGGCGGCGCCGACGTGTTCCATGCCGGCGCAGGCGACGACGAGATCACGGTCGCCGACCTGTCGTTCCGGCGGGCCGACGGCGGCTCGGGCAGCGACACGCTGGCGCTGGCCGGCGCGGGGCTGACGCTGGATCTCACCGACCGCCTGCTGGCCGCCAGGCTGCAGGGCATCGAGCGCATCGATCTCGCGGGCACCGGCGACAACACGCTGACGATCGACAGGCTGGCGGTGCTCACCGGGATCGGCGCGGTCAGCGGAAACCGGCGCGTGCTCACGGTGTTCGGCGATGCCGGCGACACGGTGCAGCTCGACGATCGGCAGTGGAGGAAGACCGGCTCCTTCTCCAACGCCGACGGCGACTTCGACCGGTATTCGTTCGGGCGGGCTATCGTCGATATCGAGCAGAGCCTGGACATCCCGGGGGCAACGATCGACGGCACCGCGGGCAACGACACGGTGAAGTTCCCGGTCACCGTCGGGGGCCAGCCGCTGCCGACCAGACGGGACGACATCATCAACGGCCTGGGCGGCGACGACATCCTGGACGGCGGGTTCGGGGCCGACACCATGGCGGGCGGCACGGACGACGACCTCTACTTCGTCGACAATGCCGGCGACGTGGTGACGGAGCTGGCCGACGAGGGCACGGACACGGTGCGGTCGACCGTCAGCCATGCCCTGGCGGCGAACGTCGAGAACCTGACCCTGAAGGGCGGCGACGCGATCGACGGCACCGGCAACGGGCTGGCCAACGTGCTGACCGGCAATGCCGCGGCCAACGTTCTGGCCGGCGGCGACGGCGACGACACCTACGCGGTCGGCGCCGGCGACACGGTGATCGAGAACGACGACGAGGGCACGGACACGGTGCGGTCGAAGATCAGCCATGCCCTGGCGTCGAATGTCGAGAACCTGATCCTGAAGGGCGCCGCCGCGATCGACGGCACCGGCAACGAGCTGGCCAATGTCCTGACCGGCAACAATGCGGCCAACGTGCTGAGCGGCGGCGACGGCAACGACACCTATGTCGTCGGCGCCGGCGACACGACGATCGAGAACGATGGCGAAGGCAGCGACACGGTGCTGTCCTCGGTCGACCACACGCTGGCGGCGAACGTCGAGAACCTGACCCTGACCGGCAGCGCGCTCGCCGGCACCGGCAACGCGCTGGCCAACGTGCTGACGGGAAACGGCAAGGCCAACGTCCTGTCGGGCGGCGACGGCAACGACCGGCTCGTGGGCGGCGCCGGCAGCGACACGCTGACCGGCGGCAACGACGCCGACACCTTCGTCTTCGCCGCGCCCTCGTCCGGCATCGACACGATCGCCGACTTCCTGCCGGGCACCGACCTGATCGAGGTCTCCGCCGCCGGCTTCGGCAGCGGGCTGGTCGCGGGCTTCCCGCCGACCGTGGTGAACGCGCCACGGACGGCAGCGGCAACCAGCGCAGGAACTGACGGCTACTTCATCTTCGACACGGCCGGCCCCAACCTCGGCACGCTGTACTGGGACGCCACCGGCGGCAACGGCGCCGACGCCGTCGCCGTGGCCCGCCTCCCCGGCGTGGCTTCGCTGGCGGCCAGCGACTTCCAGGTCGTCTAGCGGCGCCGTCTCGATCGAGTCGGCTGCTGCCGACTTGCTTCGTCCGATACGCGCGTACATGTACTTCGGGTTGGCATTCACTCTGTCAACTCGATAAGTTGTGACGGCGCGATCGGCGTGTCGAAGCACCCGAGCGACGTGCGTTGGCGCGTGTTGGGGGCAACATGGCGATCGATCTTGCGGACATCACGGCCGGCGACGGCAGCGTGGGCTTCGTGCTCCAGGGCGAGCGGACGGTCGACTGGTCGGGCTTCTCGGTCGCCTCGGCGGGGGACGTCAACGGCGACGGCTTCGACGACCTGATCGTCGGAGCACTCTTTGCCGACGGCCCGGCGGACGGACGCAGCCAAGCCGGCGACAGCTACGTGATCTTCGGCAAGGCGGCCGGCTTCGGCGCCACGCTCGACCTCGCGTCTATCACTGCCGGCGACGGCAGCGTGGGCTTCGTGCTCCAGGGCGAGCTGGCAGGCGACCAGTCGGGTTTCTCGGTCGCCTCGGCGGGGGACGTGAACGGCGACGGCTTCGACGACCTGATCGTCGGGGCCCCCTATGCCGACGGCCCGGGCGACGCACGCAGCTTGGCCGGCGACAGCTACGTGATCTTCGGCACGGCGGGCGGGTTCGACGCCACGCTCGACCTCGCGTCGATCACCACGGGCGACGGCAGCGTGGGGTTCGTCCTTCAGGGCGAGCGAGCGGACGATCGGTCGGGCATCTCGGTCGCCTCTGCAGGGGACGTCAACGGCGACGGCTTCGACGACCTGATCGTCGGGGCGCCCTTTGCCGACGGCCCGGCAGACGGACGTACCTATGCCGGGGACAGCTACGTGATCTTCGGCTCGGCGGGCGGGTTCGGCGCCACGCTCGACCTCGCGTCGATCGCCACGGGCGACGGCAGCCTGGGCTTCGTCCTTCAGGGCGAGCAAGCGTACGACCGGTCAGGCCTCTCGGTAGAATCGGCGGGGGACGTGAACGGCGACGGCTTCGACGACGTGATCGTCGGGGCGCCCTTTGCCGACGGCCCGGCGGACGGACGTACCTATGCCGGCGACAGCTACGTGATCTTCGGCAAGGCGGGCGGGTTCGGCGCCACGCTCGACCTCGCGACAATCACCACGGGCGACGGCAGCCTGGGCTTCGTTATCCAAGGCGAACAGCTGGACGATCGGTCGGGCAGCTCGGTCGAGTCGGCGGGGGACGTCAACGGCGACGGCTTCGACGACCTGATCGTCGGAGCGCCCAATGCCGACGGCCCGGCCGACGGACGCTTCTGGGCCGGCGACAGCTACGTGATCTTCGGCAAGGCGGCCGGGTTCGGCGCCACGCTCGACCTCGCGTCGATCACCGCGGGCGACGGCAGCCTGGGCTTCGTCCTCCAGGGCGAGGGCGTGCAGGACTCGTCGGGCTGGTCCGTTGCCTCAGCGGGTGACGTGAACGGCGACGGCTTCGACGACCTGATCGTCGGCGCGATCCTTGCCGCCGGCCCGGCGGACGGACGCTTCTGGGCCGGCGACAGCTACGTGATCTTCGGCAAGGCGGCCGGGTTCGGCGCCACGGTCGACCTCGCGGCCGTCGCCGCCGGCACCGGCGGCTTCGTCATCCATGGCGAGCTGGCGGGCGACCGGTCGGGCGTCTCGGTCGCCTCGGCGGGGGACATGAACGGCGACGGCTTCGACGACCTGATCGTCGGGGCACCCTATGGCGACGGCCCAGCGGACGGACGCGAGGCTGCCGGCGACAGCTACGTGATCTTCGGCTCGGCCACGATCGGCGGTTCGGCCGACGAGGTGACCCACCCTGGCACCGCCGGCGACGACACGCTGGCCGGCGACGGCACCGCCAACGTGATGGTCGGCGGGCTTGGCGACGACGTCCTCGAGGGCAACGGCGGTGCCGACGTGTTCCATGCCGGCGCAGGCGACGACGAGATCACGGTCGCCGACCTGTCGTTCCGGCGGGTCGACGGCGGCTCGGGCAGCGACACGCTGGCGCTGGCCGGCGCGGGGCTGACCCTCGATCTTACCGACCGCCTGCTGGCCGCCAGGCTGCAGGGCATCGAGCGCATCGATCTCGTGGGCACCGGCGACAACAGCTTGACGATCGACAGGCTGGCGGTGCTCACCCGGATCGGCGCGGTCAGCGGAAACCGGCGCGTGCTCACGGTGTTCGGCGATGCCGGCGACACGGTGCAGCTCGACGATCGGCAGTGGAGGAAGACCGGCTCCTTCTCCAACGCCGACGGCGACTTCGACCGGTATTCGTTCGGGCGGGCGATCGTCGATATCGAGCAGAGCCTGGACATCCCGGGGGCAACGATCGACGGCACCGCGGGCAACGACACGGTGAAGTTCCCGGTCACCGTCGGGGGCCAGCCGCTGCCGACCAGACGGGACGACATCATCAACGGCCTGGGCGGCGACGACATCCTGGACGGCGGGTTCGGGGCCGACACCATGGCGGGCGGCACGGACGACGACCTCTACTTCGTCGACAATGCCGGCGACGTGGTGACGGAGCTGGCCGACGAGGGCACGGACACGGTGCGCTCGACCGTCAGCCATGCCCTGGCGGCGAACGTCGAGAACCTGACCCTGAAGGGCGGCGACGCGATCGACGGCACCGGCAACGCGCTGGCCAACGTGCTGACCGGCAATGCCGCGGCCAACGTTCTGGCCGGCGGCGACGGCGACGACACCTACGCGGTCGGTGCCGGCGACACGGTGATCGAGAACGACGACGAGGGCACGGACACGGTGCGGTCGAAGATCAGCCATGCCCTGGCGTCGAATGTCGAGAACCTGATCCTGAAGGGCGCCGACGCGATCGACGGCACCGGCAACGCGCTGGCCAATGTCTTGACCGGCAACAATGCGGCCAACGTGCTGAGCGGCGGCGACGGAAACGACACCTATGTCATCGGCGCCGGCGACACGACGATCGAGAACGATGGCGAAGGCAGCGACACGGTGCTGTCCTCGGTCGACCACACGCTGGCGGCGAACGTCGAGAACCTGACCCTGACCGGCACTGCGCTCGCCGGCACCGGCAACGCGCTGGCCAACGTGCTGACGGGAAACGGCAAAGCCAACGTCCTGTCGGGCGGCGACGGCAACGACCGGCTCGTGGGCGGCGCCGGCAGCGACACGCTGACCGGCGGCAACGACGCCGACACCTTCGTCTTCGCCGCGCCCTCGTCCGGCATCGACACGATCGCCGACTTCCTGCAGGGCACCGACCTGATCGAGGTCTCCGCCGCCGGCTTCGGCAGCGGGCTGGTCGCGGGCTTCCCGCCGACCGTGGTGAACGCGCCACGGACGGCAGCGGCAACCAGCGCAGGAACTGACGGCTACTTCATCTTCGACACGGCCGGCCCCAACCTCGGCACGCTGTACTGGGACGCCACCGGCGGCAACGGCGCCGACGCCGTCGCCGTGGCCCGCCTCCCCGGCCTGGCCTCGCTGGCAGCCAGCGACTTCCAGGTCGCCTAGCGGCGCCAGTTCCTTCATCGACCTGGCCGCAACCGACTCGCCTGAACGCATTGCCATCTTGCCGTCATGACTCTTACGCGATAGCCGGGTAGGATCGTCAACTACCATGACGCGCGCCAAAGGCTGGCGGTGCGACGGGAGCTCGTACGGAGACAAGACATGGCGTCGATCATCGGGACGAATGGCAACGACACGCTGAACGGGACGCCGGATGACGATTTCATCGACGGTCGGGGCGGCGCCGACATCATGACGGGCGGCGACGGCGACGACATCTACCTCGTGGACAATGTAGGCGACCAGGTGATCGAGGGCGCCGGTCAGGGATCGGATCAGGTGCGAAGCAGCGTGAACTACACGCTGGCAGCCGGCCAGGAGATCGAGACCCTGCGGGCCCGCTCCTCTGCGGGACTGACCCTCAAAGGCAATGCGCTCAGCAACTACCTCATCGGCGAGGCGGGCAACGACACCCTGGAGGGCGACAAGGGCGCCGACCGGCTGGATGGTCTCGGCGGTGCCGACACCATGGCGGGAGGGGGCGGCGACGACGTCTATTACGTCGACAATTTCGACGACGAGGTCATCGAGGCAGCATCGAAAGGAAGGGACACGCTCTTCGCCAGCGTGAGCTTTACTTTGGCGGCGGGCCAGGAGATCGAGATCCTGCGGGTTCGCGGGACGGCCGGGATCGCCCTGACGGGCAACGAGCTGAACAACACGATTGAAGGCGGCGACGGCGACGACTTTCTCGACACCGGCACCGGCGACGACCGGGTCAATGCCGGCGGCGGCAACGACACGATCGTAACCACCGGCCAGAGGGCGGTGATCAAGGCGGGAGATGGCGACGATTCGATCCGGATCGACGGCCCGGGCAGCAGCCAGGGGAGCGTGGACGGCGGCGCGGGAACCGATGTCGTTTTTTCCACCAATCTCGGACAGTTCGCATTCAAGAACGTCGAGAGACTCGACACCTACTACGGGTTTCTTTCCGGCACGGTCGCCCAGCTCGCCTCGTTCGATTACTACACCGCCGGCCTGGCGGCGCCCGACATGCAGATCTCCTTCTCCCTGCGCGGGGCTGGCGGCACCCTCGACTTCACCACCGCAATCGGCGGGCAGAATTCCGTCGAGATCCGCGATGGCGGGCTGACATCGGCGGTCAGCATCACGGGGTCGGCGAACGGCGACAGGCTGTTCGGCAGCGCGTTCGACGACACCTTGAACGGCGGCGACGGCCGTGACGTACTGCTCGGCGGCGACGGCAGCGACACGCTCTCCGGCGGAGACGGCAAGGACCGGTTGAACGGCGGCGCCGGGAACGACCAGCTGACCGGCGGCGCCAGCGCCGATACCTTCATCTTCGATTCGTCCTTCGGCGCCGGCGACAACATCGACTTCGTCGCCGACTTCGCCTCCGGTTCAGATCTCTTCGAGCTCGACCGGACCAACTATTTCCAGGGGCTGTCTCTGGGGCAGCTCGCCGCCTCGCAGTTCGCGATCGGCAGCGCCACCGGCAGCGGCCCGCAGATCGTCTATGACCAGGCCACCGGAGCGCTGTTCTACGACGGCAACGGCGCGAACGCCGGCGGGTCAACGCAGTTCGCGACGGTTGCAGGCACCCCTGCCCTGACGGCCGCCGACTTCCGGGTCATCTAGCTTTGCCCTGCCGAACGTCGCCTCGAAGCAGAACGGGCGCCCCTCGGGCGCCCGCTCCTTTCTTGCCTGGAAAGTCCGATCAGCCGGCGGTACGCGCGGGTACGCGCCGCTCGTACTTGTAGTCGGGCATCGCCTTCAGCGAGTCCTTCGTCCAGGTGGTCTTCAGCACGACCGACTTCCCGTCGCGGCCGAAGTCGATGTCCGACCAGTCGACCGCAACGTTCTTGGTGCCCATGCCGAGGAAGCCGCCGACCGACACGACGAGCTTCTCGATCGTACCATCCTTGTTCAAGTAGGCGTCCTCGACGGTGCCGACCGTGTCGTTGCTCGCGTTCTTCACGGAGGCGCCGATGACGGCATTGGCCGACATCTGCCCCTCGGCATTGAAGTCGCCGGTCGAGACGGTCGAGACCGTCGGGCGGGTCGTGCGGTCGGCAGTGTTCACGACCGTGCGATCGCGCGACTGCACGCCGGTATCGCTGAACACGTTGCCGCGATACTTCGCATCGGCATAGCGATAGGCAGGCAGCGCCTTGACCTGATCCTTGTTCATGTTCACGGTGACCTTGTCGCCACCATCGCTGATCTTCAGATCGCGCCAGGCCACCCTCACCTCGCGTTCGCCGATGCCGAGGAACCCGCCGACACCGAGCACGACGCTGTCCACCTTGCCGTCCTTGCCGAGATAGATGGATTCGATCTCGCCGATGGTCTCGTTCTGCATGTTCTGCACGTTGCGGCCGATCAGATTGCTGACGTCGGCCTGCATTGCACCCGCACGAGACTGGTTCGAGACCGGGGGTTGCGCAGGAGTCGCGGTTTGGGCGTAGGCGGCGGCAGATCCGAACGTGGCCAGCAGCGCGGCCATGGCGATAGGCTTCAACATCGCATTCTCTCCATTCTCTGTGTGGGTGTCCCCTATCAACGGCTCCGCACCCGATTTCGTTGCGCGAGTTGATCCCGTCTTTCGACGCTCCGCCTGGGTCCCCGCCCGGACCTCTCCTTTCAAGGGCCGCGTGTGCTCACTGTCACGCCTACGGGCAGGCGACCTCTCCTTGCACTTTCTCCAGAAAGGTTTCCCAAGGCTCGGTGCCCTGCTGTCCGCTCGCCGCACCTGCATCGAGCCTGCCATGCGCGACAAACTGGACGGTCCGGGGATCATGGGAAGTCACGCGATACACCACGCCGTCATCGTCGCGGTAGCATTTGCCAACCATTATACTCGCCTTCTCCATCATCTTTCGCTCCAAGGTCGATCGTGACGCACTGATCCGCAACAGTCGTGCGGCCCGTCCCCTCGTCGGCTCTCATAACGCCCGCGTCGGAGCGAGGAAGTTCTCACCCTGCCCCGATCGATCGGCGCGGCGGGCCTGCTCCTTCAGCATCGCGGCATCGCTCGCCATCCCCGCCTCCGCTCGCGTCGAGCCGTCCGCGTCACCCGGCGCCTTGACGCCGCGGCAGCGTCCGCACGTCGCGGCTTCGCTATGGAGCAGCACCACCGGCACGATCTGCGGAAATACGGCCTCGCGGGCTTCGTCCGGCCAGTTCCAGCACACGCTGTCGGCGAACCGATCCCCTGCAATCGAAGCGCGCGACCGCTGCCGGCTCGGCACCAGATCCCGGATCGCGCGCGCAGTGCAGGGCTACAAGACGACCTCGCCGGCGAGCAGCCCGAGAACCAGGAACAGGATGAAGATGGCGATGGCAATGAAGAACAGCCATTTCGCGATCGTGGCGCTACCCGCGGCGATCTTGGTGAAGCCGAACACGCCCGCCACGAGGGAGACGAGAAAGAAGATCAAAGCCCATTTCAGCATTTCCCGCGTCCTCTCGTTGGGCGGTTGTGCCGGACGCATTAGCCCGGTGCTGAGGGGGAACGCCGTGCACCGAACCCGGTTCCCATCTCTCGCACTGTCGCCTGCTTGTTCGTCGCGAGGCATGGAGATTCCTGCTCGCCCAACGTCGTGGTTCGGCCATCAAATGACAGATACTCTCCGGACAGACCCTCGCCCGGGAGCCCCGCATGTCCGATCCCACCCGCCTCTCGTTCCACGTTCCCGCCCCTGCGGTGCGGCCGGGCGGGACGCCCGACTTCAGCGACGTCAAGATCTCGCGCGCCGGCGAGGTGCGGCGGCCGGAGGTCGATGTTGCGCCGGAGGAGATCCGCGACCTCGCCTACTCGATCATCCGCGTGCTCAACCGCGAGAGCGAGGCGGTCGGGCCTTGGGCGGGTCTCCTGAGCAACGAGGAGCTGCTCGAGGGGCTGCGTCACATGATGACGCTCCGCGCCTTCGATGCCCGCATGCAGATGGCGCAGCGCCAGGGCAAGACCTCGTTCTACATGCAGCACATGGGCGAGGAGGCCGTCAGCTGCGCCTTCCGCAAGGCGCTGGCGCCCGGCGACATGAACTTCCCGACCTACCGCCAGGCCGGGCTGCTCATCGCCGGCGGCTATCCGATGCTCGACATGATGTGCCAGATCTATTCCAACGAGCTCGATCCGCTGAAGGGCCGCCAGCTGCCGGTGCTCTATTCGTCGCGCGAGCACGGCTTCTTCACCGTGTCGGGCAACCTCGCCACCCAGTACATCCAGGCGGTCGGCTGGGCGATGGCGTCAGCCATGAAGGGCGACACCAAGATCGCCGCCGGCTGGATCGGCGACGGCTCGACGGCGGAATCCGACTTCCACGCCGGCCTGGTCTTCGCCTCGACCTACAAGGCGCCTGTGGTGCTCAACATCGTCAACAACCAGTGGGCGATCTCGACCTTCCAGGGCATCGCGCGCGGCGGCTCGGGCACCTTCGCCGCGCGCGGCCTGGGCTTCGGCATCCCGGCGCTGCGCGTCGACGGCAACGACTATCTCGCCGTCCACGCCGTGGCGCGCTGGGCGGTCGGGCGGGCGCGGCGCAATCTCGGCCCGACCCTGATCGAGCACGTGACCTACCGGGTCGGCGCCCATTCGACCTCCGACGATCCCTCGGTCTACCGGCCCAAGGCGGAGTCCGACGCCTGGCCCCTCGGCGACCCGGTGCTGCGGCTCAGGAACCACCTGATCCGCCGCGGCGCCTGGTCGGAGGAGCGCCACCGGCAGGCCGAGGCCGAGATCCTGGTCGACCGTCATCGCCGTGCAGAAGGAGGCGGAGGGCCACGGCACGCTGCACTCGGGGCCGCATCCCTCGGCGCGCGACATGTTCGAG
>JAHCJV010000119.1 GCA_026126105.1 Enhydrobacter sp.
CGGCCGATCACGGTCGCGGCGATGAGTGCCGACATCCTTGCGCGCACGCTAGAGCGCTGCGGCGTCAAGGTCGAGATCCTCGGATTTACGACACGCGCCTGGAAGGGCGGCCAGAGCCGCGAACAATGGCTCGGTGCCGGCAAGCCTGCCAATCCCGGGCGCCTGAACGATCTCCGTCACATCATCTACAAGCCCGCCGACGCTCCGTGGCGCCGCGCGCGAAAGAACCTCGGCTTGATGCTGCGCGAAGGCATTCTCAAGGAGAACATCGACGGCGAAGCGCTGCTGTGGGCCCACAACCGCCTGCTGCCGCGTCCCGAAGAGCGCAAGA
This sequence comes from Enhydrobacter sp., assembly GCA_026126105.1. Classification (GTDB taxonomy): domain Bacteria; phylum Pseudomonadota; class Alphaproteobacteria; order Reyranellales; family Reyranellaceae; genus Reyranella. The sequence continues at coordinate 332 of JAHCJV010000119.1, forward strand.
TCATGATGGTGATCTCCGACGGCGCGCCGGTCGACGATTCGACGCTGTCGGTGAATCCCGGCAACTATCTCGAACGCCACCTGCGCGACGTGATCGACTGGATCGAGACGCGCTCGCCGGTCGAGCTGGTGGCCATCGGCATCGGCCACGACGTCACGCGCTACTACCGTCGCGCCGTCACCATCGTCGACGCCGACCAGCTCGGCGGCACGATGATGGAACAGCTCGCCTCGCTGTTCGATGAGGAGGACGTGAAAGACATCCGCGCCGCGCGCGAGACCAAGCGGACCGGCCGCGCCATGGCGAAGGGCTCCAAGGGTGGCGGCGGCAAGCGCGCCGCCTAGGAAGTTCCTCGCACCTTTCGGCCTCGAGATCGGGGCACGCCCATGAGGATGGGCGCGCGCGACGCTCGCAATACGAATACCCACCATGATACAAGCACGGCCCATGCGCCCTGCCCTCCGCTCATTCCTCGGCTTCTGCCTGCTCGTTGCCGCGGCCTGCGCGGGTGTTCCGCCGCCCTCGCCGGTCGGCGCCCAGCCGCTCGACATTACGATCCGATCCGAGCCGCTGCTGCTGAAGCTCGACGAGCCTGGGCTCCGCACGATCGGCAAGCTTGTCTGGCGCGGCGGTATCTCGATGACAGCCGATTCGCCGAACTTCGGTGGCTGGTCTGATCTTCACGTCTCGCCCGACGGCCGCACCCTGACGGCGATTTCAGACCTTGGAAGCTGGCTTACCGCGACAATCGGCCAGGACGCTTCGGGCAATCTCATCGGTCTCGACCGCGCCCGTATCGGCTCGCTGCGGGGGCTCGACGGCAGGCCTCTGTCCGGCAAGGTCGAGACCGACGCTGAAGGTCTCGCTGCGATGCCCGACGGTTCATGGCTGGTCTCGTTCGAGCGGAACCAGCGCATCTGGCGCTACCCGACGCTCGACGGCACGCCGGTGCCCATAAACCTACCCGAGGACTTCTCGCGCCAACCGGAAAATGGTGGTGTCGAAGCGCTGACGCTGTTGCCGGACGGCCGCATCGCAGCGATCAGCGAGGACTATTCGACGGCACCCGGAATGGTGGTCGGTTGGATCGGACAACCTGCGGGAGACAACCGCTATTCCTGGCAGAACTTTCGGTACGCGACGATTCCGGATTTCAGTCCGACGGCAATGGCGTCGCTGCCCGGCGGAGGATTCGTCTTGCTCGAGCGCGCCTTTGACATGGCACGAGGCGTGCGCGTCCGCGTGATGCGGGTCGAGGCCGCCGACCTTCGACCCGGCGCCACGGTTCACGCCCGCGAGCTGGCGCGGTTGGTCCCCCCGGCAGCGGTCGACAATCTGGAGGGGATCGCGGCCACGAAGGGGCCTCGCGGTGAGACGCTGTTGTGGCTGATCTCGGATGACAACTTCAATACCTTGCAGCGCAATCTGCTGCTGCTGTTCGAGCTCGAGAAGTAGGGCGTCCGCCAGCTTTTGGGATGCAGGCGGCAACCGCGGCGGTTCCTTGCAGTTGATCTAGCAGGAACGCAACAGCCAGGAAGCTCACCTATGGACCGCACCATCGTCGCCCAGTTCGAAACCCGCCGCGAAGCCGAGTTGGCTGTCGAGCATCTGGTTCAGGAGTACGGCATCGAGCGAACCGACGTCTTCATCCGCGCCCGCGGCGAAGCCAATTCCTCCGGCGCCAAGGCGGCAGGCGCCGACGTCGAGAGCGGTCATCCCGGTGTCGCGAAAAAAGGCACTCCCGAACTCGGAGGGCGAATCGAGGTGTCGGTCGACTGCCGAGACGACCGGTCCGGGAGCGTGCAAAGCGCGCTCCAGGAGGCGGGCGCAAAATCGCTGCAGGCGCGCTGAACGCCCGCACTACCTGCGCTCAGGTCGGGAAGCCGGGGGCCAGCTCGAAAAGGGTGCCCGGCGTCGCCTGACCGTCGCTCTTCAAGGTGTAGTCGCTGGCGCTGAGCCCGTATTGCTGCGCCGTTTGATTGAACAGCGCGATTGTTGCCGTCTGCAGGCCGTCGGTCAGCTTGACGGTGGTGTAGGTGTCGGCCGCACCCGTACCGCTTACGCTCAAGATGCTGGTATGGGCGAAGGCAAAGTCCTGCAGGTCGATGGCATCGTCGCCGCTCATTCCGGCCACGGTGCCACGAAACGTGTTGGCATCGCCGAGTTCGAGCAAGCTCGCGACGTTCGCTTTGAATTTCAGGGCCTGACCTGACGACACCGCGCCATCGACATGTAACGTCGCAGCACCGAGCGAGATGGCGCCGGTGCCGCGGAGCTGGCCGCCTACGGACAGCTCGCCACCGGTGACGGAGAGCAGGTCACGATTGATCGCATCGCCTTCGATCACGGCCGTGCCGCCACTCTGCGAGAAGCTGCCGCCGTCGGCGATAACCAGGCTGCCCGCTTCGATCGTGCCGGCCTTCAAGTTGAGCACGCTGTCGTCCGCGCCGCTTCCGGCGGTGTCTATGGTGATCGCGCCGGCGATATCGACCGTCCCCCCGGTTTGCGTGAACACGCCGCGGCTCGTGACGCCGACATTGAGCGCGTCGGCTACCAGGGCGCCGTTGCGGACCTTTATAGTGCCGTTGCTCACGATCTCCCCGGAGAATCCTGCACTCCCGCCGCTAAGAACGTACGTTGCGCCAGATGCAACTGAAAGATTTGCAGCCCCGAGGATGCCGCCTTCCTGGATGTAGTTGCTGCCGGCAAATGCTCCCGCAATAGAGATGCCGCCGGCTATCGCCACTTCGCCGCCGGTTTGCCTGAAGGCCGCTTCCTCCGTCATGCCAATGCCCAACGACGCCGCACTGAACTTGCCTCCGGCCAATGTGACCGACGAATTGTCCACGACCGAGCCGAGGATGGCCGCGGTGCCACCCGACTGGACGAACTTCCCACCACCTGCAATGGACAGCCCCTCCGCCGTCAGCGTCCCATGTTGCAGCGAGTAGAAGCTGCCGGCGAAGCCTCCGACCGCGAGCGTGTTAATGAGCGTCGCGGTGCCGCCGGACTGCGTGAAGGTGCCCCCAGCCGCAGTGCCGACGCCAAGCGACGCCGCTGCAAAGATGCCACCGCTCAAGCTCATGGCCCCGTTGTTGCTGACAGCCCCACTGAACGTCGCGCCGCCACCGCTCTGGGCGAACGTGCCGCCTTCCGCAACGGCGAGCGTGGCCGCCGTCAGCGTGCCCTTCTTCAGCGTGTAGGTGCTGCCCGCCGTACCGGCCGCACCGGCGATGGCGAGCCTGCCAGCGATGGCGGCGTTGCCGCCGCGATGCGCGAAATCGCTTGGTGCCGACGTGCCGACAGCGAGCGAAGCGGCACTCAAGAGGCCGCCCGAAAGCGACATGGATCCGTTGTTGACGATGGCGCCCGACACGGTCGTGCTGCCTGCGCTCTGAGTGAACGATCCGCCGGCTGCTATCCCGAGCTTCGCCGCAGTCAAAAGCCCGCTTGCGAGCGAGATTGCTCCGCTCGCGCTCAAGCCGGTCGAGAACGTCGCTGCGCCCCCGCTCTGGGCGAACTTCGCCCCTGTCGCCACCGAAAGGGCAGCCGCGGTCAGTGTCCCGCCGACCAGCGAGTAGGCGCTGCCGGCGCTCCCTGCGATCGCAATCTTTCCATCGATCGAGACGCTTCCGCCCGTCTGGCTGAAGGCGCCCTTCGACGTGGTGCCGACACTCAGCCTCGCCGCATCGAACGTACCGCGGGCGACAGCAATCTTGCCGTTGGCGACCACATCGCCCGCAAGGATCGAGCCGCCTTGCTGCGAGAGCGCCGCGCCGCTCGCGATGCCGAGGCCGAAGGCCTTGAGCGACCCGCCATCCTGAATCGTCGTGGTTCCGCCAAGGACGGCACCACCCGCCGAAGCACCCAGAAGCTGGAGCACGCCGCCCGCCAACACGGTCGTATTGTTCGAGATAGCGTTGACCGAAACGACCTCCATCGCCCCCGCGGAAATCGTCGTCTTGTTGACCTTGCCGCCGGAATAAACCTCCAGCGTGGTCGGCGCCGTCACGAACAGTCCGGTCGCGCTCTGGCCGGAGCCGACGATCACGACGCCTGCGTTGCCGTAGATGAGATTGGATGTGCCGTCGTCCTGGATCGCCACGCCCGTGTTTGGCAACAGCAGCAGACCGTCGATGTTGAGCCCGATCCAGTTATTGACGATGCTGTCCCTGTTGGCATCGGGACCAAGTGTGATGCCGTTGCCGTCGTTGCCGCTGATGATGTTGTACTGATCGGATGGCGATGGCGACGGGGTCGAGGAGATTTGCGGCGTTCCGATCACGTTACCGCCGCCGGAGCTCGTCAACAGGACGCCGCCCGCGCCATTGCCGAGCGCGGCAATCTGCTGGATGTCCGTGCCGATCGCCGTCGAGAAGACGATGTTGTTGTATGCCTCGCCCGTGATGGCGAGGCCGTAGTTCACGTTGCCCGAGAATGTGTTCTGCCGGATCACCGACCCCTGGGAAGCGCCGACGCCGCCGATCGTGTTGCCGTGCGCGGTGCCGGTGACCAGCACACCGTTGTTGCCGTTGGCCAGCACAGCGTCGCCGCGCGTATCCAGGCCGACGATGTTGGGAACGATCGTCACGCCCCAGGCGTCGCCGCCGATCTCGATGCCGTTGTTGGCATTACCCGAAAACACATTGGTGCGGACCGTATGATTGCCGCCGGTCGAGGTGATCAGCAATCCATCGTTGCCGTTGGGCGCAGCACCGTAGAAGGCGAACAGGCCGCCGAAGGTGTTGAACGTGGTGAAGCCGCTCGCGGTGTCTGCAACCTCGATCCCGTTCTGGCCGTTGCCGGCCGAGACGTTGCCGAGCGGGATCACGCCGCCGACCGTCGTGTTCGCCGACGAGCCGTCGACCAGGATGCCGTTCAGCGCGTTGCCGACCGTCACGGCATTGTTCGCGCCGATGCCGAAGAAGTTGGCATGGACGGTGGTGTTGTCGGAGTCGGTGATGTGCAGCCCGTTGGCGCCGTTGCCGCTCACCACGTTGTAATAGACGAACGGATTGTCCTCGAAGAGGCAGCCGATAAGGCTGTTCTGGTTGGCGCCGTTGATGGCGATGCCGTCGATGGCATTGCCGAGGGCGGCATTGCCGGTGACGTCGGTGCCGACGAAGTTGCCCTCCAGGAGATTGCTCTCCGAGTTCTTGTCGATCAGGATGCCGTTCTGGCCGTTGCCGGAGACCAGGTTACCGAGCGGCGGCGCAACGATGACCTGGGTGCCGTTCGGCCCGCCGTTGCCTTTGTCGTTGGTCGGATCGTTGGGCTCACCCTCGGCATTCACGCCGATTACATCGCCGCCGATCGTGTTCCCGTTCGAGCGGTCGGTCACCCAGATGCCGTTGCCTCCGTTGCCCATCGCGGTCGTGCCGTCGACGCTGGTGCCGATCCGGTTCGACACGATGGTGTTGCCGAGGGAGCCGTGCAGGCTGATGCCGTTGCCCCCGTTGCCCGAGATGACGTTCGATACGGTGTTGGTGCCGTCGGGATTGTATCCAATGTTGTTGCCCGACGAGGTCGCAGACACATAGACGCCGTCGCCGCTGTTGCCGAGCTCGGCCCCGTTCAGTGCCACGCCCACATAATTGTTGTTCAGCGTGATGTTCGAGGCTTTCAGCGTGATGCCGTGGCCATCGGCGTTGCCGACCGACAGGCCGACGAGCTGCGAGCCGTCCGAGCCGGCCGCGAACACGAGGCCGGCATGCCCGTTGCAATTTATGCCGATTGTCGGCGCCGTTCCGGTCGTCGCGCTGCCCGACACGATCGCTGTCTCACGACTGATCGCCGGCAAGTCACTGGTCAGATTGATGGTGCCGGTCAGCCCGGGCGAGAAGCTGATGGTGTTGGCAACCCCGGCAGGTCCCGCGTTCGACGCATTGATTGCCGCTCGAAGCGAGCCGGCGCCGCTGTCGTTGAGGTTCGTGACCGTGAAACTCGCCATCACCCTACTCCCCACATACTTATTGCAGTGGGCGGAGAAGGTAATTCACGAACGGCGAAGCCGATAGCCCAATAACACCTGAATTTGAGACGTCAGCTGAATATGCACGCGGTACACGCAGCTGACGTGTTGAGGCACGAGCTAGGCGGCTGCAGCGGCTTTGGCGTCTTTCTTCGCCTTGGCCGCGACGACGCGCCGCTTCAGCACGGTCATCTCCGGCGTGAGCTTGCTGTCGTTGGTGCCCAGGAGATAGGCGTCTATGCCGCCATTATGCTCGATCGTCTTCATGCCGCGCGGCGTGAGCCGAAGACGGATCGAATGCCCCAGCACATCGGACAAGACCGAAGCGACCTGCAGGTTCGACATGAACCGGCGCTTGGTCTTGTTGTTGGCGTGGCTCACATTGTTGCCGTACTGGACGGCCTTGCCCGACAGGGCGCAACGACGAGGCATGGCTATTCCGCTAAAAAACGATCCCGCCGGAAGGGCGGGAAGGGCGGCTTTTTAGGGTCGCGATGCCGTCTCGTCAAGCCGCGCTAGAGCGGCCAATCCACCACCCGCTCGCTGATATCCTCGACCTGATCCTCCGGAATGACCCGTCCCCGGGCCGAGATTCCGGCCTGATGAACGGTTTCAGGGTCACCCGAGATCAGCGGATGCCACCAATAGAGGTCCTGCTTGAAATGGACCAGGCGGTAGCCGCAGGTCTTGGGCAGCCAATCCATCTTGGCAACGACCTTCGGGGTGAGCTGAATGCACTCCGGCACGATCTTCTTTCGATTCTTGTAGTCCTTGCAGAGTGCCGTCTTGGGATCGAGCAGCTTGCAGCAGGTATCGGTCTGGACGATCTCGCCCGTGCCCTCGTATTCGAGCTTGTTGGTGCAGCACATGCCGCAGCCGTCGCACAGCGATTCCCACTCCTGCCGGGTCATCTGAGCGAGCGTCTTGCGCTTCCAGAACGGCAGCTCGTTCTCGGCGGCGGCCCGCCGGGCACGACGGACGAAGGACTTAGCGGCCATGAAACGCTTCTAGCATACGACGCGCCGCGGCGGCCGGTGTCGCACGCCCCGCCTCGACGTCGCGTTCGAGACCGCCAACCAGCCGCTTCACCTCCGGATGCCTGCGCAATTCGGCGAGCAGGGTCTCGCCGACCTCGCTCCACATCCAGGCCCGCGCCTGCTCGGCGCGGCGACGAGCGATGCCTGCGGCACCGACCGCCTGGTTGAAGCGCTCGACCACGTCCCAGATTTCCGCGACGCCCTCGCCCGTCTGGGCCGAGCAGGTCGCAACCTCCGGCGTCCACCCGGCGGTCGGCGAGCGCAACATGCGCAATGCATGCTGATAGTCGGCGGCCGAGCGCTGGGCCGCGGCCCTCAGGTCACCGTCGGCCTTGTTGACCACGATCAGGTCGGCAAGCTCGATCACGCCGCGCTTGATGCCTTGAAGGTCGTCGCCGCCGCCGGGCAGCAGTAGCACGATGAACATGTCGACCATGTCGGAGACCGCAGTCTCGGATTGCCCGACACCGACCGTCTCGACGATCACCGTGTCGAACCCCGCAGCCTCGACCAGCAGCATGGCCTCGCGGGTGCGGCGTGCGACGCCGCCCAAGGTCGACCCCGCGGGCGACGGACGAATGAATGCCCCGATGCGCCGCGAAAGCTCCTCCATGCGCGTCTTGTCGCCCAGGATCGAGCCCCCGCCGCGCTTGGACGAGGGATCGATCGCGAGCACCGCCAGCGAACGTCCCCTCTCCAGAAGCGACAGCCCGAAGCGCTCGATCAGGGTCGACTTGCCCACGCCGGGCACTCCGGTAATGCCGAGCCGAACCGATCTGCCGCTGTGCGGCAGCACGCTGGCGAGCAGCGCATCGGCGCGCGCGCGATGATCGGCGCGCGTCGATTCGATCAGGGTGATGGACTGGGCCAGCGCGCGGCGGTCGCCGGCGAGCAATGGCTCGAGCAGAGGGTCGCTCATCGGCGGGAGAGATATCAGCCCGGCCGACGCAACGCCAGCAAGGCGCCGACGCCCGCAACGGCATAGACGACCGCAAGCGAGAGACCGAAGCCCGGCCGGCCGACCACCTCCAGCGCGCTGCCCACGACAGGCGGACCGACCATGCCGCCCAGCGTATAGACGCTGGTCAGCGCCGCATTGGCTCGCGCAATGTCGCCACCCTTGAAGCGCTGACCGAGCAGCGCCAGGCCGACGGCGTAGATCGCGAACGAGATGCCACCCCATAAGACCAGCACGACGAGGATCGCCGGGGAATGCGCGTCGATCGCCGGCAAGGTCGCGGTCAGCGCGGCACTGATCAACGCGCAGGCCGCAAGCACGATGCGTCGATCGACATGATCGGCAACCCAGCCGATCGGCCATTGCAGCGCGATGTTGCCGATCACGAAGACCGACAGCCACAGCACGCCGGTCTCAGCCGGGACACCCGCCTTCAAGGCATAGATCGGCAGAAAGCTGAATGCCGCCTGCTCGCCCAGCCCGCAGGCGAGCGCGCAGATCAGCAGCGTCGGCACCATCAGGAGGATCTTGCTCAGGCCTCCTTCGGCGTGCGGCGCGATGGCCGGCACCTGGCGGACGAGGAGCATCGGCAGCGCGACCAGCAAGGCAAAGGCGGCGCAGGTGAGGAACGGTCTTGGTCCGTACACGCCGACGACCTGCAGCGCCAGCGGCCCCATCGCAAGGCCGATTGCCATCAACGCCGAATAGAGCGCGGTTGCCCGGCCGCGCTGGCGATCGTCGACCACGATATTGATCCAGATCTCACTGATCACCCACGGCACGCCGCTCACCATGCCCGACAGGAAGCTGAGCACGAACCACAGCGCGAGGCCCTCGGTGAAGGCAAAGGTCACGTCCAGGGTCGCGCCGCAAAACAGGGCGATGAGCACCAGCCGGACCGGGCCGACCCGCGCGGCGACCGCCGGAATGCGATGCGCGGTGGCGATCATGCCGATGCCCCACACCGCCTCGATCAGACCGATGGTAATGGTATCGACACCGCGATGCTCGAGCGCGAGCGGAACGAGCGGCATCGCAGTGCCCGCCAGGACGCCATATCCCAGACAGGTCAGATAGATCGGCAGCAGCGGCCGCCAGCCGGCCGCCATGGTCACGTCGGAGCACGGCGCCAGGCGACGACCGCGGCGATGCACGCCGCGACGTAGAACACCGCCAGCGTCCAGCCGAGGCCACGATCCCCGAAAGCGTCCATCGCCGCGCCGGTGATCGGCCGGCCGACCAGCCCGCCCAGGATGTAGATCAGGCTGAAGGCCGTGTTGGCGCGCGCCATGTCGCCGCCGCGAAAACGCTGGCCGAGCAGCGCCAGCCCGACCGGGTAGATCGCGAAGGAGATGCCGCCCCAGAGCATCACCACGGCAATGACACCGGGCGACTGCGCCGGCACCAGCGGCAGGGCGATCACCAGCAGGGTGCTGGCGAAAGTGCAACCGGCCAGCACGAGTCTCCGATCGGCATGATCCGCCAGCCATCCGATGGGCCACTGAAGCACGACGTTGCCGACGACAAATGCCGACAGCCAGAGCGTCCCAGTCTCCGCCGACACGCCCGCGCCGACGGCATAGACCGGCAGGAAGCTGAAGGCGACCTGCTCGCCCAGCCCGCAGGCGAAGGCGGTGAACAAGGCGAGCGGGGCCACCACGATAACGGCCGCGAAGCCGCTCGTGGCGTCGATGCGGATTCGGGGGGCGGTATGCCAGTAGGGCAGCAGCGGGAGCGCCACCAGCAGGGAAAGTCCCGCACCGGTCAGGAACGGCACTGGCCCATAGACGCCGACCACCTGGAGCACCACGGGCCCGAGCGCCATGCCGAGCGCCACCATGGCGGCATAGATGGCCATGACGCGGCCGCGCTGCTTCTCCTCGGCGACGACGTTCATCCAGATCTCGGTCACGACCCATGGCACGCCGCCGACGACGCCGTGCAGGAAGCTCAGCATTGCCCACGCCACCGGGCCGGAGGTGACGGTGTAGGCGACACTGAGCAGCGCACCGGCAACCACCGAGCCGATGATGGCCGGCACCGCCCCGAAACGCGACGCAAGCTGTGGGATGCGCGTGCCGAAGGCGAGCATGCCGACCGGCCACGCGGCGGAAACGATGCCGATCGTAAGCTTGTCGAAGCCCTGCTGCTCGAGAGCCAGCGGCACGAGCGGCATGCCGATGCCGGCCTGCAGCCCGATCGCAGCGCAGGCGGCGAAGACCGGGAGCAGCGTACGCCAGGAACCGGCGGCTTTGGCGCTACTCGGCGACACGAAGATGCCCTTCCGCGCGGAAGGACGGCGGCTCGGGCGGCTCGACCATGCGTTCGACTGCAGCCGCCGCCTCCTGCTGGCGGCGCCACATGTCGGCGTAGAGGCCGTCCTTGGCCAGCAACTCTGCGTGCCGGCCGCGCTCGGCGACGCGGCCGCGGTCGAGCACGACGATCTCGTCGGCATTGATGATGGTCGACAGGCGATGCGCGATCACCACGGTGGTGCGACCGCGGCTCACCTCCTCGAGCGAACGCTGGATCTCCTGCTCGGTGCGCGTGTCGAGCGCGCTGGTCGCCTCGTCGAACAGCAGGATGCGCGGATTCTTCAGGATGGTGCGCGCGATCGCCACACGCTGCTTCTCGCCGCCGGACAGCTTCAGGCCGCGTTCGCCAACCGTCGTCTCGTAGCCGAGCGGCAAGGCCATGATGAAGTCGTGGATGCGCGCCAGCCGCGCCGCCTGCTCGACCTCCTCGCGCGTGCAGTCGGGCCGGCCGTAGCAGATATTGTAGAAGATCGTGTCGTTGAACAGCACGGTGTCCTGCGGCACCACGCCGATCGCCGCACGAAGGCTCTTCTGCGTGACGTCACGGATATCCTGGCCGTCGATCCGCACGCTTCCCCCGGCAACGTCATAGAAGCGGAACAGGATGCGCGACACGGTCGACTTTCCGGCACCGCTCGATCCGACGATCGCCACGGTGTTGCCGGGCGCGACGCGAAAGCTGACGTCGTGCAGGATCGGCCGCGACGTCTCGTAGTGGAAGTCGACATGGTCGAACACGATCTCGCCACCGGTCGCGTTGAGCGCTGGCGCGCCTAGCTTGTCCGCAATCTCGCCCGGTATCCTGAGCAGCCCGAACATCATCTCCATGTTCACCAGTGCGCTGCGGATCTCGCGGTAGGCGAAGCCCAGCATGTTGAGCGGCATGTAGAGCTGGATCAGGAAAGTGTTCACCGCCACGAAGTCGCCGAGCGTCATGCTGCCGTCGACCACGCCCGAGCCGGCCATCGCCATGACCGAGACCAGGCCGAGCGAGATGATCGCGCCCTGTCCGACGTTGAGCAGCGACAGGGTGCGCGCGGAACGGATGGCAGCAGTCTCGTAGCGCCGCCGCCCGATGTCGTAGCGCCGCGCCTCGTGCGCCTCGTTGCCGAAGTACTTCACCGTCTCGTAATTGAGCAGGCTGTCGATCGCCTTGGCGTTCGCCTCCGTGTCGGCATCGTTCATCGAGCGCACGAACTTGATGCGCCATTCCGAGAGAATGACTGAGAAGGCTATGTAGAGGGCGATGATGCCCAGGGTCACCGCCGTGAAGCGCCAGTCGTAAAGGTGCCAGAGGATACCGCCGACAAGCGCGATCTCGATGAGCGTCGGGATGATGTTGAACGTCGTGAAGCGAATCAGGAAGTCCATACCCTGAGTGCCGCGCTCGATCACCCGGCTCAGCCCGCCGGTCTGACGCTCCAGATGAAATCGCAGGCTAAGCGCATGCAGATGGTCGAAGACCTCGAGCGCCAGATTGCGGATCGCACGCTGCGCCACCGGCGAGAAGATCGCGTCGCGCACCTCGCCGAAGGCCTGGGCCAGCACGCGGGCGAAGCCATAAGCCAATATCAGGGCGATCGGCACCGCCACGACCTGGGCCTTGTCGCCCAGCATGTCGACCGCCTCCTTGTACAGGATCGGCACGTAAACGTTCGTCACCTTGGCCAACACCAGCAGCACGCCGGCTGCGACGACACGGCTGCGCAGAGTCCATTCGCCCTTTGGCCACAAATGGCGGCCAAGGGTTGCCAGGGCGGCGCTCGAGCGGTCGAGGCTGATGGCAGGGGGACGGTCTTTGACCGGGGGCGACATGAGAAGGCCGTTCGGCGCTAATGGCAGGTGACGTGGGGGGCGTGGGCCTTCTATCGTGACGGCCAGCCCGACGTAAGTCCCTTAATGGAGAACGTTTTCATGAGTTTTCGTAGGGCCTTTGTTGGTGTCTGTTTGTGTTGCGCCGCACCCAACGTCGCGCTGGCCCAGCAGACGCGACAGGTTGAAGTCAGCTATGACGTGACTTTCCTGGGTTTCACCGGCTTCCGCATCGACTTCAAGGGCACATTCACCGGCAACCGCTATGACGTGCAGAGCCACACCTTCAAGGAAGGGATGATGCGCGCCGTCACGATCCACTATGACGGCCGCAACCGTGCATGGGGGGGATTCTCGTCGAATGGCGTCCTGCCCGGCGGGGGGTCGCTGTCGCTGATGGTCGGGGACAAGCCGCGTACATGGGTCGCAACGTACGGTCCGGGCGGGTCCTTGCAGGAACAGCACAAGCCCGAGTGGCAGCCCAAACCGGACCAGATCATCCCGGACGACCAGCGGGTCGGATCGCTCGACCCATTGTCGGCCGCGATGTCGGTTGGCGCGGCCGGCGATGCGGCGTGCGACCGCACCGTGCCGTCGAACGACGGCAAGCGTCGCATTGACGTCATCCTGCGAAAAGTCGGCACCGAGTCGCCGGCGACCGCTGGCGTGCCGCAGGCCAAGAGCGACCTGCTGGTCTGCGAAATCTACACCAAGCGGATCGCCGGCGAATTCTACGACGCCCCTAAGGAAGCCGAAACGGAACGCGAGCGGCCGATAAGGATCTGGCTTGCGCGGCTCGACGACACGCAGTTCCGCTATCCCGTCAAGCTCGAGGCCACCACCGGCTTCGGTACCCTGCGCGGCCGGCTGCTGAAGTTCCAGGAGACGGTCAAATAGTCTTGCCTTGAAAGCGCGGCACAGACAGGCGCGCCGCAGCCTATGCCGCGCGTTTCTGGTTTTTCTGACGCAGGATCGAAAGGATCTCCGCCGCCGCCGCCGGGATGTTGGTGCCGGGGCCGTAGATCGCCGCGACGCCGGCCTTCTTCAGGAAGTCGTAGTCCTGGGCCGGGATGACGCCGCCTACCACGACAAGCACTTCCGATCCGCCTTGCCTGGCGAGTTCCTCGATGAGCTGCGGCACCAGCGTCTTGTGCCCGGCCGCCTGGCTCGACACGCCGATCACATGCACGTCGTTCTCGATCGCCGCACGCGCCGCCTCCTGCGGCGTCTGGAAGAGCGGCCCGATATCGACGTCGAAGCCGAGATCGGCGAAGGCGGTGGCGATGACCTTGGCGCCGCGATCGTGCCCGTCCTGGCCCATCTTGACGACCATCAGACGCGGCCGCCGGCCCTCTTCCTCGGCGAAGCCCGAGATGTCGGTGCGGATGCGCTCCAGCCCCGCATCGCCTTCCCATTCGCCCGCATACACGCCGGAAATCGACCGGATCGTTGCCTGGTAACGACCGTATACGCCCTCGAGCGCCGAGGAAATTTCCCCCACCGTGGCACGCGCGCGCGTTGCCTCGATCGCCAGCGACAGCAGGTTGCCGGTGCCGTTGCGGGCCGCCTCGCCCAGCGTCTTCAAGGCTTCCACGCACTTGGCCTCGTCGCGCGTCTTGCGGATGTTGGTGAGCCGCGTGACCTGCGACTCGCGCACCTTCTCGTTGTCGACATCGAGGATCTCGATCGGCGCTTCTTCCTTGAGCTGGAACTTGTTGACGCCGACGACGATCTCCTCGCCGCGGTCGATTCGCGCCTGGCGGCGGGCCGAGGCCTCCTCGATCCGCATCTTGGGCATGCCGGCTTCCACAGCCTTCGTCATGCCGCCCAGCGCCTCGACTTCGTGGATCAGCTTGCGCGCTTCGGCGATCAGGCTCGCCGTCAGCGATTCGACGTAGTAGCTGCCGGCCAGGGGATCGATGACCTTGGTGACGCCGGTCTCGTGCTGCAGAATCAGCTGCGTGTTGCGCGCGATGCGCGCCGAGGTCGGCGTCGGCAACGCGATCGCCTCGTCGAAGCTGTTTGTGTGCAGCGACTGCGTGCCGCCCAGCACCGCCGCCATCGCCTCGTAGGCGGTGCGGATGACGTTGTTGTAGGGGTCCTTCTCGGTCAGCGACACGCCCGAAGTCTGGCAATGCGTGCGCAGCGACAGCGAATCGGCCTTCTTCGGCTCGAACGGCTGGACCAGCTCGGCCCACAGGAAGCGCGCGGCGCGCAGCTTGGCCACTTCCATGAAGAAGTTCATGCCGATGCAGAAGAAGAACGACAGGCGCGGCGCGAAGGCGTCGATGTCGAGGCCCTTGGCCTTGGCCGCGCGCACATACTCGAGCCCGTCGGCCAGCGTGAAGGCGAGCTCCTGGACCAGCGTCGCGCCGGCCTCCTGCATGTGATAGCCGGAGATCGAGATCGAGTTGAACTTCGGCATGTGCTGCGCGGTGTGCTCGATGATGTCGGCCACGATGCGCATGCTCG
>JAHCJV010000012.1 GCA_026126105.1 Enhydrobacter sp.
GGTTGAACAGCACGGCGTGGTTGGTCAGCAGCGCGGTGGCATTCAGCGCCGCCGCAAGGTCGGCATCGAAGCTGGCGTCGGACAGGCTGCCGCCAGCCACTGTCGCGTCGACCCCGGTTACCGGGAACCACAGGTCGAACTTGTCGCTCGCAGCATCGAAGCCGACCACCGTGTCGTAGCCGAGGCTCGTCGACTGCGTCGCGCCGAGATCGGCCGTGTAACCCAGGATATCGCCGTTGCCGTTGCCCGTGATCCGGTCGGCGCCAGCGCCGCCGAACAGGGTATCGACGCCAGAGCCGCCGATCAGCTCGTCGTTGCCAGCACCACCCTGCAAGATGTTCTGCCCGTCGCCGCCGGAAAGCCTGTCGTCGCCCTCGTCGCCGAACAGCTGGTCGCTGTCACCGCCGCCATCCAGGTTGTCGTTGCCCGCGCCGCCCTCCAGCCGGTCGGCCCCGGACTTGCCAATCACCTTGTCGTTGCCGACGCCGCCGCGGATCGTGTTGGCCCCGGTATCGCCCGTGAGCGAATCGTTACCGGCGCCGCCGTCGACATTCTCGATCCCGATCAGCGTGTCGAAGCCGACATCGGCGCCGCTCGCCTTTCCGTCTCCCAGATCCACCGTCACGGCCGAAACGGCCGTCGAGTAGTCGGCCCGGTCCAACGAGCTGCCACCGTCGAGCGTGTCGTTGCCGGTACCACCAACCAGGGTGTCGCTGGCGAGCCCGCCTTCGAGCAGGTCAGTGCCGGCACCGCCGACAAGGACGTTTGACCTGCTGTCACCGGTCAAATGGTCGTCGCCGCCTCCAGCCGTAACGTTGTCGATCCCGTGCAAGGTGGCGTTTCCGGTCAGCGCAATGACGAGGCTTGCCGTCGCTGCCGAGAAGTCGACCGTATCCAGACCGAAATTAGGTTCGCCGGAGAGAATGCCGCCATAGAACTGGTCGACACCGTAGACGCCAACCAGGATGTCGTCGCCGGCGCCGCCCTGGAGGATGTCCACCCCCTCGCCGCCGTCCAGCACGTCGTTGTTGTCGCCGCCCAGCAGGTTGTCGTCGCCCGCGCCGCCCGCTAGGGTATCGTCGCCGAAGCCGCCCTCCAGGCTGTCGATGCCGTCTCCACCCTGCACGAGATCGTTGCCCGCGCCGCCGCGCAGCAGGTTGTCGCCGGTGTCGCCGACTAGGGTGTCATCGCCCGCGCCACCGTTGACCGCCTCGATGGCCTGCAGCGTGTCGCTGCCAATGCCCGTCCCGTTCGCCGTGCCGAGCCCGAGGTCGACCGCGACCGCCGCCGTCTGGGCGCCGTAGTCGGCGGTATCGCTGTCGGCGCCGCCGTCGAGAAGGTCGTCACCGGAATCGCCGACAAGGGTGTCGTTGCCCACGCCGCCGTGGAGCTGGTCCTGCCCGTCGTCGCCCACCAATGTGTCGTTGCCGCCGCCGCCGTGGAGCGCGTCGTCGCCCGCGCCGCCCGAGAGGCGATTGATGCCTTCGTCTCCCGACATCTGGTCGTTGCCGGTACCGCCGACAACGTTCTCGACGCCGGTCACCGTGTCCTTGCCGGTGGCAGCGCCGACTGCCGTGCCCAGCAGCAGGTTGACCACGACACCGGCGCCGTCGTCGGAGAAGTCGGCCGTGTCGATGCCGGCCTCGCCGCTCAGCAGATCGTCGCCCGCGCCGCCCACCAGCAGATCGTTGCCGTCCTGGCCGCGCACGCGGTCGTTGCCGGCGCCGCCGATCACCGTGTCGTTTTCCTGCCCGCCCTTGAGATTGTCGCGGCCGTCGCCGCCGATGAGCGTGTCGTCGCCGCCGGCGCCGATCAGCGCGTCGTCGCCGCCGTCGCCGCTCAGCACGTTGCCCGCCGCACTGGTGCCCTTGATCGAATCGTCGCCCTGGCCGCCGATCACGTTCTCGATGCCGTACAGCTTGTCGTTGCCGATCCCGGCCCCGTTCGCTTTCTGTTGCGCCAGGTCGACGGCCACCTTGACCGTCTGAAAGATGAAGTCCGCGGTGTCGATGCCTGCCCCGCCGTCGAGGATGTCGAGGCCGGGATCGCCGCCGAGGACGTCGTCGCCCTCGCCGCCCCGCAGCAGGTCGTTGCCGGAGCCGCCATACAGCACGTCGCCGCCGCCATTGCCGGTGATGACGTTGTCCCGGACGTCACCGACCAGCGTGTCGACGCCGTGTCCGCCGGCCACATTCTCAAAGTTGACGAGCGTGTCGGCACCGATGCCGTTGCCCGAAGCCGTACCGAACCCCAGCTCGACGACGACGTTATCGATCTGCGCAGAATAGTCGACGAGGTCGATGCCGACGCCACCGTTGAGCTGATCGTTTCCCGTACCGCCTGTCACGGTGTCGTTGCCGTCGCCGCCGAGTTCTTCGTCCTCGCCGGTGCCGCCGATGATCAGGTCATCGCCGTCGTTGCCCTTGATTTCGTCGTTGCCGTCGCCGCCGGTCAGAGTGTCGTTGCCGGTCGCGCCCGCGAGAATGTCGTTTCCTTCGCCGCCTTCGAGGTCGTTGGCGCCGCCGTCGCCCTGCAACGAATCGTTGCCGGCGCCACCCCGTGCGTTCTCGAAACCGGAAAGAGAATCACTACCGCTCGCGGCACCGCTGGCCGTCCCCTGCGCAAGGTTGACGACCACGCCGTTGCTGTCCCCGGTGAAATCGACCGTGTCGACGCCTACGCCGCCGATCAGCGTGTCGTCTCCGGTACCGCCGTTCACGACGTCGTTCCCGTCGCCGCCGTCCAGCCGGTCGTCGCCGCCCTTGCCGTTCAGCCTGTCATCGGCGGCGCGCCCCTCGAACGCATTGGCGTTGTCGTCGCCGGTGAGGGAATCGGCGTGGGCGGTGCCGATCACACTCTCGATGCCGGACACCTGATCGGTCACTGTGTAGACGGTTCGGAAGTCGACAAGTTGCGTGATGTTGGTGCCAAGACCGAGATCGAGTGTCGACTGGCTGTCCTGTGTCAGGTCGAGCGTGTCGACCCCATTACCGCCGTTGAAGTACTCCCCCGTCCAGAAGGAGCGTCCGTACAGGTTCGAGACGAGCGTGTCGTTGCCGTCGCCGCCGAACAGGCGATCCGGACTCGCGCCGCCGTCGAGCACGTCATCACCAGCGTTGCCCTTCAGCTCGTCTGCGCCCGACTCGCCGAACAGCAGATCGTTGCCGCCGCCGCCCGAAACGCTGTCGTTGCCCGAGGCGCCGTACAGGATGTTTGCCCCACCGTCGCCGAACAGCATATCGGTTGTCGAGCCACCAGAAACCCGCTCGACCGACACCAGCGTATCGCGGCCGATATCGGCGCCGCTCGCCGTGCCGGCGGCGAGGTCGACCACAACCGGGGCCGTTTCGGAACTGTAGTCGACGAGATCGTCGCCGTCGCCGCCGTCGAGCAGATCGTCGCCGGCTCCGCCGATTAGCCGATCGTCGCCGGCGTCTCCACGGAGGGCGTCTGCGTCCGAGCCGCCCGATAAGACATCGTTGCCCGTGTTACCTGCTATCGTATCATTGCCGGCTAGACCGTATATCGTGTCGTCGGAGGCCGTCCCCGTCAGGTTGTTGTCCTTGTTGTTGCCGTGGATAATGGCCATCGCAAACGTCCCTTCCCCAGTCTCCAGGCCGCCAGCCCGCACCCGCATTCCCCATCAAAGTCCCTTAACTGCCAAATCGGGGCAACATTGCGAAGGAAAGGCAAAGTCCCTGCGCTGTGACGCAGGCTCCCCCTCGACGGATCGCGAAGGCGGTTGCAGCTCAGATAAATTCGGTCTGGTCGGGGCTGCCTGGGTTGACCGCCGCCTCGCATGTCCAGACCCCTGCCCGGCCTGGTGGCCGGGCGGTGGGCATCTACCACCGGGGCAAAATGAGCGGGCTCGCTCGCACTCGATTATGACGCGACGCGAGCAGCCGCCCTTCTCCGCGGATCAAGCGATGACGGTGAAGTCGCTGGCGGAGAGCGCGAGGCCCGGCGTCAGCGTTCCGAAGTGCGTTGCCGCCTGCGCCCCGGTGCCGTCGGCGTCGTACCACAGGGCGCCGGTGGCAAGATCGTAGATGATGCGGTCGTCTGCATCCTGCGCGCCGGTACCGATCGTGAAGCGGTCCTCGGCCAGCACACTGGAGGCACCGATCCCGGTGAAAATGTTGCGGCTGAGCGCGATGGCGTCCGCACCTACCGTGAAATCGGTGATGGTGGTCAGCGTCGCGCCCTCGGCGAGCGAGGAGTCGAAGACGAAAGTGTCCTCGCCGCCGTTGCCGGTCAGGGTGTTGGTGCCGCCCTTGCCGGACAGGACGTTGGCCTGCGCGTTGCCAATGATGACGTTGTCGGCCTTGTTGCCATTGCCGTCGATCGCCTCAGTGCCGGTCAGCGTCAGATTCTCGAGAGCGCTGCCGAGGCGGAACGAAATCGATGCGGACACGGTGTCGATGCCGCCGCTGTCGAGGATGACATCGCCGCCGGCATCGACGTAGTACGTGTCGTTGCCGAGGTCGCCGATCATGAGGTCCTTGCCGGCACCGCCGCGCAGAATGTCGTCGCCGGCACCACCATCCAGCCTGTCGTCGCCGGCGTCGCCCCAAAGCCAATCGTCGCCGGCGCCGCCGAGCACGTCGTCCGTGCCGGCCCCTCCCCACAGCCAGTCGTCGCCCGAGCGACCCTCGACAATGTCGTCGCCGTCCTCACCGTAGGAGTAGTTCGCCCCGTAGCCGCCGATCAGAATGTCGTTGAAAGCCGACCCGATCAGCCCCTCGATATGCTCGAGCCTATCCGTTCCGGCGCCGCCGGTATGCTGCGGCCCGTCATCCTCGTGATAGAGGCTTACCGTTACACCCGACGTCGCACTTCGATACGACGCCATGTCGCGATAGCCTTCGTCGCCGTCGAGGAAGTCGTCGCCCGCGCCGCCTTCGAGGATGTCGCTCTCCGCGCCACCCAGCAGGATGTCGTCGCCCTCGAGGCCGTAGAGCATGTCCTTGCCGGCGCCGCCAATCAATCGATTGCCTGCC
This sequence comes from Enhydrobacter sp., assembly GCA_026126105.1. Lineage (GTDB taxonomy): Bacteria > Pseudomonadota > Alphaproteobacteria > Reyranellales > Reyranellaceae > Reyranella. Next base: position 4,998 of record JAHCJV010000012.1, read on the forward strand.
GTGCTGCCGCGAAGGACGTCGTCGAACAGAGACCCTATAAGGTTCTCGTTGTCGAGAAGCGTGTCGACACCCGCACCTCCGGTGTCCTGTGCGCCGACGACGCCAAGATCGACCTCCACGCCGGCCGCTGCCCCCGCGTAGCTCGCCGTGTCGACACCGTCGCCACCGTCGAGCAGGTCGTCGCCCGCTCCGCCGAGGAGGACATCGTTGCCGCCCAGACCCTCAAGAGTGTCGTCGCCATCGCCGCCGTTCAACGTGTTGGCGACGTCCGATCCTGTAAGCGCATCGGCGTGGTCGGAGCCGGTGAGGCTCTCGATGCTGACCAGTGTATCGATTCCGGCGCCTCCAGTATCCTGCGCGCTGGCAATAGCAAGGCTCACCGAAACGCCCGACTTGGCCTTGCCGTATGCCGCGGTATCCCAGCCCTCGCCGCCGTCAAGCAGGTCGTTGCCTTTGCCGCCAGTGAGAACATCGTTGCCGCCGCTCCCAAAGATCTGATCGTCGCCGGCGCGCCCGTCGAGCACATCGGCTCCATTCGGGGTGACGGCCTTGATGAAGATGTCGGTCTGGCCTTCCGTACCCCCCGGCACCAGATTTTCAGCCTCGCTCTGGAATATTACGTACGTCCCGTCGGCCGAGAAGCTGGCCTTGGACGAGCGATCAAGCCCCTCGACGCCGTCGGCGCTGGTCGACAGCCGCTCGATGGCCCCGGTCACGAGATCCTTGACGAAGACGTCCTGACGGCCGTTGGTGTCGCCCGGTACGAGATTGGTGGCCCGGCTGGTAAACACGAGCTTGTTGCCATCGGGCGAAAAGGCGAGCTTGCCGTTGTATTCGGCAGATTCGCCATCGGCCTCTTGTCCCGAGGCGCTCGTCGATGCGCGTATCACGCTGCCCGTCACCAGGTCCTTTACGAATATGTCAGAAACCCCGTTGGTATCTCCGGGAACCAGATTGTCGGCCTCACTCGCAAACGCGACCTTCGTCCCGTCCGGAGAGAAGGCAATCCCCATATAGTATTGCCCCGACTCTTCGTTCCCCTGCTTTCCGGCTGCGTTCGTCGAGATGCGGATGACTTGTCCGGTGATCAGGTCCTTGACGAAGACGTCCTGTTCGCCATTCGTGTCGCCGGGCACCAGGTTCGACGCCCAGCTTGCAAAGGCGATCTTTGTGCCGTCCGGCGAGAACACAGGCTCGGTCGATTGTCGGTCACCGACCACGCCCGCTGCGTTCTGCGACACCAGCGTGACGGCGCCGGTGACCAGGTCCTTCACATAGATGTCGCGCAGAGCGTTGTCGTCGTTTGCGGCGAAGTTGGACGACCAGCTGTAGAACACGACCTTCGTGCCGTCCGGCGAGAACTCCGGATTGAAGGATTTGGCGTTCCCCTCGACTCCTGCGGCGTCGTTCGACACCCGGCTGATCTCGCCGGTGACCAGATCCTTGATGAAGATATCCCTGGCGCCGTTGGTGTCGCCTGGAACCAGATTTGATGCCTCGCTTGCGAACACGACCTTCGTGCCGTCCGGCGAGAATGCCGGCTCCAGCGACCGGTCGTTTCCAGGCTTTCCACCGGCATTGCGCGAGAGCAGAGTCACTTCGCCGGTCACCAGATCCTTGATGAAGACGTCCACCACGCCCCCGTTCTCCGGGCCATCGAGGTTGGTAGCGCGGCTTGCAAAGACGACCTTTGTACCGTCGGGCGAGAAACTCGCGTCGGTACTCGACCGATCGGCCGCCACGCCGGCGGAGTTTGTCGACACACGCGTGATCGCGCCCGGATTGCCGTCTGTTCCGAGGAGGATGTCGTCGCCGTTCATGTGCGCTCCAATTGCCACAATAAGGTTTGCAGTCGGTGGCAGCCTGACAGTAGACCCGTCAGCGTCGACGCGCCACGGTTGTCTTGCCGGTTGACGGCGAGCGGCGGCGACAAGCGTCCACGGCGTGGAAGCACGTTGCGCTCCTGCCATTGTGTACTGCAAAAAAGCGCCCCGCCATCAGCGAATGAAACTCGCGTCTCCGCTCAACCCAGGGTGATCTCAGGATACAGAAACTCGACATCCAGACGGCAGGGGGCGGCAGCGCATTGGCGGTCAAGGCCCTTGACTGCAATGGCACGCTGAATTATCCGTCGTGCCGACCTACCAAGGAGTCCAAGTCATGAGTGATGCGGCTACGCGCGACAAGAAGGACAAGAAGAAGGATGCTTCTCCTCCGGTCACAGCAGAGACATTTGCAACGGTCGTCTCCGGCTTGAGCCGATTCCTTGGCCGACTTCCCGCTTACGGCCCGTTTCGGGACTCTGGTATCGGCCTGACGGAATGGATCTTGTTGAACGAGCTGGCAAATGGCCCAGCAACGGGCAAGAAACTCTGCAAGGACCTGGGCGTAACCAAGCAGCGTGTCTATCAGCTGACGGAGACACTCAAGAAGTCAGGCTACCTGACGGTCACGGAATCGTCGACGGAGACGCGGTCGAAAGAAGGCGCCGGCAGCAACGAATTCGCGCTCAGCCCGACGGGAAAGAGCGAGCTCGCCGCGATTAACGAGCGAATTACTCCTGTTCTCGCCAAGGGGCTAGAGGGCAAGGAACGTGCCCTTCACACGGCAACGAAGAGCCTGAAGGCGCTGACAAAGTTGATTGCCGAGCCAAAGTCGGCAGAGCAATTGGCCCGAAAGGCCGGCAAGAAAACGTCCTCGGGAGATGATGCGGCCTGAGGGCCCTATAGAGAGTTGCAACCGGCTCAGGAAGCTCGAGGGCGCCTATCTGCAGCCGTAACGGCAGCGGATAGGACCTCAGGGTAAGAAAGACAGAGGCTTGGGTGGACCCTTCTTCGACTAATCACGGGAATTCGGTGCAACTGGAGACTAGTGTGGCGGCGTTGAACAGGCAGCCCCATCCAGGTCCAGACTTTATCTGTATCGGAATGCAAAAGGCCGGAACCGGCTGGCTTTTCGATCAGTTGCAGCACCATCCGGATTTTTGGATGCCGCCGGCAAAAGAACTCCACTATTTCGATCGTGATTTTCCCGACAAGGGCCTTGCCGAGGTCATCAATCTGGCAAGTAATTCCCCGGCCCGTCTGGCGAGGAAGCGAAGCCGTTTGAACTGGCGGCCTCTCGATGATCGGGACTTCGCTTTCTTCAGCGACGCGGAGGCCTGCCGTGGTCGCGGCATCGATCTTGAGCAATACAAATCGCTATTCAGGCACAAGGGGGAGCTTCTGTCGGGCGACGTAACTCCAGCCTACAGTACGCTTCCAGAGCACCTGATCGAACAAATCGTCACACAAATTCCGCATGTGAAGGTGCTCCTGCTCTTGCGCGACCCGATCTCCCGCGCCTGGTCGGAGATTTCGATGGCCCATCGCCGCGGTAAGCTGGATATAGGCACGACACGGGATCCTGAAGAACTGCGCCTGTACCTTGACATGCCGGGTGTACGACGCCGCTCGTTTGGTACAGAAATCTATTCTCGCTGGTCCCGGCACGTGCCCCCCGACCAGATCCGCTACTTTTTTCTCGACCATATCGGATCGGAACCGGACCGTGTCCGTCGCGATGTGCTCTTGTTTCTGGGCGGCGATCCGGCGAAATCGAGCGGCGACCTCGATGCTGCTTTCAACCGCAAGTCCGATCAGCACAAGCTGGAACTTACCCCCCTGGCCAAGGGTGTACTGGTCGAGCATCTGGCCTCCGAGGTCAAGGCAAGCGCGGCCATGTTCGGGGGACCGGCTGTCGATTGGGTCAAACGATACGGCCTCTAGATGACTTTGGGCGACAGGATCTGAAACGCTATGTATCTCTTTGTATGCGGCTGTCCTCGCTCGGGTACGACGGCGCTGACTCGCCTGCTCAATCTGCACCCCGGCATCGTCATCGGGCTGGAACGGTACAAAGGCGTAGTCGGCCATACGCGACAGATCACGCCGGCCATGCTCGAGGCGAAGAGTTTCTTCGATTTTCAGCCGAACCAGACCAACTTCGCCCCCGCCGTCAACGCGGAGGCCGCGAAGTTCTACGAGCGCGCGAAGGCCAAGTTCGACACGGCGAAGTTCGTCGGCGACAAGTACCCGCAGTTCTTCCGGTTCTATCGCGCCGTGTTCAGCAACTTTCCCGACGCCAAGTTTGTCTTTATCGTGCGCGACCCGCTGTACGTCGCGCAGTCGTGGCAACGCCGCGCGGACGACGCCACTGAGTGGCCGGCAAAGAATGATGCTCGTCGCGCCATCGACTACTGGAACGATTCGCTGGCCTATACTCTCGCCTATACCCAGGTGAAGAAGAATGCCTTCATCTTTGTCGACTACGAGGAGTTGTTCGGCAGGAAGGAAGAGGCACTCTTCGAACTCTTCAGGTGGATCGGGGCGGATGTCACGCCAGAAATCCAGTCCCAGGTAGCCGCTGCCGCAGCCCCGGAGTTTGCGCGTTCGGAAGAGGTGCTGGCACGCAGCGTCGAGTTGCCGGGCGATATCCGCAAGCAAATAGAGGCACAAGCTGATCGCAATCTCTATCAGCGTGCCCAGCGAATAATCAAATCACAAAGGAAGGCATAGAGTGCCAGGCCTCTGCGCTCTGCCTCCTTTCCGCCGCGGTTTCGGCGAGCCGTCTTCTTGCCTTTACCCTCCCTGCTGCATGGCATCGTCGATCGCGGCCCGGATATTGCTCCGCCATCGAGGTGACAGCGCGGTTGCCTATCGCGCCGCCCGTCCAAGGCGTGTTGACATGCTTCGAGCACATCGGGCACAAGGCCAATCGGACCAAGGGGTCCACTGGCCGCGTCCAAATTCGAGCGCTGGTGCGTTGCCACGCAAGCAGCTCTCCACCCTACTCAATCTGGAGGCGAGATGAGCATTGTAAGCGAAGAAGCAGTGGAGCGCGGCAAGGGAAGCACGGCTCCCGACCTGCAACCGACGATGTCCTCCTGCTTCTGGTTGAATCCGGCGGGCTTTCCAACCGAGCGGCAAAGGACGCTCGTAATGACCGGTGTAGCGCGGAGTGGCACATCGTTTATCGGCTCCGTTGCCGGCCAGTTGGGTATCCCGCACGCTCGGACGAGCGACGACAGAGTGAGCGGACATTGGGAGCACTACGCCCTTCGCGTCGCCTTCAAGGAGAAGAACGAAGAAGAGTTCGCGAGCATAGTGTCGGAGTTCAATCAGTCCTATGACATTTGGGGATGGAAGCTTCCATCGCTGCGGACGGACTTCGAGTGGGTCATGCGACACGTGCGCAATCCCTGCTTTGTCATCACGTTCAAGGAACCGCTCTCGATGGCGATGCGCAAGATCTCCACGGGGCACCAGGATAACGTCGGGCGGCACTTCAAGCGTATTTTCAGCGACTATCAGCAACTCGTGGAATTTGCCACAACCAGCAAGCGCCCGGTGATGCTGGTATCCTATGACAAGGCATTGCGTCAGCTCGACGAGTGTATTGCGGCGATCGCCAAGTTCGGCGGTGTGGAACGGTACGATCCGGAGGCTGTCAAGGCGGGCATCGCCGACGACGCAACGCGGTATTAAGCTGCCTCCGCTGACTGCTTTCTCGGGTCAGCGCCGGCGAAGAGACAAATTACCCAACGTCAAGTGCTGGGACAGGCATGGCCAGGGACGCATACGTACTACAACCAAGCAACGTGATCCTCTTCTGGTCGCGAAAGGCTGGTAACACGTCCTTGGCGGATTGGCTTGCCAAGGGAGTTATCGTCAAGGACGATGTCGCTTTGGGAATGCGCTCGCGCAAGTTCCTGAAGACAGCGCATCACTTGAATGTCGATTTCCGGGCAGCCCTCGAACTCGTCGAAGGTGGCAAATTCGAGGATTTCATCCTGGCGCGAAATCCATATCAACGAATAGTCTCTGCCTATGTGGAAAAATTCATCTACTACGGCGAGCGGTCGATGGACAGCCTCAGCCGACTGAAGGGCTTCGCAAAGACAGCTTTTCTCGAGGCGATGCTGATGCGCGGCAAGTCCGGCAATCCGAGCACGTACCAGGACGCTTACCCGGGTATCTCCTTCACACAGTTCCTGGAGTATGTACGAGCGGCCGTTCACGAACATAGCCGAAGGGGCGAGCCAGACCTCAATGACCATTGGAACACGCAGGTCCCGCTCTATTACGACGGCCGCTTCGATTACAGCAACATTATCAAGCTCGAGCGTGTTGACGAGGAGATCCGGCCTTTGGCTCTGAAGCTCCAGTGCGAGGTCCCGTTTCCCCACACGCGAAGCAACGTGGTTAATGCAAGGCGTGAAAACGACGTCGATCTTGCAGACGTGTCGTCGGTCGAAATGATCAAGGAACGAATTGTACCCGGTTCGAAAGCTCTCTTGAATGCGACGACCAGGGCATTGATCAGGGACGCGTATGCGATAGATTTCCGCAAACTCGGTTATGATCCGGACGACGGGGCAAGCGTCGTTGCTGCGGTCCGACAGTCGGAAGGCAGCGAATTGAACTCGTCGCATTCAGTAACGAGAGTGCAATGATACCTGCCCCACTGCTGCAAGGCGCCACGGACGTGTAGCAGCTCGATTTTTCGCCTGAGCGCGCGCCTACCGACGCAAAGTTGGCGATCCTGCACTTCCTTCTTCGAACGTATCCGCAGGGAGTATCAGATGGCTTTACCGAGGCGCGCTACCCTAATAGCGGGCGGTGTGGCGATGTTGCTGCTCGGCACATGGACGGCGGCAGCGGCACAGGACCAGCCCCAGGGCTTTGCAAGCCTGGATGGAGGCACTCGCGGAGGCGATCCTGCAAACGTCTGCACGGTCGCGGAGGAAAGCGAGAAGGCCCTTCATGACGCCGTTAAGTGCACCCGGTCGCGGCCGGGCGGCGGTGTCGTCATCTTCGCTCGCCCTTCGATGACGATCACGCTTGGAAAGCCGCTGCAATTGCCATCCAACATCACCATGCAGGGGCCGGCAACGATCCAAAGCGCCGCCCGTGAGACGCTTCGTATCGAAGGCCAGAGCCAGATCATCGTGCGCGATCTCGTTTTCAGGAGCCTGACGAGGAAGGATTGCCCGGATCCCACGCTCCCGACGACTGTCGCCGCCCGCTTCGAGAGCGACGACGCGATCAGCGGCTGCAACACTCCGATCGAGGTACTGGGCACACGGGTGGCAAAGGCGACCGGAACGGTCGCCGCCGACGGTCGCGACAGTACGCACGTCTGGATCGATCACAATTCCTTCTCTCGCTGTGGCGACAAGTGCATCGTCATAAAAAACGGCAACACGACGAACGCGAGCGGACGCTGGTTCGGCGCGGATCTCGTCACGGTGTCCAACAACCGCTTTACCGACAGCTTCTATTCGGTGCTGATAACGGTCATCAACAAGGAGGCGCTGAGAGGAATGCTCAAGCACTCCACCAGCGAGTGCGAAGCAGTCAAGGCCAAGGGCGTCCTGCCACAGATGCGCATCAGCGTGTACGGCAACCTCTTCGAAAATATTCGCCGCAGAAGCGTGCGAGCCGCGTACTGCAACGTCTATGTGCATCAATGGAATAACGTCATCGCCGGGTTCGGAATGCCCTTCTCGCAGTTTCCATCTGGAACGACCTGTTCAGGAAACGCCTTCGGGTTCGGCCCCTCGAGCATCTACGGCAGCCGCCTGCTTCTCGAAGCGAATTACATCGCCGCCTGGCCGGGGCCGAGTTGCAAGAATGCGCTCAACTCCGGGGCCGGCGGGCGTGACGAGAGCGAATCCAAGCCTGACACGGAAGGCTACATTCAGGCCCGAGACAATCTGCTGGTCAACGACGCCAAGCTGACCGGGCGCACCTCGTCAGTGCCCCCTCCTCCGTATAGCTATACCAAACTTCCTGCAGATCAGGCCTACGCCAGCGTGTCCAAGAACGCCGGCGCGCGCGGCGAACGCCGATAGCTGCACGGTGCTCACATGATCCATGGCCTTCTATTTCTTTGGCCATGCAGGGCTTCCTCTCCGCCCGATGCGGGGAGGTGGCTCACGTCAGATTCAGCACTTCCGTCTAGCCGACCGCGGCTTCTGGCCGGCTGACCCCTGCTGAGCGATTCGCTGGGCTTTGGCGGCCCTGCGCTCCGCTTTCTGTTCCGGCGTGAGCTGACGCTTGGATTTTGCGCATCGCGCGGTCTCCGGGGCGCCCGTCGTCGCTCCAGAATTCGTGACCGGAGGAGCATCGGTAGAGGTGCCGGGCAGGTCGTTGAAGGCCCACGCAGGAATGGACATGGCCACAACAGCAAGCGCAATCAGTACAGTTCTCGAAAGCACGGCGTTACCTTCGCAATAGAGACAAGCACGTATCGGAAAGGGAGCGTGCCTACCAATGCCAGCCAAATGCGGCACGGTTATGCCCTCTTGATGATTCCGCCAGGGCATCGCGCGAACCCGAGATGCCATTCCTACAACGACAGCCGCCCCTTAATGACGCGATAGGGCGGTTCGATGGCGCGCTTCTCCAAGACCACGATGCTGTCGAACACATGCAAACCGAAAACTTCTCGCTCCGTCACGTCCGGCCCGACCTTCTGCGAGTGGTACCAGCCGTGCATCTGGTCAATCAGGTCCTTGACGAGCTCTATGAAGCCTGGACGCCGATATCCGCCACCGAACTCCGGCCAATACGAGGTATGGAGGTCCTCGCAGACATACAGGCCGTTCTCGGACAGCAGCGGAAAGAGCGCCTCCAGGGCAGCTCGCTGGTCCTCAAGAAGGTGGCTGCCGTCATCAATGACGATATCGAGCCCACCCATCTCCTCGACAATCCTCCGTAGCAGGGCACGATCGCTCTGATCGCCGATCACGACCCGTGCCGCACCGTCGCCGACGGTGGCGCATCGGGGGTCGACGTCGAGGCCTACGATCGTCGCATCGGGGCCGAAATAGCGGCGCCAGAGAACCAATGACCCACCGTGAGAGACGCCGAGTTCCAGCACCCGCGCTGCGCTTTGCCGGAAAGGAGCGAAGAAACGGTCATAGATCCCAAGATACTGATGCCATTTGTCAAGTCTGGGACCTACGTGCTCGTCAACCAGACGCTCGATCTCGCAAGTCGCCTGCAGCGTCCCCGGCGGCGGGTCGATAAGCTGCTGAAAACGCTGCGCGGGAGAACCCGCCTTCTGCTTGCCTGAACTCTCGGCATCCGGCGCTCCGGCTGTTTGCGAACGCAGCGACAGCACCTGCTCCCAAGCGTCAATGATCGCCTTTGGCGACCAGTGGTCTTGGATAAAGCCACGAGCGCCGGAAGCCCGTTGGCGTGCGTCATCAGTCCTCGTCAACACAGCTTCGAGCGAGGCTTCCCAGTTGCCGACATAGCAGAATGGGGCCAGCGCATCATATGCTTGGATTGAGTCGGCGATTACCGGAATGCCCGCGTTCAGAGCGGTGGTCAGCCGGTGATGAGACTCACACCCTGCCATCGCGTTGTCCGCGAGCGGCAAGAGCACAGCAGCTGCGGCGTAGAGTTCGCGAGCGAAGCCGTCCATGCTCCATTCCACGTAGCGCGAGCGCAATGGCAGCGGCGCGATCAATCGATCATACTTCTCACGGCTGCCGCCGATGATCACAAGTTCGAAGGGCCACCGGATCTGTGCATCGATCAATGCCTCCTTGATCAGCAACAGATCCTCCATGCCCGGCGAACCGGTTCCGGCCCCCTGTACACCGTACCACAGCAAACTTGCTTCGGTTGCGGGTCCGCAGTCTTCAGGCCGCGCTATATCTTCCGCCGGATCGCCCACAACGACAGGTAAGCGTCCCGCCTCTCGTGCGATGACGTCAGCAAGGGCGGGCGTCGAGCAGATCACCCGGTCAGCGAGTTGCACCATCTCTGTGACGTTGCGGCGAGCGCGCTCGTACGCCGGGAGCTTCGAGGGACTGCAGAAGAGGTTGTCGAAAAGGTCTAACACGACTGTAGTGCCGACCTGCTTCAGATGGCGAGCGAGCTCGCGATCTTCGTCCCGATACGTCTGGGAGAACACGACGGTCGAATAGGCGTGAAAGTTGGCGGATGCGAACAGTTCGACGGCGTGTCTTCGGGATGCCAGCCCATCGAGTGGCGCCAACACGCGGAAGGGCATGTTCGGCACCCCGGCATCGTTACTCATGGGTCGGAATGCCACAGTCGATCTTCTATCCCCCCGACGAGGCAACGATGCGAATGCCGCTTCGAATCTGAAGAGGTCAATCCAAACCGGTGATCGCCGGAGTGCTATGCCGGCGTAATACGGCTGGTCTGCGGTGGAAAAGCCGAAGATCCCATCGGCTTTCCACGTTTCACGTCCAGTCGTAATGCCCACCTTCCGCGGAAACTTCATCTGCTTAGCCGAGGCTTTGAGGATCCGGGCCGGATAGACACCAATGGAATCGACCGGGGAACGTTTCATCTCGCCACGCAGCTGCCAGTCAATGGTCAGTTCGAGGGCCTCAGGCCCGTTGGCCAAGAGATCGGAGAGGCGGCGAAGGACAACGATACTGCCTTGCAAGTTGGCAAGATCGATCTTCAGCAATGCGTTCGGATCGGCCCCGTCGTGCTCCACATTGCTCAGGTCTTCGGAATTTCCGAATCGCAGAATTACGCCGTCACGGAGCTCGATAAGCTGCGGTCCTCGCCGTTTTGCCTTTACTGCTGTACTCAAGACCTTGGTCCTACCTCGGAAATCACCACGCTACGCCTCTGCCCTGCGCACAGAATGAGACAGGCTAATGCGAATTCAGCGCCCTACGATCAATTCCGCAACCTCGGCTAAAGGCAAGGCTCGGCCCGTTCCAATTGTATAGACAATACAGTTCCTCACTTTACCGATGGCGAAACAGTCCGGATCACGCTTCATTTCACCGTCACGTCGAGTATGACAGAGTTTATCTGAGCGACCTCTGGCTGAAGGAAGGACGCACGCACGGCAGCCAATCGGCGGCACTATTGTGGACCGTACGGCGAGATTAAGCGGCGGCACAATTGATCGTTACCTTTGATTCAAGGGTGCGCACCGTGGCAATGTTGCACTGCACGCTCGCCTATGATAGCAGGCATGTGCACGTTTGCTTGTTGCTGGGCGGCGGGCCTTCCGGGGGTCAGGGTATGATTCGTGTCTTGAACGATGGCTCGCAGCAGGCGAGGCTTCTGCTGCCGGTCGACCTGAAGAGCGGAGAGCGGCTGCGGATCGGCAAGATTCCGTGGCATACAGGTCACGATTACGAACTTGCAAAAATGCCCGTAGACTTTCTGGTTGCGGGTGACACCCATCGCGCCTGGGCCACCTCGCAGCGCCCCGTACCCGCGAATGTCAAATTTGTGTCGAGCGACGCACTTGCCGAAGCTGACGTGCTGATCCTGCACGTCGATCAGTGGATACTGCAAGAAATCGACAAGCTGACCGCATTTCGACGCTGTCTCGAGTTCGATGTGCCGAAGGTCATCATCAACCACGGCTGCAACATGGTCGACGGCTGCACCAGCCAGGAGATGCAAAATCTTGTCGGGGGCCACTTCGTCGTCTGCAACAGTTCTACTGCTCATTCGCTTTGGGGAATTAAGAACTCGATCTACATTCATCATGGGATGGATCCGGACGAATGGCCCCAAACGAATTACGGCCGTCAAAACATTATCATTACCCAGCCGCATTCGGGTATCCATCAAAGCTATCGGAACAACGACGCAATTGTCGCCTTCGAGGCGTTGACAGGCACCAAAGTCGATTGGGTAGGCCGGGACGTCACCTTTAATACATTTGCAAAATATCGATCGTTCCTGTCGAGATCATCGATCTACTTCAATCCCTCTTTCGCTTCTCCCAATCCGCGGGCTCGAACAGAGGCAATGCTCTGCGGCCTCGTGCCGGTCACAACTGACTCTCACGGAGAAAGCGACTACATCGTCAATGGCGTGAACGGCTATTGCAGCAACAACATCGACGAGCTTTTTCAGTATTTGCTGGAACTCAAGCAAAATCCGAACCTTTGCAGGGAACTTGGGATGGCGGCGCGAAAGACCGCAAGCGAACGCTTCCACATCTCGCGCTTCGTTTCCCAGTGGCAATCCGTCTTGAACCACGTCGCCGGCAGGAGCTTCAATGTCTGAGGGGAACTTGCCAGAGAGCGGTGAATTGCTTCTTCGTCCGACCGAGGCCGCCGGAGCGGTTGCCGTGCGAGACCGCGCCACGGAAGGTATATTGCAGACGAGCGAACCGAGACTCATCGATCTCGTGACCCAGATCGCGGAACAGCGCGATCTCTATTTCGATTCTCTGCTGGAAATGGGTTTTGGAAGGCGGCCGCTCGATCAGTGGTTTCGGCGATTCAAACGATCCGAAGTGCCGCGCCGTTATATTGGCGTCGATCCCGATGCAGCCGCCGTCGAAGCGCTTGCCAGTCGTGGCGAGATGGCATTCGCCAAGGTCCATTCCGGCTTCGACATGACGAGCGACTTGGTGATCGCGGCCGATGTGCTGGAGTATCTTACGCCATCCGCCGCCGAATCGTTCGTGAAGAGATGTGCGTCGTTGACCTCGAAAATGTTCGCGTTAGCGACTCTCAATGCCGAACATTGGAATCGCAAGGGTATCCGCAACGATTTCCGCTGGGTCAGATGGGTTCCTGACAGCGTCTACGAGTGCTTCCCGTACGACAACCGCCCTGGCGCGATCCACAATCCTGTGAGTGCGCCTCAGGTCCTCGACCTGCTCCGTGCCGCTTTCGATCCGAGCAAGTGGGACTTGGCCGTTTACGAGGCTCATCCTTGGGAGATTCGGGAGCTCACGACCGGCAATACGGCACGTTTCTCGCTCAAGACGTTCGCATTCGCGATCGCAAGGAACTAACGACCGTGACCTCCAGTATCGAAGAAAGAATAGCGCAGCTTCTCGAAAACGGCGGGCCAGCGGCGGTCCTATCCTATGTTCGGGCCCTCGGTCCGAGTGCCAATATGGATGGTACGCTCAGCCTTGCTTTGGCAAGGGCCTGTGCGACCAGGGGCGACAGACAAGCTCTTGAAGGCCTCTTCGACATGCTCCCGCAGTCGGCCCTTACACCCGAAACCAGTATCGAACTGGCAAAGTTTGCGGAGTCGGTGGGTGCCCACGAGCTCGCGCTTCGATGCCTGGAGTCCGCCGGCGACGATAACGAGCGCTTCGGCATTCTCGAAATGAAGGCTCGCGCCCATCGGCGCCTCGGGCAGTTCGCCGAAGGCGAAGCCGTCTGCCGCAAGATGCAAGAGGCGTTCCCAACCAAGGCAAAGACCTGGTTGACTTCCGCCGTGCTCCACCGTTCGAGGGGTGATGCCCAGAACGAATCGACTTGCTTGATGGAAGCGCTGAAGTACAAGCTCAAGGATGTAAGTATCCTCAGGCGCTTGGCGGTGCTTGCGGGCGCAAATGGGAAGCATCGCGAGTCTCTCGAAATCTGGAGGCAGGTTCTCCGGCTTACCCCGGGCGATGGAGAAGCCTTGGTCGGCGTACTTCGGCAGTTGCTGCGGATGAAGAAGAACCATGCAGCCCGAGATTGGTTGGCCGAGAATGCCGCGCGCATGCCCGACGGCAAGGAACTGGCAAAGTTGAGGGCGCTTGTGGAGTTGTCGAATGAACAGCGCGCTGACGCGGTCTAGGCCGAACCATCCATTGCAGTCTTTGGTCCCCCCAACGATCTTTGGCGGAGACATCACCACGCTCATCTCCGAGCGCGCGTCCCTGACGAACGGAGGTGGGCGGGTCACCTGGAAGGTGCGCGCGCGCGGCAGTCAGCTCGTCGACAGCGATGACAAGCCGACCATCGCTGCCTTCAGCGGGGGATCGGGCATCGGTATCCGGACCCAAAACGAATGCTCGGGAACGTTCTCCTACCTGCGAGGCCAGTTCTCGCTTGCGCCGGCCGAGTGCCAAGGAAGCGTCAGGTTTCGGCTCGAGATCGGCGTCGAACACGCTCCTAGCGTCCGCGTCATGGTCAGCCTGTATGATGATCCGGGATTGGCCACAGAGGTCGCGACCGCTTTCCACACCTTGAACAGCGCCACCGGCTCTGAACTGGCGGAACTCATCATCAACTGCCAACCCCTTGCGGGACGCCAGGCTCCAGTATTCGGCATTGTTCAGGTGTTCTTGCCGACATCTGCAGATGCAAGAATCACTGTCGGCCAGTTCAGCGCCACTTCCGTCACCGAGAATCCGAACCACCGCCACCTGCGGATACGCTTCGACGCCTTCGGCGACGTGACCAAAGCCAGCTCACGTCTACGGGTGTGGAAATTCGTCGAGCTTCTCAGGCAGCAGGGACATGATGTCAGTGTTGCCGGAAAGCAAGCCGATGTGGACGTTTACTTCTGCCAGAAGGACCGGCGGTTCAGCACATTGGCTGCCGTGCGCAAGGCCAATCCACGGGCAGTGGTGGTCTACGACTTCGACGACAATTTTTTCCTCGAGGATGGAGGTGTCGTTGCCGAGGTTCTTGCGTTTATCGGCTACGTCGACGTGGTCACCTGTGGGTCGGAGTATCTGGCCCAGTTCGTTCGACCGTGGCATCCGAACGTGTACGTCCTTGAGAATCCGCTGGATGTCGAGAGCGAGAACCTTTGCAGGCCAACGCGCGGCGAGTTGAACAAGATCGGCTGGTTTGGTTCGCCGGAAGGCCTTCTTGAGCTGGCCAAAACCGACTTGGAGGGCGGGGTCACCACCGTCACGAAGGGCGGCGATATCGAGTTCGAACTGAGCACGGTGGACAAGGAACTGATCGAGTTCGATCTACTTGTCTTTCCGGTCGAGGAAACTACTTGGAATCTCGCCAAGAACGCCAATCGCATGATGAAGGCTCTGGCGCTGGGCGTACCAGTCCTGATCAGCCCTACGCCCGAGCAAAGGCGGATCGCGGAACTCGTCGGCCTGCCAAACGACTGCATGGTCGATTCGCTCCGCGATTGGACAGAAGGCGTTGCGCGTGCGCGATCGACGTTTGCGGCCTTCGAGCGGGCAGCGCTGGAGGCGCGCCCTATCCTGTTGTCTACTCACTCAACGCGCGCCGTGTTGGGATCGCTTTTCGACCACTTGTTCAGGACGACTCGCCTTGGTGAGGCGCTCGTCAGACCGGCCCGAAGTTCCTCTCCCGCCTTCAAGAGAATTTCCGTGCTCACGGTAGACGGCTCGGCCAACACAAGGTTTGCTGCAACATTCAGCGATTCGGGCGTCAACTGGGCGGATTTCCATTCCGCAAATGCGTTCTCTGCCAAGAGTCTGCCCAATGAGATGTTCCATTTGCGATCGGAGGGAATCAAGGTTGCCGACGCTGACTACCTTGACGTCTTCGCAGCTGCGGATAGGGCGATGCTCGACTGCGATGCCGAGTATCTGCTCGTCATTCCAGCCGGTGTGGCGCTCAGCTATGGCTTCGCCGCGGCCGTTGAACGGGTGATGGACGACAGCCCGGTGGTAGCCCTGTTCGCGAGGAGCCAGTTCTACGGGCCAGCAGCGGCCGGCGCGCTCGGTGCTCATCCATTGCGCGATCTGCTTCTGAATCCCTCACCTCTCGGGCCATTGCTCGTCAAATGCGACTGGATGCGAGAGCGGAAGATCCTGTGGCAACACGCATACGAATTGTGGCCGTGGGTGACGGCGGTCAAAGCGCTCTCGAGAGACGTTCCGGTCGTCATGGTCGAATGGCCAGTTGCCTTCGATGCCGTGGAGCCTGTTCCGTTGAACGTGCCGCAGCAGTACGCCGCGTGGCTTGCCGAGCATCAGCCGGGTGCCGCCAGGGAGCTGCCGGACCTGTCCAAGCAGTGGGGCCGAATGCTGGTAGACATCGTTGCCGATGCCGCATCGGGAATCGCTGGAGATCTTCCATCGATCGTTGCCCACCTCCATGCCCGCGAGATGGCTACCCGTATGAGATTGAACACCGTCGAACGGGAACTGCGGCAACTCAAGAAGGCAAGACCATCCGCAAAGTAGGCGACGGGTCTCAGGGCCAAGCGTGCGCTATGCACCGGTCCCGGCGCCGGCCAACTCGCTGAAAAGTCGCAACTCGGAAAGTGCTGCCTTGTTGACGGTAAAGTCGGCCGCCGTCTCCAAGGCAGCATGGCGCATTTCTGCCCTCTGCCGAGACCCCATCAGCACGAATGTCTCGACCGCGGCCATGATCTCGTCGTCGCTGCGAGTGTCCACGACGAAGGCATTTCGGCCGTGCATCGCGAATTCCGAGACGCCTCCAAGGATGGGAACAACAGGAACACAGCCGCAAGCCATCCCCTCCAGCGCCGTACGTCCAAACGCCTGATAGTCCGAAAGATCGAGAAACATGTCGGCGGAACGTAGTACCTGCGGCACTTCGGATCGCCTAAGGACGCCCCAATTCTCGACGCTGGCGGGGAGCTCTATGCCGAAACGGGTCAGCTGTTCCGTACTGGAACCGAAGACCCGGATCGACACGCCAACGAACTTGGAAAGTATCGCATTCGTGATCCGGAGTGTCCGGTTGGCAGCGCGCCTAGGGGTCGAGGGCCGCATCATTGCAACTATCGAAAGTACGGACGCGTCGCGCCGCAAGTCCGGATAGTAGACGTCATGGTCGATTGACGGCTTCACCTTCACCACGTTGATGCCATGGTTTGCATAGACGACGTCACACAGCCACTGCGTCTTGGCAAATAACATTGCGTCAGGTAGCCGCGTGTAGGACCGGAAAGCGCTCGACCATCGATCGCTATCGGGTGGGTAGAACAGCGGCTCATAATCCTGCACATAGTAAGCGTACCTGACGCGCTCGTCTTTGTTGTTCGCCTGCAGGCGCGTTCGCGCATGGTGAATGTCGTAGACCGAAGCATTAGTCGTAGCCACGACGATCCGGCATTGCAGCATGTGCCCCGCCAACTCATCCGCATCCGCATAGGAGAGAACCGGAAGCTTCAACGATTCGAATTCCGGATAGCTCTTCACCAACTTGGCGTAATTGGCGGCATTGACCCCGATTCGCGTATCGACACCGAGTCTGGACAATCCCATCGCCTCTTGAGCCACCGAATTTGCGCCGCCACTGCCACCGCCAGAAGGCAAGACAAACAAGATGCTGACAGACTCCATCGAATTAGACTCTCTCTCTCTTGATGCCTGAACTCGCCGCAAGAGGTTACGCCGAAGTCATGCCCTCCGCATCGGCATTAAGGTCAGAGGTTACGAGTAGCGACGCAGCGGTGTCCGCAAGCGGTATCGCCTCCAGATCGACGCCGCCGGGACCGCGGCGATCAAGATGCTTACGCAATCTCCGGCGCAATTCGATGAGCGCGCCCGATTCGGCGAGTTCTCTCTGTACCAGCTTCATGTCGACATCCGGATGCTTGGCATGAAGCTGAGCGGTTCCCTGTTTCGAGAGCTCGGCACGACGCCCCTTGCCGAAACTGGCCGACTTGATGTGATAGACATATACATGATCGGCAATTGCAAGCGTATATCCGGCTTTGCGCACGCGCAGGCATAGGTCGTTCTCTTCTCCATAGCCCATGGGGAATGAGTCCTCATCGAGAAAGCCGACTTCTTCTATGACGTCCCGCCGCATCAGGGTACAAAAGCCATTGAGGAGCGTCGCCTCTGGAAACATCCTCAAGGACAGCTCCCTGACCGCCTCGGCCATCTGATCAATCGACCACCCATCAGGCAGTGGATTGGTGCTCCAGCCACCCTTCACGTCATGGATCTCGGGAACTGATTGCCAGGATGCGGCATTCGACACGGGACCGACCAAAGCAACGCCGGGCCGGCTGTTCACCGCCTCGAACATTCCCTCCAGCCAGCCCGGCGTCACGATAGCATCGCTGTTGAGCAAGACTACCCATTCGGCCGATGACGAACTCAAGCCGATATTGGCCGAGCGGGTATATCCGAGGTTCTTTTCGTTCTCGACAAGCCGCATCCACGGCTTCCCATGGATATAGCGGCGAAGCTGCTCGCGAGTGGTGTGATTCGACCTGTCGTCCACGATCAGGACAGTATGCGGCACCGTGGTGCACCGACGCAGGGCGTCCAGGCAATTCAGCGTTTCATCGACAGCATTGTGGACGCAAACGACGATGTCGATCGAAGTGAACCTCGCGGGCCATATCCATTTGGCTTCTTCTGCATGAATGCTTGCGGGCTGCCATTTCACCGCTCTCAGGGCATGTTGCCGCCGCCAATGATCGAGCCCCTTGAGTTGGGCAAGTTGTGCCTCGATGTTCGGATCCTCAAACGAAATCGCTTTCGATGAGGTCGAGCGCGCTTCACCGGTCGACGCGTCGCCGCCAAGGGTGACGTCTGCGATCGCAAAGTCCGCGAGAGCCGTGCACTCGAAGATCAGAAGCAGCGATCGCACCGAATCATGCACCACTTTCTTCGCCTTGGCTGTCAGCTGTGCACGATGATCACCTCTCAACTCGAAGGTAAAGCGCTCCCCTATTCGCCCGACGCCCACATTGCGCGCGACGGTGAACAGCCGCACCGTGGTGACCTCATTCGAACCCGCAGAAGCTCTACGGCGCTCCGCAATAAAAACTTCCTTTATCAGCCCGCGCCGCGGCGTCACACCGGTGCCTTTGGATGCATGTGCAGTCCGGGCAACGAAGCTCAGCTTGCGCGCGGGAGCCGCCAGGATCGACAGAATATCGAGCGTCGTCTGGACCCGCAAATACGGTCCGGCAAGGTCACCTTGTACGGCAAGGCCAAGGACGGGCGCGTGGTCGGCGCCGTCGCGCAGTCCACGCGGCGCAATCTCTGTCAGGCGGACCTCCACACCCGGGTTCGGAGTCGGGCTGACTGCTGCCCATTCTTCTGTAATCGGAACTTGACGCTCAGACAGTCTGCGAGCCAGCGACCCCGTCCAGTACTCGAAGCTTCCGTTGGCAATAGCATTGGAAGCTGTCGTGGGAATCTCGCGGAGCTCGAGTTGTCGCGAAACATCTAGACCTGGTGGACCGGCCGCGAGCAGAGCCAGGTGGACATACCCGGACTTCTCCTCACATACGACCAACGAAAGTTCGCTAATCGAATCGTGATGCCAACTAGGTGGCGTCCTAAGGCGCGCGGTCCGAAACTGCCATCGCTGCCCGAGCGTGAGTCGAGTGCGAACCTCATCACCCGAGCCGTCCGACCTGGATTGACGCAGAACAATCTCGATCTCGGTTCGCGAATCGGCGCAGCCGACGAGGATGACATCAAGGGGCTGGTCCGACCCAAGATCTCGAAAAGGCTGACTGAGTGAAGCCGGTTGCCCCGGCATGCTGCCCTTCATACCCAACGTCACGCCGTCGTTCTTCGAAGGCCTGTCTAGCGCAGTCGCACCGGGGACGAGCGTTACGCCCTTGCCGCCTCCGAGTTTCCAATGCTCGAGGCCACTTGCGGACCAATGCTCGAAATTCGCGTTCTGCAGCAGGCTGCCTGCAGTCCCTGTCAATGCTGATGGTCCGAAGGCAGCACCTGGCTTGTCGACAGCGTGCACTCCGGGTGGGGCAACGACAGGATCAGGCTTGATCCCATTTCGATAGGTAGGGCCATCCTGCATCCCAATGGAACGCCCCATCCTTCCCGGGACGCCTGGACGGAACTTGGACATTACCCTCGTAGCGAGCCCCCTTGTAACGGCCCAAGCCCGGGCCCCGGGATCTGCCGTGCCAAGCCGGCAATGGGCGAACTCGATGACCCCAATGCCGGAAAATCTGAATGAGATGAACCGGGCGTCTTCCGAGTTCGCCGGCTCCGCTGCCAACTCGACGATCACTTTGCGCCATGATCGCTCCAGCGGCATGGGACCTAGGAAAGTCTTCACGAACCTGCGATCAACGTCGCTACCGCGAAAGAGTGCTACGGAATCCAACTGCAGCGGCTGGGTTTGCGCCCGTTTACCACGAACCTTGAAGCGAACGACTTTCTTCCCGGAGTCGAAGAATCCTGCAGGGAGCTTGTGCCAAATCCTGAGCATCTCCGGGGGCTCGCGGACCAGCACCCTGAGACCCGAACCAGGCTTCGCCTTTAAAGGCTGAAGCACAAAATCAACCCGTGGACCTCGTGGTGCCGTAACGAACCAATTTTCGCAGAAATAGGTAACGTTGGCTGGGTTGGTTAGGCTAGCCGATGTCCAGCGAACGAATTCCGAATTGAACGGCACGTGACGCGAAGCGAGCAGGTGCTCACTTGCCATGTGGGTCCTTGTATTTCATCGTTCAAGCTTAACCCTGCGCAATGTCTGGTGCAATGCAGGGGGCGGTTCGGGCATGACGGCGGCCTGTCGGCATCCGCGAACTCTTGCCTTTCGGAGCTCCGTCTCGGTATAGAGAAGGAAAGTGCTCGGAGTTCCTGCATGCAGATTGTCGCGACGTCGTTGCCGGAAGTCCGAATAATCGAGCCCAAGCGCTTCGGCGATGAGCGCGGTTTCTTCGTCGAGATGTTTCAGGCGCAACGCTATCTGTCCATCGGCGCCACCGAGCCCTTCGTCCAGGATAACCTGTCACGGTCGTCAAAGGGAGTGCTGCGGGGTTTGCACCTGCAAAATCCCAACGCGCAGAGCAAGCTCGTGAGCGTGCTGCGTGGCCGCGTGCTCGACGTTGCGGTGGATGTGAGGCGCGGCAGCCCGACTTTCGGCAAGTCCGTTGCTGTTGAGTTGAGCGAGGATAACGGACGGCAACTGTTCGTTCCGCGCGGATTCGCACATGGCTTCGTTGTGCTGTCCGACGTGGCGGACTTCTTCTACAAGTGCGACAATTTTTATAGCCCGGCCGACGAGATCACCGTGCGCTGGAACGACCCTGCTCTCGCCATCGACTGGCGGGTCGCCGAACCGACAGTCTCGGCACGAGATGCGGGCGCCCCGCTGCTCCGCAATATCGATCGTCTGCCGGTCTACGAAGGCTAGGTCATGCGCATTCTGCTGACGGGCGTTACAGGGCAAGTTGGAGGCGCGCTCCTGCCACGCCTATCGACCGTCGGCGAGGTGATCGCGGCAGACCGCAACACCCTCGACCTCGCCAACCCAAAGCATGTCGCCGGGCGACTCGACGAACTGGCGCCGGATCTCATTGTCAATCCGGCGGCCTATACGGCCGTCGACCGCGCCGAGGACGAGCGCGAACTCGCATACGCGATCAATGGCGAAGCGCCCGGCGCACTGGCAGAGTGGGCTGGACGGAGAGCCGTACCGTTGATCCATTTCTCGACCGATTATGTTTTCAGCGGTGAAGGCTCAATACCGTGGCGGGAGGATGATGCCACCCGCCCGCTCTCCGTTTACGGTGCGAGCAAGCAAGCCGGAGAGGCTGCCGTCCGCTCGGCAGGAGGGCCACACCTCATCGTCAGAACCTCGTGGGTTTACGGTGCCACGGGCAACAATTTTCTACGTACCATGGTGCGATTGGCGAGAGAGCGCCCAGAGCTCCGTGTCGTGGCCGATCAGTTCGGCGCGCCGACCTCGGCTGCACTTATAGCCGACGCCGTGATGAGCGTGCTCGGCCGCTCGCAGAACGTCGTCGACAACTTCGACAGAGCCGGCGGCGTAATCCACCTGTCGGCTTCAGGCTACACGAGCTGGCACGAATTTGCCCGCGCCATCGTCTCTGGCCTGCGCCAGCGCGGTGTCGAGCTGACGGTCGAGCGCGTTGTGCCGATTACCTCGGCGGAGTACCCGACGAAGGCTCAACGGCCGCTCAATTCACGGCTGGATCTCTCGAGGCTGGCGACAGTTTTCGGCATAGTTCCTGACACTTGGTCCGATGCGCTCGACCGGGAACTCGATCGTGTCGTTGCGCCAGACTAAGGGCGCCCCAGTTGCCCTTGGCATTCGTAGCGGTGCTGCCGCAAAGGTCTGCTTTGCGCCGATCTGGTACCCGCTCGACAACTATGCAACTTCGCGTTTGCGTGCGAAGCACGTTGCCGAGCTATTCGCCGGTGAGCAGCAGCGGGATGTTCGAATCGGCTACGCGGCCGACGCCGACATCGTCGTGGTCGTGCAACTCTGCAGTCATTCGAATCTGAAGAGCATTCAGAGCAATCGCCGCCAGTTCGTGGTCTATGACATCTGCGACCGCTTTTATGAAACCGACAACATCTTCCCCACAGACGAGGGGCCGCTGCATGCACAGGCGCGGTGCCTGGAAGTCATTGAGCGAGCCGACGCCCTGATAGCGCCGAGCCAACGGCTCAGAGAGGAGCTTTCCAAGCGCTTTCCCCAGAAGCCATGTATCTATGTCCCCGAACTCGTCGACTACGGCACCGTTGCACATCGCCTGTCCCCTCGTGCTTCGCGTCGGGTTCTCTGGTTCGGCCACATCACGCGCGGCAATTTCGAAAGCGCACGCTGGATATTGGACAGGCTGCGCATGCACGAAGGCTACACGCCGGTGGTGGTTACCAATCCCACGACTTTCGCCGACAAATACCCGGCCTATGCATCGTTCTGTGTTCCGTGGTCGCCGAAAACCTTGTCTCGGGAGCTTGCCGACGCCAGCCTCTGCGTCGTCACCCATGCGGCCGAAGAGTCCTCCAAGAGCGCCAATCGCTTTGTCACCGCGACGATGCATGGTGTCCCGACCCTCGTGAGCCCTACGCCAGCATGTCTCGATATCCTGCAAGCAGCCGGTTACGCCAATTTGGCCATCAGGACCGCCGATGATCTCGCGAATGCCCTCAACTGGCTATCGAGTGGAGAGCGCCGGCTGGCGTACGTGTCTGACTTGCAGCAGGAAATATCGCACCGGCATGGGCCGGAAGTCGTCCGCGCAGCTTACGCCGGGCTCTTCGACATGATCCTGCAGGGACGCGCCCGCGCGGCCTGAAGCGATGGCGCCTTGAAGCGGCTTCTACAGGGCTACAGTGCGATCCTTGACGGTTGGGAATCCAACATAGACATCCCTCTCAGGCGTCGCGCTCAACTCGCCGACCGATGATCAAGCAGCCACGACCATGTTGTCGGCAGTCCCGATTCCAATGCGACACGGGGCTTGAACCCGAATGCTCGGCGTGCGTTCGAAATGTCGCAGTAGGTCTTCATCACCTCCCCCGCTCGGCGAGGCGCATTGTGCACTTCGATCGGCCATTCAGGGCCAACCACGCGGCGCATCTCCTCGAGCAAGGCACTGATCGATGTCGGAATGCCGGATCCCAGTTGGAAAACGCCGGTCACGTCTGAGTCAATTGCCTGCAGAATTCCGTCACATACATCGTCGACGAAGACAAAATCTCGGACCTGACTGCCGTCTCCGTAGACCGTAATCGGCTGGCGAGCGCGGATCTGGCGGAAGAAGTGCGCAACTGCGCTGCCTTTTCGATGCGATCGGGGTCCGTAGACATTGCTGAATCTCAATGCCGTGACCCGCAGCCCGTAAGATCCCGCGAATGCGTGGGCATATCCCTCTGCCGCAAGCTTCGAGGCACCGTAGGGCGATTGCGGATTCGGTACCATCCCCTCGTGTACCGGCGGCGGAACGTCTCCAAGAATCGCCCCGCCGGTTGAGGCCAAGACGACGCGCTTCACGCCAGCGTCTCGCGCAGCGAGAAGGACATTGAAGCTTCCGCGAGCGTTGATGTCGAAGCTCAGCGCAGGATTCGCTATCGAATCGACGACTCCAGTTGCCGCCGCCAAGTGGACCACCGTATCGCAGCCGGAAACAGCGCGTGCAACAGCTGAAAAATCTCGTACGTCGCCACGCGAGAAACGCACCTGCGCCGGCAGATCATCTGAAGTGCCCATCGACTCGTCATCAAGCACCATCACCTGCGTGCCGGAACCGCGACGCTCTTCGATACGTCGGATGAGATTGGTGCCGATGAATCCGCAACCACCGGTAATTAGCATCTTTCGCGAAGACAAGAAGGCCTCTTCCAACGCGGCGCGCTCTAGACTGCAGCGGCGCGGCTTGAAGCGGTACGATCGAAGCGCTCACGCGCAATTCGCGCGCGTTCTGCCGACCAGTAGGAAACGCAGGGAATTTTCGTGAGATCGCAGCGATGACGGTATCGATGCGCCACCTCAGCGACCTCCTCCAACAACCCGCGCCTCAACAAGGTAGGCGGAACACCCAAGGCGTGGAAGTTGGCGTTGGCAACGCGTAGCTCATTCTCTTCCATCTCCGTCCGTGGGTTGGAGATATAGTCTATGGTGGCACCGGTCAGGCTCTGGACGATAAGTGCGAGCTCGCGGACACGATGGGTTTCCGTCATCTGATTGATGATCCGCACCCTGTCACCTGGCTGCGGCGGCGACTCGATGGCTCCCCTGACGCAGTTCACAGTGTCCCGGATGTGAATGAAGGCCCGCATCTGCCCGCCGGTGCCGTGAACCGTCAGTGGATAGCCAACAGAGGCTTGCATGAGAAATCGATTCAATACGGTACCATAGTCGCCGTCGTAGTCGAACCGGTTCATCAGCCGATCATCCAGCTCGGTTTCCGGCGTCTGTGTGCCCCACACTATGCCTTGATGCAGATCCGTGACCCTGAGCCGGTCATTCTTCGCGTAGAACTGAAACAGCAACGCATCCTGAGTCTTGGTCATGTGATAGATGCTTCCCGGATCGGCGGGATAAAGAATCTCACGATCGACGAAACTCCCGTCCTCGAGCGGGATCTTTACCTTGAAGTATCCTTCGGGAATGACAGAACCGAATGCACCGTAACCATACACTCCCATCGTCCCAAGATGCACAAGGTGAATGGTCGGATCGACGTCGACGACGGCCGCCAGGATATTGTTGGTGGCGTTGAGATTGTTGTTGACGGTGTAGATCTTGTGTCGCGCACTCTTCATTGAATAAGGCGCGGCCCGTTGCTCGGCGAAATGCACGCAGGCAATAGGTCTATAGGCGGTCAATAAATCCTTGAGCGCATCGAAATCCTTGGCGACATCGATTTCGCGAAGCTCGATCTCTCGTCCCGTAACGTCACGCCATGCATCGAGTCTATCCCGCATCGTGCAGATGGGGGTAAGGGATTGCGCGCCGAGCTCGGTCTCGATACGCCGACGGGAGAAGTTGTCGACGATCACGACTTCATATCCCGCCTGGCTCAGATGCAGGCTGGTTGGCCAGCCACAGAAGCCGTCGCCACCGAATACAATAACGCGGCCCTTTTCCATGACCTCCAATACTCCCAAGCTCGAAATGTCTTACAATATACTTACAACGATAGCATGCCTACAGTGCCAACTGCCAGGCCGCAACCGGGTCTCCCCGGCCCAGCCCCTTCCGGTCGTGCGAGCCCAACGCTAGTTGTTGGTGCTCCGGGTCAGGTCGTAATAGGTCCCCGTAATCGCGCGAACGATCGTCATGACTTTCAGGAACTGAGCCGCCTCTGCGGTGGCCATGAGTACTACGTCCTTGTCACGCAACCGTAGTTGCTGGGCGAAGAAGTAGCCATCCGCCTGCGTCATATCTACTCTATACATAATCGGAACCCGGGCATCGCCGTCAAGGCTGCCGACACGAGGCGTCACGTAACGCGCGTCCACCGCCTGCGGATCTACGGTGAGCACGGTGCGGGCCACACTTCCCGGCTCGTATCGGAAGAGGAAAATGGCCGCCAAATTGGTCGTGGTCTCGATCCCTCCTCCGGCCTTGGCGATCGCCTCTGCCAAGCTGACGTTCTCCACCTCGAAGGGGTATTGATTGACTCGCAAGGCGGTGCCCATAACGATGAATGTCTTGGGATTATGCACAAGGACGATGTTGTCGTTGGGTTTCACGACAATGTTGTCGTCTGGATTAGACATTATCTCCTGAAGCGGCACAGAAAACACTTCTCTGCCTCGCATCAGGCGAACATCCATCTGCACAGAAGTAAACCGGGGTCCGCCGCCCCACGCAACGACGTCGAGCAACCGTTCACCGCGCAAGGTAAGCGGCATCAAACCTGCTCTGTTCACCTCGCCGGCGACGGATACCGTGTTCGACGCGTTCGACACCAATGAGACGACGACTTGAGGATTGACAGTCTGAGACTCCAGACCTCGCTGGATAGATGCGGCAGCTTGCGAAGGTGTACTGCCCGCTACCCGAACGCGCCCAACATAAGGAATGGTCAACGCTCCATCGGGCTCAATAACCTGCAGCGGCAAGGTACTGGCTTGGGGCGCGGCCTGACCGGGAGTGCCTGTAATCAGCGCCGGCACGGTTGAGCCGAACAACGTCGAGCCGGGCTGCTCATACACTGTGATACCGATGATGTCGCCGGGCCTTAGCGTGACGTTTGGCGTATAAGTCTGCGTCCTGAAAGCCTTGGGAAAGATCGGATCGCGAGCGGACCCCAGTGCCCTCGTGATCCGTGACGTCACCTTGACTTGATAGACTTCCCAGTTTTCGTCCTGTGTTCTGACCAGCTGAGCCGACGACGGTGCAACGCCAGGCAACGCGTCGCATCCCATTAGACAAACGGCGAGCAGGACTGTGAGAATCGAGCGAAACAGCGTCATGTCCTCTTATACCACGAACCTACTCAATGCCGAACCAAGAGGCGCGGGTTCTTGTGCGACGCTGGCGTCCCGCTCAGAATACCCGCGGATCAACAAGGATCAAGGTCGCTGTTCGCACCAGCACATAGTCTTCCGCAGCCGCACGGAAATTAAAGTCCCATAGGAACTCGCGTATGTTGTTCTGCCTTGGCCCACTGGATTGCTCAAGATAGCCGAATGCGACAAAACACCCTCTGGATTCTGAGCGGTCTCTACCGGGCGTGGGCGGCCGCGTCTGACTTGGTGCAGACCCGCAGCACTGTCCTGGGATGGATTGACGGGGTGAGTCGTGGCCGCTTGCATGGCTGGGTGTTTTGCCGGGCCGACCCTCTTCACAGATTGACAGTCGACGTTTTCACCGCCGCAGGCGACCGCCTCGTCGTGCTTGCCGACCGCTATCGCGCCGATCTTCAGCAGAGTGGTCTGTCGGACGGCTACTGTGGCTTCTCGATACCGCTGCAACGCTTTCACGACCGGCGGCCGGTCCGCCTGGTCACTCGAGCTCCGCGCTTCGAGCTCGGCATTGTGGATCCATGGCGCCGCCCATTGGCAAATGCGTCGGGAGACGCCATCTTCAGGCACACGTCATACAGTCTCCAGATAGATTCTCCAGTCAGTCGGACCTGCGTTACGGGGTGGGCGATTACGCTTGCCGGAACGAACCGCCGTCGCGCGGTCCGGTTGCGAAGCGGCAGCGCGGTCCTCGCGCAGCAACGGGCGACGCTCTACCGTTCCGAGTTGGCCGTTGGCGATTGCGACGGATACCATGGTTTTTCGTTTCCCTTGCCGGCCGACTCGAGGCGATCTCTTGCCCTCGAGGACATCGAGTCAGGCTCGCGGTTCGTTCTTTCTTCATGACTTCCAGAAGCATGCGCATCGCGCTGGTCGATACAACCCGCCCAGACGATGTATACTCGCGCAACCGATTCTCCAACATCGCTCGGCTGCTGACGGCCCATGGCCATGAAGCGATTCTCGTCGATGGCGCAATACGAAGAGCGAGGGATATCCCTCCCATCCTGACCGGACTCAACCGGGCCATCGCGGCTGCGCCAATGATCGAGGCCAATGCTCTTGCCCACTCTCTGGCCGAGCGACGGCCGGAAGTAATCATAGCACCGTTACGAGGCGGCATTGCCCAAGGTATTCTGATGGCACGCGCGTGCAGCGAGGCTTTTGCTCGAACCCGCGTAGTTCTGTGGTGCGATACGCCCAGCGCGACGCTGTTCCTGAGAGATGACGGTCTTTCGACGGGACTTGGTCCGCTGATCGCGGATGCACTGGAACGGCAAAGCCTTATGCTTGCCGATGCGCTGATCATGCCGCCTGATGTGAACCTCGATATCCTGTCCCCATTGGGAAACCGGGTACTGCCGTCATTTCATGCGGCGCTGCGTCCGGCGCAGGAAGAGGGCATAAAATCGCGCCCGCCTCGACGTGAAATCAAGGAGATCGTGTTTGCCGGGAAGATGACCCGTCGCGCCGGCCTTCTCGAGTTCATCGAAGCGATGATGAGGCTGGCGAAGATTGGGCTCATGGCAGGCCGAACGGCGACATTCCTCGGACCAGTCGTCGATTCAGCGCAGGGGCTCGGGCGGGAATGGCTGGGCCTGCGGGCCACCAATTGGTCCTTCCCCTTCAAGGTGCTCGACCTGCTCGATCACGAGGAGCGGCAGCGCTATCTTGAGGACCCGCATCGTCTGGCAGTGGCAATTGCCGACGATCCTGATGAGCTTGTGGCCTTCGAAGAGCCTCATGTTGCCATCCTGCGTCGATCGGGCGGTGAGGCATACCTGCTCGCACAGATTGAGAACGCCTTGGCAATAGCGCTCGGTTACAAGCCGAACACCGAACCTCCGCAAAGGCCAGCCCCCGTTTGCCTGGACTGGCCCACCTTGGTCGGCAAGATCGTCCAGCTTCCGTGCACAGGAGATTCGTCTCCCTTGTCCCTCGAGAGGGGCGCCACGGTATGCATCCTCCACCACAATCGACTGGAGTACCTCGCCGACGCCATCAAGAGCATTCCCGACGAAGTCGATGGGCAGCCCATTGAGATTCTCGTATTGGACAATGCCAGCGATATCGAGTCCGTAGCCGAGGAAATCCGCAGAATTGCCGGCCCCCGCAAATCTCTGCGCATTGTCTGCTTCGAGACGTCCATACCCCAGGCCGAAGCGCTCAATCGCGGTATCCGAGAAGCGCAATTCGAGACGGTCGTGATCCTCGATGATGACAACTATTTCTCCCCCGGTGGCGTGCATCGCCTGGTACGCGCGTTGGCCAACAGCCGGCTGGACATCGTGGTGACAGCCCTCGACGTGTTCGATGACGGAGTACCCGAGGCGCCCAGCGCGGGACGCCTGATATTCCTTGGCGCGGCGCACTCGGCGGGGCTGTTCTTCAACGCTTTCGGTGACACCGCTATGGCAGTGCGGCGGGATAGCTTCAGGCGAATCGGCGGATTCCAGGAGTTTGGTTACCGGTACCCAAGCCTGGATTGGGTGGCGCTGGCCAGGGCGCAGGCGATGGGCCTGCGCATTGGGGCCTTGCAATGGCCTGCCGTACGCTACCGCCGCAATACGGGGCGCACCGACGTTTCCGGCATCAAGATCGATCTCGAGGGGGCGCGATCACTTGTCTTCGAAGCCTACGGCACTAACCTGAATGCGGCGCTCTTGGCACGGTATGCACAGAAGCTTCACCTGGAAGAGATGTAGCTGCCGCCGCAGCGCCTTCAGGCTTTGGCCAAGGGAGCCAATTTGCCGCCGACGAGACGCAGGCGCCCTCTCTTGAGGAAGGCGCCAGTATCAGCCACGACTACGTCAACGCGCCTTGCCACGCCGTCGAGCAGCTTGGGCGGCAATGGCACTGCGAAGCCGTAAGCGCCACTTCCGACATCGGCCGCGCGCAAATCCTCCCGATATTGGGCCGCGCTGGTACGCGCCAAGAACTTTCTGTCGACGAAAATCGACACGTCCACGGACACTTCAGGCTTCTCCGGGCGCCAAACCCACCCGCCTACTTTGCCCTCGAATACGTCGCAATACCCGTCCAAACCCGAACTCTCCAGGTCGTTCGCGTTCGGCACTGCGGCTACCCTGCCGACCACAATGTCCGTGCCCTTGATCCGGACGACGAGGCGCTTGGCCGACCTGAAGCGATGCAATCCATGCCATCCGCTCCAGAGGGGAGCCGCGAAACCATGCTTCTTGAACTCTGGAGGCAGAGGCTGAACGGTCGGCAGATCGATATCCGCCCGAAGGAGTTGACTTGAGCGACGCCCGTTGATCACCTCGATTTCGACCGGGCGATCTGGCTGCTCCTCGTCCCTGACCCAGCCATAGGCGACTCCCCGGTAAACGCCAAGGACGCGGCCCGAGAAGCGTTTTTCCGTGATGCTCGACTGCCAGTGCAGCGCCACCACTTGAGGCATGGAACCTTCTCTTATCGGCGGGCGCGGATCAGAAACGCGTGCCCGTACAAGGATCCTTGGCTGTGATGGCGCTGCTGAGGCCTCGTTCTCCGCCGAGAGATCGTCGATCAATTGCACAAGACCTGCTCCGCGGCGGCTTGCTTCCCGGGCGTTCCGCTGATCTCGACGCAGATCCCTTGCCACAGCACGCGACTCGATCGGTGGCGCAGAACCCTCTGTGGCGAGGCGCGGTGGGGCAGCCTCGATGAAAGCCGGCCGTTGTGCCTTGTATATGCGACCGCGCTTCTCGTGCTGGCTGTCGATGGTCGCGCCAAGGCCCAGAGGAAATGCCATCAAGGCACTTCTTAGAGGCCTACGCTTGTCGACCCCGGCTCTCGACACCAGCGACTTGGCAATCTTGGGGCGATATCCCGCCGACTTCTGCAGACCTTTCGCCATCAACAAAAGTTCGCGCAACGCCAGTGGCGCCGCCGCGAGCTTTGGCCGAATGGCTCTGAACTGCGCGATGTCCTGGTCGTAGCATCTCGTCCTGAGCCACTGCTCATCCCACGCCGGTACGGTGCCCAGTTCGAGCAATGCCGTCTCGCAATGCACGCCGCTGACCAGTGCCTTGGCGACGAATTCATGGTCGTGCGCCAGCACGCGATAGTCCGGTGTAAAGCCGCCAAGATCGGCGAAGGTCTGCCTGCGTACCATCAGAGGTAACGCCGTAACATCGGCTCGAAAGAAGCTTTGCGCAACGTTGCCAAAGACAATCGCACTCAGACGTGAAGAGTCTTCGTCGCCATGAGTGACTCTGAAGAAATAGTTGAGCAGATCCGCCTTGGTCGACCCTGCCACCTGCGTGAGTGCGCGCAGCGCCATCGACCTGATGGTCGATCCCGCCCACAGAAACAATACGAACTCGCCGCATGCTTGATCTGCCAGCGTATTGAACGAATGTCCCGCATCGAAATCGAAAGTCGGAACCACCCGAGCGTTCACTCCGACTTCCAGAGCTGTTGCTTGAGCCCGCTCAACTCCTTCTGCCACGTCGGTATCGACGGCGATCAGGACCTCTTCAGCCGCGAAGTCCTGGTCCTTCACCGACAGCAACGTCGCCCTCAACTTCTCATCGGTATCGGCATGATAGATGCAGATCGAGACGCGGCTAGCTGCCGCCTGTTCCCGATGGTCCCGTTTCAGCAGCTCTTCCAAGAGTCCCCGTCCAAGATCGAGGTGGAACCGGCGCCACTGTTCCAAGTTGACTTCGTTATCGAAGCTGGGTCTTGCGACGTAGCCACCCTGCTCCAGAGCAACCGCTATATGAGCAGCGAGCGGAATCGGATGAGCCTCGCAAAGAACGACAGCGCGGTCCGCGGGTGCGACTAGTTCCGGAGTCCCACCCGATGTGGATGCTATGAATGGGATGCCACAGATCGCCGCCTCGTAGACGGCGAGCGACGAATTCTCGATCATGGAAGGCATCACCGCGAGCCGGTTGCCGCCCAAGAGATACTTCAGTGCCTCGTACTGCTGGAACTCGGTCAGGATTTCAACTTTGGTTGGCCAATTTGCCGACTCGGATTTGATATAATCGACTATTTCCTGATCGGGACGCGCAGACAGCCGATTGCCGGGCTTCCCCATGAACGTAATCTGCCGTGGCAATTCCTTGCCTTGCCTCAATAGCCGTTTGATAGCCTGCACGAACAGCAGCAATCCCTTCCGAGCCTCGAGACGTCCGAAGAATACAATTTCGTCGATCGGATAGCGCTTGCCTGGCTCCCACGCACGTTGCCTCAACAGGTCGGCAAGGTGCTCGAAGGTCGCGACATTCGGTTGAACGAATGTATGCTCACGCGGAATCCTGTATCCTTGGCTCGCCATCCATCGCAGCAGGTGGAGGCTGCCGCCAATCACCATATCTGCATACTCGACGCTCAACCGCTCCGCGTGGACCTTTGCGAGGTCATCGATTCTGTCAATCGGCTGCGAGCCGTACAGCCTATTCCAGATCCACGGCGAGGAGGTCTTCACGATGAAAAGAGTATTACGAAAGGCAAGATTCTGCCGCTTTGCGAGGAGGCACAGGTAACCGGAACCGCGCCATTCCGAGACGTGAACGACATCCATGGGATGATCGGCCAAGTACTTGAGCATGTTGTAGGGTGCCTGGAGCCAGCGATTTGCACCCGCCTGGAATCGGTCAATTACAGCATAGTTGGGTACGGGTACGAATCGCACGGACTTTGCGGCATAATAATCAATCCACTCCTCGATGGTGCCATTTTCCACCTCGTGGCCTTTGAGGTAGAGAATTGTCACGTCGTGTCCCAGCCCGGCGAGAAGTTCCGCAAGGGCCGAGTATGTCGTTCCGATGCCGCCGTTTCGGACCGGCCCGACGATATCCTCGGTGGCAATACAAATCCGCAGGCGCGTTGCGTCCCCGTCGAAACGAGGCAATGTAGCCAAGCTGGGAAACTCGATCGCCCAAGGGTCGGCTTCATCAGGAGTACGGGCACTCCAAAGACCAAGGGTCCCCGCCTTGCACAGTATCTCTTCAAGCGCATTGCTGCCCAGCTTGATCAGGCCACTTTCAAGAGTGTCCATTCCCGGCGCCCCCTAGGCCCGCTCGGTAGACGGCAAATGCAACAGGTATGTAAATGTGGGGACATGCACAATAAGCAAAACAGACCTCGTGCGAGACAGATGCAGCATCCGTGCTACTCTCATGTTCGCCCCGATTGGGGCTATTTGGTGGCCGTCAACCTTTCTGACCCTTGGAGATGGGGATCGCCCCCACTCGGAAGGGAGTTGCTGACCGATGCCAGCTTACAGGCGAACAGCCTTTCGAATTTGACAGATCTGACACTCCGACGCTCTCTAAACCACGGCAACTCCGCATTCCCTGGCAGCCGCGATCCAGTTCTCGTTGCAGAGCGCCGTATAAGGAACTTCCGGAGAAGCTGCCAGCTTATCGATGCGCAGATCGCTCAGCACCCGAGCGAGTTCGCTGACTGGAGCGTGGCGGGATATGCGCGGAAGGTTTGCGACACCTGGAAGTTGCGAAACCCTCGGCCGATAGGTCCCCCAAAACGGGCCAATATCCGGCACAATTTGCACGGTCAACGCGCCTCTCTGCGAAAAATCCGAATCGGTAGTCGCGCCGAGTCTCAGAATCCTGGTTCTCGGATCAGCAGCCACGCGGGCTGCATCCAATAGCGCTCGGACCGGCCAAAGGGGATCGATCGCGATGAAGTCGACGACCAACGTTCCATATCCGGGATGCCGACGCTCCAATACCAGCTGCGCAGAAGCCAACAGCCTTTCGCGCTGCTCCGCGAACGATCCTCCCCCTTTGTGCCACACAAAGACATTTGTTGCTGCTGCGTGTCGCCAACCCTTGGCAGCCGCCCGCCGACAAAAGTCATTCTCTTCGCCGTAGCCACGGCCGAACGCTGCAGTGTCAAATCCACCAATCTGATTGATGCATTCTCGTTTGATTGCCATGCAGAATCCCACACCTGTTGGCAACTCTACTGGCTTTGCGTCGGTACGCGCACAAATCCTGTCCAAGGCCCCATAATCGAGATCGATGCTATTCTCCCGCAAAGGAATGGGATAGCTGAGGATGGTCGCGGCATTCGAAAGCGGGGTGGCGGTCGCAAATCGCGCCGTTGCGTGCAGTACTGCCACTAGTCTGTCGAGCCAATCGCCGAAAACGTGCGTATCCGAGTTCAACAGAACCACGTCGCGATCCTGGTGGAGCAAGAGGCCGCGATTGGCCGATTGCACAAAACCGAGGTTTGAACCATTGACGAGCAGGGACACCAGCCCTTTCTCCGCAAGCTCTTTGAGGTCAGCTGCCAAGCCCGGATCCGGAGAAGCGTCGTCGACGACTATCAGTTCGAAAGGCACTCTGACTTCCGCGGCCAGAACACTATCGATGGTTCGTAGCGCAAGTCGCCGATTGCCATAGACCGGGATCACTACGTCGATCCTCGCCTCGTCTTTCCGCGGTCGCGGGCGCGCAAGAATTTGCCGCAAGGGCGGCGGAGAGAGCACGCGGTCGATGGCGCTATCGGTCTCCGCTATTCCTGCTCGACCTTCGTAGCGTCCAAATCGACAATAGTGGGCAAATGGTTCGTAGCCTGCGAACGCGGTATCCGGATTTGCGTGCCGATAGTATGCCGGGGAAAAGCCGGCGTTTGGTTCCCAGCCCTGCGGCGACCCCGTCATTAGATAGTGGAATATCGCGGCTTCCTTCGATGCGAACCGTTCTCCAGCGAATCGCTGGTAGTGCGCCATGTCGAAATCGCGAGCAGGCGCCGCAAACAACGTGTCATCGAGGCCGGCACGATGACAGGCACGCTCGGCGATCCTGGGCCACACACGTGGAATTGCGCCCGCGATCACTTTCCGGCGGACGCCATCGGCTTGGGCCACAAGCGCCGCAGTTGACGACCAGAATTTGCGCACTCTGCTCAACAACTCCGAATGCCGCAATAATGGTCGCAATCGCGCAGCAGGCCGAACCACCATTGCGCGTCGTCGCCCACGCCGTGCGGCGGGATGCAGGCCAGCGCTCTCTTCACGTGTTCTGCCGAGTTGCGTACTGGCATCGCAAACGCCGGAAAACCCGCAGCAATGCTGGTGGATCTGCTGCCAACTCCAACGGCAAGAGGTGACCCCGGCCGAGTTCCCGTAGGCGCTCCGCCGGAGCGCCTATGTCGAAAGCGACGATCGGCAGACCGTGTCGCAAAGCGTGGGTCAGGACAAACGACCAAGTCTCCGGCCAAACAGAAGGCAGGAAGACGACGTGCGGATTAGCGGCATCGATCAGGCGATCGAGATCCGACGGCCGATAGAAGCCGGTGGTTTGTACCCCCGCCCCGTGTAGGAGCGCTGCGTCCGCGCCGGCCCCGATGAGCTTGAACGTCAGCGGCTCCCTTGCCGAGCGCGCTTCGCGCGCCAGCGTCGCAAGGACATTCGCCCCCTTGGGGATGCTCAACGCGCCGATCGAAAGCACTCTCAGCGGCTCATCAGTGCCGAGGTACGGCTCGCGCTCTGGCGGAATCTGCTCGTCCTCTTCAGGTCGCCAAACGGAGATCGGACGGGACGGCAGATACGGCTGCAGTCGTGCTCGCATGTCCGCACTCGGAACGACCAGCTTGCTCGCACCTTCCAGGAACGAGAGGAAATCGCGACGCCAATTGTAAGGATCGAGCCCCTTCACCTCCGAGCCATGGCTTGACGTGCAGGCCGCGCAAGTCGCAGCGGGTGCGACGTTACAGAACTCCGACGCGCCGGTCACCAGGGTAACCCGTGGACACAGGGCAAAATAATCGTGCAGGATTACCTCGTAACCGCATCCCAGCATGTAGCTGAGGCGTTTGATCCAGCTCAGCGCCTCAGGCGGACGATCAATCAAGTGGTTTACGACGACGCGGACGATGTGCCTGCTTCGGCAATAGTCGGCAAGTTCCCTAAGATCGTGTGCCAGATCGAATGTTTGCGAGCGCTTGGGGGAGTTGCGGTCTCCGATCTCGTCCACCGCGCCAAGAGTCGGGGCTCCCGGCAACGCCCGCAGGCGCACCACATTGAATCCCAGTTCGCGTTCATTCTCCTCGAAGAGCTCGAGATAGGTGCCGCTTCCGCCACCTCGCGCATGGTGAATCGTGAGGATACCGTCCTGATCAGGACGCCCTCGGCGGTTTTGGCGAGGTACCGACAGTTCGTGACAAGGCGTGGCGGCGCCTTTCGACATCCCATGCAACAAAAGCGGATCCACGTTGCGAGGAAGACCTGGATTGACGCGCCCGAAGTACCAGGGATCGAACCTCGCACTGGGAGCTCTGCCTTCGCGCCAGCCCAGGATCACGTAGTGCAGAAGAGGATCCGAAGCCACCTGGCATTCCC
This sequence comes from Enhydrobacter sp., assembly GCA_026126105.1. Classification (GTDB taxonomy): domain Bacteria; phylum Pseudomonadota; class Alphaproteobacteria; order Reyranellales; family Reyranellaceae; genus Reyranella. Next base: position 40,759 of record JAHCJV010000012.1, read on the forward strand.
GCGACGTGTCTGCGAACTGCCGGAGATAGAAAGACCCATCGAAGCCCGGCATAATCGACTGGACGTGCCGTCGGCGTATCCACCTCAGCACCGCCCTCATAGGTGCTCCAACGGAAGCCGAAAAAACGATTGTTTCAACGAACACCAATGCGAGCACCAAGACAAGCCGGTGGCCGGTTTCCCGTGAGGTCCGAAGGGTCCGCGCGAATAGCGAACCCACCGGCTCGTACCGCGAGGGCGTCGAATTCCACCCAACCAGCGCCGGATGGCGCCATAGAAAGTGCCGGCCAGCGGCTCGGGGTTCGACCGCAGTTTCGCGCCTGCTACGGACCATGTGCAAGAGGGTCAGTCAGGGAGGCCGTCGGATCGAATTCGAACGTCGGGGGATGCAAGGCGAGGTGGGCTCCATAGAAGCGATCGGGAACCGTCAGAGAGCGCCATTTTAGTGCGAAACTCCGGGCGCTGTCCCGGTCGCCGAGGGCATCTTGATACCCGAGGTGGTAGAGCACCGCCGAAGGTGTGTATACGTTGCGGCGCCCCTGCTCCACCATCTTCAAGCAAAGGTCGAACTGACAGAATGGAGAGGCCATCTCCTGATCGAAACCACCCGTGGCAGCGAAGGCCTCACGCGATATCATCATGCACGCCGGGGAGACAGCCAGATAGTTTCTAGCGATACTGGAGCTTCCCCAATAGCCCCAGTCCGATGCCGGATACCCTTGCCGGACATGACGGGGTAGCCCGCTGGAGAATACGACGCCGACGTGTCTCAGCGTGTCGTCGCCGAACAGCAGTTTCGCGCCCACGGCTCCTACCCGGGGCCGCTGCGCATAGCGCAGCATGCTTTCGAGCCAGTCACCGGTGATAGGTCGAATCGTGGAATCGACGAAAACGAGGTACTCGCCGCGCGCTCGAGCGACTGCTTCGTTCAGGCTCTCGGCGACACTCCGCACCATATACGCCACGATCACCTCATGAGTGCGATATGTCGTCTTCGAGCGGATGGCATCGATGGCGGCTGCCATGGAATCGCCCGAGCTGCCTGCGGCTTCCCCCGGCCGATGCCCGTCGAACACGATGACCGACACCATTGGCGTTCCCGTCACGGTACGTGCCGTTTCGAACCAGCCCCTAATTCGCCGCTCGACAACCGTTCCGCTATCGCCGCACCGCGCCAGTCGAGCCTCTAGGGCGCGCTTCGCGGACAAAACGACGTAGTCCTTCTCGTCGATTGAAACGGCAACCGATCCCGGGACTGCGCGCCAATGGTAAAGGATCTTGGCCACGTGCCGGATGTTCTGCGCCTGCTCCGTGCATCTCAGCGCGAAATCGTAGTCTTGTGCTCCGGAATATTCCGGCCGGAAACCGCCGACGCGTCGGGCAAGATCTACCCGATAGCAAGTGAGGTGCCCGAGGTACATGTACGATTCGAGATTCTCTGGCGACCAGGCAGGCTTGAGGATCGGCTCGTAGCGGACGTCGTCGATGCTGATCAGATCCTCGTCCGAATAGAGAAGATCCACCGTGGCATCCTCGTTGAGAGCCTTCGCGAGTTCGAAGAGCGCGTTCGGCGCGAGTTCGTCGTCATGATCCAGCAGGCACATGAACTCGCCGCTCATGAGAGCCATGGCGTCGTTGGTCGCCCGCGCGATATGCCCGTTCGTTCGCCGCGTCACTACCTTGATGCGGGGATCGGCACGGCGGTAGGTGTCGAGTATGACGGCAACATGCGGTGCTCTTGAGTTGTCGTCGCAGATGCAGAGTTCCCAGTTGTCGTAAGCCTGCGCGACGACCGAGTCGATCGCCTTGCGCAGCCAACGCTCAGGCGTGTCGTGCACAGGCATGATGATGGAGAACTTGGGGCGAGACGAGAGATCGCGAGCGGCCTCCCCAAGAGAGCGCAGGCTGTCGGCAGTCCAGGAATCGTGTTGCCGCACCCATGGCGCGTAGGCCTTGTCGGCGACTTCGCCGCCGAGATAGCCCTTCATCCACCCCCACAGTGCGCCGACACCATGCACCCGAGCATGAACTAGCGCCGCGCGCAGCGCCTTCACCGGGGAGAGGCCTTCCCCGCGGCAGTAGCGCAACATCTGGGAGACGAATACCTCAAGCCAGCCGATCTCCTGAGCCGAGATCGGTCCAAGCACGAAGGTCCCCGCTCCTTTGATTGGTTCGTAGCGCAGCGCAAGAACCGCGTCAGGCAAGCGCACGATCATCCGCACCTTTCCATCGGATGCCCGCGGGATGCGCACAGCGCTATCGTGGCAAAACCCTCCGCCGCAATCCGCGCGCATCCAGCCGTAAGCGGAGTCGCATTCCGTCACCTCGATGTCGATCGCGAGGCGCACCCATCCGGACGGAAAACGTCCGCGTGACGACGAGAGGTCGATCGACGGCAGCGCCCCTGTGGCACGCCATACGCAGCCCTGCGTTTGCATCTCGACATTCGAAGACCGCACCGGCGAAAGCACGAACCTTCGGCGCAGGAGCGGTCTAACGAGTCGGCGCATCGGCACTCGGCGACAAGCGTTCGTTCCTGAGCTTTCTCGCCGGCTCCCAGATCGCCGGAGGGCGCCAGAAGGAATAGTAATAGCGTTCCAGACCGAAGACCCTGCCGATCATCATCAGCGGGAAATCCAGTGTCGACAGGCTGAACAATTCAGCCGGCTGCGCGCGCAAAGCGGCGATGCGATAACGCACCGCGCTTGCAAAGCGACCCTGGCGCACCGCAAGAAAGGCAAGATAGCGGTTCACAATATAGGCCCGTCGTTTCATGACGCCCGCAGGCGTGTCGGGCCATCGCGACTCGATCCACCTGGTGGTCCGTGCCAGCGAGTCCGCCATGGCTGCAATGTTGCTCGAGATCTGGCCGCGCCTGAAGCGGTATCCGACCAGATGCGCCCGGACCACCGAGAACTCACACACTGCAGCCAGCGCTATATAGAGCTGCCATTCGTCGGCGTTGGGAACGTCCTCGGGATAGCCACCGGCGGCGTCGAAGCAGGTGCGGCGGATCAACGGCGAACTCCCGCTGCCCGGCAAGCTGTTCGCGATCATTGCGTAAAGAACATCGCCCTCGTCGATGTTGCGCGCCCAGTCATGAACAATCACAGCGTCTTCTTCATCTATGCCCACAGACCAGCAGTAGGCCACGCCCCTACTTGAAGGGCCCGCCCCCAGCGCGCCGAGCTGAAGCGCAATCTTGTCTGGATGCCAGAGATCGTCGCTGTCGCAGGGGGCCAGAAAGGCACCCTGTGCCTGAGAGGCGGCAAAATTCCGCGCTGCCGGTGCGCCGACGTGGTGCCGACTGATCAGGCGAATGCGTGGATCGCGCCTCGCAAAGCTCGAGACGACATCCGGCGTGTCGTCTACCGATCCATCGTCGACGACGATGACCTCGATCTCACGATGGGACTGAGACGCGATCGACTGAAGAGTGCGGCCGATGAATGCTCCGGAGTTCAAGGCCGGAACAATGACCGAAACGAGTTGCTCTGAGCGGCTCACGACAGGCGGTCAGCTCATCATGACTTGAATGATGCGGCGCTCGCCGCTCCGCACCATGCCCCCGCGATGGACGCCTTTGACGTCAAATATAAAGACGTCGCCGTCTCTTGACGTCATGACGCGTTCATGGTCGAGAAGCCACTGCCCTTGGGGATCTCCGGAAGGCAGGTCGTCCCCGAACTTCGCCTTCCGCATCAGGGGCCGCGGCAAAGCCGCGAAGAGATCCCGCTCCTGCGGATAAACATCAATCCAAATGTCGACGGCGCGAAGAATCAAGGCCTCGAACCACCCCACCTCGGCGCGATGAGTGCCCGGCACATAGCTGAACGGGCCGTTTTCCTCCCCGACCTGTGACAAATAGAATATCGCCTTCACGACTCCATACGTGTTGTCGATATGGAAGAATGCCGTCGGCGGAACCGGCAGGCCGCGATCTTCGAAGTGGGCCCGCCAGAACCTGTCGTATTCGTCGTTGATCTGAAGGGCGACGCTGCGCAGCTCGGCGCGACATCCTAGATAGTCGCGCACCGACGAAAGCATGCCGGCCTCCTCTAGCGCGCGCTCGACCGCCTCGTAGAGCACCCGCGCATCGCGACGCGCAGGGAGCAGTTGCGTATGAAAATACTGGCGGGCACCGCGAGGGACCGCGGCCCGAACCGCCTCGAGCTGCGCAAAGAACGGCTGCGCCGCGCCGCTCAGCACCTGCTTGCCGGTTTCCGACAGCCGGTAGGCAAAAATTCCTTCCCGCTCAAGACCGTCCAGGCAGGCGCCCGAACTCACCCGTGACCAGTAGGACTTTTGCAACGATTTCCAGGCGCGAACCGCCACGACATAGCACCCCATCTGAGTCACGCGCATCAATGCGAGTGCACGATGTCTGAGCGTGAAACCACTCACTCCGGTGCCCGAGGGCGTTTGCCCGGAACCAGCAGGTAGACGCATCTGCATTACAACTGCCGTGTGCCTGTCATTGCGCCGGCGTACCTCCGACCCAGCAAAACAGTATGCGAGGCCCGACCTTCATGCGAGAACTCGGCAAGTGCGTCAAGCCGCGACATCCGCGGCCTTCATCGGAAAAGACGACATGTGTCCGAGCTACGTCGACCTCTCCGTCCCTCTTCGGAACGCCGGCCCTCCGGAACCGGGAGGCCGCGAGCGCATCAAGTACTACGCCCATCGAGCCACCGCGTGGGGCATGACGTGGTTTTTTCGAGGCCTCCGCACACGCGACCTTCCCGACCGCGAAGGATGGGCATACGAGCGGATCCGGCTGTCGACCCATCACGGAACCCATCTCGACGCGCCGTACCACTATTCCTCGACCATGGATGGTGGCAAACGCGCCATCACGATCGACGAGGTCCCGCTCGAGTGGTGCTTCCAGCCGGCCATCCGGCTGGACTTCCGGGCGTTCCCCGATGGATATGTCGTGACGGCAAAGGATGTCGAAGCGGAGTTGGACCGCATCGAGCATCGGCTTTCCCCGCTTGAAATCGTGCTCGTAAACACCGCGGCCGGAGCCGCGCAGGGCAAGGTCGACTACGTCGATCGCGGATGCGGCGTAGGCCGCGAAGCGACGCTGTATCTGCTGCGACAAGGTGTGCGCGTAACGGGCACAGATGCATGGAGCTGGGATGCCCCATTTGTCCACACTGCCAAGAGATATCGAGAGACGGGAGACGCATCCCTGATCTGGGAGGGTCATCGGGTCGGGAGAGATATCGGCTATTGCCACCTTGAGAAGCTTGGCAACCTGCAAGCCCTTCCGGACAAGGGATTCAAGGTGGCCTGCTTCCCGGTAAAGATCGAAGGTGCCTCGGCAGGCTGGACGCGTGCGGTGGCCATTATCGATTGATTGCCGAGGCCTTGCCGCGTTGTGAATGAGCGTAGAAAAACCGTCTGACTCGGTCCGGCAGGAGCCCGTCCAAACGGGACATCAGCGCGAAGAATAGCGGGAACATGATCACCGCTCTGTCCTGCTCGAGTCCACGGCGAATGCGCAGGGCCGCCTTCTCCGCCGTCATGTTGAACGGCTTCGGATCCTTGATATCCGCGATCATCGGGGTTTCGACGAACCCGCAACAGACTACGCTTACCCCGACCCCATGATGTGCCAGAACGGCCCGGAGAGAGAGGCCATAATTGAGGACCGCTGCCTTGCTGGCAGAATAGCTCGGCGAGTGAGGCAGGGGCGTAAAGGCAGCAACCGAGGCAATAAGTGCGAGTTGCCCTCTACCGCGCTCCTTCATACGGGCAATCATGGGCTGAGCCGTGTTGAGCACCCCCAGTACGTTGATCTGCATGAGTCTGTACGCGTCGTCGGCCGGTTCGACCTCGCCACCCGGCATCCGTACCAAAACCCCTGCGTTGGCTACCACCAGATCCACCGGATGCCGTCGATCGAACTCTCTCAGCCACGCGTCCAGCCCAGCGCGGTCGCTCACGTCAACCACGCCAGTCACGGCATCGGCGCCGCGTGCCCGGCATGCAGTCGCGACCTGATCGAGACGACGGCCGTCGCGACCCACCAGTCCAATGACGACCCCTGGAGCGGAATATTCCAGCGCCAGAGAGCGTCCAATTCCGCTCGAAGCGCCGGTGATGACGACAGTGCGGGGATTCCTTTCCTCCATACCTGTCAGGCCATCATGCTACGAGCCGGGCTCCGGGTTGGGCGTCTGCTTCGGCCGCGACATTGGTCGCCTGGGGTCCAGCCTCGATACCGCCCGATCGCGACCCTTCCTCTGGATCGTTCGCGGAACTCACTTGCGCAATTATCTCATCAACGAGATTCGGAATGGTCAGCGAGCCGACCGACCGCTCCATCGAGAAATTGATCCCGATCGCACTTTCGAGATCCATTGCCAGTTCGAGCGTCATCAGCGAGTCGAGACCCAGCTCTGCCATCGGCCGTACCCGGCTGATGTCTTCCGGCCGCGCATGAAGAACCCTGCCGAGTTGGTCGACGACGATCTTCGTAACCTTGCGGCGAACGCTGTCGATGTCCTCGGACATCAGCAAAGCACGAAGATCGATCGCGCTCGCCTCTTCTCCCTCGGCTTGGCTGACAAACTCCTTGTAAGTCGGCGACCGCAAGATAGCCGCGAATTCCTTGCGCAGGCGACCGCCGGAAGACGACAGGATCAGCACTGCCGGATCAGTTGTTGCCCTAGATTCCGATAGTGCCTGTCCAAGCAGATTCAGCGCGTCGCGAGCGGGCATTCCAACCAACGCCATCGCGTCGCTCTCGCTCATTCCCTTCTTGGTCGTGAGCTTGACCACCTGCTTGCGCGCCCTCTCGTTCTTTGCCGCCACCCCGACGTCGGAGATGATTCCCCAGGCAATCGCCAACGCCGGCAGTCCTCGCAAGCGCCGGTTACGTGCAAACCCTTCCATGTAGGCGTTGGCGGCGACGTAGTTCCCCTGCCCGTGATGGCCGGCAATCGTCGTAATGGAGGAAAAGAAGACAAAGTAGTCGAGGGCGAGGTCACGCGACACCGCATCCAGATTCTCAGCGCCCTGGACTTTTGGCGCGAGTACCCGGAGAAAGCGATCATCGTTGAGATTGGCGACGATGGCATCATCCAGCACCATCGCCGCATGCATGATACCTGTAACGGGCTGCATGGTTTCGCTGATCTTGGCAAATGCGGCCACTACCGCACTCTTGTCGGAAACGTCGAGCGGATCGGCCAGCACCTCTACGCCCCGCGCCTTGAACTCCTCGAGCATCATGCGGGCTTCCGGACTGGCCGCGCCGCTGCGACCGAACAAAGCCAGGCTGCGGACACCCTGCTCGACCAACCATTTCGCGACTTCCATTCCAAAGCCGCCGAAAGCGCCCGTAATGACGTGCGTCCCCGAGGTTCGCAAAGGCTGAGTGTTGGCGCCGGCCGCAACCGACGATGAAGCCGGTGGCTGCACGACGATCTTGCCGACATGATGCGATTGTTGCATCAGCTGGAAGGCTTCCGCGATGTCATCTCCCCTGAAGGTGCTAAAGGGGAGAGGCGTCAGAACGCGCCGCTCGAACAACCTCATGAGTTCGCCGAAGATCTGCTTACCGAGCTTCCGGCGACCGACCATCAGTTGATCGAGATCCACACCGAAATAACTCAGATTTCGACGGAACGGACGCAGTCCGAGATTCGTGTTTGCAATGTAGTCGCGTTTGCCGAGTTCGACGAAGCGGCCGAAGGGCCGCAAGCAATCGATGCTGGCGGCCATTGCCTCACCAGCAAGGCTGTTGAGCACGACATCGACCCCGTCTCCCGTGATCCTGAGGACTTCTTCGACGAACTTGGTCGAACGGGAATCCAGCACGTGGTCGACGCCGAGCGCGGCAAGGAGTTCCCGCTTCGCCGTGGAGCCTGCCGTGGCGATGATCTTTGCTCCCCGCCACTTCGCGAGCTGAATAGCGGCAAGACCGACTGCGCCGGCACCGCCATGGATCAGCACCGTCTCCCTTGCCGACAGCTTGGCAAGCTTCACGAGCGAGTAGTACGCGGTCGAGTACGCGACCGGAATGGTCGCCGCCGCCGCGAAATCCAATCCGCCCGGTATTTTCGCGACTTGGCTTACGGGGGCAGTGACATGTGAGGCGAGCGAGTTGGCAGCCAAGGCAATCACTCGATCGCCAACCCGCAGGTCCTTCACACCGGGGCCGACGCCGACGACATGGCCACTGCATTCGAGCCCAAGCGCTGCACCTGCGAAGCCATCCTCCAGCATCTCGTCCGGAAGAAGCGAAAGTGTCCACATCAAGTCTCGGAAATTGATACCTGCGTAAGCCACCGCAATCTCGACTTCTCCCCGTTGCGGCTTGACGCGGCTCGTATGCTCCCAGGCAACGCGTTGACTGGACATTGCCCGCCGCTGCAGTCGCACGGCGTCTTCCGTCGCTTCCTGCCCGCTTCGGGCGAAAGAATTGAGAGGCATGATCCGCACCGCGCGAATAGTTTGCCCGTCCGAATGCAGCTCCGTCTCGTTAGTACCCGACCGAACTATCGCCCGGATGTGGCGCGCCGCGAGATCAGGAGCGGCATCGGGGGAGATGTCGAGTCGACGCAGATCCAACTTGCTGAACTCGTTCGATAGAACACGCGAGAAGGCCCACGCACCCGTTTCCACTGGTCGTGCTTCCGTTGTCCCAACCGACAATGCCCCCCTGAAGACCAGCCATATCGTGGCTTTGGTCGATCCCACGCTCTGGATCCAATCCTTGAGGTGGTTGCATCGGTGAAGAAGTTCCTGGACTGGTCCGGATGCAGTATCCCGCCCCGCGTCGAAGACGATTGCGATGTCCGCCGCGCTAGCGGCCGGACCAGAGATGATCGCCACCTCCGGGATAACTGCGGGGTCGCTCTTCAACTCCGCCAGCACCGCTTCGGAGAGCCCGGCCGGGGCGCCTTCTACCACCAAAGCGATTCGCTGACGTGCGCCCTCAGCTGCGGAACCGGTATCGGAGGAGTCGACAATGTCGCCGCCTCGGGTGCCGTGGGCGGCAATGAGCGAGACGCTCGCCGGACCGTCAAAGAGCGCAGCCGATATGACCCGCTGGAAACCCGCCGCTGAAAGGCGATCTTTCCATTCGCCGACCTCACGCAACCTGCCGTGAGCCGAACCGGATTCGCCGAACCATTCCGGAGCTGTCCCGAAGACCAGGTCGGCAAAAAGCGAAGGGCTTTGTTCCGTCGCGAGCAGCACCCCGCCCGGAGCCAGCGCATCAACGAGTTTTTCCAGGCCCACAGACGCAGGCAACCGAGCCAATCCGTGCGCAGAGACAATGAGGTCGTAGGAACCCAGCTTCCCTAGGCTCTCCATGTCGAGCAATTCGAATCGGGAAGTCGGCGTTTGGGCTGCCCGAGCCCGATCGTAGGATCGCCGGTTTGTCTCGAGAACGGTCAGTCGAATGGAGCGGCCAGCCGAAGGATTCAGAAGGGCTCGCGTAAGCGGGCTGTGTCCGATCACCAGTATGCGAACCGCACGATCATCGGGCCACAGTTCCGCAGAGCCGTCCAGCAACTTCATCAGGGCGTCCGCGCCGACCGCGGTCACGACGTTAGTCGCCTCGTAGAAATCAAAGGCAGAATCCGGCGGGCACACCTCGCCGGTGAGCGACAAGGCGCGATTGCTCTTGATCCGGTCGACGAACCCGGACATCCAGCCCGCCAACGTCAAGTCGGCTGCTGGCGCTAGAGATCCGAGATCGATAGCGTTCAGCATCTCCCGCGACGCCGGTAGGTCGCCATGGTGCCGCAGCCGCCACCCGCGCCCCTCGCTCGATACCAGGTCCAAAGTCTCAAGGTGAACGAGGAGGCTACGAAGCCATGCACGACTCTGTGCAGGCAAGCGGCCCTCCATGACGAGCTCGTCGGGATCGAGAACATCATCCTCAGCCAGCGCCCGCACGACCTCGTAAGCGGCAGAGCGAGCCCAGCCCTCCATCACTTCCGCCGGACGGGTCGACCCGTCCTTGCCCGCTGTGCCGAACTTCACCGTGGCAATCTTCTTGCAAAGATCGTCGGCCGTGGCTGCTACACCAGTACGCTTGGCAATCTCGCCATCCAGGAGCAAGCACGTCTCCACGAACGCCATTTTGGCGAGGGAGACTTCATGGTGTGTCGTAATCGCCTGACCGCGAATCTGATGGAAATACGACACCACGCGGTTATCAGCATCGAGAATATAATAATTGCCGATAATCGCCTGACCGGTTTTCTCGGTCACTTCGATGATGGCGCGCACCGGTACGGCATACGGATGATAGATCGAGATCCGGTCGCTGCGGACGGGAATGTAGGTAACCCCGCGTTCCTTGGCCCTGAGCTCCGGAAAAAGGGACAGGATACCGTGCCCACAGCAGTCGGCACGCATCGGATCGAGCACGAACGGGCTCTCGCCCTCACCCCCGGCCAACCTGACTTCGATCAAGCCATCGGCAAGGGTCGTCACCTTTTCCACGAGCTTGAACTGGGGGCCATAATGCAAGCCAGCGTCATCCGCGAGCCTGTAGATGTCGGCCCCCGTAAGAACTTGCTGCGGGGTCGCCATCGCAGGAACCACTGGAGGGCTGCCGTGACCATGGACCAGAACGCAACGAGCGTGCGTAATCCAATTCGCGTGGGAAAGACGAGGCCGGCTGGCAATCTCCAGCGAGTTTGAAGCCGGAGACACGCGCGTTCGAATCTCGACCGTCGCGTCCCGCGTCAGATCGAGTGGCTGGAGAAGCTGGAAGTCGTTGAGCACGAAATTGTCGATATCCAACCACTGGCGTGCGACCGAAGCTGCAATTTCGATAAAAGCGCTGCCCGGGAAAATGGTTCTGCTGCCTACCCGGTGATCGCGAAGTTCCGGATAAAGCTCCGTGTCGATGTTGGAGTACCATTCCGTGGCGTCAGACCGATAGCGCATCCCGACCAGCGGCAGGTGAAGCGAATCGCCGCCGAACGACTCGCTGGTATGCTGGAAGCGAAACTCCCTTTGCTGCCAGGGATAGCCGGGAAGGCGGATTGCCGGCCCGGGATCCGGACCGAACGTGACCGACAGGTCCAGCCCGGCGCCCTTGACCATTGCCGTCGCAACCGCCCGTTCAAAGGGCAGAACGTCATCCTTGTTGTGTTGAAAGACCGGCAATGTGGCCACGACTGTCGCGGGATCCGCCTCGAAGACGTCCTCGATATGCTGAAGCAAGGTCGACCGCGGGCCGATCTCGACAAACACGCGCGCGCCAAGCTCCGCTGCGACTCGGACACCCGCGGAAAACTTCACCGGTTCCCGGATGTTGCGCCACCAATACGCCGCGTCGAGTTCGACCCCCGGCATCTCCTTGCCCGTCACGGTGGAAATGAACGGCGTGGTCGAGTCCGCGCCGACCATCCCTCCCAAATCCGAAATCAACTTGTCCTTGATCGACTCCATCAGCCGGGTGTGAAACGGATAATCGAGATTCAAGTCGATCATCGCCGCTCGTGGGTAAGCCTTGCCCAGGGCGATCAACGCTTCGTCGGATCCAGCTATCGTAACGGTCCTCGGTGAGTTTATCGCCGCGATCTCGACGCCTTCGCTACTGGCCACCATTTCGTCGACTACTTCGGCCGAGGCGCGCACCACCATCATCCGGCCCATGCCACGCGTACGATGCTGGTGCATGCTGCGTATGAACACGAGCTTCACAGCCGTTTCAGTGTCGATAATTCCGGCAGCCTCTGCCGCCGCAACTTCGCCGACGCTGTGCCCCAGCACCGCTACGGGGGACAGGCCGCGAGCGCGCAACTCCACCGTGATTGCGGATTGAATGGCGAACAGGAGAGGCTGCGCGACGCTCGTCAGAGCAAGCTTCTCCGCCAGATCTTCACTAAACAGCGCTTCGGAGAGTGACCACCCCGCGATCGGCGCGAAATAGCTGTCCAGAAGCCTGAAATGGGCGGCAAAACTCGGAGTGTCCCGAAAGGCGGCGCGAGCCATGCCGGCCCATTGGCTGCCGTTTCCGGAATAAACGAATGCCACCGGAAGATTTTTTCCGATCGCCGCCCCCGATACGAGGTGAGGATCGGGAAGATCAGAAGCGCACGCTTCGAGGGCGCGAATCACGATGCCGCGACCTCGACCAATGACGACCGCGCGCTCTCCAAGGTGCTCGCGCCGATGGACCGCCGCATTCGCGAGGACGGAGATGTCGCGATCGGTCAGGCCTTCAACCCGCCGGGAATAGTCCGCCGCCAGCTGGGCAAGCGCCGGTTTTGTTTCCGCAGATATCATGAAGAAGGAGTGAGGGCGCACCTTCTCGATCTTGCCTGGAGCCGGCTCTCGACCTGGCGCAATGATCGCATGCGCATTAGTGCCGCCGAAACCAAACGAATTGACGCCGGCGATCTGCCCGACCGTCCTCGCCAGCGGCTGGAGCCGGTTGCACACGGCGAGATTCAGTTTTTCGAACTCGATATGGGGGTTGGGTTCGTCGAATTGGAGCGACGCTGGCAACACCTGATGCTTGAGCGCGAGAAACGCCTTGAATAGTCCCGCCATGCCGGCGGCGGCTTCCAGATGACCGATATTGGTCTTGATCGAACCGATCAACAAAGGGGCTGAACGATCGCGTTCGGCGCCAAGCACACGCCCGAGCGCGGTCGCTTCGATCGGATCACCGACTGGAGTCCCGGTACCATGGGCCTCGACGAAGGCCAGGCGCGCCGGATCAACGCCAGCCGCGCGATAAATCTTGTTGAGAAGAGCTTGTTGACCTTCGAGTGACGGCAGCGAGATACCGCTCGTGCGGCCGTCCGAGTTGACTTCTGTCGCCACGATAAAGCCGTGGATTGGACTGCGGCTGACATCGACGCGACCGGTGTGCCGAAGAATCAACACGCCTGCGCCTTCCGCCCGAACAAATCCGTCGGCATTCGCGGAAAAAGCCTGACAGCGTCCGCTCGGCGACAGCATCGACGCTTGCGAAAAGGCGATGAAGGAGCTCGGGCTGTCGATGATATTGACGCCGCCGACGATCGCCGTGTCGATTCGTCCCGACCTGATGGCTTCGACCGCCTGATGAAGCGCGACCAGCGAGGACGAACACGCCGTGTCAATGGTCATGCTCGGACCATGAAGGTCGAACACATAGGAGAGCCGGTTCGATACGACGGACAGCGCCGTTCCGGTTGCGAAATGCGAGTCGGCTACAGCGTGGTCGATTCCAAATCTATGCCCGTACTCGACTTGGCACGCACCTATATAGACGCCAACCTCGGTTCCGGCGATCGTAGACGGGGGTATGCCCGCATCCTCGAGCGCTTCCCATGTCAACTGCAGGAGGAGGCGCTGCTGAGGGTCCATCTGGACGGCCTCGCGCGGCGAGATCCCAAAGACGCTGGGATCGAAATCCCAAATACGGTCCAGGGTCCCCGCCGCCCAAGTGTAGCTCCGCCCGCGTTCCTGACGCTGTGGATGCCCGAATCGCTGCAGCGGAAAGCGATCTGCCGGCACCCGGCTAATCGAACATTCACCACTCTGGAGAAGCGTCCACAGTTCGTCTATCGAATTTGCGCCAGGCAGGCGGCAAGCCCACCCTACTACGGCAATATCTTCTGGCATCTTATTACGATTTATCCATGGTTGAGGCATTGCGGCATTCGCGGCATCGCAGCTGCTCGAAGGATAGCCGGTCTCACTTCTACTCTGCCCATCCGAATATGTGGCGGGCGTTCATCGGCTCAAGAACATACAGAGAACGTCCTTTTGTTAACTACCGAGCGGCGAAGAAGACCAAAATTCATCAATCGCAACATGGGGTCCTCCTCTGGAGCGTTCTGCATAAGTCGTTCAACATAGGATTACTATTCAAATGCGCATTATCACATAGGGGCTCGTCGCGCCCAGACTACGCCGCCCACGGGGATAGCGTACCCGGACCATTCCAAACCCAGCATAAAACAGGCCATCACTCTGTTCAGGCCATGTCGAGAAGTGCATCGTGCGTGCCCCTTTCCGAGCCGCCCCTCCGGTCTTGTAGAGAACGCAACGAATTCCGACAATGACGAAGGTATCTACAGTGGGACTTCAATAATGAAGCGGCGCATCTCTGTCATCGGTCTCGGCTATGTCGGCCTGCCAGTCGCGACGACATTTGCCAAGAGGGCTGCCGCGGTGGTGGCGTTCGACATCGACGCGCGTCGCATCGCCGAACTCACCAGCGGCTTCGATCGGACCGGAGAGGTGACAGCCGCTGAGCTGGCAACCCGGGGATTGAACTTCACGACCCGACCGGCAGATCTGCGGCAAGCCGATTTTCACATCGTGACCGTTCCAACACCGATCGACGCCAGCAAGCAACCCAATCTCGAGCCCCTGCGCGCCGCCTCGACGACAATCGGCGCCGCGCTGAAGAAGGGTGACATCGTGGTTTACGAATCCACGGTCTACCCCGGGGTGACCGAAGATGTTTGTGTGCCGGCCCTCGAACGAGCGTCGGGATTGAAATGGAAGTCCGATTTCAATGTCGGCTATTCGCCCGAGCGCATCAATCCCGGCGACAAGGAACGTCGCTTCGACAACATTCTGAAGATCGTCTCGGCTGACACCCTCGAAACACTGGAGATCGTCGATTCCGTCTATAAGAGCGTCGTGACCGCGGGCACCCACCGCGCAGAATCGATCCGGGTAGCGGAATTCGCCAAGGTGCTGGAGAACACGCAACGTGACGTCAACATCGCCCTGATCAACGAAGTCGCACTGATCTGCGACCGGCTGGGAGTAGACACCCAGGATGTCCTGAAAGCCGCCGGAACCAAGTGGAACTTCCTGCCATTCCGGCCTGGACTGGTCGGAGGCCACTGTATCGGCGTGGATCCGTTCTACATCGCCCACAAGGCCGAGGAGGTTGGGTATCACCCGCACGTCATCCACTCCGGGCGGCGGGTCAATGATGGAATGGGAGTTCACGTCGCCAGCCGTGTGGCGCGCAACATCATGCGACGCCCCTCACAGGGTAGACCCATCGTCACCGTCTTGGGCGCGACCTTCAAGGAGAACGTCCCCGACATCCGCAACACCCGCGTCGTCGATATCGTGCGAGAGCTGGAGGACTTCGGCATCACCGTGCAGCTCCACGATCCCGAGGCCGACAGCGACCTCCTGTACGAGGAGTACGGATTGAAGCTCACTCCGTTCGAGGCCATGAAACCGGCTGATGCGCTTGTCGTAGCTGTGGCCCACCGGGAGTACCGCGTTGGCGGATGGAGCCTTGTCGAGGCGCTCATAAAGCCCGGTGCATTCGTTGCCGACGTTCCTGCGTTGCTCGAGCGTACGGCCAAGCCCGCGGGGGTAACTCTCTGGCGCCTCTAGAAGCCATGCGCAACATGAGCTGGGAGCTGTGGAACATGAGGCGGCTCCAGTCCTAGGGAAGCTTGGATGATCCCGGCATTCAGTCATTTTGCCGCATCGCCAGGAGTTCACGATAGGTCTCTTCGAACCAGCCAATCCGTTCCTCAAGCCTGCCGAGCAGAGGGGCGCGGCCGATCTGGTGAGCAACTCCCTGGATGCGTTCGCAGACAAGATTGTCCTCGCGCAACACCATTGCAATATACTGTCTGACGATGAATGACCGTACCGGATCGGTCAGCGCCCGTGTCCAAGGGCGGTGTCCTGGCACCGGCGCAGGATACGCCCATGCGTGCACGATCGTGCGGTCGTGCCCTACGGGTTCATACAGCAGGATGACGCAGTGGTAGTGGTCGAAGTCGGTCCTGAAGAATGCCATCAGCACATTGGGGACGAACTGCAGGATGGTATAGTACTTAGGGTAGTACGTGCCCTCGCGGCAGGCTCGGGCAATCTGCTCCAAACCGTCTGCCTGAGTTGAATAGAGATAGGCGCTATGCAACCCGAAGCGGTGGTAGCTGATATCCTGCCGCCGAATGTATCCTTCCCTTCCGAAGGTCCGGGGATGTACCGCCGGCGAGTGATAGTCGTCGAGGCTGATCTGTGCGCCCAGCCGCCAGTTTGCCGCGAGGGGAATTTTCAGATGGTAGGGCCGCACCCGCGCAAGAGATCCGGCTGCCAGGACTGCAAAGCCGCTTCCCAGGTACTCCTCGAGGCTTTCGCTGGCACGAGGATGAGGGAAGCGACCGAAAATCATCTGGCCGCAAGTTGCGAGCTCAATCCGGGCAAGCCGCGCCCCAAGCTCCTGCGGCAGGACGTCGTAGAGCTCGCGGCAGTGCGGGATGCCCACGGCGCGCCCCTGTTGATCGTAAGCCCAGTGGTGGAAGCCACATACGATGGGGCCGTTGCCGTGATCGGCGTTGCGAAGTGGCATGAAGCGATGCGCACAAACATTCTCGAAGCCCCGCAACTCCGTACCGAAGCGTTGCACGAACACCGAACGCGTGGCGATCGACGCCCTGAACCAATCGCCATCCTTCTCGGCGTCACTTGCCATGCCGAGGAACGTCCAAACGGAGGCGAGTAGCCTCTGCTCCTCGGCGAATGCCGCCGAATCTACGATCGGCCTCGTCCAGTCATCGGGAATCGAATGTTGCCAACGCGAGTATTGCTTGCCCATACGGCGACAGGCTAGCTGCTATCGGATGCGGAATCGAGACAGTCCGCCAATCTCCGTGTCCCGTGCGTAGCGCATAGATATCTCGTGCCCACGTAGCCGAACTGACGACGACATGCCGCAGTAGCCCGCTTGCAACAGAACGTTCGCCTCACTTGCGAGGACGAACGCCCTGCGCCGGGAGCGCCTTCATTTCACGCGTGGCACGATCCGCTTCAGCTTTGCAATACCGCTCTCGTCGACCGAGGACGCAGGACGACGCGGCGGTGCATTGTTGGCCGCGAGATCGCGCTCACGAAGTGGCCGGTCGGAATTGCTGCCGCGCTGCCCCGCATTTCCGCCGTAGTAGGCATTGTAGCGCGAGTAGTAGTCCCCGTAGTCGCCGTATTCGTACAGCGCGTGCTTCGCCAGATTGACCTTGTTGATGACGATACCGACACGGTCGGTAACGCCCAGCAGCGCCGAAACCGCGCTCTTCACCACGTCACGCGGAGTCTTGGCCCAATGGACGATGAAGATCGTATAGTCGGCAAGCTGGGCGATGATGCGGGCGTCGGACACCGCCATGACCGGAGGACTGTCGAGGATCACGAGATCGTAGCGGTCCGCAAAGGTCGCGAGCGCGGCCTTCATGGCATGCGATTCGAGGATTTCCGGCGCATTCGGCGTCTCCGCGCGGGCACAGATATAATCGACGCCGGACACGTCATGACGACGTATGCACTCATCCAGCGTCTTCGTGCCCATCAGATACTCGTCGATGGTGCCGCCGCGGTCCTTCAGGCCGAGCGCCACCGCCAGCTTGGCCTGCCGCAAGTCGAGATCGACCAGCAGCACGCGGCGCGAGGCGTTCATCTTGGTAAGCAGCCCTCCGAGCGCAGCCGCGAAAGTGGTCTTCCCTTCGGCCGGGGTCGACGAGGTGACGGCGATCACCCGCGCCGGTCGATCGAGGTTGCTGAGGCTGATTGCGGTGAACACCGCCCGCATGGCCTCGGCCGCCGACGACGTTGTGCGGTCGAGCACCTGGGTGACGATGTTGGCGCGAAGACCCGCCGAGCCCTTGACCAGCGGGACCATGCCGAGCACCGCAACGCCGGTCGCCTTTTCGACCTGGGAAGCCGAACGGAACACCCTGTCGAGCTTCTCCGCCGCGACCGCACCGGCCATGCCAAGCAGGCAGCCGATCAGGAACGCGGCGAACAGGCCGGTCTTGTACTGCGGCGAGCTGGGCGCGCCCGACGGCCAGGCATAGGCGAGGATACGTGCATCTGCCCGCTGGATATCCTGCTGCTCCCGCAGTTCCTTGAAGCGACTCAGAAAGCTCTCGTAAAGCGCCCGATTGGACTGAGCCTCCCGTTCGAGCTGCTTCAGCTCGGCTTCGTACTGGCTGGTGGCGCCGGCCATGACGGAAGAGCGCTCGACCTGAACGCGTAGTTCCTCCTCCTCTGTCTTCGCAGCATCGAGTTCGGCGCGGATGGCGAGCGTGATGCTTTGCGTGGCCGCGAGGAAACGACCACGCACTGACGCCAGCTCGGCCCGCGCCTGCACGACCTTAGGATGGTTCGGACCGTAGATCGTCTGATATTCCGCGATACGGCGGTTGAGGTCCGCCTCCTGCTGCCGCAGCGCGTTCAGGCCAGCATTATTGGCGACCTCGGAAATGTTTGCGAGCTCATTGGGATTGAGGCTTGCCTTGCTGAGCGCCACAAGGCGACTTTCCTTTTCGATTCGGCGCGTTTTCGCGTTGATGTACCGGGTGTTGAGATCAGACAAGGTCTGAGCCGAGACAACACCCTCGGGGCTGCCGGCCAAGCCTTTTTCGCGGCGAAAGTTCGCGACGGCATCTTCAGAAACCTGAAGGTTGCGGCGCAACTCGGCCAACCGTTCCTCAAGCCATTCGGTGGCACGGCGATTCGCCTCGTTCTTGTTGTCCACTTGGTCGGCCAGATAGACTTCGGCGATTGCATTGGCGATACGCGCCGACATCGTGCCGTCGGTGCTTTCCACCGTAATGAGGATGACGAACGTACGGCCGAGCAGAGTTACACTCAGATGGCTTGCGACGGTAGCGATAGCCGCGCGCCGACGGGGATCGCTGTCGTCCGTCCGTGCGGCACGCGGCGCCGGCGACGCCTGGGATGCAGGGGGCTGGGGCGGCGAGAGGAGCGATGCGATGCCGGAATGCCAGAGCTCGCGGATCGGAGCCAGCGAACTGTCGAGGAAGCCCGGCGGCTTCGTGCCGTTGAATTCCGGATTCGACGCCAAGCCGAGCCGATCGACCACGCGGCCGATGAGGAACTCGGACTGGATGACCTCGAGTTCGCTCTGGATCGCGCCCAGGTTCAGCGTGTCGACGCCGGAAAGCGCTGCTTCCGTGCTCATCACCTTGAATGTCCGCGTATCGAGCATGATTCGCGACGACGCCTTGTACATCGGTGTCGCCTGAGCAATGATCAGGGCCATCAGCGCGACCGCGAGCAGGCCGGCTCCTATGATTAGCGCCTTGCGCCGGTTGAGCAGCCTTAGCCACTCCCAGAGCTCGTTGGGCGCTTCCATCGAGCGCATGGGGGAGGCGTTGACTGGATCAACCGCCGCCGAGAGCCGGTTCAGGCCGGTCTCTTCGCCCGTCTGATCGAACTTCGATAAAGATCCCATCGTCTTCCATCCTGCGGTACTTCAAGCCCGCAAAAGCCCTTCTCCACGCACCACCCATTACAGAGCACGCACACTTGCGACTCTGCTCCCTCCTGCGAACCGACGTCCCCACGGCGGTCCCGGCAAGCAAACGGTCTCTCTAGAACCACCTCTCGGGAACACGGATCACATCGCCTGGTTCGACCAGGGTATCTTCGGTCACATACTCTTCTTCCGCGCTCGTAGCGTAGTAGCGCTTGATCGTTAGGCGGGTCCGCCCGGCTCGCCGCGTATACCCCCCAGCTATCGCGACCGCCTGGATCACGCGCAGGCAGCTCACGTAGGGGAACTGCCCCACTCGCGCGACTTCGCCGACAACGTAGAAGGGCCGCATCGCAGTCAGCTCGACGCTGAGCCGAGGGGAAACGAGGTAGCCTTGCGAGCGATACCGCTCGCGCAGGAGTTCCTCGAGTTCCCCGACCGTCAAGCCGACGACCTGGATCGGTCCCAGCATGCGGGCCGAAATCCCGCCGGCGGCATTGACCTCGTAATCACCCGAGAATTCCGTATCCTGCAGGACGATGACGCGAATCTTGTCTCCCGCGCCAAGTCGATAGCCGGGACTGCCCTGCTTGCAGTCGTTGGTTTGACCAAGTGTAGGTCCGGTGACCGGCGGCGCCTGCGTGAAAGACACGACGTCGCGATTCGGTGGCGTCGGCAGTTGGTACACGCCGGTCGTGCGTGTCTCGCAAGCCCCCACCAGGAGGGCCGCCACCACGATGGCGATGTGCGATTTGGCGGAAACGGTCCGCACGAGGTCGTCCATGGTGATTCTCACAGCACCTTCACCGCTTCGCAAGCAATCGAATGGAATAGATCTGACGATCGTAGGAAGGACCCAGGACGTTGGTTGACGAAGCGTGCGCGTATTCGAAGAAGGGTCCAATTTGGATGTCAGGGCGAATGCTGTACAGCAGACCAATCTGCCCGCGGAAGTAATAATCCGTTCGCGGACCGGCTCCCGTGCCCGCGATTGGGGTGTAATCGGCGCTCTGGAACAGGAGCCCGCCAGCAAGCGTCCAAGCATCGTGTATCAGGTAGGTGTAGTCCACGGCGATCGTAGTCGAAACGTAGTCGCTGTACTGACTGAGGATCGACTGGTTGATCGATCGCAGGATGTAGGGTCGCAGCGTGAGCGGTGCGTAACCGGTGAAGGTGCCGATCAGGCCGAACGAGAGCGCGCCCGTGTTGCCGAGCCCGTACTCGAAACCGGTATTCTGATACCCGATCGTTCCCTCGAGAAGGCTGATCGCGTTCACCTGCCAGGTCGCGCCAAACGAAATATTCATCCCATTCGAACTGCGCGCCTGCCCGGCCGCGTTGATCGTATCGATGTACCGGATCTGGTTGAATGTCGGCGCAACGAAGACCGAAAGGTCCTCGAACAGCTGATAGCCAAGCTTGAACGACTGGCCGAACTCGAAACGGTCGAGACTGGCGGCCGGCAAGTCCTCGCTCGAGATCAGACTGTAATTCTGGTACCAGTAGCGGGCCGCCATTGCAGTGATCTGGTAGAAGACTCGGTCGAACTTTTGGTACAGGCCGATTTCGATCGGCAATGTGTCGATGACCGTTGGCGATTGGGCGATCGCAGCGTTGGGCGTTCCAAGGGGCTGCGTCGCCCTGCGGAAACCAACGGCGTAAGTGGCATGGAAATCGGAGTGAATGTCTATCTTCCCGTCAACGAGGATGCCGTAGTTCTGGTAGTTCTGGGTCGGCGCTACCCCATACCAGCCGATCGTCCCGCTTGCCAGAACGTGTAGAGAATGGTTCAGCCAGTCAGACCGGAGGTCGAGTGTCGGCGTAACGCTGGTGTAGAGCGATCCCGTTGTGCCAAGCGAGGCGCTCTGGGCATAGACATTGCTGTCGAAGCCGACATTAATCTCGATTTGCGGAACCAGGATGAACGCGCCGACGGCTATGCCGCCGCCGTCCGACACTAGGCCACCACCGCTGCTCCCGACAAGCCCGAGGCCCCCGCCGACAATGCCGCCATAATAGGGTATACTTGTTCCGAACGGCGAATTCACGATGGTCGTCCCCGCGGAGGGAACGGTCGGCGCAACGAGCGTGGAATCAGGCAAAGTAGTTCCTGCCCGTCTTGCCGCCTCGCGCCGCAAGGTGTCATCGACGCCGGTCTGGGTGAAAACCCCCGGCACCGCACCGCCCGGCGGCAAAGCCGGGGTCACCGAAGACGGATCGATCGGCGCCACTGCGGCGGGGTCGTCGCCCGTTTGTGTAGGCGACTGTGCATGAACTGCCGACATCCCGCACGACAGTAACGCCCAGCCGACCAAGGGGGACCAAATAAGTCGCGAACGATGCGCGCGAATCGTCATGGAACTCTCATGCCAGCCAGGCAACGGTCCGACGGTCGGTTGGAAAAAATCCCGCACGGCCTTCGGTCGTTCAGGTGCAGCCGCTGGCGTACGCTTGGCACGGCGGGTTGTACGGCGGCGGCGGCGGCGGCGGCGGCGGCCCAATGATGCAGCAGGGCGTCGTCGGCGGCGCCGGCGGGTCTTTCGGCGACAGATCCGGAGACGGCGGCAAGGGAGGAAGGGGCGGCTGCGGATTTCCCGGCGGATTCAGCGGAGCGCCCGGCAGGTCCGGCGGCGTTGTCGGCGGGGGCTCCAATGGCGGAATGAGCGGCGGCGACGTCGGCGTTACGTCAGGTGTGTTTGTAATCAACGGCCCGCCCACGCCCGTCGGACCACCCGCGAGAGGCGGTTCGCCACCTTGCAACGGTCCGGAGTCCGGGACCGCGCCGGCGTCCGAGGGTCCTCCGCCTTGCAGTGGTCCTGCCCCCAACAAGGGTGTGCTATCGGTAAGCGGTCCGCCATCTTGGAGGGGGCCTTCGCTGAGGACAGGCCCAGAACCATCGAGACCGCTCCCGGCGACGGTTTCGCCTCCGGCCATCGGGCCGGTAGCCAAGGGATCGTCCCCGACAAGAGGACCGCTGCCGCCCGCGCCACCATTATCCTGACCCGCGCCCGTGCCTGCGGCATCGCCGGTCTGCGTGTCGCCACCTTGGTTCCCGCCACTTGGCAAGTCGTTGCCTTGTGGGTCGCTCCCCTGGACTGATCCGGTTTGCGTGCCACCCTGCTGGGTTGAACCCCCGGGAGTGGATCCGCCAGTCGTGCCGTCGCTTGTCGCACCCTGAAGTGCAACCGGATCTTGCTGAACGACCTGCCGGTCCGGGACAGGCAGCGCACCGGGGATCGGGTTGCCACCCTCGAGCTTCTGCTGCTCTTCGACCGGTTGTTGCCCGGTCACTTGGGCAAACGCAAGCCCGCCGCCTGCCAACACGACGGCAGCGATAACACTCTGCGCCTTTAATGCAAGTTTATGCATTCGAGCCATCCAAAACATCGCCGGAGGCCGTATTGGCTCCCAGTGTGCACGCTAGTATCCAGACTTGGGCCCGGCCCCACACGGCCCAGCCCCACCCCAATCTGCACTCAGAATACCGAAATCTTCGCAAATTTCCAATACACATAATCCTAAGGTCGGCTAATGCCCCATGCTGCCGACAGACGAACGTTCGTCCGCTCGACGCAAGTCGGCCAGGGCCTCGAGCGCAGTCGCCACCCCTCCCGCGTCGCCACATGAGATTCGCCAGTATGGTGTGCCCGTCGCGCGCGCAAGCAAATCCACGTCGGACTCTGCGCTTCCGACAAAGACAACGGGCTTTCGCGATTCCAGACATGCATAGATCTTTGACGGCATCACCAGCCCGACGAATGCGTCCTTGAGCACCACGAGGTGCGCATCGGGTGCACTGAGCAGACCTGGAAGCCTCTCCAGCGATACCGGCTGCGAGCGGTGGAACGGCAGTTTGAGCGCCGACAGACAAGCGACGACCTCCTCCGCCCCTTGCCCTGTGGCACTCAGCCACAGCCTGACCCGTCCAGTGCCGGTCTGATGGTGCAGCCGATAGCCCTCGACGAACGTCGCCACTTCATGGGCGATTCCGTAATTGCCGGAATACAGCAGTACACAGGCATCGCCGAGTTCGGCCGGCCTGGGTTCTGTAGATCCCCCTTGCGTGAACTTCACCGGCGAACCGTCGCGCACCAGCGCGATCCTCTGCGCGGGTATACCGGCATCGTCGCGAAGGCGGCGCATCTGGTCTTCGCCCAGCACCTCGAAGCGATCGACGCGCCGGCGCCAGAAGTTGGTCATGACCTGTACCGCACCCAACGCCCAAGACGGCCGTGATCGAGCCGCGATCAGGCACTCCGGGTGGAAGTCGGTGATCCGGTAGACGAGACGCCCCCGCCACAGGAACCTGAATGGTACCAGCAGGTGAATGAGAAAGGGTGGCGATCCCGTGAACAGGATTCCGTCCGCCGCGCGCAACGGGCCGAGAGCTCCCCACACCAACCGGAAGTTTGTCCGGATCGTCCACAGCAGACGCCCGAGCAGCGAGCCACGGGGCACCGGCGACGCCTGAAGGCGGACTTCCGTCAGGCTGCCGTCGCCCAATCGCTCGCGCACGGTGGACGGCGTCTTGGTGGAGAGCCCGACGAGCGTCACGTCATGGCCACGCTGGGCAAGACTCTGGGCACGCATCTGCATGTATTGCCCGACTGCGCCGAAATCCGGCGGCAACCAGTCGGCAATAATGACCACGCGCCGTTCGGTGGCCGGATCGAACGGACTTTGTTCGAGAAGGTCGCTCACACTCGCCTTTTCCCCTCGATCGCTGATCGATAAACGTCGCTCATGCGAGTTGCGATCGCGTCCCAGCCGTATTCGGTTACGACACGTTCGCGTCCCCGCTGCCCCATCTCACGGCTGGCCGCCCTGTCTGCGAGCAACGCTTGCAGGCCCTCCGCAATTCCTTCCGGTGACGGAGCGACAACCGCTCCGGCGTTTGCGTCTCGCACGATTTCGGACATGCCGACGTCCGGAACCGTGAGCACCGGCAGGCTCCGCCGCATCGCTTCGAAGGCCGCCAATCCAAAGTTCTCCGACAGGGATGTCATGGCGAAAAGCGCCGCGGCAGCAAACAAGGCCTCCTTGTCGGCACCGCCGATTTGCCGCGCTATGATCGTCACGCGCTTGTCCACGCGGAAGAGCCGGGCCTTCTCGGCGAGCGTTGCGGCGTGGCCGCCGTCGTCGCCAGCAATTATCAGCCGCGCGTTCGGAACGCGCGGCAGTGCCTCGAGCAGGCGGTCCAGGCCTTTCTCCCAGCTGATCCGACCGAACGCCAGTATCGGTGGCGCGCCCGCGATCGCTGCCGAGATGTCGGGTGATATCGCCTGGCCGATTGACGACGGCGGATCATCAACCCCGTGCGGCACGGTAACAACCCGGCGAAGCGACCATCCAAAGCTCGCGACATGATGCGCCTCGATCGCCGACGTCGTGTGTACAGCGGCCGCATGCTCAAGGTTCGAGCGGTCGAGGAGCCGGAGCCAGGCCTCCTTCACCCAACGGTTCTTGCGGCGGATCAGCTCGGGCACGAGCATCCCGCGCGGTGACACGACGTAAGGGACATCGTGCTTGCGCGCAACGCGGGCTGCCATCGAGGTTGGCCAGAGGTAGATCGCGTGAATGTGAACCAGATCGTAATTGGCGATCCGAGCACGCAAGGCCCGCTCCATGGCGGGCGACCAGTAGAGGCGCCGCAGCAATGGGCTCCGAAAGTAGGTTACGCTCACACCTTCGAGGTCGACTGCCCGCTCGAGAGGGACGTCACTGTTTCCGGGACCGTCGACGTTGGTGGTGAAAACATCGGCCACGTGGCCCTGCGCAGCAAGAGCGCGGCAAAGGGCGTGGACCGATCGGATAGGGCCGCCATATCTCAACGCGGGAAGGTAGGTCGGAACGACATGAAGCAGGCGCAAAGACGGGCCTCGGGGCTGGCGATCACGGATGTTCCATAGAATGGGGGACTTGCAAAGGGCGATCCCTTCTTGATCACGGCAGCTGGACCTTCGCGATCGACGCGCAGTGTTGGAAGGTCAGGCGCTTGGAGGTGTCGAGAAACTTTTGGCTGCCGATCAGCGACAGCGCGGCGCCCCCGCAATCGAACGTGCCTGTAACTGCTATCCGGCGGGGTGTCGCCCCATAGACGTCGGAACCCCACAGAATTACGTTCGGGTCGAGCCGCTGCCCGTGCGGCAGACGCGGAAAATCTGTGATCACGAACCCTTGACGGGCGGCCGCTTCTACCTGTCCGATCTGGGACCGGTACTCGTCGTATCCAAGGTCCCTGCTTACGTCGAACTTCAGATAGATGCGCGCGGCCGAATAGACGACGAATGTCGCGAGGACGACGGCATACGAGACCAGTCGCCAGGGCTTTGGTCCAACGGCAAGAGCGAGCGCCACGAAAAAGGCAGCCAGCAGAATATAGTAGATCGGCGTCTCCCGCCGTACGTCCACGAAAGCGATCAGGCATAATCCAAGCATGAGGCCGTAAGGTATCACCGCACGCGGACGCACAGCCGCAGGCACACTGGTGAGGCATGCTGCGCCAATCGATACCGGTAGGAGAAACCGCCCGGTATCGCTCGCCGAATCGGGCTGCATGGCAAGCGCCCATCCGAAGACGTACACACCGGCGACGGCGTACCAGAGCGTCGGCAGTCCTGGCAGGATGGCTAGAATTCCGCCTCCGGCCAGAAAGCCGCCGGCGATATAGAGAAGCCACTCCGAATTCGGCCGCGACCAGGCAGTCAACTCACGCACCATTTCCGCAGGCAGCGCGGCATCGGGCCGAGCACCGACGGGGAAGACGGGATTGCCGAAGAAGTGAAGATTCGATGCGAGGTGAAACACCACAAGGGCGATCGGCAGCATCGACACCCTGCGCAAAGTCCCGGCACGCCACAATAGAAGATACAAGGGGGGAAGAAAGAGCCAGAACGTGTACTTGCTGAGGGCGGCATAGGAAACCAGCAACCAGAGCGCCGGGCTGCCTTCCCTCCCTTTCAGAATCAGCAGGATGGCCAGCATGCCGATGATCGAATTGATATCGGTGCTGTAGACGCTGAAGAAAGTCACAGCGGAAGGGGCGATCAGCGCTACCGGGAACAGTAGACCCTTGCCTGTCGAGGAGGCGACCGCGAGCCGAAAGCCGAGCCAGAATACCGCCGCGACCTTCAGGCACTGGATGAGCTTGATCGCATATATCCGATAGTCGCCGAACAAGGCGGTCGCGCCGAGCAGGAAATACTCGGCCCCCGGATAGCCGAACGGCGCGTCAAGCACGGACGGGCTGGCTCTCGCCGGCATACCTCGGCTGAAAAGATAGTCGGAAACCGGCAGGTAGTAATAGAGATAGTCCACCCCGGTCTGGCGAGTCAGCAGGATCGATGCTGCAGCAGCCCCAAACATCACAAGCAGGACGACGCGAACAACCTTTTCTTCGGCGGGGAGATCCCACACACTCGACGGCGTCATGGTCGGCCGGTGGCGACCTGCAAGCGGCGCGCGGCCCGCCAGCCGATCAGGCGAGAGAGGATCAGGAAGGCCGGGCCGCCTCCGGGCAGAACGATGTCGGGATGCAGAGCGCGGGCACGCGTCATGGCGCGCTCGGCAAGCGGCCGATGGTATGGGTAGCAAGCATGAGCCAAGCGCTGCCAGCTCAGCGAGAACCCGCGCCGCGCCCGCTCCCCGTCGTCCCTGGCCAGCACGCGCTGCTGACAGAGTTCGATGACCTTCTCCTGGGATATCCAGTGAGCAGGCGTCTTGCGCCCGGACATGCTGCCAGGAACGCCGGAGCGATAGCGACAGCGGGCGTGCTCGCAGTAGAGGACGCGGTCCGCGGCAAGCAGAACGCGCGTGAAGTATTCAGCATCATTGTTGAGCGTCAGATCCTCTCGCCAGGGTCCGGCCGCACGCGCAATCGCGACGGGCACGAGCCACAAGGCTGGAAACATCATCTCGAGTCCGTCGGCGCGCGATTCGACAAGCCAGTCGAGGCTATCCAAGTCACACGACACAGTCTCTATCTCGAATCGCGCATCTGCGGGTCGGCGGTAGAACCTGCCCCAGCAACTCGATGCGACGCAGCGTGGGGCTTGGCGCAGCCTGGCCAACTGGATTGCGATCTTGTCCGGATCTATCAGGTCGTCGGCATCCAGATACTGGATGTAGTCGCCGGTGGCATGAGCCAGGCCGACATTGAGCGCCGCGGACTGTCCGCGATTGGCTTGCCGGACGAGCACAAGATCGAGCCCGCCAAACCCTTCCACGATCCTTGCGCTATCGTCCGTCGACCCGTCGTCGACCACAATCACTTCGATATTGCCGGACGTCTGCCGACGCACGCTTTCCAGCGTCTCTGCGACATGGCGCGCGGCATTGTAGCAGGGGATGATTACAGAGACCTTGTCACTCACGTGATGCAATCCGCAACGAGCATCATTTTGGAGGCCACGCGCGATCCGGCAGGGGCGTTCCCAGCGACCGTAAGCCGTGCGCGCAGAACGAACATCGATCGCATCCAGAGAGCCTATATGTTTGGCCGGTGGGCTTCGATCGCACACTCGGGAAGCCCCAAGTCTTCGTCAAAGAACCGGTCCTTCCTTTCTACTCTGGCAAACATGGGGTCCGCAGCGTCACCGAACTCGCACCGGCGGATATGCACGAATCCAGCGCGCGCCAACTCAGCGGACATCGAATGGAAATCCCACATCCACAAGTGCATGGAGCCGCCCAGCAGATGCCTCAAGTATTGCAGCGGCGCCCGCGGTCGGCGCTCGTGGCCCAGCAGAGTTGACCGAACGAACTCGACCGCGGCATCAGGAGAGTCGCGAGCCGCTTCGGCGACGTAACGACGGGCTCTCGCGTGCAGATCCGGGACGATCAATCGAAAGATGCCGCCCGGCGCCAACATGCGGAATGTGTTGGCGAGAGCTTCCCGCATGTCCTCGAAACTCAGGTGCTCCAAGACATGAGAGGCGTAGCAGCCAACGACGGAGCCATCGGCGACCGGAAGACCTTTGCAGATGTCTCCATATTTTACGACGGAGGGAAATCGCTGCCGATTGCCGGAGAAGAGCGCAGACACCGGCGAACCGACGAGTGGAATTCGTTCAATTCGCAATGTAGGGGAACTGTCGAAATTCAACCAATCCTCGACGGCGGAAAACCCACAGCCATACTGGACATACAAATTGCGATCGCTCATGCGCCTGCTGGTCCTTCGCGCCCGAATGACAAACTCCTGTCCTGCCGAACCGCGGGTTGGATGCGCGCCCTCGGCCAAGCGCACGACTACGACCTCCAGCCGCGGCAACGTCGTGGGGTGCCGCGAACCTTTGACGCTACGCTGGGCGAACCATACGACATGTGGCACGATCGAGGGAATTCTGCTTGTTGGTCCTTTGCTTGAGCAAAACTCGGCGAAACTCGAGGCGACGCCACCTCTCCCGCTGCGGCACGGGGCCCCGCGATGTCGTGCCAATCGACGCATCTGAGGCTGGGGGCACATCGTGCGTTACACATTGTGATGGGTAAGGTTGGCGCAAGTTGGCATGAAGGTCAGTCTCGCCTCGATACATGCGACCTCCGGGCCATGGTTGGCGCTGATTCAGTTCCTGCCGCGCGACAGCACTTCTCCGTCGCCACGGCCGAGATCGCGCCCTGCGAAGCGCTCCTGGCATCGAGCCAGCCGCCCGACTTCGCGGCGGTCTTCTTCGAAGGGCGCGGCATCATGACGCTGGTACCGATGGCGGGACCGCGGCCCCTGTTCGACCGGCTGCTTCAGCGAGTTAGAGATCAGTTGGAGCGAAGACTTGCCTGGGATCATCTCGGTGCCGAGCGCGGGCGGTCGAGCGTCGATCGTACAGTGCGAGATCGAAATGAGGTCGTCGATGGGACTGCTGAACTCCGTTAGAGGGCTAAAAGCCCGAGCGATATCGAAGTGGAAGCAAAGGAACTGGATACCCGCCTGGACGAGTCCCGAAGAACAGGCTTACCTCGTAAAGTACGCAGAACGCGATTACTTGGGTCGCGGTGAAATAGTAGACCTTGGCTGCCTTCTTGGCGCGACGACCATATCGCTCGCCAAGGGACTGCGGCATAATTCGGTGGTCTCCGCAAAGACAGGAAGAATACACGCCTACGATCTTTTCCGTTGGGAGGATTCTTTCAGCGAGCTCCCGGGCGGCTTTTCTTCTCACTACAGACCCGGCGAAGATTTCCTGCCGGATTTTCAATCACGAATTGTCGAGTTCGCGGATCTGATCAAGATCTATCCCGGAGACCTCACCAAGGTGGGTTGGTGTGGCGATGCGATCGAATTTCTGCTGGTCGACGCTAACAAGTCTTGGGATTTGTGCGAGTTTATCGGCAAGAACTTTCATCCACATCTGCTTACGCGTAGATCCTTCGTATTCGACCAGGACTTCAAGCACTACTACACACCGTGGGTGCACATTCTTAATTTCCGGATACGGGCGTTCCTGGAAGCCTATGACGAGCTGGCGGGAACCTGCAGCTTCGTCTTCAAGTCGACCGCTGCACTCGACCCCGCCATGGTTCCCTCGGCACAAGAGATGAGAACCATAAGTGACGACGAACTCGATGAAGTATACCGTTTCTCGCTGAGTCTCATACCCAACGGTAGCGGATGGGAAAGAGCCAATATCATGGCATCCAAAGTGATGTTCTATATTCACCTCGATCGAGCGGCAGAAGCGCAGTCGGCTTACGAGGCCGCGCTGCGGGCGGGCTTCACTGTCGATTCGGATCTGAAAAAGGTCGCTCGGCTTCTTACCCGGTCCGAAACCCGATAGGCGTAGGCTGCAGGTGCTGGCCTGCCTTCAAGCCCTTGAGCACTCTCCGCCAGCCATGCTGGAAATAGGAGCGCTTAGACGAGGCGACGTAATGATGGAGTGCGGCCGTCGGAACCCGGCCTTCCGCAAGCGAGGGAAAAACCAGATAGTCGGCCGGATCGAACCGTCGGCACTCTTGCCCGGTCAGCAGCATCGCGCTGAGGGCCTGCTCTTGGAAGTAGTGGGGCCCCTCCCGATCCACCATCTCGCGGCACCAATGTTCAAGCCGGTCCCAGTCGATTGCATCCGACTTCAAGCCGCAGATCCCGACATTCACTCGCGCCGGCGGTTCGCCACCCGCCAGCTCACGCATCAATTCACGGCTATAGCCATAGGCGCTAATACCCTCGACCAGGCAACAGGGCCGATCCGGCGCACCGAGCCAGTCCAACAGCGCGTCCGGCGCGCGGAAGAACAGCATGTCCGAATCGAGGACTGCCAGCCAGCCGCGCCGGCCCACATGGATGTCGGTGAGCTTGCGCAGATGCGGATAGCTCAGACGGCGGCTGCGCAAGGCCGGAAAGCGCCCGGTCGGCAGATGCCGGTCGAGACTGGCCTGAATGTCGTCGCCCCTCACCAGCCGAGCCCACGGAACCACGCGGCAGAACGATGACCAGGTTCCTTCATCGAAGGTGCCGTCGTCGTATATCACCGGGGCGATCCTGATAGGGGCGTACATTTGCAGCGAAGCGACGCAAAAAAGCGTCTGCCACCAAAAGCGCTCGCCGCTCAGGAATGCGACCTCTAGCGAGGCGTGCCCCTCGGGCGCGATCAGAGGCTGCAACACTCGGGCTGCGGCAACCATCTCGCGCCGCGCCTGCTCGGTACGGCGCTGTTCGAACGGGCCGCCTTCGGCGATGGATTGCCTGAGCCTCGCAAGCGGTCGATGGTAGGCGCGCAACGCCATCGAGCCAAGGCCTAGGGCCCTGGAAATGCTGCGCAACGGCCCGGTGGAAGGCATATCGTGCCTCAGTCGACGCCGCGTCGCGAACGCCAGAGATCTGCCCTGCCGTCGAACTGGCCGCATGCGCCGCGCCATCGGATGTAGGCCGCCGGTCCGGACCACGCTCGCTGGCTCAGGTAAGCTCGAGCCTTGCGGAATCCGAGACTGCGAGGATCGATCGGTCGCCAAGGGCTGATTCCGTGAACGTCGAGGACACGGACCCACGTTCTCGTGGAGCTGTAGGCGTAGTTCGCGAGGTAGTCGCGCGCCAGACGGGCCGCCGGAATGACGTGCTCAAGCCGCAACTCCGGCAGGTAGGCAACCCGCCAGCCTTGCTCGAGCGCGGTCATGACCAAGTCGTTGTCCTCCCCACTGGCAAGATCCACTCCCCGCCGTCCCAGGCCGAGACGCCCCGGGCTTTGTTCGACAGCGGCTGCGTAGGCCGCGAAAACGGCACGCCGAACGACGAGACCGGCGCCGATGGGCGCGCAGACGGGATAGGATCGCTGTTCCCGATCGACGCCTTCCCAGGAGGCGTATTGCGCACGTTCACCAAGATCGCGACACGCGAGGTCGATACCGAGCCCATCGAACCATGCCGGGGGCGCGATTGCATGGCGCGGGATCGACTTGCCCCCGATCGCACCCAAGGTCTGATCGCGAGACATGGCCGCTGTTGCCGATCGCAGATAATCCTCGTCGAGAACGTTGTCGTCATCCACGAACACCAGCACCGCGCCTGCGGCTTCACTGAGACCGCGCAACCGGGCATGGGTGAGCCCGAGGCGATCCTCGCGTACGATGCGCGCCGCATCAAACTCGCTGAGATCTATCGACCCGTGAAGCGCAGGATTGCTGGCATTGTCGACCACGATCAGCTCCCAGCCGCCTGAATCGAGCGCCTTCTGACGCGCCAATGCAGCAAGAGCTTCACCGAGCACGTCCGGGCGCGGATTATGCGTGCAGAGGACGACCGAGAGGAGAGTAGTCATGGGTCACCTGCCTGCAACACGCCCCGGCCGGCCCCGCTCGATGGCACGTACATAGCTCGCCTCCTGAAGGGGCCCGATGACTTCGGAAATGTACGCCTTGCTGGCCTTCGCTCGCGCCTTCTCGCCCATCGAGATTCGGCTGGCCGCGTCGGCGACCATGGCGAGCATGGCATCGGCCAGGCCGCGCGGATCGCGCGGAGAGACCAGCCGTCCGCTCCGGCCGTCGTCGATCAACTCGGCCATGCCGCTGCCGCCGCTTGCAATCACGCCGCGCCCCGCCGCCATGGCTTCGAGGCAGACAAATCCCACGCTTTCCCAGACACTCGGGAACACGCAGATGTCCGTTTCCCCGAGCACGCGTGGAATCTCCGAATGGGGAAGCCCATCGACGAACTCGACGGTGTCTGCGAACGGCCCCAGCAGCCGGCGCATGTGCGTCGCGAGATCCTCGCCCGTCGTCGGATGCGGGAGGGAGCGACCGACCAGGCGGAACTTGATAGCGGGTACACGGGCCAGGACGAGCCTCATCGCCTCGGCCAGCTCGATGACACCCTTCCGCGCCTCGAGCCTCCCCAAATAGGTAATGCGGCCCGTCGCTGTCGAGACGGGAATGGCCATCAGATCTGGCGGCGGATCGAAGACATAGGGTACATGCGCGAGCCGCGTCGGTTCGAGTGCCCATCGGGATCGCACCAGCTCCAGGATCGCAATCGACGGAGCGGCTATCTCGCTGGCGGTTTGGGCATGCTTGTACTCCGGATCGCCGATAGGATCGTAATGCCAGTACGGTTTCGGCACGTGCCCACGACGGACGCCCCCGAGCATGAAACGAACCTTCTGCCAGCGCGTCAGGTAGCTGCGCTGAATCGCGTCTACCTGGAACGTCGGCGTATGGAGCTTTACGACCAGCGGCAAGTCGGGAAAAGACCGTGCCACCTCGGCCGCCTCGGCGCCATACTCCGGCCCCTCGACGACGTCGAACGGCTGGGCGAAGTGTCGTCTCTCGAATACGGAGGCCACAGCACGCGGGAAGACCTGCCGGTCGACCGGCGCTGCGTGGACGACCACGCCGGCCGGCAAGGCCCGCGGATCGGCGGGCGCGGATGTAAATACCTCCACCTGGTGCCCGCGCGCTGCCATCATGGCCGCCGCCCCGCGCACGTAGGTGCCGATCCCTCCCCCGCTCGCGGTGCCGGCGAACTCGTAGCTGACGAATGCGAGCCTCACGAATGGGTCCCTTAACTCGTCCTGGGCGCAAGCTGCAGGTCGTCCGGCACTCCGACCGATCCGATCCGCACGAACTCGAGCGGTCCCGACAGCTTCATCGCGAGCGGGCCCACGCCATAGTCCTGCCGGAAATTGAAGGCGATGCCGTCAGGACTGCAGGTGTCGACGGAAAAGCGAACGGCGCTGTCGACCCGATGATCGACGATGACGTTGGTGAAGTACGTCTGGAGATCTATTCCATACTCGCCGGCTGCCAGCTGGAAAGCGTCGAGCGACAGGAGGCATTCGTAGCGCCCCGCTTCGGCCGGCAGCGGCACCTGGTTGAAAACGGCGGAGGAATAAAATCCGACCGGCAGGTTATTCTGGTCGCGCAGGATGGCTTCGAGGCTCATGCCGCGCATGCCGCTCGCTTCGAGCACCACCCGCAAGCGCAACGGAGTGCCCGGAACGAATCGCTCAGTCGGCATACCTTCCGAATCGACCAGCTCTGCCGAAATCAAGCTCGAGCTCTTGCCATGGCCCCAATGCCGGTCCGGCCCGCTCTTGACCAGCGTAGAGGTGTAGTGAGCGAGCGCGGCATCCACCGGCCCGTCGAAGATGAGCCGTCCCCCCTCGAGGACGATGCTGCGGCGGGTCAACGCCGATACCGCCGCGAAATTGTGGCTGACGAACAGAACAGTCCGCCCGCTGCCCGCGACCTCGGACATGCGGTTCAGGCAGCGTGCCTGGAATTCCGTATCGCCCACTGCGAGCACCTCGTCGATCACCAGAATCTCCGCCTCCACATGCGCCGCGACTGCGAAGGCAAGACGGACATACATACCGACCGAGTACCGCTTGACCGGCGTATCGATGAACTTGCTCACGCCCGAAAACTCGACGATCTCGTCGAACTGCCGGCGCATCTCCTGACGGCTCATGCCGAGAATGGCCCCGTTGAGGAAAATGTTCTCGCGCCCGGTCAGCTCGGGGTGAAAGCCCGTCCCGACTTCGAGCAGGCTGTTGACCCTGCCGTTGATCGTCACCCTCCCTTCCGTCGGCTCGGTGATGCGCGACAGCACCTTGAGCAGGGTCGACTTGCCGGCGCCGTTGCGGCCCACGATGCTCACCAGCTCGCCGCGCTTGATGTCGAAGTTGATGTCCCGCAGTGCCCAGAACTCCTCGGTGCGGGACGGCCGTTCTGAGCGGCCTTTGAGCAGATCGACGCCGCGGCGGACCAGCGTGCGCGCTCCGCGCGTCACGGCCTCGCGCAACAGGGCGTCCTGCTGCGCCTGCACACCGATGACGAACTTCTTGCTGAGACCTTCGGCAGAGATGACGGAGTCGCTCATCGTCAGATCATGTCCGCAAAGCCACGTTCGACACGGCGGAAAGTTGAAATGCCGAGCCACAGGAAGAAGATGACGACACCGAGGCTGAGCAGGAATCCCGGCCAGTAGAGCGGACTTTCGCCGCCGGCGATGCACCATCGGAATCCGTCGATGATGCCGACCATGGGGTTGAGGTTGTAAAGTAGCCGCCAACGCTCGGGCACGACCGAACTGGGGAAGCCGACCGGCGAGACGTAGAGCCCGAATTGCAGCACGAAGGGCACGACGAAGCGAAAGTCGCGATACTTGACCACGATCGCCGCCACCCAGATCGCCGGCCCAAGGCTCGCCAGCAGCGCCAGCGCGACGAACGCCGGCAGCAGGAGGATCTGCCAACCGGGCACGAACCCGTACCAGACCATGAGACCAGCCAGTATCGACAGACTGATGGCGAAGTCGATCAGTGCCACCAGCATGGTTGCCAGCGGCACGATCAGCCGTGGGAAATAGACCTTGCTGATCAGGTTTCCGTTGGAGATCACGCTGTTGGAGGCATCACCCAGCACGGAAGCGAACAATGTCCACGGCAGCAGCCCGCCGATCACCACCAGCGCATAAGGGATCGGGGTATCGGCCTGGACCTTCGCAAGGTGGCCAAAGACGACAGTGAACACCACAGTCGTGAGGAATGGGCGGATGAAGGCCCAGGCAATTCCGACAACTGTTTGCTTGTAGCGCACCGAGACGTCACGCCAGGCGAGGATCAGAAGAAGCTCGCGATATCGCCAGAGATCCTGCCAGTACTGCCGGTCGGCTCGCCCCGCCTCGAGAACGACGCTGGTAGAAAAGGGACGGTCTGAAGCGCTCATGCGGCGCGGGTCGCCGATGCTCGCGGCCCACGCATCGCGGTCGTTCGTCCACCCGGTGGCCGATCGAGCCAAGCAAGCACGCGCGGGTAAGCGAATTTCACCAACATGAGATAGACGATGGTCGACATAATGAACGCACCCAGGATCTTCGGGAGCGAGATCTCCACGCCGTCGCGACCGATCGAATACACCAGCACCAGAAGCGTGCCTTCCCTTACCATTACGGGTATCTTGCGGGTCATGAAGAAGCGATAGACCGTACCCACCGCAAGCCCGATAGCTGCAATTCCGAACAGCATTCCCGGAAAACCGAGATCGACGAAATTTTCGGCCATGTAGCCGACGCTGATCGAGGTCCCTGCACGGACCTCCTCGGTGGGATCTCCTTTTGCCAACCGAACATAAACCTCGCTGTCCGACAGGGGCGCCTTGTTGGGGAACAGAAAGCGAGGTTGCAGCACGTGGCTCAGGCCATCGGCCCACTGGCGCATGAAGGCCCCCTCGCGGGAAGCCTCCTGCACGGTGATCACGGAACCGAAAATGTCGACATAGGCGAACCGGACCAGCAGCAGGTACGAAGCCTTGTTCCAATCGATCTCCCCCGGCGAGAGGGCCCTGCTGCCGAGATAGCCCAGTCTGTCACCGAGAGAGGCGGTAACGGCCTGCGAATCGTCGGTGCCAGTAGCGATCTGCCGATACTCCATCTTCACGCTCGTCCAGAACAGGGCGAGGGATATCAGCACCACCCCCCAGACGACGGCGCCCATGCCCATGGCAAATGTCCACCGAATGCGTACGGCGACGGCAGCCAGGGCGAGGAAGATGAATACGGCCTTGAAATCGGACAGGATGCCGGTGAAGCCGGTTATGGTCTCGATCAGGATCGCGACCAAGGCATAGTTTCCACCCTGCTTCGTCGTCAGCACATTGGCGAACAGAAGGAAGAGGACCAACGTCTTTACGTACAGAAGTGCAGATATGGGCTGCTCCAGAGCGCCCGTCGCTATGCCGCTGAAGCGAACCAGAACCGAGAGCACGAGCGTGCCGAAGTAGAGCACGACGAGATCGCGCGGCTGCCAATGCGCATGCGCCAGCCGATCCTTCGCCGTGGGCGGCGGCAACCGGCCGAGCGTCAGGCGCATGCATAGCGCCAGCACCAGCACGCTCGCCAGCATGTACCAGTAGGCGCGCTCCACGTTGGGCCCGAACAGACCGGCGCCAAGCGCCTCGCCATCGGGAAAGGTCTGCAAGACGCGCGCGAACGTCTGCGCCCATTGCCAGATCACCAGGTAGACCACCGCCACCGGCATCCCAGGGCAATTGATGATGCGGAGCAGGATATACGGCAGGATCGCGCCGACGCAGAAGGCGACCGGATCGCGGGCAAGCGGGCTGAACCCCAGCGCCAACAGACCCAGAATCATGAACAGACGCTGCAGGAAGTCGTAGTCGAGGTGGACCACCCTCTGCGAGCCCCGCATCGAAGCCGCATTCATCGGCGGCATGTGCTGTCTGATCGGTCCCAAAGCCCTGTGCCTCTCAGTCCGTAGTCACCCGCAACGCGGTCAAGGAGGCCATGATACCGCGTAGCGCGCCATGGGGTGTATAGGGGTGGATTGGCGCGCTGACCACTTCGACGGCATTCCTGCTCGGCATCGCCAAGCCGTTGAGGCAGCTCCGGGACCCGATTTCCCGAGCGCCGCCTGCGTATCGCACGCGGCAGGCCAGGCAGGCCGCCAGGTCACACGGCTCTCCACAATTCACGAACGGCCATCGTGCAATTTGCGATGCGCGGCAGACCACGAGGCGCGAAGTCATCGGCGACCGCCTCGTGCAATGGCCCGGTTCAGTGCCTCGGCAAGGTCGTGCGCCGAATCTCGCGCCGAGGGAAAGCATAGGGGAGACTTGAAGGTCGACCGCACATAGGGCGGCGCGCTCACCATCGCGGTCAGCGCGGCAACGATCGTGGCGGGCTGCGGCAGCCCGCGCTCCGTCAGCGACAGGACCTGCCCTGCTCCCGATCGTTCGATCATGCCAATAGCGGTGCTTTCGGCATGCAGCATGGCAAAAACTGGCCGCTTCGACAGAATGGCCTGAAAAACCTTCGACGGCGTGTAATGCTGCTCGGTCGAGCCCAGGACGAGCACTGCGCTGCAGCGCTCGAGGTGCGCCAGCATGTCGACATAGCCGATACGGTGCGGGTGCTCGTCGACCATGTCGGTAACGCCGGCAGCTTCCGCGCGCGGCAGCACGCGATAGCCGTTCGGATCGTCCGGCGAGGCGCCGGTCCCGACAAAATGCACTCGCAGGCGCCTGGCGATCGACGGCGCGCTTACCTGCAAGGCGCGGAGGCCGGTCAGGAAAGCATCGAGCACGACGATTCCGGCTGGTAGCAGCGCCCCTCCATAGACCATGTGGAAACAGCCGTCGGTCGGATCGAACAGGAAAGGCGGGCGGCCCAGCGCCCTTACAAGCTCGAAATCCTCCGGCGCGCTGCCCATCGGCATTGTGGCCACTACGGCTTGCCGGCCCACGTCCGGATTGCGTTCGAGCATCCCGGAGAGATAGCCCGGCGCCATGCCGGTAATCAGCGCGGCATCGCGCACGGACCAGGGCTCCAGGATCTTCGCGAGCGTGTACGAAGCCCAGGCGCGCGAAAACCTGCGGTCGACGCCGGGCACGTGGGCGACCCATGGATCCTGGTAGTCGATGCCGAACGGCACTCCAAATCGGCGATGCACCAGCCGGCCCAAAGGTGCTAGATAGTTCGAAGGGATGGTCACCAGCACGAAATCGACGGCACGCTCTCTGACGAGTTGGGCGACCGCGCGATAGGCACCCCAGAAGGCGCGGATACCCACATCGCCAACGACGCGAAGCGCGTTCACCGGCAACGTGGCGGCATGGACCACCTCGAGGTCGGGATCGAGCAACCGCAAGAGATCGGGATCGGGCCGCTCGAGATAGTACGTCGGATCACCGGTGACCACGATCGGCTCCCAGCCGAACTCCGGCAGGTGGCGCGACCACAAGCGTGCACGCTGGGCGCCGACCAGGTTGCTGGGCGGAAAATGACTGCTGACGAGGACGAGCCGTCTGCTCACTTCGCTGCCCTCGCCACGAGCCGCCGGTAAAGGTCGAGATATTGCGTCACCACGGCATCGGCGGAGAAGTGCTCGACCGCCCGCCGGCGGCAGGCGGCACGGTCGATCGTGCCGATCTTGCCGATCGCCTCGCAGCCCTCCTCGATCGACTCGATCAGGAATCCTTCGACGCCCGGCCGTACGATCTCGGGCAGCGCGCCGGTCGGGCAGGAAATCACCGGCGTGCCACAGGCGAGCGATTCGGCGAACACGATTCCGAAAGGTTCGTCCCAACGGATCGGCACGACCATCGCCTTGGCAGCACCAAGCAGCTTGTCTTTTTGCGCGTCGTCGACGGCACCGACATACTCGATGCCGTCCCGGCCGATCTCCGGCACGATCTGCTCGCGCCAATACTCGCCTTCCGGCCCTGTGTCGGAGTGGTTGCCGGCGATGATCAGGCGCTGGCCCGTGCGGCGGGCAATTTCGATCGCCCAATGCGCACCCTTGATGTGCTCGACGCGGCTCAGGAATACCAGTGGCGCGTCGGCAGGCACATCTGCCCTGAAATGCAGGTTCTCCGTGTCGGCGAAATTGTGGATGGCACACCACTCGCCGCCGCTCGGCCGGCCAATCCGGGCGATGTACTCGCTGCAGCCGGTGAAGGTCAGCATGCCGGGCGCCGCGAGCTTGCTTGCGAGCCCTACGGTCCGTGGCGTCGGATCGCGCTGGAACGACATCACCAGCGGCGTCGGACCGCGCAAATGCGGCAGGAGGTAGGCGATGCGCGAGAAGCTGTGCACGAGATCCGGTCGGAAGTCCCGCTTGGCCCGCAGCAAGGTCCAGCTGTTCAGCAGGGTATCGCCCTTGGATTGCGAACGCCGACCTGGCCACGGAAAGAAGCCATCCGACGGGCAGGTCGAACCGTCGCGAGCGACCAATCCCACCTGATGCCCGGCTGCCCTCAGGCGCCGCACCAGCACGTCGACAATGCGCTCAATTCCGCCATAGAGCCGCGGCGGCACCTCGATCTCGGGATCAGCAGTGAGCAACAGACGCATCAGCGACCCTCTTCAAGGCAGGGGCGGTAGCGTTCAATGAGCTTCCTCATGCCGGCCACACCCGTGCACCGAAGGTCGCCGGCACCGCGTCACGAAACGCGGCGGCCACGGACTCCAAGAGTACGCGCTGCTCGATTTCCCAATTGTAGCGCTCGCGGCCCAATCGCCGCGCTTCCGTTCGAGCGGCGTCCAGATTGCGAACAAGCTCGTCCAGCGCGGCCGCGATTCCGCGGGGGCTGGATAGGGAGACCACAATGGCAGCGGCACCGAGGTCGGGCGCAATCGCGCGCTGGCCGGGCGTGTCGCTCATGAGCGTCGGGATACCGGCCAGCAGGTAGGTGAACAGCTTGTTGGTGAGGCAGAGTCGGCGATTCTCCGAGACATCCGTCTCGAGCGACAGACCGAGATCATAACGCGCCGCCAAGCGAACCATTTCGTCCGGCGCTGCCAGTGGCAACAGACGA
Source organism: Enhydrobacter sp. (assembly GCA_026126105.1). Taxonomy (GTDB): domain Bacteria; phylum Pseudomonadota; class Alphaproteobacteria; order Reyranellales; family Reyranellaceae; genus Reyranella. Next base: position 80,753 of record JAHCJV010000012.1, read on the forward strand.
ATGCGGTCGGCAATGCCGAGCTCGCGGGCCATCTCCTTCAGCGTATCGCCATGACCAAAGCGATCGTCCCCTCGGATTTCCAGCTCGATCCTCGTCTTCGCCGCAGCCATCGCCTGCAGGAACGGCTGCAGACCGCGATCAAGCCCAACGGTCTGCGAGAACCAGTAGGCACGCAACGGCCCACCAGGCGGGCGCGGCACATCGGGTACCGACGGCGCCATGGCGGACGGAAACACGTTCAACACCGTCGCCGGAGTGGGAATGCCGTACAGTGAGGCATACGCCTTGCCGATCAGCGGCGACGCCGCCGTGAGATGCCTGCAGTGAGGCAACCAGTTACCCTCGACGACACGCACCTGCTTCATCCGCCGCGCTTCCGCCTCCCCGGCACCACCCTCACCGGAGTGGAAATCTTCGGCATCGAATCCGAGCACCGCGCCATGACGTCGGGCCGCGGCACCTGCCGCCGGAAGTGCGGTAACGTAGTGCGCTATGTACAGATCGGCCGGCACCGCGCAAGCAGCATGCTGCAACGAGCCTGCCGGACCCCCATAGGCGCGCACTGCAATCGGCACGGGTACGGCGCCGCCGATGGCGTCGAACATACTCGCAGCGGCTCGCGACGCTACGCGTACGTAACGCTCGCTCGCTAGACGCGGCGCGTGCACCACCTTCCAGGCGGCGCGCGATGCGATCTCGGCATCAAAGCCCCGAAGCCCGATAGAGTAATCCGACACGATGGCCGTGACGTCGTAGCCCGCGCTCTGAAGGGCATCTGCTTCCTTGATCAGCCGCGGGTTGGCGGCAAGATTGCCCGGGCTCACGAGGCAAATACGGCGGCCCTTGGCGGCGCTCACTTGGCACCTCTTCTGCGCCGTGGTTGCGTCATGAGGCGAGCCAGCAACCGGCACGCAGCCGCGGCGAAATGGGCCTTTCGGTAAGGTTCGACCGCCACCGGATCTACCTTGCCACGCGCAAGTTGACTGGCGATGGCCGCCACCAGCGCCGCACGATCCGAGGGATCGACCAGCACGCCAACCCGCTCGTCAGGAACGGCATCGGCGCTGCCGCCGCCTACTCCGCCGACAACCCTCAAACCGCAGGCAGCCGCCTCGAGATAGACGATGCCGAAGCCCTCCTGGGTGCTCGGCATGACGTAGAGATCGGCCAGGCGGTAGAGGCCGAGCAGATCCTCTTCCGACACGAAGCCCAGAAATCGAACGGCCGATTCGCCCGCCAGCTCGCGCGCCCGCTGCTCGAGGCGCCTTCGGTCGTCCCCGCCTCCGGCAACGGCATATACGAGGTTCGGGTATTCCGCCCGGAGCGCCGGAAGGGCGCCAAAAACCTGCTCGTGGCCCTTGTAGCGTTCACTCGCCGAAAGCCGGCCGACCGCCAGCAGGATGGGCCCCGACCCGAGAGCGAATCGGTCGCGCAAGGTGTTCGACGGCGGCCCCGGCACGAATCTGTCGCCGACCGTGTCGGGGAGCACGCGGACGCATTCGGGCGGCAGATGGACCCAGCCCAACAGGATGTGACGCGTACCGCGACTCACTGCCGTAACCATGTCGGCGGCCTCGATCGCGCGACGCCGCAGTGGGGGTCGTGACTCCCAGACGTCTGTCCCGTGCGTCTGCAGCCAGTATCGCGCACCGATCAGGCGGGCGACGACCCAGGCGATCGGCGCCATGTAGACATGACCGCAGAACACGACGTCGAACGGCCCCCGGCGCCACCCGATCCACAGCGACTTCACGGAATACCAGAGCCGATTGAATACCGGTGGTTCCTGGCTTATGCCGGCCGGCAGGTGGATGCCGTCGGCGCGGCCATGGCGCGGGAGCACGAGGATCTGCGCGCCGCCCTCCGCCAAGCCTTCGACGAGATCCTGGTTGTAGCGCGCGATGCCGCCACCCATGCCGTAGCAGTCGCTCACGAGGGCCAGCATGCGCGCAGTCATGAGAGTGGCATGGGCTGCCCGCGCAATGCGGCAGCCGCACCCATGATGCCCTGAGCAGTTCGCTGGGGCGAATAGAGCGCTATGCGCGCTCTTACCGCCTCGCAGCTGCGCACCGGGTCGAGGGCCAAGGTGCGATCGATCGCGTCCGCGAGACCTGCCACGTCTCCGAGCGGAAACACCGCGCCGGTGGCACCCTCCTCGATCAGGTCCGGTCCGCAACCCACCATGTCGGACACGACCGCAGGCAATCCACAGGCCATCGCCTCGTTGACCACGAGCCCCCAGGTCTCCCGGGCGTCCGACGGCAAGACGAGCATATCCGCAGCGGCATATACTCCTGGCAGCGCACTCTGGTTGACGAAGCCATTGAAGACCGCAACGATGCCCGCCTCTTTCGCGGCGCGCTTGAGTTCGACCTCGAGTTCGCCAGATCCGGCAAAGGCGACCTCGACCTTGGCGCCACGGCCCTGTAGCAGCGCCGCCGCACGGATCAGGTCCAGCGGGCGCTTGCGTTCGATCAGCTTGCCCGTGAACAGCAGGCGCACCCGCTCTCTGGACGGGCGGGTTGTACGCTTGACGTTGCCGAAAAGTTCATTATCGACGCAATGCGGCGCGAAGAAGAGGCGCGGCGGGCGGGCGCCGTAATGCTCAAAGTATTCGCGGCTACGCTTGCCGACGTAAAGATAGCCGTCGAAGCGGCGCATCATCGCGGGATATGCGACCGCCTTGGCCAAAAGCACCGCGGTGCGGCGCCTTCCGGCCAGCTGAGAATCGCCGCGCACCATGACCGGAACACGAGCCTTCCGGCAGGCGTGGACTGCCTGCAGATAGGAAAGCAAGCCCCACCCCGGCACCACGAATGCGTCGAAACGGCCGCTTGCGATCTCCCCGCCTATGCCAGGCGTGTTGCAGCCTGCAAAATGGTCGGTCGAAGGTTTATGTGCCACGTTGGCCAGGAATCGGCTCTCGTAGCCCGCCAGAAGATCGACGTCCCAATCGAACGCCACGCCGAAACCTGCATTTGCCTGTCCCTCCCCGGTCTGGCGGTGGGCGAAGTAGACCGTGAGATCGCACTGCTTCGCCAACTCCCGAAAGAGCGGAGTGTAGTACTGGATGGGATGGCTGATCAGGAATCCGAGGCGCATCATCCGCCCACTCCGGCCATGGCGTAGCGTTCACGGAAGAGAGCGCGCAGACGTGCGGCCATGTCGAAGTCAGGCTGCAGCCGAGCCGGTCCAGCCGGCCTGCCACACCCGCAATGCCCAGGCGCGCGACGCGTTCGAAAAGCCAACATCGCCGCTGGCTCCGCCGGCGTCGCGCATCCACCGGCCGACCGGCGTGACGAAGCCGGTCTTGGAGCGGTTGCGGCTCGCTTGCGGCAGCGGCGGCTGCGGCACATCGGCCACCGCCTCCTTCGCCTTTATCGCGGCAAGCACGTCGCCGCGCGGCAGGGCCGCAAGGAAGTACGGATCGACATAAGGTACGCGAATCTCGATCGAGTGCGCCATCCCGGCCCAGTCGGCATCGCGCAACAGCTGGTTGCGCATGTAGAACGACGTTTCCATCGCCGCGACGCGATCGAATTCGCCCAGCGGCCGGCCAGCTTGGAGCGCCGCCGAAATGTGGCTGAGCGGCGCCAACCGGCGCAAGCCTTCCGCCACTAACGCCGGATCGAGCAGGCCACAGAGTTCCCACGGCATGAAAACGCCGCGGCGCAGCAGGTATGCGCCCGGCCAACTGCCGCCGTATTGCAGCACGCCCGCGGACTTCGGATGCAGGCGCACGCCGCGGGCGATGGCAGAAGAAAGCACACGCCGGGCCAGCCCGCCAAGTCCGGGGATGAAACGGAACGGCCGCAACAGACGAACGCTGCGCGGCACGTCCGTGAAGGACGGGTAGCCGCCGAAGCACTCGTCGGCGCCCAAACCGCTCAACGCCACCTTGATCCCTGCCTCGTGCGCCGCCTTGGCGACGAACCAGGTATTGATGCCATCGATGGTCGGCATATCCATTGCGTCGAGAATAGCCGGCAAATCGCGCTCGAACTCGGCGCGATCGACGGTGCGCACGAGATGACGGGCGCCGTAGCGGGACGCGATCTCCGCGGCCAACGGCGCCTCGTCATGCCGATCGCCCTTGAATTCAGCGAAGGAAAGCGTGACCGCCAGCGTATCGCGCGCTCCGAGTTCGGCCATGGTGCCGAGCAGTGCGCCCGAATCGAGTCCGGCTGACAAGAATACGGCGACCGGCACATCCGCGACCAGGTGATGACGCACCGAATCGTGCACCGCGGCGCTGAGCTGGCGCCGGCCGGTTTCCGCGCCGGCGCCTGCAGCAGCGCTGCGCCGGCCGAGCGCATGGGCGACGCTGTAATAGGCACGCGGCGCTTCGGGTCCTGCGGCGTCGACCAGAATGGTGCTTCCCGCCGGAACGGCGCGGATGGAACGCCATACGGTGAACGGATCGGGCACGCTGCCGAACAGATGGAAGCCCACAATGCCCGCGGGATCGGGATCTCGCGGGACCGCGCCGCCTGCCAGCAGGGCCTTGGCTTGGGAAGCGAAGCGGATCGTCCAACCGTCGTCGGCATAGTAGAGTGGCTTGATGCCCAGCGGATCGCGCGCGAGCAGGAGCTTGCGGGCGCGCGAATCCCATATCGCGAAGGCGAACATGCCGCGTAGCGCCTCCACCATCGACAGGCCGCGGTCGGCGTAGAGATGAAGAAGGACCTCCGTGTCGGAGTCGGAGCGGAAGCAGTAGCCCTTCGCCTCGAGTTCTGCTTTCAGCTGGCGGTAATTGTAGATCTCTCCATTGAAGGTAATGATTAGCGTACCATCGGAGCTGTGCATCGGCTGCGCGCCACGCTCGGACAGATCAATGATGGCGAGCCGACGGTGGGTGAAGCCGACGCGGCGATCGGCGGAGAACCAATTGCCGCTGCCGTCAGGCCCGCGCGGAGCCATACGCGCGTTCATGCGCGCGAGTTCGCCCCGGTCCACGTCGGGAGCGACATCGAGGTAAGCGAATATGCCGGCTATTCCGCACATGGCGAGGGGCGATTCCTGGGCGGCGAAGGAGTTAACGCGCGCCGGTGCCGGCGAATACCACGGCAAAGGTCCGCAGCACGATCATGACGTCGAGCCAAAGCGAGCAGTGCTTCAGGTAATAGAGGTCGTACTCCAGCTTGGACCTCATCTCGTCCGCCTCGTGTGCGTAGCCCTGATTGATCTGGGCCCAGCCCGTGACGCCCGGCCGCACGATGCCTCGCAGCGCGAAGTGAGGGATATCCTGCACGTACTGCTGATCGAGCGTGAGGGCCTCGGGGCGCGGCCCCACCCAGCTCATGTCCCCTCTCAGCACGTTGACCAATTGCGGCAGCTCGTCGAGCCGGAAGCGACGCAAAGTGTGACCGACCCTGGTGACACGCGGATCGGACTCCGCAGTGAAGCTCGGCCCGCCCGCGCCATGGTACATCGTGCGGAACTTGATCATGCGGAAGACGCGCCCGCGCCGCCCCACCCGTTCCTGCTGAAAGAAGATCGGGCCCGGACTGTCCAGCCGCACCGCAAGGGCGACGGCCCCCAGGATCGGCAGGAGCAGGGGAAGCAAGAGGAGGGTCAGCAGCAGCTCGAGCCCACGACGGACCACCAGATATTGCCGCGACGGCAGCAAGGCGCCGAACTCGTTGGGCATCAGGCCGCCGAGCGGCGTACGGCCGGTCATCGTCTCGACCATGTAGCGCCGGTCCAGCACCGGCACGCCCGCGATCGCCGCCCCGGCCAAGGCAGCAACCTGGCCTTCGGTGAGGTCCGGGCCGAGATCGGCAACCATGGCATCGACCCGGATTCCCATCTCCTCGACGTCCTCGTAGCTCAACCAGCGGCAAGCCGCCCTCACGGGCATCTGGGGGATCAGTTTCGAGGGCACCACGGCGTAGTTCCGCACCAAATAGCGGCCGCGCAACTGGGCCACGAACGCCATCCAGAGCACCGTTAGCAGCCCGGATCCGAACAATTGGACGCGCGAATAGTCCGACCGCAGCAGCACCAGCAGCACCGCAATCGCGGCGTAGGTGATCGCCGCCACCGGCGCCAGGTAACCGATGTTGCCCTGCAAGGTCGCGCGCGGGAAGGCATCGAGCCGGCGGCCGCAGTACCACGCGATGCCATAGGCGGCGGCGGTCGCCAGGATGGTCTGCTCGGTTGCGCCGATGCCTTCCGAGAAGGGCTGGCCAGGCGCGTAGAGAGGAATTGGCAACAGGACGCAGAATATGAAGCCGCCGATGGCGTCGAGCCACGTCTCGAAGAACCGTTCCGGCGCCGACCTTATGGCTGGCGTTCCGCGGGACGACTGTTCTCCGGCCGGGGATTGCCCGACGGCCCTCACCGGGATCGCTCTCCGCAAGTCCTACTCCTTCGAACGGGCCAACACGCCACGCGCTCAGCTGCGCCGCGGAACGCCAGCGGCGTCGGCTGCGTATACGCCCCTTGCCTCGAAATATCCGCATCCGTCGCTGAGTCTGCCCACTTACTACAGCACCTATGAGAATACTTTAACCCTCACGTACCGTAAAGGCTTCTCGCTGCATTCCCGTGCGAGACGCGCCGCGCTGGTAAGTTTGAGCCCAACCCATGCCCAGGAATGCGGCCGACATGAATGCGATCGCGGGGATTTGCAGACTGAAATCAACCGCCGAATGAAGCGCCGCGATGCCCGGCACGGCAAAGGCGGCAACGAGGAGGTGGCGCTGGCGCTGCCGTTTCAGCGCCCCCCGCAGACACACCCACCAAGGGATGAGGAACATGAGCAGCCCGGGAACGGTTCCGAGGACGCCGGTCTCGACGTAGAGCTCGATCGGGGTGGAATGCGCCTTGTCGTTGGCCTGGACGATCGCGTCCGGCTGGTAGGCGGCAAAGATTTCAGGAAAGGTGCCAAGTCCCCAGCCAAGCCAGGGTGAGGCCTGTGCGGCGCGCAGCGAAGCTTCCCAGATGTAGGCCCGGTTGAAGTTGCTGGAGTCCGACAGCAAGGAGACTTTGTGCAGCATTGCCCCGCCCGCAATCGCCAGAACGAGCACGCCGATCACGGACCCGATCATGACCGCCCTTGCGACCTGTCCGCGCGAGCGCCATCGGCCCCGCATCGACAGGTAGAGCAACGCTATCACCATCGCGACCGTCACCGCGAAGGCCGCGCGCGACGACGAGAAAAGCTGGGTGCCCACGAACAGCAACGCCAGCGCCGCGAGAATCACCACGCTACCGTCGAGGCCTCTGAAAAAGCGGTCGCCGTCGTTGGCGTCGTCCCTGTGCAGGGCGGACCGGCTGCGGCGCTTCTGCTGGAACATCCAGGCCAGAGCGGCGGCAAGGGCCATCCCGGCGAAGCAGCCGAAGGTGTTGCTGTTGGCGAAGGTGCCGGACATCAGGCAGCGGTCGTTGGTGTATTCACCCTGCTTCTTCAGCAGGCTGCCGACATAGCAGCCGCCGGTGGAGGATTGCTGCAGCAGGCCATAGGCCACGACCGCGACCGCGCTCAGCAGGAAGGCGATAACCAGCAGGCGCGCCCGCGCGGGCTCGCGGAACAGGGCGCGCGAAATTACGAAGATCAGCACGCAGGCAAGGCAGCGCAGCAGCGTGTTGCGCGTCGCATCGACCGACAGGCTCGGCACGGCGGCATGAGCCTGGCCGAGCAGCGTGGCGGCGCGGGCATAGAACGGGCTGCTGCCCGTGGCCGGCGCGTAGGTCGACATCTGCAGCAGACCGACGAAGGTGAACAGCAGAAAGCAGACGACCAGCGCAAGCAGCGGCCAGCGCTCGTCCTCCTCGACCCGGAAGCCCGCCACGTCGCCCAGCCCGAGCGCGCACAGGATGCCGACGGCGCCCAGCACCATCAGGATCGGCGCCCACGCCCAGTCGCGGTTCGCTCCCAGGGGTAGCGGCGACACGAAAATCACCCCCAGGAACACCGCAAGCACCAGCCAGCCGGCGACGCGCGACGACAGCTCGAGCGGATTCGTGCGGGGCGCCTCGCCGCTTTCTGCGGTGCGCGAGCGGGAATGCCGCCGCCGGGACCGGGAACTCATTCCTTCTTGACCTTCTCGATGAGGACGGCGAGCTCCTGCGCGGCGCCCGGCACGTCGCGCAGGAACCAGGTGAGGATCGCGTGGTCGGCCGCCGAGTGCGTCACATAGCCGAACAGCCGGCGATCGACGCTCGACTGACGCCAGACCATCGCGACATGGGCGCGCAGGCGCTCCTTCTGCGGATCGGTCAACAGCGGCCAGCAGTCGAGGATCAGCCGCAGCCGCGGCAGCCAGGTCTGCGGCAGGCGCCCGGCCATCTCGATCGAGGTGAAGACCATGGCCACCACCAGGCGCGACGGTCCTTCGAGCTGGAGCTGCAGGGCCGCGAGCCGCACCCAGTCGATGCCATGCGCCGGCGCGCCCGCAAGCCCGGTGACCAGATCGGCGCGGGCGCGCCGCTCCCAGGCCGTCCGCATCGCGGGCTCGGCCACGACCGAGGGCGTGAGCGCCGCACCGCCAAGAAGTTCCGAGCGGGCGAGGTAGCGCGTCGGCACCGGATCGAGCGCGACGGCACGGCTCAGCGCATCGATGCCGGCGACGACGCTGGGTGTGTCGACCTTCTGCTGGGTGCGCAGCCGGTAGACGACGTTGTCGGCCTGTTGCGCCTGCCACGCAGCGCGGGCGATCGGGCCGGCCTGGACAATGGCGATGATGCCGCCGATCACGGTCAGACCGCGCATCAGCCAGTTCAAAAGAAGAGACAGAAAGACTTCCCCCGCAGCCGCGCTTTTTTACGAAACCCACTCCAGCGTCATCGCCTGCCGATGTCAAAGGGTCTTCAGGCGTCGCCTTCCATCGCTGCTGTCATTGCCTCTCGCACGCGCAACGGCGTTGCCGGCATGGGAACGTCGGACACGCCGTACGCGCCGAGCGCGTGCACAATGGCATTGACGACCGCGGCCAGCGCCGGCGTGGTGCCGCCCTCGCCGCCCGGGCGGATGCCGTGCGGGTGGGAGCTTGCCGGCACCTGTGTCCGCGCGCGGGGGTCGGGTCCCCGGACGTGGTGTAAGTGAGTGGGCCGTGGGGATGACGTCGCAGGGAGCCGTAGGCGACCGTAGACGTCATCCCCACGGCCCCTTGCGCTTCCGGCGGGTCATCGACGGTTTCCGGTCAGGGTCGGGTTGCGACAACCAACCTGCAACCGAGAGACCACCGATGACCCAGTAAATGATGAACCTTCGTTCGCTCGTGGAAAAGACCCCGGACGCCGATGTCCTGCGCCACATGATCTCGGCCGGCGCGTGCGAAGCGCATTGTACTCGATGAGTTGAGAGTATCCGATTATCTGTGAGCGAGCGATCCATGGAGAGTTGGTCGTCGACGGATCGCAGTCGGTAAACGCTCGGCAAAGACGATAGCGAACAGCTAGCCGCTGTCGCACCACGCGCGCCACATGGCACGAAGAGCGCGCTCCAGATACCGGTTCGTCCGACGTCCGTTGCACAGCGCCGAGCCCAATACTCGCTGGCGCAACTCCGACCGCAAACCCGCTAGACGGCTGCAGTCGCCCGCCAGGGCGGCCGCGAAACCGACATAGTCCTCCGGCGTACGCGCAACCAGCTCGTCCAACCCAACGTGCTGCAGCTGCGCGCTGCTCCACCGCGACACGAGGCCGTTGCCCTCGAGCGTCACCACTGGAACGCCCATCCACAGAGCTTCGAAGGTTGTCGTCGAGCCATTGAAGGGGAACGGATCAAGCGCAATATCCACCCCACCATACCGTGCAAGGTGAGGGGTCGCCGCCTCAGGCTCTCCTCCAAGCTCCAACCGCGACCGTTCGATGCCGTGTCGGCTCATGATCCCTTCGATGCGATCTCGGATCTGCGCCGATTGGTAATGGTTGCGGTACTTCAGGACCAACCGCGATTCTGGAACACGTGCGAGGAGCTTGGCCCAAAGCTCCAGCACGCGATCGTTCACCTTCGTTGGATTGTTGAAGCAGCCGAAGGTCGCATACCCATTCGACAGGATGGGAGGCGCAACGACATCAGGTGCATCGTCGATCCCCGGATGAACGTAGGTGTTCGGCAGACGCGCCAACCGCTCCGTGAACCTCTCGACTCCGTGTATCGGGACCATCAGACGATCGGCGACCAAATAGTCCATCGCTTCGAGCCCGCTCGTCGCGACATCGAACATCGATACCTGCACCGGCGCCGCTCGCCACGCTGCTACATGCATGCGGTTCTGGTCAAACCGTCCCGCCAGATAGATCATAACGTCTATGCGGTCCGCGCGTATAAGCTCCGCCACCGCGGCATCGCTCAAACCGACCGTCGAACGCCACTCATCCGAATGTTCCCGGAACCACGCCGTCATGTCATCTGGTGCCCTCACTTCGGCATAGCAGATCGCCTCCGACCGTGACCGGTCGCGATGCTCGAAGAAGGGCAGAAGGTTGTGCCCCACGGGGTGCTCGCGGAAGTCCGAAGAAAGCCAGCCGATCCGCAGGCGCCGCCGCGGATCACGATCGTTTGCCGCTCTTGGCGGCTGCTCCACGACTTTCTCCGCCATCCTTGACCCGAACTCCTGCTGGCGACGGAACCGGTCATCTGGGCTCAGGTCGGGATGATACATCAGCATACTCGTCAGGCCGCGCCACACACGGTCAGAGTGCACATCAAGGGCCAGCGCCTGCTCGTAGAGTTCTCCCGCCTCGCCAAACCGGCACAAGTCCATCAGCCCGGTGCCAAGATTGTAGGCCTCGGCAAAGTCGGGCTTGAGAGCGATGGCCTGACGGAAAGAGTCCACCGCTTCATCGAGCCTTCCCTGCTTCCTCAGGACAGCACCGCGACTGGAGCGGGCGTCGGCGTAGTCAGGCTTGATCGCAATGGCCCGATCGCAACTGGTGAGAGCTTCGTCGAAACGCCCGAGATCCATCAGGGTATTGCCGCGATTGCAGTAGGCTTCGGCGAAATCCGGCTTGATCTCCAGTGCCCGGTCGTAGCTGGCGAGAGCCTCATCGAGACGCTCGAGATCCCTCAGCGTGGCGCCACGATTGAAGTAGACGTCTGCGTAGTCGGGCCTGATTGCAACGGCCCGGTCGTAACTGGCGAGAGCGTCATCGAGACGCCCGAGGTCGGTTAGCATGTTGCCGCGGTTGGAGTAGGCCTCGGCGTAGGCGGGTCTGATTGCAACGGCCTTGTCGTAGCTGGCCAAAGCTTCGTCGAAACGCCCGAGATCCTTTAGGGTATTGCCGCGATTGAAGAAGGCTTCGGCGTAGGCCGGTGCGATCTCTATCGCCCGGTTGTAGCTCGCGAGAGCTTCATCGAGACGCCGGAGCGCACGAAGTACCAGACCCCTGTTGGAGTGGAATGCAGGGTTCCTGCCGTTCAGCTCAATTGCCTTGGCAATCAATTCCTCGGCACGGTCGAGTTCGTTAGTCTGATATGCGATCAAGCCCAGCAGATAAAGCGCATCGAAATGATCTTTCTTCCAGCTCAATATGTTCTGATAAATCGTCTTTGCTTCAACCAACTGTCCTGCTCGATGCAGGACCAGACCCTGCTGCAATTCGTGTTGAAGTACGTCTTGCGGTGGATCTTCGCGACCACTTCCCCCTTTCAAACTGCCTCCTGCCGCACCTGACATTCCCCGGATCAACCCTTGGAACGGAGCGAACGCTAGCATTCTGCCGGGTTCGGGGGAACCTATGGGCGGCCGACACAGTTTGCCCCGCCGCTTGCGCCGTACTCGACGTCCAGAACGACCTTCGATCCATCGATATGTCCTTTTCTCTCGTCATTCGGACGCACTCCTCCCGCGGTGATGACGCATCCGCCCCGTTTAGTTCTATGCCGGAACTGTTCGTCGTCGCAGCCCGTCGATCAGTACCTCACCGCGCTCACCGCCTCTCGGGGCAGTGGATCGACCCCGTTCATGGTCGGCGCTCGCCGAGGTCCATCGTCCTCGATATGGATTCGAGCGTCAGCCCGACCCATGGCGAGCAGGAAGGCACCGCCTACAACGGCCGCGCTGGTGACCTCGATATAGTTGGCGACGGCGATGCCGCGGCATCGGCCCCGCCTTGCGGCTTCCGCGCGCCGCGCCTCGAAGCCCGCCCAGTCCGCGGCCTCCAGCGCCTGCTCCATCGAGCGCCGGTAGTCGCCGCTGTCGTAGGTGACGCCCACGCCATTGGTGAAGGGCAGAGCGTCCGGCGCGATCAGGTTGCGGCGGCGCAGCTCGACCCTGTCGAACCCGAGCGTCGCGGCGGCGATGTCGATCAGCCGCTCGATCATGAACACCGCCTCGGGCCGCCCGGCGCTACGGTAGACCGCTGTCGGCGCGGTGTGGGTCAGCGCCGCATGGCCGCGGAAGTAAACGGCCGGGATGCGGTAGACGCTCTGCATCATCGACAGGTGACGGCCGGTCCGGACGGCGGCGCCTTGCTCGCGAGGCGGTTCAGCGTGTTGTAGCCGTAGGCGATGGCGGCGCCCGCCCGCGCCGTGCGGCTGGCGACGTTCGAAGCGGCGTCCCAGGTCAGGCGCTCGCTGCTGCCGCCGGGATAGGTCGTCGTCGACAGGCGGTCGAAGCCGTGATGGGCGATGGCGGTCGCGTTGGCGCGATTCAATACCGCTACAGGGACCAATACTTCGACAAGTAAAGAAGAATTGGGATGCCTACTCCGATGGCAAGCGCAGTTGAAACTCCCTTGCGCATGGGCGTCCGCCAGAACACAGGCAGGCCAGCCGACACGACGTAGGCAACAGTAAAGAATATTGCAAACGCCTTCCAATCCCGCCATGCATAATCAAATAGCCAATAGGCACCTGGTGATGCGACGATTCCGCCGACATAGGGAATCCATTGCGACAGTTCCGGATGTTTCATATCTCGTCTATGGACTCGGCAACATATACCCCACGATACCGGATTGCACCGCCGAACTAACGAAGTCGCGTCCGTTTTCAACCCCTCGCAACAGTCCACCCGCTGCTGCAGCTGGGCCCAAAGTTGTCAAATAGCCCATAAAGGTACGCCCCCCTACATAGTAGCTGATGAGTGGTTGCTGTTGAGTAATAATACCAAGGGCTTTTTCTCCGAGCTTTATGCTCGCCTCTGGATGACGGTAAATTTCGGTCAGACCTCTTCCCACGATATTCGCCTCCTGAACGGCACGATTGTACTCATCGCCGCCGAACAAATATGAACTGCGTAAGACATAGCGTACCGAGTTTAGTGCATCGGGAAATACCGAGTAAGCACCGTTCACATAAGCGTTCGCCTTACGGCCTGCATCTGCCGCGTATTCATACGCCGTGGTTGTGATTCCCGAATACCAAACGCTTGCGCTTGCCATTCCTGTTGGGTCTAGAAGGTTCAGAGGATCATTGGTTGCGTAGGCGTATAGATTCGTACCATCTGCATACCCGATCGGATCGACTTGCAAGAACCTCCCCCAAGCGGTCGAGTAATGCCTCGCCCGGTAGTAATAGAACCCGCTCTCCCGATCGACCCTCTGCCCCGTGTACGCGAACCCCGGCAACGCCCCGAGGGCGGTGGTGCTGCCGCCGTACGGCAGGTACCCGACCGGCGTCAGCGCTCCCGTGCCCGCGTTCATGACGCCGATGACCGAGCCCAGCATGTCCGGCACCGTCGCCGTCCGCGTGCCGGCGGCCAAGTCCATCGTGCTCAGCA
>JAHCJV010000120.1 GCA_026126105.1 Enhydrobacter sp.
AGCGCGCGTCGCTGTAGAGCTTCTTCGCACTTTCGCCGACGACGGCGTCGTCAAGGATCGAGGGCCACGTGCCGGCCAGCTCCCAGGCGCGGAAGAACGGCGTCCAGTCGATGCGCTCGACCAGCTCGTGCAACGGATACTCCGAGAAGAGGCGCGTGCCGGTGAAGGCCGGCCGCGGCGGCTCGTAGCCCGACCAGTCGATGCGGAAGCCGTTGGCGCGCGCGGCGGCGAGCGGCACCAGCTTCTCCTGGCCGCGGTCGGCACGCTCGATCCGGATCGCCTCGTATTCGGCCGCCACCCTGTCGGCGAAATCCCGGGCCTGGGCGCCCGACTCGGAGGTGAGCGCCGTGCAGACGCCGACGGCGCGCGAGGCGTCGAGCACGTGCACCGTGGTGCCCTCGTAGCGCGGCGCGATCCTGAGCGCGGTGTGGACCTTGGAGGTGGTGGCGCCGCCGATCAGCAGCGGCACCTTGAAGCCCTGCCGCGTCATCTCCTCGGCGACCGTCACCATTTCGTCGAGCGAGGGCGTGATCAGGCCACTGAGCCCGATCATGTCGACCTTGTTGTCGTTGGCGGCCTTCAGGATCTCCTGGAACGGCACCATGACGCCGAGATCGATGACCTCGAAGTTGTTGCACTGGAGCACCACGCCGACGATGTTCTTGCCGATGTCGTGGACGTCGCCCTTGACCGTCGCCATGACGATCTTGCCCTTGGGCTTGGAGGTCGCGGTCTTCTCCGCCTCGATGTAGGGCAGCAGGTGCGCCACGGCCTTCTTCATCACGCGCGCGCTCTTCACCACCTGCGGCAGGAACATCTTGCCGGCGCCGAACAGGTCGCCGACCACGTTCATGCCGGCCATCAGCGGACCCTCGATCACCTCGATCGGCCGCGCGATCTGCAGGCGCGCCTCCTCGGTGTCGATGACGACGAACTGGTCCATGCCCTTGACCAGCGCATGCTCCAGCCGCTTCGCGACCGGCCAACTCCGCCACTCCGCGTCCTGGGTCTCGGCCGCCTCGTTCGTGCCCTTGTACTTGGGCGCGAGCTCGAGCAGCCGTTCGGTGCCGTGCGGCGTGCGGTTCAGGATCACGTCCTCGCAGGCCTCACGCAGCTCGGCCGGGATCTGGTCGTAGACCTCGAGCTGGCCCGCGTTCACGATGCCCATGTCCATGCCCGCCTTGATGGCGTGGTACAGGAACACCGAGTGCATCGCCTTGCGCACCGGCTCGTTGCCGCGGAACGAGAAGGAGAGGTTGGAAACGCCGCCGGAGATCTTCGCCCCCGGGCAGCGTGCCTTGATCTCGCGCGTCGCCTCGATGAAGTCGACGCCGTAGTTGTTGTGCTCTTCGATGCCGGTTGCGACGGCGAAGATGTTGGGGTCGAAGATGATGTCTTCCGCGGGAAACCCCACCTCATTGACCAGGATGTCGTAGGCGCGGGCGCAGATCTCGACCTTGCGCTCCTTGGTGTCGGCCTGGCCCTTTTCGTCGAACGCCATGACCACGACGGCGGCGCCGTAGCGGCGGACCTTTTTCGCCTGCGCGACGAACGGCTCGACGCCCTCTTTCATGGAGATCGAGTTGACGATCGGCTTGCCGGCGACGCACTTCAGCCCGGCCTCGATCACGCTCCACTTCGAGCTGTCGATCATGAGCGGCACGCGCGCGATGTCGGGCTCGGCGGCGATGAGCTTGAGGAACGTCTCCATCGCCAGCTGCGAATCGAGCAGGCCCTCGTCCATGTTGATGTCGATGATCTGCGCGCCGGCCTCGACCTGCTGGCGCGCGACCTCGATGGCGGCAGTGTAGTCGCCTTCGAGGATCAGCTTCTTGAAGCGGGCGGAGCCGGTGACGTTGGTCCGCTCGCCGATGTTGATGAAGGTGGCTGTACGCTCGGTCATGGCTGCACCATCGTGCCTCGCTCCCTCTCCCCACCTCTCCCCCTAGCGGGAGAGAGGAGAAAGAGGGAAAGCGCTCCTTCATGTTCCTCTCCCCCGCTAGGGGGAGAGGCTAGGTGAGGGGGTTGTAACGTTCGTTGCACACTCATCACATGAAGCTCGCTGCTTCCATTCCGCTCAACCGCAGCGCCGGCGGCAGCGTGTGCCACTGGCGCGGCTTCAGGCCCTCGACCGCCTCGGCGACGGCCCTGATGTGTGCCGGCGTCGTGCCGCAGCAGCCGCCGACGACGTTGAGCCAGCCGTTCTCCGCCCAGCCCCTGACCAGCTTGGCCGTCATCTCGGGCGGCTCGTCGTAGGCGCCGAGCTCGTTGGGCAGGCCGGCGTTGGGATAGACGCACACCAGGCCGTCGACCTGTGGGTTCAATGCATTGACGTAGGGATGCAGCTCGGTCGCGCCGAAGCTGCAGTTCAGGCCCATGGTGAGCGGTTTGGCATGGCGTACCGAATGCCAGAAGGCTTCGACGGTCTGGCCAGACAGGTTGCGGCCGGCGAGATCGGTCAGCGTCATCGAGACCATCACCGGGATGATCTCGCCGCGCGCTTCGCCCGCCTCGTCGGCCGCGAAGACGGCGGCCTTGGCATTCAATGTGTCGAATACCGTCTCGACCAGGATGAAGTCGACGCCGCCGTCGAGCAGGCCGTCGATCTGCTCGCGATAGATGCCTTTCACCTCGTCGAAAGTGACGGCGCGGTAGCCCGGATCGTTGACGTTGGGCGAGATCGACAGCGTCTTGTTGGTGGGGCCGAGCGCGCCGGCGACGAAGCGCGGCTTGGCCGGGTCCCTTGCCGTCGCTGCATCGGCGCAAGCGCGCGTGATCCTCGCAGCCGCGACATTGATTTCGCGCGCCCTGTCCTGGATGCCGTAGTCGGCCTGGCTGATGGCATTGGCATTGAAGGTGTTGGTCGCCAGCAGGTCGGCCCCGGCATCGATGTACGCGTTGCAGATCTCGCTCACGATCTCGGGCCGCGTCAGGTTCAACAGGTCGTTGTTGCCCTTTTGGTCATGCGTGAACGCGCCGCCGGCGCGGTAGCCGGCCTCGTCGAGCCGATAGCCCTGGATCGCGGTGCCGTACGGCCCATCCTTGATCAGGATGCGATCCTGCGCGATCTCGCGCAGTTGGTCGGCTTTCTCAGCGCGCAACATGGCGGCGGACTCCCAGCAGGTGGCAGGTCGCGAAGGTGAGGTCGGCGCGATTGAGCGTGTAGAAGTGGAACTGGTCGACGCCTTCGCTTTGCAGTCGGCGGCAAAGGTCGCCCGCGACGGTGGCGGCGATCATGCGGCGGGTTTCGACGTCGTCGTCAAGGCCGTCGAACATTTCCGCGAGCCACGCCGGGACCTTGGAGCCGCAGAGGCCCGCCATCCGGGTGATGCCTTGAAAATTCGACACCGGCATGATGCCCGGCACGATCGGCACGGTGACGTTCGCCGCCGCGGCAGCGTCCCGGAAGCGCAGGAAGTCGTCCGCCTCGAAGAAGAACTGCGTGATGCAGCGATCGGCGCCGGCATCGACCTTGCGTTTCAGGTTGTCGAGGTCGGCCTGCGCGTCGGGCGAGTCGGGATGCTTCTCCGGGTAGGCGGCGACGCTGATCTGGAAATCGCCGATCTTCTTCAGGCCTCCGACCAGCGCCGCGGCGTTGGCGTAGCCGCCGGGATGGGGGCAGTACTTGCCGCCCATGCCGGAGGGAGGATCGCCGCGCAGCGCCACGATGTGGCGAATGCCGGCGTCCCAGTAGGCACGCGCGACGGCGTCGATCTCGCCTCTCGTGGCGGCCACGCAGGTGAGGTGGGCGGCAGCGTCGATGCCGGTTTCCTTCTTGAGGCGCGTCACGGTCTCGTGGGTGCGCTGGCGGGTCGAGCCGCCGGCACCGTAGGTGACGGAAAAGAACGTCGGCTGCAGCGGCGTCAGGCGGGTGATGGTTTCCCACAGGGTGCGTTCGGCCGCCTCGGTCCGGGGTGGCGAGAATTCGAAAGAGACCCTCAGCCCTTGCGCCTTGCGCGCAGGGAATTCAGACGTGCTCACCTTGCTGCTCCTTGTGTCAGCGTCGCCGTGGGGGCGGGGCGCTGGGCGCGCTCCCGCTCTCCGCGCCAGATGCCGGTCATCAGCCGACGGCCGGGGAAATGGAGGGGCTCGAGCGGATTGAGCCCGGCGCTGCGCAGCCAGCCTTGCACCTGGTTGTCGGCGAAGCCCAGATGGACGTGGGCGTGCTCGCGTTTCAGCTCGACCAGGTCGTGCGGCGAGAAATCGACGACGAGAACTGTGCCGCCCGGCTTGACGACCCGCGCTGCCTCGCTGAGGGCTGCGGCGGGATCGTCGGCGTAATGCAGCACGTGATGGATGGTGACGACATCGAAGCTGTCGGCCTCGAAGGGCAGGGCGTACATGTCGCCCTGGCGGATCTCGACATTGTCGAGCCCGGCGCGGGCCAGGTTGGCGCGCGCCAATGCAAGCATTTCGCGGCTTTGATCGACGCCGATTGCCTGTTCGACCCTCGGCGCCAGCACCTCGAGCAGGCGCCCTGTGCCGGTGCCGACGTCGAGCACGCGGCGGGTCCCGACCGGCAGGTGGTGGGCCAGTGCACGCTCGATCTCGCGGTCGGCGACATGCAGGGCTCGAAGCTCATCCCAGCGCTGGGCATTGTCGCGGAAGAAGCGGACGGCGGCGGTCTGGCGGCGCTGCTGCAGGGCATCCAGCCGCGCGCGGTCGGTGGCGAGCCGCGGATGCCGAGGGTCGAGACGACGCACGAATTCACGGACAAGGGAGGCGTCTTCTCCTCCCGTGACCAGCCGAAATCGGGTGAATTGCGCCTCCCGGAACCGCTCGAGAAGGCCGCCTTCGACGAGCAGCTTGAGGTGACGTGACACTCTTGGCTGACTCTGCCCCAGCACATTCACGTAGTCGCTGACAGTCAGGTCTTCCCGCGCGGCCAAGGCGAGGATTCTCAGGCGTGTATCCTCTGCCGCTGCTTTCAATAATGCCAGAAGGCGATCCATCGGAGCCGTATATAATTATATCTTTATGTTTGCAACTCCATGAGCATTGCGCATATCGATAATGACGTGGACGCCATAAATTGGAGAGCCACAGGCGACGCTCTTCTAAGTACAGTCTTGGTGTGCGACACTGCCAACAACCGCGGCTGCACCGGCCGCTCTGGGAGTCGTTCAACTCAATGGTCGCATCTTTTTTCGGGACGATGGCAGCACGGGCTCGCACCTCGAGTGTCGCGATCGTCGCGGCGGTGGCGATGGTGGGCGGTTGCGCGAGCGGAGACACCGGTGCAAACGAGCCTTGGGATCCGCTCGAAACGCCGAACCGATTCATTTTCTCGATCAACAGGGCCGTCGACATCATCGCCATCCGGCCGATTGCGGTGCTTTATCGCGACTGGATGCCGGCGCCCGCCCAGCGCGGCGTGCACAACGTGCTCGACAACCTCGGTGAGCCGGTCACCGCCATAAACGAGGTGGTGCAGGGCGATCCCAGCCGCGCCGCTACGACCATGGCACGTTTTCTGGTCAACTCGACGATCGGCCTCGCCGGCATCTTCGACGTCGCCACCAGCCTGGGCCTCACCCGCACCAAGGAAGGCGCCGGCAATACGGTCGGATATTATGCCGGTGTCGAACCCGAGAACGGCGGCTTCTACATGGTGCTGCCGCTGGCCGGCCCGTCGAATGCCCGCGACGCCGCCGGCCTGATGGCCGACTACGCCGTGGATCCTTTCCGCATCCTTACTTACGCGTTGAACGTTGATTGGCTGCTCTATAGCGGTCCGCGCTGGGGAGCGACCGTGGTCGATGCGCGGTCGCGCACTCTCTTCGCGCTGGACGACATCGAGAAGAACAGCGTCGATTACTATGCCGCCTTACGAAGCGCCTATACACAGCAACGTGCCGAAACCATCCGCCAGAAGCGCGAGAAGACGAACACGCGCAGTGAACTGGAGAGACGCGACAACCTCGCGCTGGTGCGCTAGGTCTCGAAACCCTCAATCTGTCAGGAGCGAACGGTGATGCAGCTGGCCTCTCGTCGTGCCGTCTTGTGCCTTGTCGCAGCCTTTGTATCCGTGCCCGCGCACGCCGCCGACGGACCTGCCGCCGCCCTGATCGAGAGGGTCGCGAGCGAGGTTATCGCTCTGATCAAGGCCAAGACCGGCAAGGACCGCGAAGCTGGTATTCGTACAATTCTCGTCACCTACTTCGACCTGCCGTTCATGGGACAGTCGGCGCTCGGTACTCACTGGGCCGCGACGCCGCCCCCGCAGCGCGAACGGTTCCTGAAGGCAGTGGCTACCGCCGAGGCGCGCGCCTACAGCGAGCGTTTCGGTCAATACAGCGGCCAGACGCTCACGGTCGGACGGGTCAGCAACCGCCCGAATGGGGTCACTGTTGTCGACAGCAAGCTGAGCCAGAGCAACGGCCAGCCGATCGCCATCCAGTGGGAAGTCCGTGAGACCGGTCAGGGACCGCGCATCACCGACGTCAAGATCGAGGGCGTCAGTATGGTCATGACTCGACGGTCCGACTACAACTCCTATATCCAAGGACACGGCGGCAAGGTCGAGCCGCTGATCCAGGAGCTGGAGAAGCGCGCAGCCAATTGAGCCGGTCGCGGATTCGGCTTAGACTTCTGGCCGGGAGGCGATTTCGCCCGGCCGAAGGGTGGTCGAGGGAGAGCGCCATGGATAGCGTCGTCGTCAACAGAACCGAGAGCAGGTCTCCTGAGACTCGTGCGGTCGATCCGGTATGGGCCAGGATTCGAGAAGCAGCCCAGCAAGCGGCTGCGTCAGAGCCGGTGCTGGCCGGCACGCTGCATGCCACCATCCTCAGCCAGCCGCGCTTCGAAGGTGCGCTGAGCTATCACCTTGCACGCCTCGTCGGCACCACGGAGGTCCCCGCCGCCTTGATCCGGCAAATCTTCGACGAGGCCCTCAACGATGACCCCGCGATCGGCTATGCCGCGCGCGCCGACATCGTTGCGGTGGCCGATCGGGACCCCGCCTGCACGTCGTATCTGGACCCGCTGCTGTGGTTCAAAGGCTACCAGGCGCTTCAAACCTATCGCGCGGCGCACTGGCTCTGGGTGCGCGGGCGCCGCGATCTCGCCCACTACCTGCAGAGCCGCGCCAGCGCCCTGTTCGGTCTCGATATCCACCCGGGTGCGGTGATCGGCAAGAGCATCTTCATCGACCACGGCACCGGCGTGGTGATCGGAGAAACCGCGGTCGTGGAGGACGGCGTCTCCATGTTGCATGGCGTGACCCTGGGCGGGACCGGCAAGGAACGCGGCGACCGTCATCCCAAGGTGCGCCGCGGCGTGTTGCTCGGCGCGGGCGCAAAGGTCCTCGGCAACATCGAGATTGGCGCCTGCGCCAAGATCGCCGCCGGCAGCGTGGTGCTGGAAGCCGTTCCCGCCGGCTGCACGGCTGCGGGTGTTCCGGCGCGCATCATCGGCTGTGTCGATGTGCCGGAGCCGGCGCTCGAGATGGACCAGCGGATCTGACGTCGGTGCCGCACCCGTTCCGCGGCCTTGCGCTCCATACCTGGACAGTCGACACCACTGCGCTCGATGAGGCCCTCGCTGCCGCCAAAGCCGGCGGCTTCGACGCCGTCGAACTGCGCCGCGTGGACTTCGAGCGCTGTGCCGCGCGCGGCCTGGATAATGCTGCTGTGCTTGATCTCGTGCGCAACGCTGGGCTGCCGATCAGCGCGATGGGCGTTGAATACGGCTGGATTTTCTCGGCCGACGCCGAGCGCGAGCGCCTCTTTGGCGTGTTTCGCCAATCCTGCGAGAATGCTGTCGCCCTCGGCTGCGGCATGATGATGAGTGCGATTGGCCCGGGTTCGGCCTCGACCGATGAGGCGGTGGCCAATATCCGCCGAGCGGGGGAGATCGCCGCCGGCTTCGGCCTCAGGCTGACGCTGGAATATCAGTTCCAGCATCCAGTGGTGCGCAGCCTCGACATCCTGCGCGATTTGATCGGGCGTGCCGGCGTCGCAAATGTCGGTTTGCTGCTCGACGCCTATCATCTTCAGCGCGGCGGGCGACCGGGACGGGGATTCGAGGACGTGCCCGGTGCGGAGATCTTCTATGTCCAGTTCAGCGACGTGCCGGACGCGCCGCCGCCCGGCTTGCCGCCGGTCGATCGCCTGCCGCCGGGCAACGGGATCGTCGACTGGACCGGCCTGTTCGGGCTGTTGGCCGAGAAGGGCTACGATGGCTATCTGTCCTACGAGGCGCCAAATCCCGCGCATTGGCAGCAGCCGCCGGCCGAAGCCGCGCTGCAGGGTGCCGCCGCCACGCGCCGCATTCTCGCCGGCATCTTTCCCGACCCTTAGAGCCGCCCCGCGGACGCTGGGAGGCTTTTGACGACGGTCATGCGTCCTTGCGCGCGGGATTGTGCCATAGTTTCGTAAAAGTGCGACACCGGGGAGGCACGCATGCGGCTGCTGATCGACAATGCGAGGGTCTGGGACGGCAGCGGCGCGGCGCCCTTTCCCGGCAAGGCGCTGATCGAGGACAACCGCATTGCTGCGGTGGCGCCGCAGGCCGAGGTCCTGGCCGATGGCGCCGGCGCCGAACGGCTCGACGCGGGCGGAAGGTTCCTGATGCCGGGGATGGTCGAGGGCCATGCCCATCTGTCGTTCGTCGACACCGCGCGCGGCACGGCCCTGGGTGAGCTGCCGCCCGAGGACCATACGCTGATGACCATGGATGCGGGACGCAAGCTCCTCGCCGCCGGCTTCACCAGTGCGGTCTCGGGCGCGGCCGCCAAGATCCGCCTCGACATCGCGGTGCGTGATGCCATCGCCCAGGGTGTGACCGACGGGCCGCGCCTCTTGGCGGCGAGTCCCGAGTTGACAGTTACCGGCGGCCTGGGCGATGGGCGCCGTCTGCACCTCGACCTGCAGAGCTTCGGCGTCGCCGTCGACGGGCCGGACGAGGTCCGCAAGATGGCGCGGCTCTGCCTGCGCGAGGGCGTCGACACCATCAAGCTCAACATCTCCGGCGACATCGGCACCGAATCGGCTCTCTCGGACGTCGCTGTCATGACCGACGCAGAGGTGGCCGCGGGCGTCGAGGCCGCTCACACGATCGACCGGCGGGTGGCCGCGCATGCCCGCGCATCGGCCGCCGTGAAGCGCGCGGTGCGCCACGGCGTCGACATCATCTATCACTGCGACTTCGCGGACGAGGAGGCGCTCGATCTGCTCGAAGGCGCAAAGGACCGGATCTTCACCGGTCCTGCCTTCTCGCTGATCGTCAATCGGCTCGACGCCATCCGTGGCGACAACACACCGAGGGGCCGTATCATTTCCGACCGGCTGAAGGCGCTGTACGACGCGAGTTGCGGCGTCCATGGCGCAATGCGCAAGCGTGGCGTCCGCATCCTCGTGGGCGGCGACTATGGCTTTGCCGATAATCCGCAGGGCAACAACGCGCGCGACCTCGAGCTGTTCGTGACTCATTTCGGCTTCAGCCCGAGCGAGGCACTGCAGGCCGCCACGCGCACCGGCGGTGAGGCGATGCGCCGTCCGCACGAGCTCGGGCTCGTGAAGCCCGGCTATCTCGCCGACCTATTGCTGGTCGATGGCGATCCGCTGACCGACATTCGCGTGCTGCAGGACAGGAAGCGCTTTGCCTTCATCATGAAGGACGGCGTGCGCTACCTGCCATGCGAAGGCACGCCGCACGTGCGGCGGCTCCATTAGGACGTGCCGCTGTGAGGGATGATCGTCGCAAGCGCCTGATCCGGGAGAAGACGTCCGAGCAGCATCCTTATTGTTGGAGGGCTTAGAGCGAACCGTGCCGAATCTCTTTCGTCGACACCTGCCGGCGCTGGCCGCTTCGATGCTGGTGGCTGTTCCCCTCGTGTCACGCGCCCAAGGGACGGCCGGCAACGCTCGCCTGCAGGCCGCCGTCGAGCGGTTCGCGGCGCTACCCTCCGCGAGCTGCCTCCTCGTTGCCGATCAACCCGGCAAGCAATGGCAGGTGTCTCACCAGCCGACGGCGCGTCTCTTTGTCGGCAGTGCGATCAAGACATTCATCCTGGCGCAGTATCTGCGCGACGTGGAGGCCGGACGGCTCGCCGAGAATACGCAAGTGACGATCGACGATTCGGTGCGCTCGCCGAGCAGCCCGGTCTTCCTCAAGCTGACCGGCACGACGCCCGCGGTCTCCGTTCTGGAGGCCATGATCGCCCACAGCGACAACACCGCGACCGATGTGGCGATGGCCGCCGTCGGCCCCTACCGCGTGCGGGCGCTGATCGCCCAGGCCGGGTTGAAGCAGACCCAGGTTCCCGATTCGACGCGCCGGCTGTTTTCCTATCTGGCGGGCGCGCCAGTGGGTGCGGACGTCGGCTGGTCGGACATGCAGCGACTTCTGGAAGCGAGCTCCACCGGCGCCCGTCCCGCGCTCAACGATCGCGTGACGATGGCGAGCACCGCCGAGGACATGGTGAGCTGGTACCGCCAGGCGCTTGCCGGCCGGTTCTTCGAGAAACCCGGCACGCTCGTGGAGTTCAAGCGCATCCAGGCGATGGCCGATGCGCTGGTCCATGTCGTGCCGGCCGACACGCCGGCTTACGGCAAGGGCGGCAGCATCGACTGGCAGAACTTCCATTGCTTCTGTCTGGCCGGCCAGATGATTGTCGGCAGGGCACCAGTCACCTTCTGCTTCACGATCAACTGGACGGGCCCGGCAGAGGGCGTCGGCACGATCTTCCAGTCGTACAAGACCGCCGTTGCCGAACTTCTCGGGGAGGCGGCGCAGGCGGTCGGGTAGCGTGACGCCGACCTCCTTCGGACCTCGACCACGATGTCGATCACTGGCTCTCGGCGGCCGCCTTGGCAAGTTCCGACACGAACCTGTCGAGTTCCGTGTCGGTGTTGTAGAGGTGGACCGAGGCGCGCATGACGTCCTTCAAGCCACGGCCCTTGAGGTCGAGGCGTGACGAGAACTGGGTCGAAACCGAGACGTTGATGGCTTTTGCGCGCAGCGCCTGCTTCAGCGCGGAGTGGTCGACCCCGGCGACGGAGAAGGTCACGATGGCGCCCTTCGTCACACCGAGATCGGTCAGGGTGACGCCCTTCACCGTCTTCAATCGTGCGCGCAGGCCGTCTGCCAGCTCGCGTAGCCGTGCCCACACCGCGTCCATGCCGAGCTCGTTTGCCTGGTCGGCGGCGACCTTGAGGCCGATCACCCCGGCGAAGTAGCGCTCCCAGTTCTCGAAGCGCTTGGCGTCGGCGATCGCGGTGTATTCGTTGTCGCCGGTCCAGCGGGCCGCATGGTTGTCGAGGAAGATCGGTTCGATCTGCGCGGTGGTGCGGGTGCGCGCGTAGAGAAAGCCGGTGCCCCGCGGGCCGCGCATGTACTTGCGGCCGGTCGCCGACAGGAAGTCACACCCGAGCCTGTTCACGTCGATCGGCATCATGCCGACCGACTGGCAGGCGTCGAGGATGTAGAGCACGCCGGCGTCGTTCGCGATCCTGCCGACCGCCTCCGCCGGCTGCACAAGGCCGCCCTGGGTCGGGATGTGCGAGATCGAGATCAGCTTCGTGCGCTTGTCGACCGCGCGTTCGAGCGCGGCGACATCGATCTGGCCATGTGCGTCGTCGGGCACAACGACGATTTCGGCGCCGGTCTTCTTCGCTACCTGCAGGTAGGAGATGTAGTTCGACGAATACTCGCTGACGCAGGTCAGGAGGCGGTCGCCCGGCTTGAAGTCGAGCGAGTAGAAGGCGAGGTCCCAGGCGCGCGTCGCGTTCTCGACATAGGCGATCTCGTCCGGCTCGGCGCCGATCAGCCGCGCGATCGATGGATAGAAGCCGTCCAGCGTCGCACGAGCCTTGTCGGCGGCCTCGTAGCCGCCGATCTCGGCTTCGAGCTGCAGGTGTGCCAGCGTCGCATCGAGCGTGCGGCGGCTCGGCAGCGAGGAGCCGGCAGCATTGAGATGCAGGACATGCGCAGAGCCCGGTGTCTCGGCCCGCAGCCGGGCGAGGTCGAGGTGCAGTTCCGTTTGTCCATTCACAGTCGATCTCCTGCATTGCTGGCGGGAGAGACCTGAGACCAGCTTCCTTACGGCGTCAACGGTGCCACGACGATGACTGCTGGAGGGTCATGGCGCGAAGCGCGTGAAGACGAAGTCATGTGCCTTCACGTGCGCTTCGTGGCAGGCAAAGCAGGCCCGATGCTCGGCCTCGTCGGCGGGCTTGCCGTCGACGAACTTGCCGAAGCCCCATCCGCCGGTTGCGGCGTACCCCTTCGAATCCTTGACCATGAACTGGATCGAGGTGGCAACGCCAGGCGCGATGGCCGCCGGGAAGTCGGATGCCGGAATGCGCTTCCAGGCGAGCTTGGCGAGGACGGTTCCATCCGGGAACGGCAGCGTCTTGCCGCCGTATGCCTTGATCGCCATGTCGTTGCCGAGAATGGCGCGAAGCTCGTCGAACGGCTCGCCCAGCTGGGACGGTGCGATCATCTGCCATTGCCGGTACCCTTCGGGAATCGTGACGCCGAAGATCGGCGATGCGGCGCCCGTATCCGCGTCGCTCCTGGCGGCGAGCATCTTAGCAAAGATTAACGACGCGATGGCGGCGGCCGCGAGCGAGAGCCACATCGACTTCATCTCGAATTCTCCCGAATTGCTTCACTTATTCTTGCCGTGCGCCTCGAGCGGTCGTCAGCGGCGAATATGACCACGATGCAGGGGGCAAGAGCGCTCCATGCGTTGTCCGGCCTCCGGCTAGCCTTGCTCGGGCCAACGGATGTCGCCCAGCGATTGCTCGCCGCCCCGAACTGGCCTTCAAGGCCCAGCCTCTCTTGCCCCGGCAGCTCGGCCGCCGATACGATGCCGGAAACCGCGCCGAGGAGTACCAGTATGTCGTCTCCGAGCCTCGTAATCCGCAACGGCACCATCGTCGATGGCTCCGGCGGAGATCCCTACGAAGCGGACCTCGCCGTTGCCGACGGCAAGATCACCGCGATCGGCGGTGACATTCCCAAGGGCGCCGAGGAGATCGACGCGCGCGGCCGGCTGGTCACGCCGGGCTTCGTCGATGTCCATACACACTACGATGCACAGGTGACCTGGAGCGACCGGCTGTCGCCGTCGTCGTGGAACGGCGCCACGACGGTGCTGTTCGGCAATTGCGGCGTCGGCTTCGCGCCCTGTCGCGAGGACCAGCACGACATGCTGATCAACTTGATGGAGGGCGTGGAGGATATTCCCGAAGTCGTGCTCAAGGAAGGCCTGCCCTGGAACTGGCGCAGCTTCCCCGACTTCCTCGATGCGATCGCGGCCCGCTCCTACGATGCCGACGTCGCCGCGCAGGTGCCGCACGCTGCCTTGCGGGTCTACGTGATGGGCCAGCGCGGCGCCGATCGCGAGCCGGCGACAGAGCAGGATCGTCAGCGTATGGCCGAGCTCACGCTCGAAGGTATGCGCGCCGGGGCGCTCGGCTTCTCGACGTCGCGCACGCTCAATCACCGCTCGGCCGACGGCAAGCACATCCCGACCCTGCGCGCCGAGGAAGCCGAGCTGACCGCGATCGCCCACGGCATGCGCGAGGCCGGCACCGGCTGGATTCAGATCGTCTCGGACTTCGAGGACCAGGACGGCGAGATCGGATTGTTCCGGCGGCTGGCGAAGGAGTCCAGCCGCCCCGTCACCATCACCCTGCTGCAGTCGGACGCCCGGCCCGGCGGCTGGCGCGAGCTGATGACACAGATCGACGAGGCCAACGACGAGGGGCTGCGGATCACCGCCCAGGTGCGGTCGCGGCCGACCAGCGTGCTGCTCGGGCTCGAGCTGTCGCAGAACCCGTTCATGGGCCGGCCGAGCTACAAGCGCATCGCCCATCTGCCGTTCCCCGAGCGGCTGGCCCAGCTGCGCGAGCCCGAATTCCGCGCGAGGATCCTGGCCGAGGCGTTCGAGGGCAGCCGCCGCGCCCAGCGCGTCGAGCGGTGGGACCGCATGTACCCGCTGGGCGATCCGCCGGACTACGAGCCCTCGGCCGACAGCAGCATTGCCGCCCGCGCCGCACGCGAAGGCCGGACGCCGGAAGAGGTGGTCTACGACCTGCTCACGGAAGGCGACGGCCGGGGCATCCTTTACCTGCCGGTCACCAACTATGCCGGCGGCAATCTCGACGTGGTGCGCGAGATGATCTCCGCGCCCAACACGCTGATCGGCCTGGGCGATGGTGGCGCGCATGTCGGCATCATGTGCGACGCGACCGCCACCAGCTATACGCTGACCCACTGGACCCGCGATCGCGGCCGGGGCGCCCTGTTCCCCGTGTCATGGGCGATCAAGCGTCTGTCGGCCGACAATGCCGCGGCGATCGGCCTGAACGATCGCGGCGTGCTGCGGCCCGGCATGAAGGCCGACATCAACATCGTGGACTACGACAAGCTGCGGTTGCGCCGGCCCGAGATCGTCTACGACCTGCCGGCTGGCGGCAAGCGGCTGATCCAGCGCACCGACGGCTTCGACGCGACCATCGTCTCAGGCGCCGTCGTCTATCGCAATGGCGAGGCGACCGGCGCACTCCCCGGCCGCCTCGTCCGAGGCACGCGCGCGGCGTAGAATTTTCCTCCCTGCGCGAAGCGCGGGGAGGTGGCGCGGTAATCCGCGACGGAGGGGTCATGGGCACCAGTCGCGTTGCTCATGACCCCTCCGCCCGCGAAGACGCGGGCACCTCCCCTTCGCGGACTCCGCGAAGGGGAGGAAAGAGATTCCGTCAGTTCCGGACCAGCGGCTTGTACTTGATGCGGTGCGGCTGGTCGGCGTCGGTGCCCATGCGGCGGTGACGGTCGAGTTCGTAGTCCTGGTAGTTGCCCTCGAACCATTCGACATGGCTGTCGCCCTCGAAGGCCAGCATGTGGGTCGCGATGCGGTCGAGGAACC
>JAHCJV010000121.1 GCA_026126105.1 Enhydrobacter sp.
TGTTCCTCACCGATTGCGCAATGAGCGCCACTGGCGTGGCGCGCTCCTATCGGGATTCATGACTTGAGCGTTACCGTCGACCTCGACCACCGCCCGCCGCTGTCCTTCTACCTTTCCGTGGGGTTGGTCGCCGGCAGCATCATCGCGCTGCAGATCGGCATCATGCGCGTCTTCTCCGTCGGGAGCTGGGCGCATTTCGGCTCGCTCGTCGTCAGTCTCGCGATGTTCGGCTTCGGCCTTACCTCGGCGGTGATGTGCGTCGGCAAGGGCTGGTTCGAACGCCACTGGATCGGCGCGGTGAAGGGCGCGCTGCTGGCCTTCGGGCCCTTGATGGTGGTCTGCAACCTCGCCGCCCAGCAGGTGCCGTTCAACGCCATCTTCTTGATTTCGGACCCGATGCAGAAGTGGCGCCTGTTCGCCAACTTCGTGCTCTACTTCCTGCCGTTCCTCGCCGGCGCGCTGTACCTCGGCGTGATCTTCCTGAAGGCGCAAAAAACCTTCAATCGCGTCTACTTTGCCGATCTCGTCGGCTCGGGTCTCTGCGGCCTGTCGGTGCTGCTGGCGATGTATTTCTTCAGGCCCGACGATCTGATCATGGCTCCGCTGCTCCTGTGGCTCGCCGGCGGTCTGCTGTGGTTCGTGGCACTGGGCGATCGTCGCGGGCTGCTGTCGATCCTCGTCGTCGCCGTGCTGTCGGCTGCTGTGCACTACCTGGCACCGCCCGTGCTCGGCATCCCCAAGCTTGCCGTTTCGGACTACAAGGGCGTCGCCTACGCCCGCAAGTTTCCGGACAATCAGCGCGTCTACGAGCGCGCGTCGCCGTTCGGCTACATGGAGGTCTATTCCTCCTCCTACCTGCATTTCGCGCCCGGGCAGTCGGACAACGCCGCGTTCAACCTCAAGAACATGCCGGCCAACGCCTACCTCGGCATGTACCTCGATTCCGAGGGTCCGTCGGGCATCATCAAGGATCTACCCGCCGAGGAGACGCCGTACTTCCGGTACCTGCCGATGTTCTATCCTTATGTGCTGAAGCAGTCGCCGGAGACCTTCGTCGTCCAGTTCGGCGGCGGCATCTCGACGGCGGTGGCACTGAAGTCGGGCTCAAGTCACGTGACCGTGGCGGAAGGCAACCCGGCGGTTCTGACAGCCTTTCGTGAGGATCCGGGTCTGCGCGCCTTCACCAACGATGTGCTGCGCAATCCAAAGATCAGCGTCATCGACTACGACGGTCGTCTCTATCTTGGGAACACGAAGAACCGATACGACATCGTGGATCTTTCTTTGGCCGATTCTGCCGGCCTGTCGAGCCCCGGCGGATTCTCGATCGTCGAGAAATATTCGTACACCCGCGAGGCGATGAGCGCCTACATGCGGGCGCTGAAGCCCGGCGGCATATTGTCGGTCACCTTGTGGAACAAGGAAGAACCGCCCAAGTCCGTGCTGAAGCTGTACGCCACGATGGCGGCCGCGGCGCGTGACGTCGACGGGGGAAACATCGCCGACAAGTTCTATGTCGTGTCGTCCTATCTCTCGACGGCGACGGTGCTGTACAAGCGGGGGGGCTTCACGCCGGACGAAATCGCCAAGCTCAACGCGCACACCAAGGCGATGTCGTTCGACGAGATCTATTATCCCGGCCTCAAGGTCGACGACGCCGATCTGCCGCAGATTCTGCGCGACTATCACGACCAGTTCTTCTTCGCGGGCCATGCTGTCGACCCGACCGTTCCGTCGGAGCAGGAGCCAAACGACAAGCCGCCGCCGGGTGCTCCCGGCGTAGAGCCGGCAGCGGACGGCGCCGCTCCTGCGCCCCCCAAAGTGCCGGCGACGGTGCTGGGGCGGCTGGCGTGGCACTATCTCGTCAACGGCGGTTGGCAGAAGGTGGCGGACCAATATGTCTTCGACACCCGCATCCTGACCAATCATCAGCCGTACTTCGCGGCCTACATCAAGGTGCAGGACCTGCTGAAATTCACCGACCGGCTCGAGCTGGTGCAGGATGAATGGGGTTACCTGCTGCTGTGGGCCACGCTCGGCATCGCCACCGTTTTCGCGCTCACGCTGGTGCTGTTCCCGGTGATCTTCGGCTGGCGCACGATCTTCAGCCGTTATCCGGGCAAGGCCGGCACGATGCTCTATTTCCTGTGTCTCGGTTTGGGCTACATCATCGTCGAGGTCGGCATGATCTCGCATTTCGTGCTGGCGCTCTCGAATCCGACCGTCTCGGCCTCCGTGCTGATCACCGGCATGCTGGTCTTCTCCGGCATCGGCAGCTTCTTCTCCGAGCGCTACCTCGATCGCGCGCGCACCACGATGCCGAAGATCTTTCTCGCGATCTTCCTCATTCTGGCGCTCTACGCCTTCACGATAGATTACGCGCTCGACTGGATCGGTACCCTGCCGTACGCGCTGCGCATCCTGCTTTGCCTGCTGCTGCTGATGCCGCCCGCCTTCCTGATGGGCTTCCCGATGCCGACGGCGATGACCATGCTGGGTAGGCTCGGCAAGGACCACATGTTCCTCTGGGCGTGGGGTATCAACGGCTGCTTCTCGGTGATCGGCGCCGCGCTGGTGCCGATCGTTGCCACCAGCTTCGGCCTGCCGGCTGTCGTGCTGGTCGGCGCGATCGCGTACCTCGTGGCATTGCCGGCGTTCTTCTCCGTGTTGATGCCGCTCATCAAAGAGCGGCCAGCAGCTGCGTGAAACGCCGCGCGCTGCTGCTGGGGGCTCTCCTGATGCCGATAACCGCGCACGCGCAAACGACAAGACCGAAGCCGAGGCCCAGGCCAAAGCAGAAGGTGCCGCCCAAGGCATCGGCGGTAAAACCGCGGCCCTCCGCGCCAAAACCGCAACAGTCGGGTCCAAGAACGCCGGCCGCGACGGAGGCAAAGACCCAGCTCGTGGCGTTCAATGCGTCCGCCTTCCCCTATCGCGGCATCGTTCCCGACACCAGGAAGCCGTTCCTCGACGTGCAGAATGGCAAGCGTCGCGGGCACACCACGCTCAAGGGCGAGGTCTGCTGGGAGGATGCGACCTACAGCGACCGCCGGTCGCTGCTGTATTTGCCCCCTGGTTACAATTCGCAGCTGCCGAGCCTGATCGTGCTCTACCTGCATGGCCAGGGGGCAACGCTCGAACGTGACGTGCAGGCGCGCCAGGGAATTCCGCGCCAGATCGCCGACTCGGGCCAGAACGTTGCGCTGGTCGCGCCGCAGCTCGCCTACGATGCGCCCGACTCGAGCGCCGGCAATTTCTGGAAGCCTGGGCATTTCGCGGCCTACATCGATGAAGCCGCGGAACGCCTGATGCGGCTCTCGGGTGACCGGCGCGCCGGTGCGCATTTCAACAGTTCCGGCGTGGTGATCGTCTCCTACAGCGGCGGCTACGTCTCGACCGCTTATGCCCTGGCGCATGGCGGCGCGGTGCATCGCATCAAGGGCGTGATCCTGATGGACTCGCTCTATGGCGACGAAGAGAAGTTCGCCGCCTGGGTAGCCGCGCGGCGCAGGTTCGCCTTCCTGCTGAGCGCGTTCACGGAATCGACACGCGAGGAGAATACCAATCTCCAGAGCATGCTCGGAAAGCGACGGATTCCCTACAGCAGCGGATTGCCCACGACACTGACGCCGGGGACCAGCGCGTTCGTGCCGTGCGGCGGCTTTGAGATGCATGGCGATTTCATGACACGCGCCTGGGGCGCCGACCCCCTCAAGCAGGCGTTGACGATGATTCCCGGATACCCGCAAACGGCGCGCGCTGCTAAGAGGAGCGTATGAGCGACCCCCTCCGTCAGGAACTTCTCGACATCTTTGTCGGGCGCGCCACGCGGCGTTACGGCCTGAGCGAAATCAACCAGTTGCAGCACGCGCTGCAGTCCGCCGCCCTGGCCGAGGCCGACAAGGCTCCGCCGGCGACCGTGCTTGCCTGCCTGTTGCACGACGTCGGCCACATGATCCACGGCCTGGGCGAGAACCCCGCCGGTCGCGGTATCGACGATGCGCACGAGCAGCTCGGCGCCGACTGGCTGGCGGAGCGCTTCGGTCCCGAGGTCAGCGAGCCGGTTCGCCTGCATGTCGCGGCCAAGCGCTATCTCTGCACCGTCGAGCCCGATTACTTCGGCAAGCTTGCGCCCGACTCGGTGCGCAGCCTCGAGCTGCAAGGCGGGCTGATGTCGGCCGACGAGGTCGACGCGTTCCGCGCCAACCCATTGCACGAGGAAGCGGTGCGGCTGCGCCGCATCGACGAGCAGGCCAAGGATCCGCGCGCGTCGACGCCCGACTTCGACCATTTCCTGCGCCACGTCGAGGCGTGCCGGGCGCCATGATCGGTCGCCCTGAGGTCGAGGCGGCCTGGCGGCTGGTCAGGCCGCATGTCCGCTGCACGCCCGTGATCGAGTTGCCGCCCGGCACGCTGGGCGTCGCCACGTCGCTTGCCCTCAAGCTCGAATCGCTGCAGCTCAGCGGCTCCTTCAAGGGCCGCGGGGCGTTCCACAAGCTGCTCGCGAGCCAGGTGCCCGCGGCGGGCATCGTCGCCGCATCGGGCGGCAACCATGGTGCGGCCGCGGCCTATGCCGCCCGTGCGCTCGGCCACAAGGCCGAGATCTTCGTGCCGACCGTGGCTTCCCCGACCAAGGTCGCGCGCCTCAGGAGCTACGGCGCGGTCGTCCATCTGGTCGGTGCCGTCTATGCCGAAGCGCGGGCGCTGTCGGAGAAACGCGCTGCAGAGACCGGCGCGTTGATCGTTCCGGCCTACGAGGATGAAGTCGTGTTCGCTGGCGCAGGTTCCGTCGCGCTGGAGTTCGCCGAGCAGGCGAGCTTCGACACGTTGCTGATCGCGGTTGGCGGCGGCGGCTTGATTGCAGGCTGCGCGGCGGCGATTGGCGAACGCACCCGGATCGTTGCCGTCGAGACCGAGGGAACGCCGACTCTCTACGAAGCACGCCGCGCCGGACGGCCGGTCGACGTGGCCATTTCAGGGATTGCCGCCGACGCGCTGGGCGCCAGCCGCATCGGCACGCCCAATTTCGAGATCGCCCAGAAGCTCGTGCGCGATTCGGTCCTGGTCAACGACGACGCCGTGCGGAACGCGCAACGCGCGCTGTGGGAAGAGCTGCGGATCGTCGCCGAACCGTCTGGCGCCACGGCCCTCGCGGCCCTGATGTCTGGCGCCTACAAGCCTGCATCCGGCGAGCGGGTGGCGACCCTGATCTGCGGCGCCAATACGGATCCTGGTTCGGTCGTCTGAACCCGGCGCCTCTCGGCTCAATGCTTCACGCTGGTGACGACGGCGCGATTGGCGGCGCCCGCGCCGTTGCTCCAGTCGAACCGCAGCGCGTATTTCTCGACCGGTGATATCCACCAGCGCGACACGGAGCGTTCGCCCTTGTCGCCCTGTTCGTTCATCTCGATGACGAACGCGTCGAACAGGGTATCGTCGGGCCCCATGCGCTTTTCATGGCGCGCGACGGTCAGGATGTACTTCCAGCTTCGACCACCGACGTGATAGGTCGCCTCGATCTTCTTGCCGATGGCCAGGGGCCACAGACGCTCGGGCTTGAGTGCCTCGATGAATGCCGACTTGTCGCTGCCGTCGGCGGCCGGATTGTCGAACAGCAGGGCGCGGACCTTGAATGGCTGTCCGCCGACGATCTCCATCTTGCAGTCCATGCCCTCCTGGCCGCGTGCGACGATGTTGGCACCGCTGTCGAAGATGAAGGTCGTGCCGGGGGTGGGGCAGGCGAAGTCCATGGTCTGGGCGGACGTCACGCCCGCGAAAGACGTCAAGGCCAGGACGAACGAGAGGAAACGCAGCGGCATGCGGGGGATCATAGCCAACTCTCAGGGCAGCGGCACAGGATCGTTGCGCGCGATCTTGATCCGCTCGGCCAGGAGCCCCCAGATCGGCATGGTCGTGTACGAGGTCCGGAGATAGATCGCGAGCGCCTCGATGTCGTCGTCCGAGAACTTGTCGCGAAAGCCCGGCATGTTGCCTGGCAGGCCGTCGCGTCCATCGATGCCGTCCAGGATGGTGAGCACCAGATTGTAGGCGCGGTAGGGATTCCACAGGGCCTCCGACAGGCCCAGCGGCGAGCGCGCGACCGGAGGCGCGCTGCCGGGCGCGCCGTGGCAGCTCGCGCAGTTCTCCATGTAGAGCTTGTGGCCGGCGCGCTGCTTCTCGGTGGTCGGCGGGACAGGCGACAGGGCTCGGGCGATCTTCGGCTCGAGCGGCGCGCCGGAGGGCGTGTTGAGGCTGACGAAATAGGTCGCCATTGCCTGCAGGTCCTCGTCCGAAAGACCGGAGAGATTGCGCACGACCGAGCGCATCGGGCCGAGTGCCACGCCGTGCGGTGGGCTGTCGCCATGACGCAGGAAAGTGAAGAACTCCTCCTCGGTCCAGCGCGCAGGCGAGGGGCTTATGTCGAGCGACGTCGCATACCATCCGTCGATCGGGGCACCGGCATGAGGATGTCCCCCCTGCTGGGCGCCAAGCAGGTTGCGATCGGTATGGCACACCCCGCAGGCGGCCAGCGCCTCGGCGAGATAGGCGCCGCGATTCCATCGCGGGTCGCGGCGGAGGTCCGGGCGGTAGGGACCGGGTGTGAAGAACGGGATCTTCCAGAGCACCTGCAGGGGGCGCACGTCGAGCGGGAAGTACAGCGTATTGGGCCGGTTCGGCGCCTTAACCGGGGGCTGGGTCATGAAGTAGGCATAAAGGGCGCGGATGTCGGCGTCGGTGAGCAGCGTGTAGTGCACGTACGGGAAGGACGGGAAGAGATGCGCGCCGTCGCGCGACACGCCCTCGCGCAGGGCTCGGGTGAACGCCGCCTCGGACCAGGTACCGATGCCGGTTTCCGGATCGGGCGTGATGTTGGTCGAGTAGAAGGTGCCGGCGCGCCTGTAGAGCGACTTGCCGCCGGCGTTCGGCGCGCCACCCGGTGCGGTATGGCACTCGATGCAGTTGCCGGCACGGGCCAGCGTCTCTCCGGTCGCGACGAGTTCGCTCGGAAAACTGCTCGACGGGGGCGGTGTGATGGGTGCAATCGCCGGCCGCCAAGCAAAGACCAGCAGCGCGACGATGGCGACGGCGACAACCCCGATCACACCCAGAATATGCCGCCCCCTCATGGGATTTACCCTAGCCGAGCGCTAGACGAAGTGACAGGCTGCCAAGCTGCCGCCGCCAACAGGCCGCAGCTCCGTACGCATGGGCCCGGCCCGGAGCAGCTTCAGGGGAGCGGGAGCCAGCCGGCGCGCGCTGGCTATGCCGACAGCCATATATCGTGCCACGTCGCGCCGAGGTAGTTCGGGTCATTGGAGTGGTTCTGCACCCTGGTGCTGGCCACGGTGATCGGCTCGAGCTCGACCAGCGGCAGGTTAGGCGCTTCGAGTGTCGCCATCTGTTGAAACTCGATCACCAGTGTCTTGCGTTTGGCGGGATCGGTCTCGACCTTGATCTTCTCGACCAAGGCGTCCATCTCCGGCTTGGAATAGCCCGAGGCGTTGCGGAACGGGACTCCCTTCTTGATGCCTTCGGTCGTGTAATAATGCGTGGTCGAGGGCACCGGCTCCGACGGATTGGCCTGGTTCGAGATGGCAAGGTCGAAGTCGTAATCGGTGTAGATGCGCTTGATCGAGGTCGAGCGGTCGGGAACGGTGAGATTCACGGCGATGCCGATGTCTTCGAGGCCTTGTTTCACGATCGCGCCGACCTTGCCGTTTTCGGCAAACCAGCCTCCAGCCACAAGGTTTACTCTGAATCGTGGCGTGTTGCCCTTCTTCGGATAGCCCGCTGCGTCCAGCAGTGAGGCCGCCTTCTTCGGATCGAAACCCGTCTTGTAGGTGTCCGGTGTGAAGAACGCCTTGTTCGGCGAGAAGATCGGGCCCGTGCCTGGCCGGGCATAGCCGTAGTAGACGGTCTTCGCGATCAGGCTGCGGTCGACGGCATGAAACATGGCTTGTCGGACCTCGCGCTTGGCGAACAGCGGGTTGCGCATGTTGCATTCGAGCGAGGTCGACCAGACGGTTTCCTCGTAACCCCTGGGCGTGGCGACGAACTTGCCGGTGCCGGTCAGCCGCTTGATGTCCGGGGGTGCCACCGGATTGAACACGCCGATCTGGACTTCGCCAGATTCAATTGCCGCGGCACGCCCGGCCGGATCGCGAATGTACCGGATGATCAGGCGGTCGAGGTAAGGGAATCCCTTGCGCCAGTAATCCTCGTTCCTCACGTATTCGAAGTGGCTGCCGCGCACCCACTCCTTGAACTTCCACGGCCCGGTGGCGATCGGGGCGTCGTTTGCGGGGTTGGTGATCGGATCGGTGGCGGAATAGATGTGCTTGGGCACGATGTAGTTGACCGTGCCGGATAGGAGCGAGGCAAAGAAGAACTCCGGGATCGGCGTGGCGAACTTCATGACCACAGTGCCGGCGTCGGACGCCTCGATGCCGGCGTAGTCGGTCATCGCGGGAGCGGCGGCATGCTTCTTCCAGATTTCGTCGATCGAGAAGACCACGTCCTCGGCCGTCATCGGCTTGCCGTCGTGAAACGTCACGCTCTGGCGGAGCTTGATGGCGTAGGACTTGAAATCGTCGGCGGGTTTCCAGCTCTCGGCCAGCTCGCCGCTGAACTCGCCGGCCATCGTCCGATTGACGAGCCGCTCGAAGAGCTTCGACGAGGAGAAGGTCGGGCTCAAGCCGCCGCCCGACGGGACGTAGCAGGCCTGCGGCTCGCCGCCGCCCCAGGTCGCGACCAGCGTGCCGCCGCGACGCGGCTCGCCTTGCGCGGAGGTCGGCCTGATCCTGGCCGCCAGCCCAGCCGTCAGGATTCCGGCGCCGAATAGGCGACGGGTAACGTTCACCATGGGCTCCTCCGTTGCCGTCTGCGAAGAAAGCTCTTTGCCGTGGGAGATCAGCCTGCCAGCGTCGAGTAGGTCGCGCGACCGACCGCCAGCAGCACCATCTTGTCGTTGAAGACGTCGACGTCGACGACGCCCACGCTCTTGCCGCTGCGGCGAACCTTGGCGGTGGTGATCAACTTCGTCTTTATGGCAGGCCGCAGATAGTCGACTCGGAAGTTGATGGTCGGCAGCGGTCGGCGCAGGGCCATGATCAGGGCATAGTCGCCCACCGTGTCGATGATCGCTGCGATCGGGCCGCCGTGCCATTGGCCTGTGCCCTTGCCCCGCTCGAACTCCGGCCGCATCTCGCATTCCATCGTCACCCGCTCCTCCGCGGCGTCGGCTTCCGTCACCTTGAGACCAAGGAAGGCGATGAACGGCGAACGATCGAGCATCGTCTGCAGCTCGGCGCCGCTCAGGGGAGGCTTGGCTTCGTCGCTCATGGCGCCACCACGATCTTGCCGAACACTTCGCGGTCCTCGATCACGCGCAGCGCCTCGCGCGCATCCTCGAGCTTGAAGACCTTGTCGAC
Source organism: Enhydrobacter sp. (assembly GCA_026126105.1). Taxonomy (GTDB): domain Bacteria; phylum Pseudomonadota; class Alphaproteobacteria; order Reyranellales; family Reyranellaceae; genus Reyranella. Next base: position 9,432 of record JAHCJV010000121.1, read on the forward strand.
CAGCACCTTCAGCTTGCCGCTCTGCACCAGCTCGAGGAGCTTCTCGATGTCCGAGCGCATCCAGCCGTTGGAGCCCAGGATCTTGAGTTCGAAGGTCCAGATGAAGCGGATGTCCTCGGTCGGCGCGTAGCCCGCCGTCGCGCCGCAGGTCAGCAGCCGGCCGCCGACCTTGAGGGTCTTCAGGGAATTCACCCAGGTATCGCCGCCGGTATAGTTCACGACCACGTCGACGCCCCGGTCGGTGCCGCTGCCGCGCCGCGTCGGCTTGCCGTACATCGCGAAGATCTCCTTCATGAAATCCTTCTCGATGTAGTTGATCGTCTTGTCGGCACCGAGCTCGGCCAGCCGCTTTGCCTTGGCATCGGTGCCCGCGCACGCGATCACTTCCGCGCCCGCCAGCTTGGCGAGCTGCAGGCAGCATACGCCGACGCCGCCCGAAGCGCCGAGGATCAAGACCTTCTCTCCCTTGGAGACGTGGCCGTTGGTCACCATCATGCGCAGCGCCGTGCCGTAGGCGACGGGAAGCGCCGCGGCATCGGCGAACGACACGCCGTCGGGAATCCTGATCAGCTGGTGCGCGCGCGCCTTGCACAGTTCGGCCAGCCCGCCATGCACCGTCTCGCCCATCAGCCCGCCTTCGACCCTGTTGATCGGATCGACCAGTACCCGATCGCCCTTCTTCCAGCCCGAGACGCCCGCGCCAACCTCTGCGATCTCGCCGGCAACATCGAGACCCATGATCGCGGGCATCGGCACCTTGATGCCTGGCATGCCGCGGCGCGTGAAGACGTCATGGTAGTTCAGCGACGAGGCCTTCACTGCCACGATCACGTCACCCTCGCCGGGCATGGGGTCGGGAAAGTTGGATTCGAAGGCCAGAGCCTCCGGCCCGCCATGGGCGCGAACGACGGCTGCTTTCATTATTGGATCTCCATTCCTTCCGGGATTTGCTTGGCGAGCACGCGCTTGTCGATCTTGTTGGTGCCGGCAAGCGGCATCTCGTCGACGAAGAAGACGCGGCGCGGGTGCTGGTAGGCTGGTGCGTTGGCCAGCGCATAGGATTTTACCGCCTGCTCGTCGACTTCGGCGCCGTTGGCGCGCACGACGAAGGCAACCGGCTTGTGGCCCTTCAGCTCGTCCGGCACGGGGATGACCGCCGCTTGATGGATTCCCGGATGCTTCTCCAGCATCTTCTCGACTTCGCCCGGATAGATGTTCTCGCCGCCGCAGACGAACATGTCGTCGACCCGGCCGACGAAAAAGAAGAAGCCGTTCTCGTCGCGGCGGAATACGTCGCTGGTGCGATAGTAGCCGTCTGGCGTCATCACCTTGGCCGTGGTCTCGGGCAGCTTGTGGTAATGCGTCATGAGGGCTCCGCACTTCATCTGGAGCTCACCCTCGTCGTCGACTTCCTTGCCGTCGCGCACGAGGCGGAGCTGGACCTCGGGATGCGGATAGCCGGTCGACAGCTCGGGCTGCGGGATGCCTTTCGGATGCGGGCCAAACACGACGGGCCCGGCCTCGGTCGTGCCGTAGCCGTTGGTGATCGCGGCCTTCGGGAAGACCTGGCGCACCTGGTCGATCAGCGACTGGGTGATCGGAGCCGAGCCCATGCGAACCGCCTCGACGGCGGATAGATCGGTCTTCTCCAGCAGCTCCTTCTCCCGCAACATCATGGCAATCATCGTCGGCACAGAGGTCATGAAGGCGACCTTGTGCTTGGCGGCAGCCTCGATATAGCCCTTGGTCGTGAACTGCGGCAGCAGTACGACGGTGTCGCCGTGGCTGAAGGTCGTCTGGCACATCGCAAGACCGTTCATGTGATAGAGCGGCGCGGCGACCAGCGAGCGCTGGCCTTGCGGCACCGGACGGCGCGCCCGCTGACTCATCGCCCAGAGATGCGAGTAGTGCGACAGCACCACGCCCTTGGGCCGTCCGGTGGAGCCCGAGGTGTAGAGGAACATCGCGGATTCCTCGCGCTTCATCGTGAGAGGCGTGAACGGCCCGTCGTCGAGAAACGCATTCCAGTCTCTGTCGAAGGAAACCTTCGGTACAGATTCCGGCGCGAGGGCGAGGCGCGCATCGTCGCCGATCACCAGCGCGGCGTCCGAATCGCCCACGATGTAGCCGACGGTCTCCGCCGGCAGCTTCCAGTTCACCGGCACCGATACGAGGCCTGCCTGCATGGTGCCGAGGAATGTGAGCAGGAACTCGGCGCGGTTGGCCGACAGGATCGCGACGCGGTCGCCACGCCGCAGCCCACGCTTCAGCAGACCTCGCGCGACAGCGCCGCTCAGCCGCATCAGATCGCCGTAGTTGTAGCGCCGTTCACTACCGTTGCCACCTTCGTCGATCAGCGCCAGCGATTCGGGCGGGACCTCACGCGACAGCGCATCCCCCTGATTGTCGAAGGCCGTGTTGCCGATCGTCATCATGCAGTGAGCCCCTTGATTTTCATCGTGCCGTTCTCGACCGTCCAAGCGGGGTAATCTTCATGGCCGCGGGTGCCGCTATTCGATGAATTCGATGGTTGCGTTCATCGCCTCTTTCGCCGGAACAATGATGCGGCCCGCGCGCTCGGCAAACGAGATCCTGCCCGCCTTCAGCGCCGCCGTCGCTTTGGCAAGCGACGTGGTGCGAAAGGTGAGGCCCGCCATATAGGCGTTGCGGCCCTCTGCCTCTGGCGCGGCGTCGCCGACCTGCGCCTCGAGCTCGGCCTCGGTCACGATGTCGAATCGCGAGTTCCCGATCACGACGGTCTTGCCGCCCTTGATGTCGCGAACCGCATCGGGGCCGAACATGTCGACATAGAGCTTCGCGCCGGCCGCCGGGTCCGGTTCCACGATCAGCGCACGTGCGACGGCGACGACGCCATTCGCATGGTGGCGCCACTCGTCGCGCCACACCAGATCGCGCGTGAAATGGTGGCAGTAGTAGACGCGGCCGTAGGGCACGACGCCGCTCTTCATGCGAACGGTGCGGAAGCGCGCATCGCCTTGGCCACCGTCATACTTCACGGGTCGCGTGAATTCGACCGGCGGCTCTACCGGCACGCCTGCCTTGGAGAGCGCGCCGTAGGTGATGGCTGAATCCTCCGAGCCGAACACCAGGCCGTTGAGTCCCAACGGAAACTCCAGCAGGTCGAGACGACCGGACGTTGCGCCCTTTGGGATGGCAATCAACTCGAGATAATCGGTGCCGAACATCGCGAGGTGATTCATCGACCCTAGTGAATGATAGCCGCGCTCGGTGAGGGTGAAGCCCAGCCGCCGGTAGATGTCGGCGGCGCGATCCATGTCGTCGCGTGCATTGATCACGACGTGGTCGAGCGTAGCTACGGGTAGCGTCATGTTGCGATTCCTCTTCACCCCGGTCTGTATCCTGACGTGGCCGGCCCGTCAGGGTCTTTGTGTTCCGCAGGCTCGGCGCCTTGCGCAGAAATGATTGCCACCATTCTCTGCGCTCGAAGAATGAACGTCCAATTGCCGCGCAAGCGAGAAGAATCTTATCGTGTGGCCCACATTTTGCTGCGGGCGCGATGGCCGGGCGTTAGGCTCCCCTTGCGCTTTCTCATGAGGACCGAACATGACCGCGAACGTCAGGACCACCCGCCGCGCTACGCTCCTCGGGATCACGGGCCTCGCTTTGGCCGGCAGTCCGACAAGGGCGCAGACGCCAAAAAAGGGCGGCACGCTCACCTTGCTGATGACCAACGAGCCGAACACGTTGATGTCGGGTACCACTACGGCAACGACCGCGCTGACCGTCAGCGCCAAGGCCACGGAAGGGTTGCTGGAGTACGACTACGACATCAAGCCGCGCCCCTCGCTCGCCACCGAATGGTCGATCAGTCCGGACGGCAAGATCTATACCTTCAAGCTTCGTCCCAACGTCAAGTTCCACGACGGCAAGCCCTTCACCTCGGCCGACGTCGCGTACTCCATCCAGCTCCTCAAGACAGTGCATCCGCGTGGGCGCAACACCTTCGCCAACGTCGTGGAAGTCAAGACGCCCGATCCGTTGACTGCCGTGATCGAGCTCAGCAAGCCCGCGCCTTATCTGATCAAGGCTCTGACCGCAGCCGAGTCCCCGATGGTGCCGCGTCATATCTACGAGGGCACCGATCCCGTGACCAATCCCAACGGCAATGCGCCGGTCGGGACCGGACCCTACAAGTTCAAAGAGTGGGTGCGCGGCAGCCACGTTCTCTTCGAGCGCAATCCCGATTACTGGGATCCCGCACTGCCTCGAATCGACCGCCTTGTCTGCAAGTTCGTGCCCGATCCCGGTGCGAGATCTGTCGCGTTCGAGAACGGCTCCGGCGACATCGGCTATCGCACGCCGGTCGCCCTGGCGGACGTGGAGCGCTTGAAGAAGTTGCCGCATCTCGTCTTCAGCACCGACGGCACCAGCTACTCCTACAATGTGCAGTGCCTGCAGTTCAATCTCGACAGCCAGTATTTCAAGCACCTCAAGGTGCGGCAGGCCGTGGCCCACTCGATCGATCGCGCGGCGCTGCTCAAGACCGTGGCTTACGGGTACGGCACCGTTTGCCAGGTGCCGATCGCGGCCGGCCTCAAGGAGTTTCACGATCCGACGCCCAGCCCCTACAAGCTCGATCTCAAGCGGGCCGAGCAGCTTCTCGACGAGGCAGGTTTTCCCCGGGGCGCCAACAAGATCCGCTTCAAGCTGCCGATGGATTACAATCCGATCGGCGACGACGGACGGAAGACCTGCGAGTTCGTCCGCGCCTCGCTGTCGCGCATCGGTATCGCGGTCGAAGTCCGGGCGCAGGACATCTCCGCCTTCGCGAAGAGGATTTACACCGACCGCGACTTCGACTTCACCTACAACGGCCATTCCAACCTTTTCGACCCGACGGTCGGCGTGCAGCGCATCTACTGGTCGAAGAACTTCAAGAAGGGCGTGCCGTTCTCGAACGGCTCCAACTACAATAATCCCAGGGTCGACGCGCTTCTCGAAGGCGCGGCGGTGGAGAACGACCCGGTCAAGCGCCGGGAGATGTTCCTCGAGTTCCAGAAGA
>JAHCJV010000122.1 GCA_026126105.1 Enhydrobacter sp.
CGACGGTCGCGTTGGGCATGGCGTCGACGGCCTTGACCTGCTGCTCCGGCTTGGCCGTCCAGCGAGCCCACATCGCCGACGCGACGCCGGCGATGGCGCCCAGGGCGACCAGGACGTTGGTGGCGCCGTCGACGAACTGCCGCACGGCGGCGAGCAGCGTCGTCTGGTCGTCCGGCGACAGGCCGGCGAGCGCGCCGAGCATGGCGATGATGGCGGCGGCGGCCGTGGCGACATGACGAAGCCACGCCGTCGTCGGCGCGATGAAGTTGGGCATGACGATCCTTTCGATGGGTGCGTGGACAAAAAAGAGCACGGCGGCGCGCCGTGCGAAGATCAGGCGACCGCGGCGAGCTTCGCCCAGGTGCGGTCGCCGACGATGCCGTCGACGTCGAGGCCGTTGTCGTTCTGGAAGCGCATCACGCCGACCCGCGTGACGGCGCCGAACCATCCGTCCTGGTCGGCCGGCGCGAATCGCAGCAGCCGCTGCAGCTCGATCACGGCGGCGCCGTGCGCACCGATCGCCAGCCACGGCCGGCGCGCGGCGGGAACGACCGCCGGCGGCGGCTCCGATACCCGGGGATCCTCGGTCATGTGCGCCAGAAAATAGGTCGAGATCGTGTCGCGCACCGCCATGAGCTGCGTGGCGTAGTTGGGATCGGTCGCGTAGCCGGCCCGCTGCAGCGCCCGGAAGTACTCGGCGTCGCCCTTGCGATCGAACACGCCGGCGGCCCGGTAGCGGCTGTTCGTCTTCAGGAACGACAGATGATCGGCAATCGACTCGGCGAAGCTGTCGTAGTCGCGGAACCAGTCGTTGAGGAACACGGTGCGGCCGTCGATCACTTCCCGGGTCGGCACGAGGACGCGCTTGCCGGTCCACGCGGCCGACGCCTTGATGCCGAACAGGTTGTGGGTGCCGACGAGGGACTTGCCCCAGCCGGTCTCGAGCGCCGCCTGTGCGACGATCGCCTGGCACGAGATCCCGATCGCGTCGGCCGTTGCCCGGGCGGCATCCATCATCGCGGCGACCCACAGCGCCCGGCGCTGCATCTCGGGGTCGGGCCAGGTGCGCAGTACTCGCCAGGTCATGAGTCGTCTCTCTCGTTTGCTTCGGGAAAAAGGGATCGGCCGAATCGGGTCTGCCGAACGGCGTTCGGGTCAGGTGCGCTTGCGGATCTCTTCGCTCAGGCGGTCGATCGAGAGCCGCGTCTCGGCGACTTCCTTGCGGACGTGCTCGACCTGGACGTTGTTGACGGCCTGGCTGGCGCTCAGGGCGGACAGCTTGTCCTTGAGCTCGGCGACGTCGTCGGCAGACGGCAAGTGCAGCATGTTGACCTCGAGCAGCTTGACCTTGGTCTCGACGTCGGCGCGCATGCGGCCCTCCAGCAGGAGGGCGTCGTTGACCGATCGCTCGGAGGCCCGCAGCTCGTCGCGCGTGACGTACTGGCCGCGGATCAGCCGTCCGACGACGCGCTCGACGACAAGACCCACTGCCAGCGCAGCCGACACGAGCGACGCGATCTCGCCCCAAGACATGGCCATGGGGCTGCTCCCTGATCGTTCAGTGACGCTTACTCTTCTGCGTCGGGCCACTCGATGCTCGAGGCCTCGACGAACGCTGCGGCCGCGCGCAGCGCGACCATCTCGGGCGGCTCCTCAACTTCGCCGTCGGGGCCGATCGCCGGCGGCCCGAGATAGGGCACGATCCAGCGGCCGAGCGTGTCGAGGCGCGGATACCAGTTCGCCGCGAAGGCCTCCCTGTAGCGGGTCTGCCACCACTCGTTGACCGCCGCGCGATAGGTCGTGGCGTCGCTTTCCTTGTCGACCGTCCAGCCGAGAAACCGCGTCTGTGCCATCACCCCAAGATCCTTTGTCCTGCTGCGACGTAGAGGGCGTTCATCGTCGCCGCCGACAGGCCGGCGCTGGCGACGATGAGCAAGGCGCTGAGGTCGATCTGCGCGTTGGCGCCGGGTGCGGCAGCGGTGTTGGCGCCGACGCGGAAGCGTGCCGTGCCGACGCCGGGCACGCAGGCGCTGGCGGCTCCCACCGCGCCGTTGAGAGACCCGTAGATGTTCGCGCCGTCGACGATGATGCGGGCAATGCACCCGCCAAAGAAATCGCCGGCGCTGTTGGCGACGATCTGGGTCGTGCCATTGCCGACCGATGCCTGCACGACGTTGCTGCCACCGGTCGTGGAGCGCCGCAGGGACGTGGCACCCGTGAGGCCGGATGTGCCCCACGTCACGATGGAGCGATTCGTACCGCTCGACGCGACCGAGAGCGTCTGGAAGCCGATGAAGATGGCGGTTACCGGGGCAGCGCCGGTCGGCACGCCAGGCGGGATGCTGCCGCGCTCGAGACAGTCGTCGACGCCGTCGAAGCGCCACACCTGCCGGCCGGCTGGACCGGTAACGATCGCCGGACGCGAGGCCGCCGTTCCCTGGTCGATGCTCACGCCCGAAATCGCCTCGGCATAGGACGACACCGCGCCGGAGACGGCCGTGATCTTGGAGTCGTCCTCGGCGTCGACGAAGAACTTGAGGTCCGCCCCGAGGATATCCGCGAAACTCTGTGTCGGACGCGGCACCCAGAGATGAGGTCCGCCGTTGTGGCCGACTCCCGGCAACATCAGGTGAACGCCCCTGTGGCGACGGCCGACACATTCGCGCCGGTGGTGATCTTCCACCCGCCGTTGACGCTCTTGCAGCCGCCGATGCCGGCGAGACGGGCGTCCAGCGTGACGACGCTGCCGGCACCGCCCGGCCAAGTATAGACTGTCGTGTTGCCGTCCTTCACGACGACGGACCCAGGCGACGTCGACGTCGGCTGTATCCAGAGGCTCACCAGATAGTCACCCACGGCACCCGTTGTGCCCATGACCTGGTCGGCCTGGCTGGCGGCAATCGTCTCATAGGTCGTGCCGCTGACCGCCGGCGTTGCGTTGCCGTTCTTGTCGACGCTGTGTGGCACGACAGGCAGCGCACGGTTTGTCGGCACGCCTCCAACCGGATATCCCATTGCGAGCCTCCCTAGAAGGTTTCGTCACCACCCGACCATCGATCCCTTGCCGCCACCCATCGCGATCGTTCCGCCGACGCCATTGTTGGCGATCGCGTTGATCAGGATCAGGTCGCCCGGCCTGAGCAGGTCGTCGGCCGAGATAGTGGCCGCGACTGGCTGCGGTGCCGTGATCGTCACGAGCTGGCCCGCCGTGACGCCGTTCAGGCCGGCCTGCATCCTGCCCTGCCCCACCGGCAGGCTGTTGCCGACGATGCGGCGGACACCGTCCCGCACGCGCATGACGCGCAGCGTGATGTCGCCGGCGATGTTCGCTAAGAAGCGGAACTCGAAGGTGTGCAGCCGTGTCCGATTCCAGTCGTGCGTCGGCACGAAGGCGTCGAGGTCGTGGCCGGTCACCTGGTCGGTAATGGCCGTGTTCCGGATGCGGATCTCGCGGCAGGGGATGCAGCGCGGATCGAGGCACTCGGGATAGACGTGCCATTCGTTGATCGTGAAGCCGAACACCGGGATGTTCGGATCCCACCACTGGTCGAACAGACGCTGCGGCAAGCCCGCATTGCTGAGCTGGTCGTCGCCGATCTGGCCGCCATAGGCCATCGGCGTGTGGAGCACGAACTTGTAAGGCTTGTCCGTGAAGTCGTGCAGGCCGGGCGCGGTCAGCACGAGCTCGTTGTTGTTCGTGACGCTCTGTGCGTTGCCGACGAACACGTCGCGGCCGTTCGCGCCCGGCACGAAGAGCGAGACCTCGGACCCGTTCTGGAGAGGCGGCTGGATGAGCGAAACGAACGACGCACCCGTGGCCGCAACGACGTTGTGCGCCGTCGACACCGAGATCCGCCCGGCCACCGGCCCGGGGCGGAACAGCATGGGCTCGTTCTCGGGCCGCCATTCGAGGGTGCCCTCGGTGGACGGCGCGAACTCGCTCACGCCGGTGCGCACCTGCCGCTCGGTCAGCCTGCGGACGCGGAACAGCTCGCCGGCCCGCTTGAGCGGATCGCCGATATCGGCTTCGCTGCCCATGCTGTAGAGCGCCGGCCCGTCGAACAGGATGTGCTCGATGCACGAGCCGCCTTCGACGGCATAGCCCTCGGGCACCTCCTGGCCGAAGAGCACCGTGCCGATCAGCGCGCCGGAGCCGTTTGGGCCGGCGAAGAAGTCGCGCTGCAGCAGGCCGCCGCTGCCGACAGGGTGGCCCAGCTGGTCGACCGTCGAGATGCGACCCGCGAAGGGCGGCTGCTGCGTGCCCTTCTTGGTGTTGACGTAGCGGTAAACGAAGTCGCCCGGCGAGGACTTGCTGAGTGCCACGAAGTTCGTGCCCAGGAGATCGCTGTCGATGACCTTGGCGATCGGGCTGCCGGCCGTGGCGACCATCCTGCCGTTCCACACCGGCGCGCAGATGTCCTTGATCGCCTTCGGCGTCCGGTGGCGCTCGCCGCCCAGGAAGGCAACGCCCGGTGTCTCCAGCGTGATGTCCTCGAGCGGGTCCTCCGAGACGCTCGACGGCCGCGTATGGCCGACGCCCTGGCACGGTCCGATGATCTCCGCTTCCGAGAGGTCGACGTTGACACATTCGGTATCCTTTTTGCCGACGATACCCGGGCCACCGGTATAGACGAATATCCCCTTGACCTTGGCGTTGGTCACGTCGTTCAGCTGCCAAGGCCGCCACGGGCCGAAGACGTAAGCCTCGATCTCGACGTCGCGGCCGCCGTTGCCGAGTCGCACGCCGGCGTTGGCCCTGAGCCAGCCCAGCCGCTGCAGATCGAGTGTGGCGTGGATGCGCACCCGCCCCTTGCGCCAGCCGTGCCCGTTGAACAGGTGCCCGACGGCGTTCCGGACAAAGGCGTCCAGGAGGCGAATGTTGGAAGGACAGTTGCCCTCCTGACTGAAGGTCGCGCTGCCCAGGCCGGCGGCGATGTTGATCGCGGTTCCCGCCGCGTCGAACACCCGCAGGATCTTGACCGTGCCGGTCGCGCGGCCGTTCGACACAAAGCCGCCGCCCTCGGTCAGGTCCCATTTGCCGCGAAGGTCGACCTCCTCCACGAAGAATTCGGCATGGCGGAACGACAGCAGCGGCCGGTGCGAGCCGAACACGAGCGGGCTGGACGGATTGTCGACATCGTAGCCGATGGTCACGCGCCGGAGATCGACCGAGATCGGGTTCTCCGGCGAGCCCTGGAAGCGCGCCGCGTACTGATCGGCTTCCGCGAAGGTCGGCTTGAGGATGGTGCTGGCGCTGTCGGAGCCCCACAGGGCGACGTGCTTGCCGTCGGCCTCGTTGTTCAGGAAGCCGACCAGCGCGCGCGCCTCGCTGAGGCCCGGCGGCGCCGACTGCGAGTCGAGCACGTGGACGCCCGGCGCCAGGATCACGGGCGCGCCGATATCCTTCGCCCGCACGAGCTTCGCCTGCAGCGCCGCGCCGGCGCCTGCCGCCGCGCTCGGCACCGTGTAGTCCCCGAACTTCGGCCGCTCGAAGGGATAGACGATGTCCTTCGTAAGCGTCCCGTTCACGGTGAGCGAATTCACGCTGCGCTCATCGAAGCCGTCGAGCTCGGCCCCGTAGCAGCGCAGCAACCCGATGGCCGTGCCGTCGAGGCGCATGACCCGGCCGTTGACGTTGCCGCGATTGGACGGCCAGAGGACGCGCAGCGTGGCACCGTCCGCGCCGAACGCGAACATGTCGTTGGCCTGCTTGTGCCGGATGTCCGGGCGGCGGACCGTCAGAACCGCACCGCTGATCGCTCGAAACAGGTTCTGCGACGTCACGTTGGTCGCGGCGGCAAAGTCAGTCACCACTTCCGGCTTCTCGACCACGATATCCGTCGCCGAGGCCGAGGCGCGGACCGCGATGAACGGCACGCCAGGGGCGCCCTCGTAATAGACACCCGACTGCCGGCAATTGACGGCCGAGGGGTAGTCGACACCGATCTGCCCGCTCTTGATGCCGGTGACGCGTGTGTTCGCCCCGGTCTGGCAGCTTGCGCCGCCCGAGACCCTGATGCCGGTCCCCGACATGTTGCTCAGCAGCACATCATCGACGCCGATGTTCCTGGCACCCCCGCCGATCGTAATGCAGCGGGCGCCCGTGAAGCCGTCGCTGTAGATGTGGCGAATGTCGATCCGATTGGCGACGCCTGCATAGGCCGTGCCCGAGGCCAGCCCGATGAGGGCCACGATGCCGGCATCGCCGGAGATCGCCGTCTCGTTGACGCTGCTCACGCGCCCGATCAAGCCGTCCTGGTACTGTCCGCCGCGCACCGCAAAGTCGCAGGAGTCCGCCGCGATCCCATCGAGGTAGAGCCGACGTCCGTTGACGCTGTGATCGTAGCCCGTCGGCGACAGCGCCTGGTCCACGACCGGGCCTCGCAGGGCGACACCGCAGAAGAAGTTCTTCGGCCTGATGTTTCGGACCGTCGGATTGTGGCCGGTGAGGAAGCACGCCGAGATGCGGTCGCGCGCAACGCCACCGAGATAGAAGCCGCCCGGATCGCTGCGCACCGGTCCATATTCGATCGTGGCGCAGTTGCCCTCGATCACGACGTCGTCGCCCGCGACGGCGAAGACGCCCAGGCCGGCGGTCGCCTGCACGATGGTGGCGTCCGGATTGAGCTCGATGCGCACCCCGCTCGGCACCGTGATCTCTTCGGCGACCGTATAGGTGCCGCCGCGCGGCACCTTCAGCGTGCGCCCGTGCTCCTCCGCTGCCGCGATCGCCGCCACCCAGGCAGCCGCCGTGTCGTCGGTGCCGTCGTAGGCCGTGGCGACCGACCCGAGGAAATCGTCGAGGTGCAGCGCATCGGCTAGGCGCGCGGCCTTGGTGCGCTGCTGGGCGTCAGTCCAGGGCGCCTCGTAATTGATGAGGTCGTCGAGCGAGCCGCCGACGCCCGGCGCCTGGCCGAAGGCGACCCAGCGTCCGGGCGGATCGTTCAGGTCGGGGGCGATGACATGGACGTCGTCGGCCTCCGCCGTGCTGTCCGGCTTCCAGAAATACACCCCGCCGAAACCGTCGCCCGGCGCATCGCGACCGGCCAGCGCGACCGATGCCGGCCGCGCGGTCAGCGCCTTCAGATGCGCCAGCGTGTTGGCCACCACGCCGGGCAGCAGCAGCGGCAGGAAATAGGGGCTGATGCCGCTGTCGTCATCGATCGGCACGGTTCCACCCGCCGCCGTCATGTGCACGTAGCGCGGCTGGCAGCAGTTCGACATGGATTACCTCTGCCTCAGAGCTTGATGATCGTGAGCTCGACGATGAACGGCGGCATGTTGTCGTGCGGGTCGCCGCCACCGGTGTCGTCCGTGTCGACGCTCGCCATGCCCAAGACCGGACCGCCGACGCTGTCCGAGTTCGTGCCCGACTCTTCCGCGCCGCCGCCGTGATGATGCGCCGGCATCTCATCGACGGTGAGCGTGTGGGTCTGTGCGCCGCCGGTCTTGCCCAGCACGGTGCCGTCGACCCCGGTGCCGGCGGCCGTGATCCGGGCCGCATCGGCGCCGCCCATGTCGCCCTTGCCCACGCCCGCGCGCCCGCGATAGTCCGGCAGGGTCATGCGCTTGTGCGCGGCGAAATCGGCAGCAGCCGAGGCCCCTCGCGTCGAGGCGCCGCCGCCCGACGTGGTCACCGGCAGCTCGGCATCGGCGTAGTCGTTCCACAGCAGGGTGAAGAGCGCCTGGGTGTCGGCGTTGGCGCGCTCGGTCGCATTGGACGCGCCATCGCCGATCGTGCGGCCGCTTCCCATCACCCAACCCGCCGGCGCCGTCTGCCCGGTGAAGCCGATCCGGGAGCCGGTCGGCATCACGCCGGCGACGAGCGCCTGGATGGCAGCGAGCAGCTGCGCGTTGTTGTTGCGATCGAGCGCCATGCTGGCGCCGCCGATGACGGCTGCCAGCTCTTCCTGCACCGCGTTGAGCCAGTCGCCCGAGACCACCGTCCCGCTGCCGGCTCCGGGGTTGTTGTTGAAGTAGCCCGGATCCTCGGCAGCCGGCTGCTTCGCCGGCAAGGCCGCGACGTTGTTCGCCGTGTCGATGCGATACATGAGACCTCAAACAGGAACGATGAAGTGGACCTGGGTGTGCGCCGGCGCGGCGCGGCGCAGCACGCATTCGAGCGTCGCGATGTCCGGAAAGCTGTAGAGCGGATCGCCGGACGCGCCCTGCCCGGCTCGGAAGTACGAAATGACCTGGTCCTCGATCGTCACGACCCAGACGAAATCGGACTCGCCCACCGCATCGCCCGCCATGCTCACGCCGGCGACGAAGTCGCGCTGCTCGCGGATCGTGACCGTCCAGCCGGCCTGCACCGCCCACAGCACCATATTGTCCGGTGTCGGCGGATGATCGGCGAAGAAGACATCGGCCAGCGCCGCCCAGCGATCGGCCAGGGTGCCGGGCAGCGGCCGGCACGGATCCGGCAGACCCGCGGCCTGCTCCCATTCCGGCAGCAGCTCGAGCGCGGTGGTGGGGAAGGCCTCGACCTCGAGCAGGGTCACCGCGCGCTTGTGGCGGGACCGCCGCTCGCGCGCGAGCACGCTGATCAGCCTGCCCAGGTTAGAATTCGGATCGCGCGACCAGGCGCGGCCGGGCGGCAGCAGGTCCGCTGTTGCGGCGCGCCACTCCTCGAGTGTCGGGACGGGCGCCCTCATCCGACCCTACACATAGGTTATCGCCCCGATCGTGAAGAGCGTGCCGGGCACCCCGGCGACGTTGCCGGCGGGGCTGGTCAGGTCGTGGCTGTCCTCGCCCGCGGCGCGGGAGATCGCCTCCTCGATCCAGGAGCGGGAGCAGCCGCCGCCGGGCACGGCGCGACGACGCTGCATGGCGGCGAGCTCGGCCGCGATCGCGGCGCGCACCGCCGGCGTATCGACCGCCAGGTTGTCGATCGTGATGGCGATCGGCGCGGCGACCAGGGCGGTGACGTAGAGATGGGCCGCGATCGGGCGCAGCGCGAGGATCGCGTCCAGGACGAGCCGCTGGTCTCCCGTCCCGCCGATGCCGGCGCTCGGTCCCGTGCCCGGGCGATACCAGGCGTCCGTGCCGATCGGCAGACCGTTGGTCCGCACGTCGTCGAACAGCGCGTACAGCGTCACGGCGCCGGGCGTCGGCTGCGCCGGCGCGGTGAAGACGCGCGTCACGCCGGCGACCTTCAGCGCGGCATTCTCCCAGTCGTTGCGGTTGCCGCCGAAGCTCGGCTGGGCGAAGGCCCGCAGGGTCCGCGCGCGCAGTGACGAGTCGGTCTCGGCATCGGCGCCGCCGGAGAAGGCCGTCGCCACCACGGCCGCGTCGCCGAAGCCCGCCGGCGTGCCGATGAAGGTCAGCGGCACGCCGGTCGCCAGGTTGCCGTTCGCCCCGCCGGCCACGGCATTCGCGAACGCCACGACGGTGCCGCCGCCGCCGATCGTCGCGCTCGCGGCCAGCGCGACGGTCAGGCCCGCCGCGGTCTGCAGCTGCGTGCCGCTCAGGGCCGTGGAGCCCGGCGTGCCGGCCAGGGTGACCGTGCCGGCGCCGTGCGTCGCCGCGCGGCGGGAGAGGCCCTTGGCGGTCGCCCAGCGCTCGAGATACTCGGCGTCGGCCGAGAACGGGAAGAGCTGCAGCGCCAGCCAGTCGAGGAAGGCGAGATCGTCGTCGGTGCTGGCCGCGATCATGGTGACCAGCGGCCGGGCGGCCGACTGGCGCAGGTTGGTGTCGGCGCCGGGGAACGCGGCGCGGTAGAGCGCGCCGACGCGGGCGATCAGCTGCGCGTAGCTCGGACGGGAATAAGGCATGAGGCGTTACTCCCGTTCTCGAATTTTCGAATCGAGGTGTCTGGAAATTCCCGCCCCGCCGTGGGCGGAAAGCGGATGGTGGTAGATCGAAGACTAACCGCGGCGGCGGCGCTGAGGGGCGTTACCGAGGGGAAGCTCAGGGGCGCTCACGTCCTGCTGCCGAACGCCGAACGAAAGATAGCGCGGGTCGACAAAGGCGCCCCCTTCTCGCATCGCCTTGCCCCCCGAGAAGGGCAACATGAGAGGAAGCTGTTCGTCGCCAGCCTTCTTGCGGCGCCGGGGCGGCGCCTTCATGCGAGACAAAGGCACCGGTAACGGCGGCAACCTCGGTTCCCGTCCATCGAACAGATCTGCGATGGTAATGATCTGCAGGCGAGGAAGGCGCCCGTGTGCTGACTTTTTGACGTATCCGGCATCCAAGGCCTCATTGATCATGGGCTCGGTCGGCTTAACCAACGTCACCAAAATTCCCATCTCGGCTTCCTCGCGGTCGATCACTCCCCATAGATCGCGCACCATTTGCACACCGACGTTGAGGCCGCCCTTCACCGAGATGATGATGCGGCCATGGCCATAGGGGCCATTGGGGAACATCGCGCTTCCGTCAATTCCCCGATCGGCACCTTTCTTTTCTTCCCGATAGGCCTGGGCGCCCGCGAACCAAGCCGCCCACCACTGAAACTGATGCTTGTCCCGTGCTGCCAGGGCCATCGCGTCGGTATAGGAGGCGGGCCGGCCGTGGATGGTGAACCGTGCATCCGAATGACGACGCCTCAGGCGTTCTTCGATCAGCGTGATCGCATAGTGCGTCACGTCGATACCGATCCAGTTTCTTCCGAGCTCCTGTGCGGCATCAATGCTCGTGCCGCAACCGCAGAACGGGTCCAGCACGACGTCGCCCGGATTTGACGAAGCATTGATGATGCGCTCGATCAGCGCCCGCGGTTTCTGGGTCGGATAACCCAGCCTTTCGAGCGCCCGCATGTTCAGTGGCGGGATGTCCTCCCATATGTCCCCGATCGCCCGACCCTTGGATTCCTTGGCATAGCGAACCAGCCGCGGCCAGCCGCCATCAGGCGGCAGGTAGATGCGTCCCTGTTCGTAGAGCTCATCCAGACGTTCGACAGTTGTCGTCCAATGACGCCCGAGCTTCGTCACGTCGAATCCGCGCCAGGGGGCGCCACTTCGTCCGTTGCGAACGCCAGCGCCCGTCAATTCGCCATGCTCGTAGCGATGGCCGTGCTCGTCGACCTTGCGGTAGTGCGACAGCAGATGCTTTTCCGAATGCGCTACGTAAGGTCGGTTCCAGACGTGAGAGCCGCTCTCCTTTGCATAGAAAAGCAAAGTGTCGTGCACCGGTCCCCACCTCCGCGCCGACGAGTGGGTGCCTGTCCGCTTCCAACTGACCTCGCTCAGGAAGTTCTCGGGCCCGAAGATCGCGTCCATGACGATCTTCAGATAGTGGCTGGCGGTAGGGTCGCAGTGCAGGTACAGCGAGCCGGATGGCTTGAGCACGCGCTTCAGTTCGATGAGCCGGACCGCCATCATCGTGACGTAGGCCATCATCGCGTTCTTATCGAGCCAGTCTCGGAGCCCCTTCATTACAAGCGCCACTGGCTCGCCCGACTGCATCACCTCTTCGTAAGCGTCGCGCGCGGCGTCACCCCATTTCCATGTATCGCGAAATGCTTCGGTTTGAGCTTCGGCGCCGGCCCCGCCCGGTTCCTTGAAGAGCACGTTGTAGTTGGCATTTGAGTTGAACGGCGGGTCTAGATAGACCAGATCGACGCTCTCGTCCTTGACGTGCCCGCGCAGCACCTCAAGATTATCGCCAAAGAATAAGCGATTGCCATCGGCCTTGTCGTTTTGTTCGCGCATGGCATGAGCCCTCACTTGGCGAATATCTTCAGTGAAGGGGCCGGGCTAGTGTGGCGCTCGGGCCACAGGCCAGATTCAGTGCGAACGAAATGGGGCCCTCACAACCCATGGGTACGCCGGTACAACTGATACAAATCTGTCGGACAATCAGGCCAAGCCCGACCACAGGAGATCCGCGCGCCAGTTGTCCCGAACGCCGTTCGGGCGGACGAGCTCGACCGCGATAGCGACCTTGTCGGCCGGCATGAATTCGACGGTGACGCCAAGCGACCGCGCCACGCCGTCGATGACCATCCACTCCAACGCGCGCGTTGCGGCCGCCTGCAGGTTGAGCCGCACCGCCTCGCGCTGCTTTTCGCGCGCGTACAGCCACAGCAGCGAGCCCAGCGAGTCCTCCGGCGGCCGGCCCCAGTCGGCCCACCATCCGCGGCGATCGCGGCCGAGGTCCGGGGTCGGCCCGGCCGCGAAGTCGTCCGGGCTGGCCAGCGCGTCGGTGAAGAGCGAGGCCCACACCGCGCCCTCAAGAAAGCCGCCGTTGCCGATGCCGGCATCGAGATCGCCGCCCGGCGCCAGCGCCAGGTCGAAGGTGCCGCGCGTCTGGTCGAAGACGAGGCGCATCGGATGCTTCCCTCCGGAAAGCACCGGCGGCGGCAGCGCCTTCAGAGGCGCGAGAGCCGCACAGTGCAGAAAAGGCAAAGTCAATCACTCCGGCAGAACCGGATTGAGCATCGGCCAGATGCCGGCGTGAGGGCCGGTGTCGGCATCGAGCACCGAGTAGTAGTCGCCGCAGCGGATCTCGAGGCGGCGGCACTTGATCTTCACCGTCCCGGTCTTCGGATCGTCGGTGAACCTGATCCAGTGCCACGGCGGCTCGAGCGCGCGGCGGCCGTAGACCATGGTCTCGCCGGCCTCGAGATCGGTCGGCCGCGCGCGCCGATCGTCGTGCGCCAGCGCCAGGCCCGCGTCGCGCTCGCCCATGCCGAACACCGTGAAGACCTCGGCGCCGGGCAGCGGCCGCGAGGCCACGCCGTAGCCCTGCGGCAGGCCGACCCGGCGCAACTCGCCGCGCGCGAACTCGGCCTGCGCCTGGGCGAGGCCGTTGCGGACGTCGGCGTGGCGGAGCACGCCGCGGGCGAACAGCGAGGCGAGGCGGCGATTGAGGTCTTCGCTCATGTGCCGGCCTCGGGGGTCGTGATGTCGATGGTCTCGCCCCATCGGATTCCCTGACCGCCCCCGCTGCCGTCGGCGACGGCCGATTCGGGCGGCTCCGGGGTGAAGGCCTCGGGCGGCGCCAGGCTGAGCTCGACGACCTCGCCCTGGGGACCCTTGATGTAGCTCACGTGCGCCAGCGCGAGATCGGCCTCCAGGTTCATGGCCGGGATCTCGACGGCGACCAGCTGGTTGGGCTTCCACAGCGCGCCGTTCGACTGGCGCCATCCGGCGCGAATCGCCGTGACGCCGAGCGACTTGCCGATGTTGCGGCGCGCCTCCCATTCGGCGCGCGCCTGGGCACCGGCCTTCTTGGCCGCGCCTTCGTTCTGGATCGTCTTCGGCCGGTAGCGGGTCACGCCTGGATCGCGCACCGAGCCTTCGACGTGGGCCAGCGATTCGGCCACGGTGCCGAGGTCGCTGCCTTCCTCGGCCCAGCGCTCGCCCGCCTGGGCCTTGACCTTGTAGACCGAGAAGCGGCCCGACATGTCGCGCTTGGTGGCGATCTGCTTCAGCCCGTCGGCGGGATGCACGAGCTTGTCGTGCGCCCGCACCGATGCCAGGCGCGCGAGCACGAGCCGGCCCTCCTCGTCGTCCATGACCAGCAGCTGGCGCTGCCGGGCCAGGCGCTCGACCAGCTTCCAGGCCGACTCGCCGTGATGGGCGGCGGCGACCGCGAAGGCCGGGCCGGTGTCCTGGGCAACGACCTCGACCTTGAAGGGCGCGGCGACCCGGCGCGCGACCTGGGCGATGTCCAGGCCGGCCAGCTCGACCGTGTCGTAGTCGGGCGAGCAGTCGATCAGGTCGGCTGTCCTGCTGCGGCCACTGACGGTGATGCCTGCGGAACCGGCGTCGCGGGCCTGCTCGACGGCGTCGACGTAGCCGGTCAGCACCTTGTCCTTGCCGATCGAGATCTCGCACGGCGCGCCCTCGGGAATGAGGAACACGGCGTCCGAGCCGGGCCAGCGGTTCGTGGCGCCGATGCGGAAGTCGCCGGCGGCGCGCTCGATGCCGCGGCCGACGCGGATGTCGAGCCAGCCGGCGAACTCCCGGCCGTCCACGATCAGCTTCAGGACGTGATCGGGATCGGGATATTGCGGCATGTCAGAAACTCAAGCGCTCGCCCTGCGCCGGCAGAAACGACGGATGAACCGCACCCGTGCGGGCGACGAGCTCGCGAGCCCGCGCCGGTAGGTCGCCGTCGTCGGGATACCAGAGCTGCGCCAGGCGCTTCGCCGGTTGCGGCCGGTTTACGGCATAGTCGACAAGTCGGGCCTTGTCGGCGCCGGCGTCGGAGACCGCGTTGATCGCGGTGCTCTGCAGATCCTGCAGCACGACGCGCGCGGCGCCTTCGGTTCCCGCCGTCGCGTCGATCTCGGCATCGAAGGCATCGGCGAGGCGGGTGCGCAGCGCCACCGCCTCGTCGTAGCTCGCGAATTCGAGGCGCGCCGACTGGCGCGCGATCTCG
>JAHCJV010000123.1 GCA_026126105.1 Enhydrobacter sp.
AGCCGCCGGGCATCACCGTGAAGCCGATCATCGTGGCGGATGGTGGCCACGAGGTGAACGAGGTGTTCTTCGACAACGTCAGGGTTCCCGTCGCCAACCTCGTCGGCAAGGAGAACGAGGGCTGGACCTGCGCCAAGTTCCTGCTCGCGAACGAGCGGCTGGGCATTGCTGCGGTGCCGCAGTCCAAGCGCGGCGTCGAGGCGCTGAAGGACATCGCCCGTGCCGAGCAGGACAACGGCAAGCCGTTGATCGAGAACCAGGGCTTCGCCGAGAAGATTGCCGATCTCGAGATCCAGGTGACCGCGCTCGAATACACCGAGCTGCGCGTGCTCTCGCAGATGGCGCACGGCGGCCAGCCCGGACCCGAGGTCTCGGGGCTGAAGATTCGCGGCTCGGAGATCCAGCAGCGGATCACCGAGCTGACGCTCGAAGCAGTCGGCGAGTATGCGGCGCCCTACCTGCCCGGTCTGCTGTGGCAGGGCACCAACGAGGCGCCGGTCGGGCCGGAATACGCCCATCTTGCCGCGCCGCGCTACTTCAACAACCGCAAGACCACGATCTACGGCGGCAGCAACGAGATCCAGAAGGGCATCATTTCCAAGATGGTGCTGGGGCTCTAGATGGACCTTGCGCTCAAACCCGAACACAAGGCCTTCGCCGACGAAGTCCGCGCCTTCGCACGCGAGAACCTGTCGCCTGCAACCCGCGAGAAGACGTTCTCGGGCAAGCATTACGACCGCGACGACCACGTCGTGTGGCAGCAGGCGCTCGGCCGCAAGGGCTGGCTGCCCTACACCTGGCCGAAGAAGTACGGCGGCCCGGGCTTCGACGTCACCCAGCGCTTCCTGTTCGAGAACGTGCTGGCCGAGGAGGGCGCGCCGCGCATCATGCCGTTCGGCCCGAAGATGGTCGGGCCGGTGATCTACACCTTCGGCAACGACGAGCAGAAGGAGCGCTTCCTGCCGGGCATCCGCGTCTCGGAGGTGCTGTGGTGCCAGGGCTATTCCGAGCCGGGCTCGGGCTCCGACCTCGCCTCGCTGCGCACCCGCGCGGTGCGCGAGGGCGACCACTACATCGTCAACGGCCAGAAGACCTGGACATCGGTGGCCCACTGGGCCGACTGGATCTTCTGCCTGGTGCGCACCGATGCGGAGGCCAAGCCGCAGGAGGGCATCTCCTTCCTGCTGATCGACATGAAGACGCCGGGCATCACCGTGAAGCCGATCATCATGCTCGACGGCGCGCATCACGTGAACGACGTGTTCTTCGACAACGTGAAGGTGCCGGTCGCCAACCGCATCGGCAAGGAAGGCGAGGGCTGGACCTGCGCCAAGTTCCTGCTCGCCAACGAGCGGCTGGGCATCGCCGAGGTGCCGGCGTCCAAGCGCGGCGTGCGAACCTTGCGCGAGCTGAATGACGACCCGTCGCTGATCGAGAAGATCGCCGACGTCGATCTCCAGGTGCAGGCGCTGGAGATGAGCGAGCTGCGCGCGCTCTCGACGATGGCGCTGGGCGGCGCGCCGGGGCCCGAGGTCTCGACCCTCAAGGTACGCGGCTCGGAGATCCAGCAGCGTATCGCCGAGCTGGCGATGGAGGCCGTCGGCGAATACGCCGCGCCGTACCAGCCCGGCATGCTGTTTCACGACACCAACGAGACGCCGGTCGGTCCCGACCATGCGCCGCCCGCCGCGCCGCGCTATTTCAACATGCGCAAGACGACGATCTACGGCGGCAGCACCGAGGTCCAGAAGAACATCGTTTCCAAGGCCATCCTCGGGCTATAAGACGCCCGGAAGCGCCGACGAGAATTCCGGAGGAGAAAAATGGATCTGTCCCTGTCCGACGAGCAGAAGCAGCTGCAGGAATCAGCCGAGCGCTTCGTCCGTGACAAATACACCTTTGAAAACCGCCGCAAGATCGCCGCGACGGAGAAGGGCTGGCTGGACGAAAACTGGGCGCAGTTCGCCGAGCTGGGTTGGCTGGCCATCCCGTTCTCCGAGGAGGACGGCGGCATCGGCTTCGGCGCGATCGGTACGATGATCGTCATGGAGCAGTTCGGCAAAGGGCTCGTGCTCGAACCGTTTCTGCCGACCGTTGTGCTGGGCGGCGGCATGGTCGCTGCAGCCGGATCGGCGGCGCAGAAGGAATCCCTGTTGGCGCCGATGATCGAAGGCAAGAAGCAGTTCGCCTTCGCCTGGCTGGAGCGCCAGAGCCGCTACAATCTCGCCGACGTGTCGCTCAAGGCGACCAAGGAAGGCAGCGGGTGGTCGCTCTCGGGCCATAAGGGCGTTGTCTACAACGCGGCCTCGGCCGACCACATCATCGTGCTGGCCCGCACCGCCGGCGGCGCGCGCGAAGAGAACGGGCTCACGCTGTTCGTCGTCGACGGCAAGGCCAAGGGCCTGAGCCGGCGCGACTACCCGACCCAGGATGCGTTGCGCGCCTCCGAGCTCACCTTCGACAAGGTCTCGGTCGGTGCCGATGCGGTGCTGGGCGCCGTCGATGCCGGCTTCGGCGTTGCCGAGGACGCGGTCGATCGCGCCATCGTGGCGCTGTGCGCCGAGGCGACCGGCTGCATGGACGCGATCAATGCCGCCACCCTCGAATACATCAAGACCCGCAAGCAGTTCGGCGTGCCGATCGGCAAGTTCCAGGTGCTGCAGCATCGCATGGTCGACTGCTTCACCAATGCCCAGGAAGCGCGCTCGATGACCCTGATGGCCTCGCTCAAGATCGAGGACAAGGACCCCGTCGTGCGCCGCAAGGCGGCGTCCGGGGCCAAGGTCCAGATCGGCAAGTCGGGCAAGTTCTGCGGCCAGAGCGCGGTGCAGATGCATGGCGGCATGGGCGTCACCGACGAGCTCTCGGTCAGCCACTACTTCAAGCGCCTGACCATGATCGACCTGATGTTCGGCAACCAGCAGCACCACCTGACGCGCTACAGCAACCTCGCCATGGCGGCGTGATTCTCGTCTTTTGGACCGCGAGCTTCCAGCTCGCTCATGAGCAAGCTGGAAGCTCGCGGTCCGGAAGGGCATGAACGCCATCCTCGACATCATCGTGCCGGTGTTCGGCACGGTGGCGGTCGGCTGGGTGATCGGGCGGTCGAAGCTGCTCTCGCCCGAGGGCCTGCGCGGCCTAACCAACGTCACCTTCTATGCGCTTTTTCCCGCGCTGCTCTTCCGCTCGATGTCGAAGGTGCGGCTCGAGGCGCTGTCGTTCGACATCCTGTTCGTCTTCTTCGGCGCGGGCCTGCTGCTCTATTTCGCTGCCATGGCGCTCGGCCGCACAATGGGCATGAGGTTGGGCGAGGCGACGGTGTTCGGCCTGTCTTCTGTTTTCTCGAACGGCGTCGGCATCGGCATTCCCTTCATCTCCTACGCCTTCGGCGAAGCCGGGCTGGTGCCGCTGCTGATGATCATCAGCATGAACTCGCTGGTCATGCTGACCCTTTCGTCGTTCCTGATCGAAGTGAGCCAGCGGGGCAGCTCTCGCGAGGGGCTGCTCGGCAAGCTGGGCGGCGCGGTCGTCACCATGTTGAAGCATCCGGTCATTCCGTCGATCTTCGCCGGCCTGTTCTGGGGCGAGCTCTGCGCGCATGTTCCCGGCCTCGGCACACCGGTGGTGATCGATCGCATCCTGCAGGCGCTGGCAACCGCGGCACCGCCGTGCGGCCTGATCATGGCCGGCGCCTCGCTCGCTCACGTGGGGATCAAGAAGCATTGGCAGACCGCCTCCGTCGCGACTGTGCTCAAGCTCGCGCTGATGCCGATGATTGTGTGGACCTCCGGCCGCTACCTGTTCAGCCTCGATCCCCTGTGGCTCACCGTGGCAACCCTCAATGCGGCAATGCCGGCTGGCGCTAACGTCTATCTCGTGGCGCAGCTCTATCGTACCGGCGTCGGCCTCGCGACCAACGTCGTCGTCATTTCGACGGGCGCCAGCGTCCTCACCCTTTCCGTCGTGCTGTTGTTGCTCGGCGTGCAGGCAGACTAGAGCGCAGCAGCTTCACCGCAGCGCGGCCGGCCGCCGCCGCATAGCGGCGGTGGCCGTGGACGAGCATCAGCGTGATCGCGCCTTCGGACAGCAGCCAGATTTCGCGGGCGATGTCTGCGGGTTCGGCCGCCCCGGCCTGCCCCAGCAGGTCAGCCAGATGCTTTTCCAGCAGGGCCTTGTGACGTCGGGCGACGAGGCGCGCCGGATGGCCCGGCAGATCCGCGAGTTCGACGACGAGACGCGTGAAGCCCGATCCCGCCCAGCGCGGCGTGTCTGACCAGACAGCGAGGTCCTCGAACATCGCGCTGACCATCTGCTCGGGCGCGCCTGAAAGGCGGTCGCCGAAGGTCTTGAAGGCGGCGAGCGCCAGCGCGTGCTGCGCGCCGAGCACGGCGGCGAGCAGGGCGTCCTTGCTCGCGAAGTGATGGTAGAGCGTGCGCTTGGTGACGCCTGTCGCGGCGGCTATGTCGTCCATGCTCACGCGCGTGAAGCCCTTGCGGCGAAACAGCCCGTAGGCGGCGTCGAGGATGCGTTGGTGCGTCCGTTCGCCCGACCGTGGCATCCGCTGGATCTCCGCCGAAAGTATACTCCATAGTGAATGTACATCGCTCGCGGCTCGGTCTGGAATACGGCGGACGGCGAAGGAGCACGATGACGATGACAGATGCCCTGACCTTGAGATCCGTGACAGTGCGGGCCGTCGTGGTGCCCCTGCGCCGGCCGGTCGTGTCGAAGGTCGGCCTGTTCCGAGACTGGCCGATGATCCTGATCGACCTCATGACCGAGGAAGGAGTGGTGGGCTGCAGCTACCTCGAGCCCTATCTGCGGCAGTCCATCCGATACCTCGTCCCGGCGATCCGCGACCTCGCCGCGGCGCGTGTCGGCAAGCCGGTCCGGCCGATCGACGATTTCCAGCAGGGACGCAAGTCCCTGAACCTCGTCGGCAACGAGGGCATGGCGATGATCGCGGTGTCGGGGCTCGACATGGCGGCGTGGGATGCGCTCGCCAAGGCGGCCAACCGGCCGCTGGCCGAATTCCTCGGCGGCTCGCTCGCCCCGGTGCCCACCTACAACAGCAACGGCCTCTGGTTGACCGACGTGGCAGGCCTCGCAGCGGAAGCAGGTGCGCTGGTGGCCGAGGGCGGCACCAAGGGCCTGAAGCTGCGCCTGGGTCGCGACCGGCTGGCCGACGATCTCCGGGCGATCGAGGCGGTGCGTTCGGCGGCCGGTCCCGACGTCAGCCTGATGGTCGACTTCAACCAGGGTATGAGCTTCGGCGATGCATTGCATCGTTGCCACGCGCTGGACGGCCAGCAGCTCTACTGGCTCGAGGAGCCGATCGCGTACGACAATCTCGCCGGCCATTCCCAGCTTGCCCGCGAGCTCGCGACGCCGGTGCAGCTCGGAGAGAACTTCTATGGCCCCCGCGCCCTGGCCCAGGCGGTCGCGATGGGTGCCGCCGACTTCGTCATGCCGGACCTCATGCGCATCGGCGGCGTCACCGGATGGCTCCGGGCAGCCGCAATCGCAGGCGCGGCGGGCCTGCCGATGTCGTCCCATTTATATCCCGAATTCTCGGCGCATCTCTTGAGGGTGACCGAGTCTGCGCATTGGCTCGAATGGCAGGATTGGGCAAACCCGGTTCTCGCCGAACCGTTCGCGCTCGCCAACGGCGATCTCGTGATTCCCGAGCGGCCCGGCGCGGGCATCGCGTGGGACGAGACCGCCGTCAGGTGCTACGCCTGCGACGGGTGACCGACACCTCCGTAGTGGCCTTCAGGCCGGCGATCACGATTTCGAGGCCGGCCTGAAACTCCCGCTCGGGATTGCCCGGCACGCCGACGGCAGCGATCTCTGCCAAGCGGGCGAGCCGCCCCTGCGTCAGCGCAGCGAGGCGTGCCTGCAGCTCAGGCGCCGTTCCGCCCGGCGTCCGCGCCAGCAGGCCGGTGACCTCCGACAAGGCGAAGCCGGTGACGAAGCCCGACACGAGCCGGAACGCCGCCAGCAGGTCGAACCCGGTGCGACCGCTCTGCGCAAGGGCAGCGAGCAGACCCTCGACGGCCTGCAAGGTCGTGACGTCGTCGGAGCGTCGATTGAGAATCAGGGGGATGACGTTGGGATGGCGCCGTACGGCCTGCCACATCGCCGTGGCGATGGCGCGTACATCGTCGCTCCAGTCCTCGCCCGTCGTCGCCGGCGGAACCATCTCCGCCATGACAGCCGCGACCAGAAGCGCTTCCAGCCCGTCGCGCCCCTCGACGTAGTTGTAGAGCGTCATCGCGCCCGTCCCGAGCGCCTCGGCAAGACGGCGCATCGTGAGCGCCGGCAAGCCATCGCGATCGACGATCGCGAGCGCGGCCTCGTGGAGCTGCGCCTCGGTGAACTTGCGCGGAGCGGGCATCGCACCTCTTGACTACGTACATCGTACGTATATAGATTGTTTACGTACATTATACGTAATGAGGTCCAAATGACCATGACCCTCTCCGGCGCGCCGGCCGACGTTGCGCCGCCTCGTCCCTGGACAATGGACGACATGCCTGACCTGTCTGGACAGGTCGCGCTGGTGACCGGCGCCAACAGCGGGCTGGGCTATGTGACGGCGCGCGAGTTGGCGCGGCGGGGCGCGCGGGTTGTCCTGGCCTGTCGCGACGGCGGCCGCGGCGCGGCGGCGCTCGACCAGATGCTTGGCGAACTGCCGGGCGCGCATCTCCATCTGCGATCTCTCGATCTCGCCAGCCTTGCCTCCATCCGCACCTTTGCTCGGCAGTGGGATGCAGGCGCGCTAGACATTCTGGTCAACAATGCGGGGATCGCCCTCGTGCCGAAATCGCGCACCGTCGATGGCTTCGAGGCGCATTTCGGCGTCAACCATCTCGGCACGTTTGCGCTCACCGGTCTGATGCTGCCCCATCTTCTGCAGGCGCGTTCGCCGAGGGTCGTCACGGTGAGCAGCGAGGGGCAGCGCTGGGTCCAGCTCGATATGGGAAATCTCGATGCGACCCGGGGATATCATCCCGCCTTGACGTACTGGCGCTCGAAGAAGGCCAACGTCTACTTCGCGGTCCACCTGCAGCGCCGCGCAGCCGCAGCCGGAGTCGCCTTGCGCAGCATGGCGTCGGTACCGGGTTACGCGGTGAGCAACGTGCTCACCGGCGGCGCCAATGCCAGCCGTGGCCGGCTCTGGCATTTGGCGATGCCGCTGCTCAACCGCTGCTTCGCCAAGCCGACTGTCGAGGGCACATGGACCGCGCTCTACGCCGCGACCGTGGCCGATCTGCCGGGCGGCAGCTACATCGCGCCAAGCGGCAGTTTCGAATTCCGTGGCCCACCGGTGCCTCGCAACGCCTATCGCGCGGCCTATGACGTCGATACCGCGCGACGGCTGTGGGAGCTCTCTGAAAAGTGGACGGGTGTCGGTTACGATCTCTAGGATTGAAACTGGAGGAGCACAAATGGCCTACGAGACAGTGAACGTGCGCAAGCTGACCGGTGGATGCGGCGCGGAAGTGCTGGGCGTCGACGTCAAGGCGATGAGCAACCGCCAGTGGGGCGAGGTGCAGGCGGCCTTCGTCGAGCACGGCGTGATCTTCTTCCGCGATCAGGATCTCACGCCGGAGCAGCATATCGAGTTCGCGCGGCGCTGGGCGCCGATCGACGTCAACCGCTTCTTCAAGGCGGTCGAGGGCCATCCGGAGATCGCCGAGGTGCGCAAGGAGCCCGAGCAGAAGACCAATATCGGCGGCGGCTGGCACACCGACCATTCCTATGACGAGGCGCCCGCGATGGGGTCGATCCTGCTGGCGCGCGAGCTGCCGGAGGAGGGTGGCGACACGCTGTTCGCCAACATGTACCGCGCCTTCGAGACCCTCTCGCCCGGCCTGCAGCGCACGCTCGAAGGCATGAACGCCGTGCACGGCTCGGCGCACATCTTCGGCAGGGGCGGGGTCAACGACCAGAATCCCGAGGGCAAGAGCCGATATGGCAACCAGGAGAAGGTCGGCGCCGACGTCGTCCATCCGGTGGTGATCCGGCATCCGCTGAGCGGCCGCAAGGCGCTCTACGTCAACCCGGCCTTCACGCTGCGGTTCGAGGGCTGGTCGGCCGAAGACAGCAAGCCCCTGCTCGACCATCTCTACCGCCATGCGGCGCGGCCCGAATTCACCTGCCGCTTCCGCTGGCAGGAGGGATCGATCGCCTTCTGGGACAATCGCGCCACCTGGCACTATGCCGCCAACGACTATCAGGGCGAGCGCCGGCTGATGCACCGCATCACCGTCGCCGGCTGCGCGCTGGAGGCGGCGAACGCCTAATCTCCCTGGCGAATGATCCGCGCACCTTTGAGGTTCGTAACAGAATGTCTGAATCAAAGGTGGCAAATGGGTTTGCGTCGTTGCATTGCTTTGGGACTCGCTCTTCTCGCGGTGTATGCGGGAACAGCCGTAGCTCAGCCCGCGGCCATCGGCAGCGAGCCGGCGGGTCCGCCGCCGAACGACTGGACCTTCGACATCGGCCCGGGCGTGGTCGTCGCCCCCTGGTTTGAAGGCTCGGCCTATTATCGCGTGCTGCCTATCCCCAACATCGACCTGCGCTACCAGCGTGACAAATTCTTCATCTCGGCGCGCGACGGCGTCGGCGGCACGCTGTTCGACGCCGCCGGTTTCAAGGCGGGTCCGATCCTGCGCTACCGCTTTCCACGTAACGACGGCGAGGGCGGCCTTCTCTACGGGATGGGAACCGTGCCGTTCACGGTCGAAGGTGGCGGCTTCCTGCGCTACGACTTGCCCTACCTATCCGCCAAGATTGAGCTGCGGCGCGGCCTCGGCGGCCACAACGGTCTCGTCTTCGATGCCCTGGTCGACGGCAAGGTTCGGCTCGGCTCCAACGTCTTCCTGTCGGCAGGTCCGCGGCTTTCCGTCACCGACGGCACCTACAATCAGGCGTATTTCGGCGTGAACGCCGGCCAGTCGTGGAACACGGGCTATGCCCAGTACTATCCGGGCGGAGGGTTGCGCAGCGTCGGCGCAGGCGCCAGCGGCGTCTGGCGCATAAACGACAACCTTACCTTCGTCGTGTTCGGCAGCTACAGCTACCTCGGCGACATTGCCGGCAACTCGCCGATCATAACGAATACCGGGTCGCGCAACCAGTTTGTCGGCGGCAGCGCGATCTCCTGGAGGTTCGAATTCTAGCTCCGACCCACGGTCAGGCCGTCCCTGTCATCAGCGCTTCCTGGTCAGTCGGCGCGTAGAAGAAGTCGCCGGGCCGGAACTCTGGGCCGTGCCCGAGGTCGCCGAGCAGGCGGCGCTGGCGCGGCGTGCAGCGCTCGAACAGCGCCTTGTAGGGGCCGCTGTAGTCGTAGGCGCGCATGAACATCTGGCAGTAGTTGTAGAGGATGGTCTTGCGCGCCTTGCCGGAATGATTGGGCGACGGTCCGTGCCAGATCGCGTGCGGGAAGACATAGGCGTCGCCCGCCTTGCCTAGCAGCGGCACGGTGCCCGGGGTCTTCGGGCCGGGAATGCGCTCGACGCGCTCGGGGAAAGGCCGCAGGTGGCTGCCGGGGAACACCGTGAAGTTGCCGCTGTCGGGCGCGGTGACGTCGGTCAGCAGGTACATGACCTTCACTGCCAGGGGCCGGCTGGTCTCCGTAACCCGGATCGTTTTCTGCGCTTCGCCGCCGTCGGTGTGGATGTAGCCTGGAAATGTGTCTGTCGAGGCGCGAATGATCGCCTGGCTCATCGAGAACTGGATGTAGGGACCCATCAGGTCGAGGATCAGGTCGAACACTGCCGGACGGTCGATCAGGTCTATGAAGGCCTGGTGGTACGGCAGCAGATCGCGCCGATCCATGAACGCATCCCTGTTCTGGTCGGGAAGCTTCCAGGCGTAATGACCGCGCTGGAGCTCGGCCGGAGCAGGCTCGAAGCCCGGCCTGGTGCGCACGTCGTCGAGCAGGTCGGAGAAGAAATCCACTTCCGCCGGGCTGAGCGCGCCCTGGATCTGCAGATAGCCGTCGACGGCCCACTGCTCGCGCTGCGCTTCGGTCAGAGTGCGTGTGGTGTTGGCCAGCATGCTGTCCTCCCTGGAAAGACACCGCCACGGTATCGCGATTTAGGGGCGGTGTCGGCACGCCCCTACCGCATGGCGGCCCAAGCAACAGGGTCTGATCTCATTTCGGCCGGGAGTCGCGCTTCGCCTGGACTCTTGCCGTCTGCTTGCGCACCCGGCCCCGCGCCGATGGCGGAACGTGGTTCTCGACGATTGTCCGCTCCTTGCCCCCGCGCCCGGCACGAGCGGCGCGCGGGCCGGGGATGGGCTTCGCCGCCGGAGCGGCGCGGCCGGCCTTCTGTTTCAGCGCCAGCGCTTTCCTGGCGCTCTCGACGAGCGACGTCTTTGCCTTCGCGCGGGTACGCCGGGCCGCCTCGGTGTCGAGACGACGCAAGGCTGTCGACAGGACCGACAGCTTGATCTGCGATCCTTCGTCGGCTTTGGAGGGCTTCGCGCCGCGTGCTGTTGCCTTGCCGCGCATCTCGCGACGTTGCCGCTCGGCCACGGTTCTTGCCTTGTCGCGACGGACTCGCATCCGCTTCACCAGCGTGGCGAGCTGGGAATCGGTGAGCGATCGGAGGGCCGGCGGCCGCGACTTTTCGACGAGCTCGCGCTCGTCAGCGCTCAGAGCGCGCTCCTCCTGCTTTCGAGTGGTTGCCATGTGTTCATCTCCCTTGGGCCATCTTGCCCTGCTCGCGCATTGCCGAGCGCGACACGTCTGTCTGGTGAATGTCGGTCAGCTCTTTTCGTCGGACTCGGCCGGCGCTGACGTGCTGCTGGCATCCGCCTTTGCCCGTTCCCTGGCTTCTTTCTTTGCTGCGGCCTTCTCTGCGTTCTTGATGGCCTTGAGGCGATCGCGCTCGCGACGTTCGAATTCGTAGTTTGGCTTGCGTCCCATGGGCTCGTCTCTTTGTTGCAAGTGCACTTTCGTCGCGTGACAGCGTCGGCGGCATGGCCAAGCGATCGAGGGGCGGGTTGGCCGCGTATCGACTCGAGTTATCGCATGGCCGCCCAGAGCAGCGCCATGCCGGAGATCAGCATCACACCATCGAGCAGGCGCTGAAAAGTGGTGACGCTGAGCCGCTCGACCAGGAGCTTCGCGACATAGGTGCCGGCCATCACCGACGAGCCGGTGATCAGGCCTTTCAGGATGGTGTCCGTCGGCAGGGCGCCGAAGGTCCGGAAGGTGAATGCCTTGCTGACATAGACCGCGAGCGACGCGGCAGCCTCCGTGGCGATGAAGCCGCCCTTCACCAGCCCGTAGGCGGAGAAGAGCGGCACCGTGATCGGTCCGGTGGAGACGACGATGCCCGTCAGGAAGCCGATCGCGAGGCCGGCCGGCACCAGCATCCACGGCCCGATCGTATAGCGTCGCGCCACGAGCCAGCGGCGGCCCGGGATCATGAGCAGGAAGAAGCTGCCGAGGGCAATGTCCACCAGTCGCGGCGGCAGGCTGAGCATGGTCCGTGCGCCGAGGGCGGCGCCCGGGATGCCGCCCAGCGCATAGGCGGCCGTCGCGCGCCAGTCGATGTCGCGCCACCACGAGGTAATCTTGGCAAAATTGGACATCAGCGCGACGATCGCCATGATCGGGATGGCCGATTGAGGACCGAAGGCGATCACCAGGATGGGCAGCAGGATGATCGTGGCGCCCGTGCCGACGATCCCGCTCACCACGCCCGCGATCGTTCCTACGGCGAGGACCAGGGCATAGGCCATCATGACTGGTTCGAGAATCCTGCATCGGCTTGGGAACGAACACGCGAGCGTCCTGTCGCGGCGACTTCCATGCTACTATCATCGGAATGAGGCTTCCGCCCAATATCGTCTTCGGCACAAGGCGTCATTCTGCGCGCAGAACCTGGGCGAGCCGTTCGAGGCCACGGACGAATCTGGTCCGAGTCCGACGATCCCCTGCGTTCTGACCTCATGGCTGCGAAAAAGTCAAAGAAGCCGCCCGGGCAAGCGCGTCCGGCGCGGACAAAGGCGAAGCCGAAGGCGCCGAAGCGAAAACGCACGCCGGCGGTAACGGCGCCCCCTCCGCCGCCGATCCCGTTACGGCAGCAGCTGCTGGTGTTCGGTCGCGAGGGGGCGCAGGCGTTCCGGCAACTCCTTTTCGTCGTCGTGGCAATCGCTGCCCTGGTTGGGGTCGCCCTTGGTGTCTGGTCGCTCCGGCCGACGCCGGGCTACGCGTCTGAGGGGCTCACGACCGGATCGCCCTTCGACCTGACGTTCAAGGTGGAGAACCAGAGTTCCTGGCTCGAGCTGTCCAACCTCAGCATCAGCTGCATCGTCGACCATATTCGCGCCTCGGGGCTTCCGCCGACGCGGGTGGACGCCAAGGATGTGCGCTTCCCGTCGCCCGGTACACTGACGCTTCAGCCAGGTGAAACCGCTACGTTCACTTGTCCGTTCCGGGCCTTGATCGGCCATCCCATCAACGACGATCCCGACATCGTCCGTCGATCCGAGATCTACTTTCATGCCGAGTACGACGTTCCGGTCTTGCGGTCCTTCCGGATCTCGGATGACAGCGCCCATTTCTCGTTCGATACCCGTCGCCTGCCTCCACGCTGGGTCATCGCCAAGCCGTAGATCGATCAATACCCGAGGTTCGGGCGCAGGTAGCGCTCGGCCTCTTCGACCGGTATGCCTCGTCGCCGGGCATAGTCCTCGAGCTGGTCGCGGCCGATGCGGGCGACGCCGAAATATTCGGCCTGCGGATGGGCGAAGTAGTAGCCCGACACCGACGAGATCGGCATCATCGCGAAGCTCTCGGTCAAGCTCAGTCCGGTGTTCTGGCGGGCATTGAGCAGGCGGAACAGCTCGGGCTTCTGGCTGTGGTCGGGGCAGGCTGGATAGCCCGGTGCCGGGCGGATGCCGCGATACTTCTCGCGCACGAGCTCCTCGTTGGTGAGCGCCTCGTCCGGCGCGTAGCCCCAGATCGTCTTGCGCACGCGTTCGTGCAGGCGTTCGGCGAAGGCCTCGGCAAGACGGTCGGCCAGCGCCTTCAGCAGGATGTCCGAATAATCGTCGTGGTCGGCCCTGAAGCGCGCGAGATGCTCCTCGATGCCGTGGCCGGCGGTGACGGCGAAGCCGCCGATCCAGTCGGCCTTGGGCGAGACGAAGTCGGCCAGGCACATGTTGGCGCGGGGCGCGCGCTTCTCGATTTGCTGGCGCAGGAAGTAGAGCCGCGAGATCTCCTTGGCGTGGCTGTCGTCCTCGAACAGCACGACGTCGTCGCCCTCGCGGCGGCACGGCCAGAAGGCGACCACGCCCTTGGCCGTCAGCCATTTCTCCCGGACGATGCGGTCGAGCATCTTGCGCGCGTCCGTGAACAGCTTGCGCGCGCTCTCGCCCACGACCTTGTCCTCGAGAATCGCCGGGTAGTTGCCGGCCAGCTCCCAGGCGCGGAAGAACGGTGTCCAGTCGATGCGCTCGACCAGCTCGTGCAGGGGATAGTCGGCGAACACGCGCGAGCCGCTCACGGCCGGCTTGAGCGGCGTGTAATCGCTCCAGTCGATCTTGAAGCTGTTGGCCCGCGCCTGTTGGAGGGATACCAGCTTCTCCTTGCCGCCGCCTGAGCGCTCGACCCGGATCTGCTCGTACTCGGCCGCGACCTTGCTGGCGAAGTCGGCTGCCTGCGCACCGGATTCGGAGACCAGGGCGGTGCAGACGCCGACGGCGCGCGAGGCGTCGAGCACGTGCACGGTCGTGCCATGATAGCGCGGCGCGATCCTGAGCGCGGTATGCACCTTGGAGGTGGTGGCGCCGCCGATCAGCAGCGGCAGCTTGAAGTTTTGCCGCGTCATCTCCTCGGCGACGGTCACCATCTCGTCGAGCGACGGCGTAATGAGGCCCGACAGGCCGATCATGTCCGCCTTGTTGTCGTTGGCGGCCTTCAGGATC
>JAHCJV010000124.1 GCA_026126105.1 Enhydrobacter sp.
CGCCCTCGTCGACGAAGCGCACGCCATTGGCGTTGACCATGATGCCGAGCGGGTAGGAGTGCTTCTGGAAGTTGTCGCCGACCTCGAGGTCGCCGAACTCCGGCGCGTTCATGTCCCAGCCGACGGCATGGCCGCCCGACCAGTTGCCGTGCGGCTTGGCGCCGATCGCCAGCGCCATGTTGATGCCGGCGCCGGTGTTGAACCGCGTGCCGCGCACCTTGGCGAGATCCCAGGTCGGGCCGAGGTAGCGCGTGCGCATCTCGGCGTTGCTCTCGAAGCCGCCGCACGCCAGCACGACCGCCTTGGCGCCGATCCGCACCTTACGGCCTTTGTGCCGTGCGATCACGCCGCGCACGACGCCATCCTCCTCGATCAGCGACACCGCCGGCGTCTCGTAGTGGATCGGGATTCCGGCCTTGGCCGCTGCCTTGTGCTCGAGATCGACCAGGCCCGGGCCGCCGCCCCAGGCCTCGACCGCGAGCCCGCCCCAGAATTTGTACTTGCCGTTCACCTTGAAGGCCTGCCGGCCGTAGCTCGGCTGAAAGCGCACGCCCTTGCTGCGCATCCACTTGAGCGTCTCGAAGCTGCGGCTGATCAGGATGTCAGTCAGCTCAGGATCGCAACGGTAGTTGGTCACCCGGCCCATGTCGTCGAGATACTGGTCGGCCGAGTAGGAGCCGAAGTCGACGTCGCGCTTCTCCTCGGGCGTGAGGTCGTAGAGCTGCTCGAGATCGTCGGCGTCGTGGAAGACGACGCGCATGGCGCCGGCGGTATAGGTGCTGTTGCCGCCGCGCTCCTCCTCGGGAGCCGCTTCCAGCATGGCCACCGAAGCGCCTTGCTCCTTTGCGGCCAATGCCGCGCAGGCCGCCGCATTGCCCGCTCCCACCACCAAGACATCGACCTGGAAATCGTCCACGCGCTCACTCCTCGATTTTGGCCCTGGCTTTGCTTTAGAATGTAGCCATGGGTGATCGTTTCGACCGTCTAGGCGTCAGGCATCACAATGTCGAGGCCCTGCTGCGCCGTCCCGGTATCGGCCACAATAACGGACCGACCTTCGACATGTCGTGGGGCGCCTGGGTGTGGCGCCGCGCTGCCGCCAAAGCCTGGAAGCCGCCGAGCCCCGAGATCGCGAAAATGCGCATCCGGCGCGCCGAGCGGCTGGGCATCACATACAAGGAGCTGACGGCCGCCCTGATGAATACCGGCGCCAATCTCGGCGCTGCCGTGATGCCGCTGTCGCTGGCGGCACGCGTGCGGCGTGGTCCGAAGGGCGAAATCATCGTCGAGCCGCGCAATTCCGTGGCGGCACTGGCCGCAAAGTTCGGCGGCCGACTGTTCCTGCTGGGCGACATCGACGCGGTGCCGGGTCTGACGGACGCCGAGCGGGCCGAGTTCCTGTCGGTCGTCAACCGCGCCTTCGATGGCAAGGTCGAGGCGATCGGCTGGGGCCACGACGGCCCGGCGATCCGCACGATGCTGAAGGCGAACGCCGTGCCACACCAGGAGGCGTTCCTGGTCGGCGCCGGCATGGGCCATCAAGTGCTGGGCGAGACCGCCGGCCTGCCGTTCACCAAGGACATCGAAGGCTGGTTCGCCTGACGCAGTGCGTCCGCGCGCGCACGACGTCATCCCGAGCGCAGCGAGGGATCTATGGCGATGCAGCCCCTAGGTCCCTCGCTGCGCTCGGGATGACACCGGTGGCGTGGCCGCATCACCGGGAGCCGAGGTGGTCGACGGCTTGAGGTTGGGGAAGCGGACACGCTCTGCCTTGCTCCAATCCACGAGCCCACTCGAGTCGTGCGTTTCCCAAAAGCGCCGTTCCTCGGCCTCGCTGTTAAAGTTCGGGATGGTTTCAGGCTTTCTGCTCATGGCTCGCTGAAGAATACCTGCTCCGGAGTCGATTGACGGTACTATACACTTCTCAGAATCCCTCCCAAGCGGTGCCATGACCTCCTCCATCGAACCTCCCCTCAAAGGCGTCCGCGTCGTCGAGCTCACGCATACGATCCTCGGGCCGTCGTGCGGGATGATCCTGGCCGATCTCGGCGCCGAGGTGATCAAGGTCGAGCCGGTCGACGGCGACCGGACCCGCAAGCTGCGCGGCTTCGGCGCCGGGTTCTTCGGCTACTTCAATCGTAACAAGAAGAGCCTCGCGCTCGACGCCGACTCGCCCGAGGGGCGCAAGGTGCTGGTCAAGCTGCTGCAGTCGGCCGACGTCATGATCGAGAACTTCGCGCCGGGCTCGATGGCCAAGCGCGGGCTGGGGCCGGAGCACCTCGAGGAGATCAATCCGCGGCTCGTCTATTGCGCGCTCAAGGGCTTCCTGCCCGGACCATACGAGAAGCGGCCGGCGCTCGACGAGGTCGTGCAGATGATGGGGGGGCTGGCCTACATGACCGGCCCGAGCGGCCGGCCGCTGCGCGCCGGTACATCAGTGGTCGACATCGTTGGTGGCATGTTCGGCGCCTTCGGCACCGTGCTGGCGCTGAAGCAGCGCGACCGCACCGGCAAGGGCGGGCTGGTCGAATCGGCGCTGTTCGAATCCGTCGTGTTCCTGATGGGCCAGCACCTCGCGATCACGGCGATGAACGGCGCACCGCCGCCGCCGATGCCGGAGCGGGTGAGCTCGTGGGCGATCTACGAGATCTTCAACACCGCCGACGACCTGCAAATCTTCATCGGCATCACCTCGGACGGCCAGTGGAAGCGCTTCTGCGAGTTCTTCAAGCAGGACGCGCTCGCGGCCGATCCGAAGCTTGCCACCAACAACCTGCGCATCGAGGCGCGGCCCTGGTTGGTCCCCAAGGTCGCCGAAATCTTCAAAGGCTACACGAAGAACGCGCTCGAGGAGATCTGCCTCGCGGCCGACATATCCTTCGCGCCGGTCGCGCGGCCGCAGGACCTGTTCGACCATCCGCATCTCCTGGCCAACGGCTCGCTCGCGGACACGACGCTGCCCGGCGGCGTCAAGACGCGCCTCCCGCTGCTGCCGTTCCAGATGTTCGGCTGGCGCGCGCCGCTCGTCAGCGACCCGCCCGGGATCGGCCAGCACAACGACGAAGTGCTGGCGGATATTGGCTATGACGCCGTTGCGGTGACGGCGCTCAAGTCGGCAGGAATGCTGGGGCCGAAGTAGGGCGATGCACGGCAGGACGATCGCCGTCGCGGTCGCTGTCTGCGGATGGCTGGTGGCGGGCCTGATCGCGTTCGTGCTGGTCGCCAGCTTCGGCTTCTTCGCGATCGGTCTGATCGGCCTGTTGTCGTGGTTCATCTGCGTGCGCATCGAGCTCGAGAACGATGCCGCCGTGGGCAGCGGCTGGACGCACCACCTGATCGGCAGCCAGCATGAGGCGCGCGAGGGCATGTCGGGTGACGAGCGCATGCGCTGGCGTCACGAGCAGTCGGTCGGGCTGCAGTCGGTGCGCTTCTTCCGCAATCTCGGCATGGCGCTGACGCTGATCGGCACCGGAGGCTTCCTCTGGCTCCAGCTCTGATCTAGGCCTTGTGAGTGGCGGGCGCTGCGTCCTTGTCGCCGAAGGCCGGATAGTCGGGGTCGAGCAGGAAGGGGTGCGGGCCCGAGAAGTCGCCGATGAAGGCCGTATGGGTGATGACACCGCTTTCCGGCGCCCAGAGATGCAGGTGGTAGCCCGGCGGCTCCAGGGTGAAGGTCGCGTCGTCGTGCGGCATCAGGTCGAGCACGACCTGGTGGGCGACAGAGGGCGCCACCGAGCCGATCGTGCCGGCCCAGCGAATCTGGATCGAGCGGTGGTGATGGCCGCAGACGACCCTTTCGATGTTCTCGCGGCCCTTCAGGATAGCGGCCAACGCCGACGCGTTGCGGCAGTTGATCGAGTCCATGTGCTGCAGGCCGGTCGGGAAGGGCGGGTGGTGCATGAAGATGAAGGTCGGCCGGTCGGGTTGCTCGTCGAGCCGCGCCTTCAGCCAGGCGAGCCGCAGCGCGTCCATCTCGCCGTGGCCTTTGCCCGGCACGACGGTGTCGAGGCCGATCAGCCGCATCGGCAGGTCTTCCACGGTGTAGTGGAGGAACTCGCCATTCATGGGCAGGTAGCCGTCGCCACCGAACACCAGCCGCATGTTCTCGCGGCGATCGTGGTTGCCGGGGATCAGGTACACCGGCATCGGCAGGGGCCTCAGGCAGTCGCGCAGCAGCTCGTACTCCTCGACCAGTCCGCAGTCGGTGAGGTCGCCGGTGGCGATGACGGCATCGGGCTTCTTCGGCTGGGCGAGGATCGAGGCGACCGCCGCGCGCAGCATCGACTCGGTGTCGACCAGCCCGTAGGCCTTCTTGCCCGACGGCCGAATATGCATGTCGGTGATCTGGGCGATGAGGGTCATTTCGTCTCCTTCATGCTTTTCTGGACCGCGAGCTTCCAGCTCGCTCATGCTCATGAGCGAGCCAGAGGCTCGCGGTCCGGAAGACGATGATTACGGCAGTTTAAGCGCCGTCTGGTCGACATAAGGCTTCATCAGCGCATCGGCGTTCTTCTGCGCGTCCCTGACGGCCTGCGGCGCCTTCTTCTTGCCGTTCAGCACGGCCTGGACCTCGTCCTCCAGCGCCTTGCGCACCGCCACCGTCTGGTAGGTCGCGAACCACGGCTTGGCGTAGGGCAGCTGGTCGAGCGCCACCTTGGCCTCGGGGTTCTTGGCCATGAAGTCCTTCATCTCGGCGGTGTCGTAGGGCGACTTGCGCGGCGAGAAGTAGCCGGTGAAGCGGCTCCAGCCACCCAGCGTCTCGGTCGAGGAGAGCCACTTCGCGAACTTCCAGCCGGCCGCCTTCTGCTCCTCGTTCAGGCCCTTGAACATCACCAGCGAGCCGCCGCCGATCGGCACGGCGTTGCGCACGTTGCGCGGGACGAAGGCCACGCCGAACGGCTGCTTCATGTTCTCGCGCACGAAGGAGAGGCTGCCGGTCGAGAGCAGCATCATCGACACCTTGCCGGCCAGGAAGCTGGTCGACAGAGCGCCGCCCTCGACAACGCCCTGCTGCATCACCTTGTGCTTGAACACCAGGTCCTCGACGAACTGCACCGCGCCCAGCATCGTGGGCGTGTCGTAGTAGACCTCGCCGCCATACTCCTCGTTGAAGTAGCGGCCGCCGTTCGACATCGAGAGCGCCTCCATGATCCAGCCGAGATAGTCATAGCCCTCGGGCAGGCCGAAGCCCATGCGGTCGGCTTTGGTCAGCTTCTTCGCCGCATCGACCAGCTCGGCCCAGGTCTGCGGCGGCTTCTCGGGATCGAGGCCGGCTTCCTTGAAGTGCTCCTTGTTGTAGTAGAGCAGCGGCGTCGAGTTCTGGAACGGCACGGCATAGAGGTCGCCGTCGACGACCGCATTGGCGTGCACCGCCGGCCAGAAATCGTCGAGGAACTTGGCGCGCGTCGTGCCTTCCGCCTTGAGCATCGGCTCGAGCGAGATCACGTCGCCCGCAAGCTTGAGGTCGAGCACGAAGTTGGCGCTCATCAGCACCACCGCCGGCGGCTTGCCGGCGTTCGCCGCGGCCTGCGCCTTGAGCTTGGTGTCGTCGTAGCTGCCGGTATAGACGGCGGTGACGGCGACCTCCTTCTGGCTGTCGTTGTAGACCTTGGTGAGGCGCGCCATCTCGCGCGCCAGCTTGCCGTCGACCGGCACGGGGAAGAAGAAGTCGATCTTCGTCTGTGCGCCGGCGAATGCCGGAGCGAGCACGGCAACGGCCGTGGCGAGTGAAGGAAGCCAACGCATCATCTATCTCCTCGTTATCCCTTGAGACCCGAAAACAGAAAGCTGTCGACGAAGCGACGCTGGAAGACCGCGAACAGGGCGAGCAGCGGGAACATCACCAGCAGGGTGCCGGCGGCGAGCAGGCCCCATTCGCGCCCGCCCTCGGTGCTGAGCGCGAAGCTCGCCAGGCCGATGGTGAGGGTGTGGGTGCTGGGATCGTTCAGCACCATCAGCGGCCACAGGAACTCGTTCCAGTGCGCCATCAGCGAGACCAGCGAGAAGGCGATCAGGCCGGGCTTGGCCATCGGCAGCAGCACGTGCCACAGGGTCTGCCACCACTGTGCGCCGTCGATCGTGGCGGCCTCCTCGAAGTCGCGCGGGATCTGGCGGAAGGTCTGGCGCATCAGGAAGGTGCCGAAGGCAGAGGCGAAGTAGGGCGCCATGACGCCGAGCAGGCTGCCGTAGAGGCCGAGATCGACGATCGTGCGCAAGTTGGGCACGATCAGGATCGGCGGCACCAGCATGAGCTGCAGCAGGAAAACGTAGAAGATCGTGTCGCGGCCGGGGAAGGAGAGACGGGCGAAGGCGTAGCCCGCCAGCGAGATCGCCACGATCTGCACCGCCAGGATGCCGAAGGCCACAATCGCGGTGTTGAGGTAGTAGACCGCGAAGTCGCCGCTCTCGAAGGCAAGCGCGAAATTGTCGAGTGTCGGCACGTAGTCCGGCACAAGCGACGCCATGCCGATCCCGCCCGCCATCTCGGGACGGAACGAGGCGACCAGGGTCCATAGAAACGGCGTCGACCACAGGAAGGCGGTGACGACCATCAGCCCGGCAACGACGGTGGTCGTGCGCACCCAGCGACGGCTAGGAGGCGGCATGCGCGCCTCGTTCCATCGTTTTCAGCGACACGACCGACAGCGCGAGCAGGAACGACACCGACAGCAGGCTCGCCGCGGCGGCCTTGCCGGCGGCGAAGTTCTCGTGCGCCTGCTCGTAGATGTAATAGAGCACCAGCTTGGTCGAGTTGCTGGGCCCGCCCTTGGTCAGCACGATCACATGGTCGACCTGGGTCAGCACGTTGATCAGCGCGATCACCAGCACGAAGGCCGTTGTCGGTGCGAGCAGCGGGACGATCACATGGCGCAGCCGCTGCCAGCCGTTGGCGCCGTCGATCGTCGCCGCCTCGAGCACGTCGCCCGGCAGGGTCTGCAGCCCCGCAAGGTAGAAGAGCATGTAGTAGCCAGCATTCTTCCAGATCGTGATGCCGATCAGTGACCACAGTGCCACGTCGGGATCGCCTAGCCAGTTGACGCCGCGCACGCCGATCTTGGCGAGGTAGTAGTCGAACAGCCCGACGCCGGGCAGGAAGATGAAGAAGAACAGCGAGGCGGCCGCGACCAGGGGCACCATGGAGGGAAATAGCAGCAGCGCGCGCACCACCGCGTTGAAACGCGTGGAGCGCTGCACCGCGAGCGCGAACAGCAGCGCCAAAGCCATGCTGGGCGGCACCGTGCCGGCGGCATAGATCAGGTTGTTGACGACCGATTGGGTGAAGGCCTTGTCGGAGAACAACACGGCGTAATTGCCCAGCCCGACGAACAGGCTCTCCCGCGTGCCGTGCGGCTTGTCGTGCAAGGATTCCCAGGCGACCCGCACGATCGGCAGATAGGTGAAGGCCGCAAGCAGCAGGAGCGACGGCGCCAGCAGCAGCCAGGGAAATGCCCGACGTCGCGAGCGCGCGCCCGAGCCGAGCCGGACGCGTGACGCGCCGAACGATGCCTGGCCTTCGGCTACGCTGGTCATGCGGGACCGCTAAAGCCCGCCGATGTGGAAGAGGTTTCAGTTCTGTGGCGTCGGTGTTACGGCGTTCCGGTAGCCGGGGACAATTCGGCAAACGGCCATGTCTCGGGCAGTCTGGGATGTGGGGAGGTGGCCGAGCGCGGTGGGCATTGACAACAGAGCCAGACCTCCGCTTTCATCAGCAGCAGAGCGTTCTGGTGCGCCTCCTGTCCGCGGCAAGGGAGCCTGCTCCCATCCAGTCTCATCTCGACCTTACGAGCCCTTCTTCCGGCCTTTCGTAAGCGGACGTCTGGCAATGGGAAGGAAGGTCAGCGATGCGCCGCGAGTTCACGGCCAAGACACGTCTCGAAACCCTCAGGAAAGACGCCAAGCGCTGGCTGAAGTCGCTGCGCGCGGGAGATGCCGACGCCCGCGTGCGGCTCGCTGCTGCATGGCCCGGCGCGCCGACCCAACCCGCCTTGCGCGACATGCATCAGGCACTGGCGCTCGAATACGGCTGCGAGAGCTGGATCGCGCTCAAGGCCGCGCTCGACGACATCGCCCTGGACCGCAAAACCCACATGGAGCGAGTGGAGCAGCTCCTGCGCCACGGGTGGGATGGTGACCTCTCCGCCGCCCGACGCATTATTGCGCGCTATCCGGAGATCGCGAAGGACAGCGTGTTCACGGCGGCGGCGTGCGGCGACCTGGCGGAGGTCGAGCGGCGGCTCGCGGCCGATCCTCAATCGGCCATGAAGACCGCCGGTCCGCAGGCTTGGACGGCGCTGGCGTACG
This sequence comes from Enhydrobacter sp., assembly GCA_026126105.1. Classification (GTDB taxonomy): domain Bacteria; phylum Pseudomonadota; class Alphaproteobacteria; order Reyranellales; family Reyranellaceae; genus Reyranella. The sequence continues at coordinate 8,299 of JAHCJV010000124.1, forward strand.
TGGCCTATAGCCGCCTCGACAGCACCAATGCGCTCGCCATCGCGCAGCGCCTGCTGGAGGCGGGCGCCGATCCGAACTTCGCCTTCGACGACGGCTGGGGCAATTCCTTCACGGTGCTGGCCGGGGCGGTCCGGCTTGGGGAAGGTGCAAGGCCCAGCCATCCCCAGGCGACCGAGCTGGTCGAACGGCTGATCTCGGCCGGCGCCAGACCGTTCGATATCCAGACGCTCTACAACGTCTCGATCGTGGGCGAGGACGTCTACTGGTACGATCTGCTGTGGCGTCATTGCGAGGCAAAGGGCGCAGTCGACCAGTGGCGTACGACCGCCGGCGCGAGCCTGGGACACGGCTTCGGCCTGTCGACCCTCGACTACCTGCTCGGCAACGCCGTCGGGTCCAACCATCTGCTCCGCGCCGGCTGGCTGTTGGACCGGGGCGCCGATCCGAACACAGCGCACGCCTATACCAGGCAGCCTGTGCACGTGGTGGCGCAGCTCTCGGGCTTCCTGGAGATGCAGGACCTGCTGGAGCGGCGCGGTGCGCGGCCGGTCGTGCTGACGGGGTCCGAGGCGTTCCAGGCCGCCTGCCTGCGCCATGACGCAGGAGCCGCGAGGACCCTTCTGGCGACCCAGCCGGACCTCGTGCGCGACCCGGGACCGCTGCTGGCGGCAGCCGGCTTCGGCGACGCCGAGGCAACCCGCCTCCTGCTGGAGCTCGGCGCCGACACGCGGGCGCTCGATGGCGACGGGATCAGTCCCCTGCACCGGGCCGTGCAGTCGGGTTCGAGGGCCACCGTGGAGCGGCTGCTCGATGCCGGCGCGGACGCGAACCTGCGCGAGCGGAAATGGCGCGGCACGCCCCTCAGCTGGGCGGTCGTGATGGGCTGCTCGCAGCTGTTCGAACGCCTGGTGCCCCTCAGCCGCGATGTCCGGGCGCTGGCCGCGCTGGGCGCCCTCGATCGGCTCGAGGCCGTGCTGAACGCGGAGCCGGCGCTGGCCAACCAGCGGCTCGCCCAGGACGAGGCTCCGACGCCTCTCTACTGCCTGCCGGACGACGAGGACGTTGCCGGGAAGGTTGCGCGCCTCTTCATCGATCATGGAGCGGACCCCGCCGTGCGTGACGGCAAAGGCCGGACCCCCGCCGATGCCGCACGGTTGCGGGGGCTGGAGGAGGCGGCCGAGCTGATCGAGAGCATGCACCCTCCGGGCGGCGGCGTTGGCTGCTGATCGCTTAGCGGGAGATCGGCAGTGGGGATGAAGCGCAAGGTCGGGCTGTTCCTGTTCGCCGTCATGCTTGCCGTGAGCGTGGGAGCTACTGTCGTGGCTTCGCTGGCCATGTACCGTCTGGTTTCGGACAAGCAGGACAACGAGATCCACAGACTGGAGGAGAGCCTTTCCGATCGCTTCGCCGTCTTCGAAACGATGCTGCGATCGCAGCACCGGCGAATCGTGGCGCACATGGAAAAGGTCTTGCCCGAGATCGCAGCGGAGTTCGAAGGTTCCGGCCGAAGTCCGGCGGATCTGTCCGTGGCCGATCTCGATGCGCTCGTCCGAAGATTCGACGTGCAGCACATCTATTTCATCGACCGCTCGCACAAGGTTTTCCAGACCAACCTCGCCTCCGACATGAACCTCGCCTTTCCGGAGAGCGACTTCACGCGCTTTCTCGATTTGGTCTACGGCGCGGGCCGGGTGATGAACGACGGCATCGACATGTCGAGCCTGACCGGCACGCTGCGGACCTACAGTTACCTGGGACCGAAGGGGAAGGCCTACATCATCGAGATCTCGACCGAGGTGCGCACCAGCCTGGCCCACGGCGATTTCGGCTGGATGAGCGACTTCTTCTTCCGTGACCTGTTCTCCGACGCGGTGCGCTCGAATCCCTACGTCAAGGAAGTCGATCTTTACCTGGTCACCCCGGCAGGGACCTGGTCGCTGCTCAACGTCGGCAAGAAGCTCGATCCCGCACTGGCAGCGCGGGTGCAGAAGGACCGTCGCGAGGAAGTCGCGGCCGGCGACGGCCGCACCCTTACCGTCTATAGCGGCGAAGAGACCAAGGCTGCCACGGAGCCCGGCAGCCCGGTCTCCTCGAAGTTCGTCATCCGCCAGATCACGTACGACACCGGCCTCGCCCGGGAAGCGGTGCTGCAGGTACTGCTGAGCTCCATGGTCGTGCTCGTGGTGCTGTTGCCGGCCGTGTTCTGGATCGCCGCGCGCCTCCTGCAGCGGCAGCTTCTCGATCCGCTGTTCAACCTGCGGGGCGAGGCCGGCGCCATCGCGCAGGGCGATCTCGACCAGGCCATCGCCAACACGGACCGGGTCGACGAGATCGGCCAGCTCGCCGTGAGCTTCGCCTCGATGCGCGACGCGGTGCGCCGGACGATCCTCGATCTCAAGCACACCAACCTGTCGATCGAGCGTTTCGTGCCGCAGGCCTTCCTGGCGATCATCGGCAAGCCGTCGATCGTCGATGTCGCGCTCGGCGACAACAAGCGGGAGAAGATGAGCATTCTCTTCTCGGACATCCGCAGCTTCACGACCTTGTCGGAGGACATGGACCCCGACGAGAACTTCGCCTTCATCAATGCCTATCTCGATCGCATGGGACCGGTCATCCGCAATCACAACGGCTTCATCGACAAGTACATCGGCGACGCCATCATGGCGCTGTTCGTCGACGCCGACGACGCCGTAAGGGCCGGTGTCGCCATGATGGCCGCGCTCGAACTCTTCAACGAAGATCGGCGCTCCGCCGGCCTGCAGCCCATCGCGATCGGGGTAGGGATCAATACCGGCCTGCTGATGCTGGGCACCATCGGCGAGAAGGATCGCATGGACGGCACGGTGATCTCCGATGCGGTCAACCTCGCGGCACGGGTGGAGAGCCTGACCAAGGACTACGGCAAGCCGCTGCTGATCTCGGAGTTCACCCTTCAAGAACTCGCCGACCCCGAGGCCTACGATATCCAGCCCGTCAACGTGGTCGTCGTGAAGGGCAAGACCCGGCCGGTCGGGATCTACGCCGTGGAGGCGTCTTTGGGCGCCGCCGCATGACAGGATCGGGACCGCGCCGCTCGGTGGGGACGTTGTGCATCCTTGCGTTGTACGGCATGTTTCCGATGCAACACTCGCGGGGGGAATATGACCAATCGTGCCCACATGGAACAGACAGTAAGGTCGCTTTACGCAGCGCGTGTACGGGGTGATCTCGACGGGACGGTAAGGGACCTGGCCGAGGAGGCCGTCTTTTCGTTGAACGGCCGGGGCACCGGCATCGCGGCCATGAGCGAGGACTGCTGCGGCAGGCCGGCGGTCCGGGAATCGGTCAGGCAGTTGATCGAAAACTGGCGCTTCGACGATTGGGAGGAGACTGCTTTCCTGATTGATGGGGACAGGGTCGCGCTGCAGTGGGCGGCCCGCGTGACGTTCGTCCCGACGGGCAAGTCCGCGACGATGCAGGCCGTGGACATGATCGCTTTTCGCGACGGCAAGATCGTGGAGTTTCGCCAATCTACCGACACGGCCATGTTGATGTCGCTCGCGTCCTGAAGAGCGTACGCCAGGGACGAGCGCTCCGGCTCCGGCGCCGCGGTTTTGACCGGCTGAGCTATGGGCGGCATTCTCGTCGGGTTGGACGCGATGACGCGCGTTTCACGAGGCAATGAAAGGGATGAACATGGGCAGGCTCGACGGCAAGGTCGCGGCGGTGACGGGTGGGGCATCGGGAATCGGCGAAGCGACGGTACGGCGCTTCCTCGCGGAGGGCGCGAGCGTGGCGTTCTGCGACCGGGACGGCGACCGTGGGCGCCTGGTGGCGGCGGAACTCGCGGCCACCGGCGCCAAGGTCGCCTTCACGCAGGCCGATGTCGGCACGGAGGACGCGTGCCTCGCCTTCGTAAACGGTGCGGCCCAGCAGTTCGGGCGCCTCGACATCCTCGTCAACAATGCCGGCATCCGCAAATACGAGAAGGTCGACGAGGCCAGCGCGGCGAGCTGGAACGAAATCCTGAACGTCAACCTGATGAGCTACGTCTTCTGCGCCAAGGCCGCCGTTCCGCTGATGCGCCGCGCCAAGGGCGGCGCCATCGTCAATGTCGCCTCGATCCGTTCCGTGGTCGCCGGCGGCGGCAATCTTCAGTACGACACGAGCAAGGCTGCAATTGCGGGCCTAACTCGCGCGCTTGCCGCCGACCACTCCTCGGAAGGCATTCGCGTGAATGCCGTCGGCCCCGGACCGATCTTCACGCCGTTCCACGCACGCCGTATCGCGGCCGCCGGGGAAACCGTCGAGCAATACAATGCCCAGGCCGCGCGAGGCACAATGCTGAAGCGCCCGGGGAGACCGGAGGAGGTCGCCGCTGCCATCCTGTTCCTGGCCTCCGACGATGCCTCCTACGTCACCGGCGCGCTGCTGTTCGTGGATGGCGGCATGACGGCGCTGTGAGAATTATCCACAGGTGCCTGAGGAAGAGCGGGAACGCATCTGGAACATTTGTCAATAACGATATCTGAATCAGTATCTTATTTGCTCCTTGTCGATTGGAACAAATTGGGTACATTGGCCTTCTTTCCCGGCGGACTTATCCGCATTGCCGCTTTCGAGGCAGGCGTGGGACAAACAGGAGGATGCCAATGTCGGCGATGCTGAAAGTGGTCGAGAAGGAAGGCATGGAGAACAAGAACAAGGCCCTCGATGCAGCGCTGGCTCAGATCGAGCGCGCCTTCGGCAAGGGCTCGATCATGAAGCTCGGCCAGCGCGAGGCGATCGAGATCGAGGCGATTTCGACGGGCTCGCTCGGCCTCGACATCGCGCTCGGAATCGGCGGCCTTCCCAAGGGCCGCATCGTCGAGATCTACGGTCCCGAAAGCTCGGGCAAGACGACGCTGGCGCTGCATGTCATCGCCGAAGCCCAGAAGAAGGGCGGCACCTGCGCCTTCGTCGATGCCGAGCATGCGCTCGATCCGGGCTACGCCAGGAAGCTCGGGGTCGACATCGGCAACCTGCTGATCTCGCAGCCCGACGCCGGCGAGCAGGCGCTGGAGATCGCCGATACGCTGGTCCGCTCCGGAGCGATCGACGTGCTGGTCGTCGACTCGGTCGCAGCG
>JAHCJV010000125.1 GCA_026126105.1 Enhydrobacter sp.
GGAGCTTCGCGAGACCATCGACAAGCTGGAACTGAAGCTCAAGCGTCCCCTGGTCGGCGGCGAAGACCTCACGCTGCAGCGCAAGGCCACCCACGCGACCTGGGCGCGCGCGGCGGTGCTGTCCTCGATGGGAGGAACGCCGCTCTCCGACGAGCATCGCAAGGTGCTGGCCGACGTCGAGGCGGAGTGCAAGTCGCTGTCGATCCAGAACGACACGACCGGCGGCTACCTGGCGCCGCCGGAGTACGTGAAGGAGATCATCAAGGGCATCACCGAGATGTCGCCGGTGCGCTCCCTGGTCCGGGTCCGGTCGACCGGGGCCAAGTCCATCATGCTGCCCAAGCGCACCGGCCAGTTTGCCGCGCGCCGCGTCGGCGAGCAGGAGACCCGCACCGAAACGACCGGTCTCACCTGGGGCATGATCGAGATCGTGGCCCCCGAGATGTGCGCGCTGATCGACATCAGCCGGCAGAACCTGGAAGACTCGGCGTTCGACCTGGAGGCCGAGCTGCGGCTCGAGGCCGACGAGCAGTTCGCGGTCAAGGAAGGCGCCGAGGTCGTGGCCGGCACGGGCGTCAACCAGTGCGAGGGCTTCCTGACCAATACCGATGTCGGCTCGACCGTGTCGGGATCGGCCGCGACGGTGGCGGACGCCAACGGCCAGGCCGACGGCATTCTCACCCTGAAGCACGCGATCAAGACGGCCTACACGCGCAATGCCACCTGGGCCCTGAACCGCACCACGCTGGGTTCGGTCCGCAAGCTCAAGGATGCCAACAAGCAGTACATCTGGATGCCCGGCATTGCGCTCGGCAAGCCCAATGCGATCGACGGCGACCCGTACGTGGAAATCCCCGACATGCCGAGCGAGGGGGCGAATACCTACCCGATCGCCTATGGCGACTTCGCGCGCGCCTATACGCTGGTCGATCGCCTCGCCATGTCGCTGCAGCGGGACAATCTCACCCAGGCCACCAGCGGCAACGTCCGCTTCCTGTTCTGGAAGCGTGTCGGCGGCGCCGTGACGCTGGCCGAGGCCATTCGCAAGCTGAAGTGCTCGACCTGATCGGTCGGCGACCACCGGATGTCGATCGAAGGCGCGCTCTTCTCGGACGCCTTTTTCATTCTGCACTTGAAGGACCCATCATGCAGGACCTGCACAACAATATTCATTTGAGGCGCGGCATCAGCCCGGCGGCGGCCGTTGCGGACAATACGGCGTTGGTGTCCCAGATCGTCGATCTTGCCGGTTATGATGCTGCCGAGTTCGCCATCCTGACCGGTTTGCTCGCCGACGCTGATGCGACGTTCACTACGCTGGTAGAGCATGGCGACGCGGCCAACCTGTCGGATGCCGCGGCAGTTCCCGACGATCAGCTGCTCGGCCTGGAAACACAGGCGAGCTTCCTGTTCAGCGACGACGACAAGGTGTTCAAGATCGGCCTGCGCACGAGCAAACGCTACGCGCGCGTGACGATCACGCCAGCGGCCAATGCCGGCAATGCCTTCATCGCGGGCGTGTGGATCCTCGGCCACCCACGCAACGCCCCGACGCCGAATCCTCCAGCCTGATCGGAGCAAGGCGATGAATGCTACGGCAATCACCACTTTCTACGGCGCCAAGGACGGCGAACTCTATCCGACCAGGTTCGAACTCGGTGACCTGATCGAGGGCGAACTGGCCGAGATCGCGGTTCGCGAGAAATGGGCCGAGGAGACGGGGCTTGAGCCCGATGAAGGGCGCAATTCTCCCCGTCGGAGGTCGACGACCCGGTGAGCCAGCCCCTATTCGAGGTCGTGACGCCGGCCGCGGCAGGTGCTGCGCGCCGACTGACCACCGTCGAGAAGGTGAAGGCGGCACTTCGCATTACTGACTCGGCGAATGACGCTCTGATCACGAGCATCATCGACGGCGTCAGCTCGGATTGTGCTCGGGAGGCGAGGCTCGCTCGAGCTGGCGCCACCGATCCGACGTTCGGTCGCGAGTCGCTGCGCGCGACGTGGGCTCACCGAGGCCGCGGTCGCAGCACGAATCTGCTGGTGCTGCCCTGGCGGACGCCCATCATTTCGATTGCGATCGTGGTTATAGGTGGCGATAGCCTCGACCCGGACGGCTATCGCATCCTTGATGGCGGGATGATCCAGCGTGTAGGCGATGCCTGCGCGTGGTTGGGAGCCGATACCGTTGTCGAGTTCATCGCGGGCTGGGATCTGCCGACCGGTGTGCCAGCCGGGCTGGAGATGCGGGTCATCGACCAGGTCAAGATGCAGTATCTGCAGACCGATCGCGACCAGTCCCTTCGCTCGCAGAGCACGGATGGCCTCGGGTCGGCCGCGTATGCAGTAATTGGAGGCGATAGCATCAGCAAGAGTGGCCTCCTCAAGTCCCTTGAAACGGCGCTGGCGCCATACACGTCCTGGACGGTGTAGCCATGAGCCTCGTCGCCAATGCCTCCTGGATGATTGCGCTCAAGGGCGCGACGATGACGCTCAACCGCGTCGGCGAGATTCCGATCACGCTCAAAGGCCGGCGCATCGGTGGCGGTGTCGACCAGGTTGGGAACGCTGACCAGCAGAGTTTCAGGGTCAAGATCGGCACTGTCGAACTCGCAGCTTCGGATTGGGCGCTGAAAGTGCCGAGCGCCGGTGGCGATGGAGCGGGGGACACCCTCACGGTCGACGGACGCGTGCGCGCCATTCTTGACGTCACGCCGATTCGCGATGGCGAGACCGTGGCGCTCTACGAGCTCGAGGTAGCCGGCTGATGGTCGCGGCCCTTCGCATTGACGGCGGTAACCTGGCCAGTCTTGCCGCCGGCATCGGCAGATGGGTGCAACAGGCGACGGTGCAGATCGCCAGCGAAGAGCGCGCGCGGGCCGGCCTCGACAAGGACGTGGTCGTCGTTACCGACGGTATCCGCGGCAAGGCGGCCCAAGACGTCAAATCGTTCGGCAGGATCGTGTTCGTTGCCCGGCCGAGCATGGCCGATGCGGTCCTGTGGGCGCTGGCGAAGCTCATCGAGCTGAGCCCGGTTGGTCCGGCAGCAGGAGGTCATTACAGGGACGAACACGTCGTCATGATCAACGGCAAGGCGGTCAGCGGTAATCTTCGGGTCGCGCTCTCCGCGATTGGTCCCGGCGATCGCATCCAGATCGTCAACCCGAGTATCTATGCCCGCAAGCTCGAGGGCGCCACGGCGAATGCTCGAACGCAGCGCGCTCGTCGTCGGGGAAGCTCGCGCCAGGCGCCCAATGGTATCTATCGCGTCGTGCAGCGGCTTGTCGTCCAGCGTTACTCGAAGTCGCTCTTCGTCGACTTCAAGTACGTGAAGCTGAACACCGGTGTGAAGGTCTGGGGCACCGTCGGCGGCGGTCGCGTCAGGATCAACGGCAAGTGGGTGGCGCGTCACCCGCGCGGCCGCGCGCAGCGCGACCAAGTGTACCCGGCGTTGCAGCTGTTCATCAAACCAGACGAGACAGCCAACGATGGCGGGTGACAACTTCCGAGACGCCGTCCGCGGCTCGCTCGACGCCATCTTACTGGCCCATCCATCGATCACCTGGCCGCACAAGGATACCCTCAACACCGGCGTGAAGCCGGACGCCAGCACCGGTTATTTCGAACTTGAGTTCCCCGGCGGCGACGAGAGCCAGTACACGTTCGGCGCACCTGGCTTCAATGATTGGCAGGAGATCGGCCAGATCACGGTGCGCGCCGTAGTGCGCCAGAACGCCGGCAAGACGGAGCGCGACAGGGCGGAAAGCTTCATCGAGACGATCCGCGCCGCGTTCCGTGGTCGCCGTATTCCGATCGGTGCCCGCGCGATTCGCATCAAGCGTACCGGCGCCATGGGCGGCGGCCAGGATGAAGCTGGCATGTGGGTCGAAAGCATCGGCCTCGAGTACGAGCGCTTCAACGTCGGCTAGCGGCATTGCCGCCGGTGCAACATCAGCCGCCTCCGGGCGGCTTTTTCATACCTGCAAGAGGAGCAATGCGCGATGGATAGCGCCAACAAGCAGACGGCTGTCGTGGCGGAGGTCACCCAAGGCACGACGCCGACGTCGCCTGGCTTCAAGTTGCTGCGGGATTCCTCGGTAACCGGTAGCCCGCAGCGTGGCGCCCAGAGGTCGCCGGAGCGCCGTCCCGACCGAATGGCCGCCAACATGGTCAGCGGCCTGGCGTCCTATCCGAAGTCCATCAACATGCCGCTCGTTCGCGATGCCGGCTCCGATGTCTTGCTCGAGTCGCTGCTTTGCGGCGCCTGGTCGACCAACGCCCTCAAGAATGCCTCGACCAAAAAGCCCTTCACGCTCGAGGAAAAGTATGAGGGCGGCACTACCGACCCCTATCGGCGCCTTGCCGGCTGCCTCTGCGACAGCCTCAGGCTCTCGATCCCTCTCGCGGGCGGCGGTGATCCCGGCACGCTGACTTTCGCCATCAAGGCGCTGCTGGAAACCACCGGAACAGCGGCGCTCGGCTCCTCGACTTATGCTGCGCCGACCCCCGGCGACGATCCCGTGTCGTCGAACGACATCACCGTGAACGATCTGTTCGGCATCACGACGCCGAAGATCATGAGCCTCGACATGACGATCTCGAATGCGATGCGGGAGAAGTATGCCTTCGGCCCCGGCGGCAGGCCAGGAGTTCACCAGCAGGTGAACCGGCAGACACCTGGGTTCGGTCGAGGCCACATGGACCAGATCCAGCCACGCGAACCCGACGTCACCGCCGGGTTCCAGCGGGTCAGGCCCGCTCCGCCAGCGACACCGATTGGCGCGCAACGCCGGTGCCCGTCGTCGGCACGGAGCTGCCATCGAAAGCAACTTCATCGCTAGCTGGGAATACAGGGGCGAAGAAGACGGCGAGGTCCCGTGACCTGGCGCGGCGGCGTCGCGCGACGACCGGACCGATAAATTTGGTGCGGTAGTGACAAGCTTACGGCCTAGTGATGTAGAGCGGTCGGCACGGGCGAGAAGGCGCCACCAGACGCGGTACGGCGACCGCGCACCGGGGGCGGGGTGCACGGCAGATGCAGATGGTGACGGGGGGCTTCCTTGTTCAGCCGGTGTCGGGTCCTTGCCACGGCGCAGCATCATCAGGATGTACGGCACGAGGCGACGGCACGCCATGCCTGAGCTCGGGCCTCCGGCCGCGGTGAGACCACTGCGGGGGCAGCAACGCTTCCTTGTTCTGCCGGGGGTCCAGGACCTGGTAGTCCGCGGAGCATCCGGGTCCGCGCCGACGCGGATTATGGCACCGGCTTGCCATCTGGGCACGGCGACGCGAAGGTCATGCCGCCTTCGCCGAACCCATTCGACCTCGGCTTGGGGGCCTTCGATGTCACCGGGCAGGTGCAGCTCTACTTCACGCAGCTCACCGACTACAGCACCTTCGTGAACCGGCAGACTGGCCTGACGCTCGACCTCCTGCTCGGCTCGGTCGAGGACTACATGGACCAGATCCAACTCAACAACGTCGACGTCTGGAACCCCGACGTCACGGATCCGGGTTCCAGCGGGGACAACATGGTCACGTTGCAGTTCGGCGCCCGCTATGCCGCCAGCGACAGCGCCGCGATCGTGTGGACGCGCAACGTCGGCCTGGTCCCCTGATCTCCGGCGGCCGGCGTAAAGCCTGAGTGCCTCACCTCATCGAAGGACCACGCATGCAAAAGCTGCTCATTCTGCAGTCGTTTCATCGCTATGTGCCGACTGGCGAGTTCAGGACCGTGACGAAGCCGGGTGGCGGCCAAGAGCGCGTCGAACTCGAGCGTAAGGAAGTGTTGGTGCAGAGCACCACGGTCGAGGTCGGGGACGAACTGGCCACGGACTGGATCGCCAAGGGGCTTGCTCGCACGACTGGGGGCGCCAGCACCGGCGATACAGCGACTGCTGTCTGAGGCCAGCGGTCCCGCACTCCAACACTCACCGTCAGGAGGATTCCGATGAGCTACAAGTTCAAGAATGCCGACAGGCTGAAGCGAAACCGCGCGATCGAGGGCGAGACCGGCACCGAGATTGGTTTTCCTGGTGGCGATACTCTCTGGATCCTGGCCGCCACCGACGCCAACCCGCGCTGGCTGAAGTTCGGCGACGACTACATCAACGGCTTGCGCCGTCTGCAGCGCGCCAACGCTTCGGACGAGCGCGTGAAGACGTATCAGGCAGAATGGTTCACCCGCATCTTCGTGTTTCAGTGGGACGTGAAGGGCGAAGACGATGCCGCTGTGCCGTTTTCGCAGGAGGCCTGTCGCTCCTACCTCATGGAGACCGATGACGTCATCCCGGCGATTCAGCGGACGGCCTTCGACAACCAGAATTTCCGCGGCGCCAAGGTCGAGGTCGTCGTCGGCGAGGGAAAAGGCTCATCGAGTGGCGGTCCAAGCACGGGGCAGACGCTGCCAACTGGCAGCGACTTGCGCTAAAGCCAGGCGGAGACGACTGGGCAACGGACAAGCTGCTGGAGCAGCCCGATCTATCCGCTGAGGCCGCGCCATACTGGACGGTCTTCGAGGAACTCTCGCTTTACCGCCCCAGGACCTCGCTCTCTCTCGGCCTGGGCGGCGGCGTTTCCTTCCCTGATCCCATCCCTCGCAACCTGATCCGCGAGGAAGGCCGGCAGCTCCGGTACCGCGGCGACGACCTCGACGACTTCTGCCGGATCATCCGCGGCTTCGATCGCGCCTACCTGAATATCGAGCATGAACGGATCGCCGCCGGCGTGCGCGCCGCCGCGGATAAGAACAAGAGGTAGCCCCGATGGCCGATGAGATCGAACGCCGGGTCATTTACCTCGAGATCAATGCGACCAAGGCGGTGGATGGCAGCACGGCTGCGACCAGGGCCCTCGCGGCGATCGACCAGGGCGCTTCGTCAGCTGGGTCTGCGCTGGGGGCGCTGGAGTCGGCGAGCAACGCGGCCGGGGGGGCGATCCAGAAGACGGCGATCGACCTTGCCACCGCGGCGCAGTCGGCGACCAACCTCAACACGGCATACCGGACGACGGCCGGTGGCGTCCTTGAACTGGCAAGGGCCGCGACATCGGCTGCCAGTTCGGCGCAGGCCCAGGCTGCGGGGTTCGCTCGCCTCGCCGAACAGAAGGCCGCGCAGGCCTCGCTCGCCGAGACCCGAACCCTCATGGATAGCGTCGCGCGATCGACCGACGCTCTCGCTCATGTCTATGGCAGCGCGACCGTCGCTGCGACTGCCTTCGCTACTGCGCAGTCGCAGGCCGCGGGTTACGGCAGGCTGGCCGAGCAGAACATGATCAACGCGGCCAGCACGAAGTCGCGGGAGACGATGGCGGCGGTGGACGCGATCACGCCAGATCAGATCAAGGCGTTCTATTTTGACACTGGTTCGGTGCCAGCGCCTGCATCGCCGTCGCCCGTCGCCTCGGGCCGGACGTCGCTGACGGCGCAGCAGAAGCTCATCTTGGGCTACCAGCTCAACGACATCTTCACCTCGGTCGCCGGCGGCATGAACCCGCTGATGATTGCGGCCCAGCAGGGACCACAGATCACGCAAGTGTTCGGCGGCATCGGGAATACGTTGGCGGCCATTCCCAAGCCGCTCCTCATCGGCGGCGGTGCGGCGCTCGGGGTCGGCGCCGCGGCGTTGGGGGTCAGTGCCCTTAAGGAGTTGAACGACGCGCTGGAGACACAGAAGCGCCGGCTTGGCGATATGCTGGGGGATCAGCGACTTTCTGCACAGGCCTATGCCGACATCGCGAAGCAAGCCACAGCAGCAGGCGAATCGATCCAGCAGGTAACGGCGCAGTACGCGAACTTCTCCCGTGCCAGCGTCTTCGTCGGTGCGACGGGCAAGGAAGTCGCGAACCTCACCTCTGTCGTCAGCCAGGTCGGCAGGCTTGGCGGATCGACACCGGAGGAACAATCGGCTGGTTCGGCGGCTTTGGCGCGCGCGTTGAAGGAGAGTAACGTCAGCGCCTCCAATCTCGACGCCATCCTCGAGAGCATGCCGGGGCTCGGTCGCCGCATCGCGGATGGGCTCGGTGTCAGCGTCACCCAGCTGCGGTTGATGGCCGATGCCGGCCAGATCACCAACCGGCAGGTCTTCGACGCCCTGTTGTCGCAGCAGCAGAAGGTCGACGCGAAGTTTAAGGAAGCCGGCATCACTGTCGGTGGATTCTTCAGTGCCGCGTTGCGAGGCGCCGAAGATCTCGCAGTCTCTATCTACAAGTCCGTGACGGGCATTGAGCTGGTCGCTTCCAAGGCGGACGCGGCGCGCCGGGCTACCGTGGCGAATCCCAACCGTCCAACACCGGCTACGCCCCGGGTCATAGGCAACAACGGCTCGACACTGTCCCTCGAGGAAATGATCTCCTTCGGGGAAGCCGGCCAGACCGACGCCTCGGTGTTGAACGATCCCCGCCGGCTGCAAACCCAGTTCCTGGATGTCCAGCGAGCAGCAAAGGGCGCGGCGGACGAGGCCGTGCTCGCCGCGTCGAAGATCGTCGACAAGCTCGATCCGCTGGCCGCGGACATGCGGTCGCTGCAACAGCAGACCGATACGGTCACGAAAGGGCTTGATGCGCTGCAGAGCGGCCTAGCTGGCCTGGACGCGTCCAGGGCGGCGCAGGAAACCGACCGCCTGACGAAGTCCCTTCAGGCACTCCGGGAGCAGTCGGACGCCGCTGGCGGCTCGTACCTGCAGGCCATCAAGGCCGTTCAGACCCGGCAAGAGCAGGACGAGCTCGGCATGACGCCGGGCCAGCGCGCCTACAGCGCCAAGGTCAATCAGCTCGCCCCGGCAGGCTCCGGCATTTCCATCGACGAAGCACAGACTGTGGTGAGTGCCCAGCAGCTGCAGATGCTCGACGACATGATCGCCAAGCAGTCCCTCGAGCTGACGACCCAGACGGCGATCACCGCAGCGATGCGGAATGGCAAGAAGGCGGCAGACGACGCTGCGGTGGCCATGCAGGTCCTCGGCATCACGTTCGAGCAGCTCGGCAAAGTCACGCCGGAACTGCAGGTCAAGCTCGACGTGCTGACCGAGACGCTCGGCCAGATCCGCGAGCAGGCCCGCGCGCAGGCCAGTATCGACGCGTCGAAGCCGCTGATCGCCGACCTCGACGGCATCGCGGCCGCGATGGACAACGTCACCAGGGGCGCCTTCGCCATGAAGCGCGCCGAGGCCGAAGCCAAGGCGGCGCACGACGAAAACGGCACCGGCGGCCTGCAGATGCAGGTCTTCGACGCCCGCCAGGACCTGACCGACGCCACGATGCTGGTCAACCTCGATCAGCAGATCAAGCTGACCGATAAGCTGGCCGCAGCCGCCGGGAATGTCGCCGAACAGAAGCGCATCCAGCTCGACTACGACATCAAGCAGGCGCAGCTCGCCGCCGGACCGAACGCGCAGGCGCCGATTGCCCTGGCGTTGACGACCGAGGCTGCGTCCAAGGCCAATCGGGAGGCCAAGGAGGGCCTGGCCGACATGCAGCGCCAGGTCGATCTCGCGCAGCAGCAGCTCGACATCATTCGGACCGGCGCTCCCGACATGGCCGCGCAGCTCGCCATGCTGGCAAAGAAGAACGATCTCGTGAGCAAGGGGGCCGATCTTTCGCTGCAGGCGAATCAGGACCAGCTCACGGCCGCGGGCACGAAGGCGCGCCTCGACGAGCAGATCCAGTATGCCAAGGACGCCGCCGATGCGACGAAGCGGACTTGGCAAACGGCCTACGACAACATCCAGAGTTCTGCCGCCGATACGTTCTACGACATCTTCAACGGTGCGGGCTTCAACGCGCAGTCGGCCGCCGATGCGATGAAGAAGGTCTTCCTGCGAGCCTTCGCCGAGATCGCGGCCGCGGCGATCATCCGACCTCTCATCACGCCGCTTTTCCAGTTGGGCCAGGCGGCAGGATTCATCCCGACCGGCATCATTCCGTCGGCGACGGGTGTTTCCGGCGAATCAGTAGCCGGCGGCAACTCGAGCAGCAGCGGCTCTGGAGTGTTCGGCAGCGCCTCTGGCGGCATGTTCAGTGGCGGCACCGGCGGCGGCCTCGGCTCAATCTTCAACACCGGGAGCGCGTCGGGCGGCGGCTGGCTGGCGCGGCAGTTCTCCGCTGTCGGGAACTTCCTGTCGACACCTCTATATGGCGGGCCGAGCGCCGCCGCGTTTGAAGGCGTCATGCCAGGCATGACGGGTGCGCAGGCGCAGAGCTATTTCAGCGGGCTGAGCGATGGTGGAGGCATCTTTTCAGGAGCGGGTCCCACCATCGGCCAGGGCATCGGCGGTCTGGCAAGCATCGGCTCGGGCATCTTCAATCTCGCGAGGGGTGGCGGCAGCACGTCGAGCATGGTCAGCGGCATCGGCCAGACCATCGGCGGCATCGTCACCATGTTGCCGATCCCTGGTGCGCAGATCGCGGGGCCGCTGATCTCCCTGGGCGCGAGCCTGCTCGGCGGCCTCTTTGGCGACAGCGGCCCCAAGATTCCGCCGCAGCCCGCGCTTGTCTACGGCGCCGGCCAGTTCCGGCCGACCGCGGCGGGGGGCTATTCCTACACCGGCGATTCGCTGGGCTCGGGCTCGCCGATGCAGTCGAATGCCGAGACGATCGCGACGGACCTGACCAAGGCGTTCCGGAGCGCCGGTCTCACGGTGGTGTCGTCCGCCTTGATCGGCGGCAACATCGCCTCGGGCACCGATCACGTCCTGAACGGCACCCAGTGGCAGGACCGGGCCTACACCCAGACCGGTCTCATCCTGCCGGGCGGCGGCTACGAGGCGCTGACCTACAACGATTCGTCGAGGAACGTCGCCCAGGCCAGCGAGTACCTGTTGGCCCAGACGTTCAGGGCGAACGTGTTGCGCGGCGGGGTGAGTGGAGCGGGCGAGGGCCTGAAGGCAGGTCTCGACAAAATCAACCCGGCGACAGCCAAGGACCTCGACAACGTCATCGCCATGGGCACCGCGTACGACAAGCTCGGCAAGACGATCAACCCGGCGAAGGATGCGATCGAGAAGATCAGTTCATCGTTCGACAACCTGAAGGACTACGCGACACAGGCCGGGCTCTCGCTCGATCCGATCAACGACGAACTGAAGAAGCAGAGCAGGCGGTCTGCCCAGGACTTCATCGACGCCATGGTCGACCCGCTCGCCGTGAGCCTTCGTGCCCTCGGGGATGAGCGCGAGCAGGCTTTGGAGTCGGCGAAGTACATCCGCGACAACTACAAAGACATCTACGTCGATATGGACAAAATAGCGACGTACTACACCGACAAGGAGGCCAAGCTCCGCGACGACTTCTATTCCGGCAGTGTCACCAGCCTCCAGGCCATGATCGACCGGCTGACTTACGGCGATCTGGCCAATGCTTCGCCGGCATTGCAGCTGAGCGGCGCGAAGGCGGCCTACGAGGCCGGGCTTGCGAAAGCGCAGACGGGCGACGTCACAGCTATTACCGACCTGTCGCCCCTGGCTGCCGATTATGCCAGGGCACAGCAGCTTTATTCGGGAAGCGGGCCCGATTACGAGGCAGTCCGCCGCCAGATCATGGCGGACCTACTCGACGAGAAGGCCCGTTTGGCGCCATCCCCTTCGACCACGGGCGCTGCGCAGCCGGTCAGCACCGCCGATCAGGCGAACAACGCGACCATCGCCCGGCTCAGCGCCATGTTGCTCGATCTCACCAGGAAGGTCGACACCCTCACCGATGCGCAGACCGCCTTCACGGCGCAAGCCCGCCGTCTTGCCTCTTCGGGAGCCCGCTGATGGGCGAGATTGTTCTCGGCTACGGCGCGCCGCCGCTGCCGTTCGGTTCCGTCAACGATATAGGCGTCTTCGGCGCCTATGTTCTCTTTCGCGGCGCCGATCCTCTCAATCTCGGGGCCCACGAAGGGCAGCATTATCTCCTGGTCGCCAGCCCGTTCGATCCAAACCTCGTCGTCGAAACGCCGGCACCACCATTGCCGTTTGGCGACGCCGGCGATGGCAGCATGGTGCGCTTTACGGTCAGGGGCGACAGCCCGAAGATCTACCCCGCTTCTACCTTGGCGCGGTCGTCGGAGCCCGATGACGAACCTGCCAACACAGCGATACCCGGCGCGCTATTCGGCCGGATAAACTTTGCTGTCGATCTTTTCGACCGTGGCGATCCGCTGACCGCGGGCAAGGCCGGGGCCGGTGCGTTGCGTATTGCCGATCCGGGTGGTGAGCTCGACGACCTCCTCCAGCTTGGCTGGGATGGGGCCGCGATCTTCCTGAAGCGCGGCAGCGAACGCGATCTCTTCAAGGAGTGGCAGACCGTCGCCGTTCTGACCTCGTCGCAGCTGCTGGCGACGATGCGGGAGAAGGAGCTCAATCTCCGTGACCTCGCCTGGGCGATGTCCACCGCGGACCTGCATGGCCAGGTGTATGCGGGGACGGGAGGGCTCGAGGGCGATGTGACCTGGAAGGGCAAGCCGAAGCCCTATGGTGCCGGCTACTGCCGGAACATCTCGCCGCCGTTGATCGCGGCCGCGCCGCTGATCTATCAGACCACCTATACCTCTGCCCGTGCGATCACCGCGGTGCGCGACGGCGGCGTGCCGCTGACGCCCACGGTCGACTATCCGACCTACGAGGCGCTGGCTGAGGCGACGATCGCCGGCGGCACGTTCGCGACCTGCAAGGCGGTCGGCCTGGTTCGGGTCGGGGCCACCCCGGTGTTCGGCATCACCGCCGACATCGAGGGCGACGACGACACCATCGCCGGGCAGGCCTTCCCGCATACAAGAGGCCAGATCGCGCGGCGCATCGCGACCCGACTTGGCTTCGTCCGGCTGTCGGAGGCATCACAGTTCGACTTCGGCGCCCTGGCGGCCTTCGAGAGCCTTCAGCCCGCTCCGGTCGGATGGTGGTGGGATGCGGCCATTACCAAGGAAGCCGCGCTGAACCAGATCATGCAGGGCTGCCTGGGCTGGTGGACGGTCCGCATCGATGGCCGGTTTGCCCTCGGGCAGGTCGAGGATCCAAGCTTTGGCTCGCCGGACTTCGTCCTGCCCTATCCCGCGAAAGGATCCGGCGAGGCCCGGCTCGGCGAGCCAACCGTCGAAGCCATTCTGCCGCCGCGGCGCGGGACCTTCATCGGCTTCGATCGCAATTACACTCTCCAGTCGCCGTCGCAGCTTGCCCTCGGTCTTGCCGCCACGGAAATCCAGGCCTG
>JAHCJV010000126.1 GCA_026126105.1 Enhydrobacter sp.
ACGCCGCGGCCGGCGATCGCCAATCCGGTGACAGACTACACGCCGTCGGCCTGGCCGGGCGCGCGCGCGCCGCATGCCTGGGTCAGGAAAGACGGCGAGCGCGTATCCACGATCGACCTGGTCGGCAACGGATTTGTACTGCTGGCCG
Organism: Enhydrobacter sp.; assembly: GCA_026126105.1. Classification (GTDB taxonomy): domain Bacteria; phylum Pseudomonadota; class Alphaproteobacteria; order Reyranellales; family Reyranellaceae; genus Reyranella. The sequence continues at coordinate 149 of JAHCJV010000126.1, forward strand.
GCGTACAGGGCGGCGGCTGGGCCCATGCCGCCCAACCCCTCGGAGTGTCGTCGATTGTGTTGAACGACGACGAAGCGTGGCGCGAGGTCTACGGCATCGGTGATGATGGCGCCGTGCTGGTGCGGCCCGACGGCCATGTCGGCTGGCGCAGCGCGAGCGCCGCGAGGGATGCGGGTCGCACGCTCGGCGCTGCCCTGTCTGCCATCCAGGGCCGGGCGTGACGCCATGAGATTGACCCGACGCGCCATCCTTGCCGCAGGCACATTACTCGCGGCACGCCCTGCACTCGCCGAAGAGAACCTGCGCATCGTCGTGCCGTTCGGCGCGGGTTCGGGCACCGACAACACCATGCGCGTGTTCGCCGAGGCCTACCGGGAGGCCACCGGCCGGACGGTGATCGTCGACAACAAGCCGGGTGGCGGCACGACCATCGGTTCGCTCGAGGTCTCGCGCGCCAAGCCAGACGGCAGCACGGTGCTTTACACGACCGGCGGACATACTTCGAGCGCTGTCCTGATCCGCAAGCTGCCCTATGACCCGATCGAGGGTTTCACGCCGATTACCCTCTTGGTCCGCAGCCAGGGCTTCGGCTTGATGGTGTCCGGCAAGTCGCCCTTCAAAACCCTCGACCAGTTTTTGGCCGCGGCGCGCGCCGAGCCGGGCAAGCTCACCTACGGCTCGTCCGGGATCGGCAACACGACACACCTGGTCGGCGAGCTGTTCTGCCGCAGCGCCCACGTCCAGCTCACGCACGTCCCCTACAAGACCACGCCCATCCAGGACGCGATCGTGGGGACGATCGACAGCTTCTTCGTCTCGCCCTCGCTCGTCATCCAGTATCTGCAGGCCGGCACGCTGCGGATGCTGGGCATCTCCAGCCCGAAACGCATGCCGCAGTTCCCGGATGTGCCCACTTTCGGCGAGTTTGGCATCGAGGCCGACATTCCGGCCTGGTCGGGATTCTGGGGACCGGCCAAGCTTCCTGCCCCGATCGTCGACCAACTCTACGCGACCTTGATGAAGGCCGCGCACGAGAAGAGGTTTGAGGATTACGTCCGCGGCAACGGCGGAGAGGTCGTCGGCGAGCCGCCGGCAAAGTTCGCGGCGTACGTTTCCAGCGAGATCGAACGCTACCGCAGGATCCTGCCGCCGCTCGGCATCCAGACCGATTGACGCTTCTGCTGCGGCGGGCCGCGAGCGTCTTTCGCGGACTGGAAGACCTCACAATCCGAGCGTCAACCTAGACTGCGCTTTGACGCTCATGGGGATGTAAAATAATCTCTCGGCCGCGCAGCCGCGCCAAAAGAGATATGACCGAAAACGCCCCCGCTCCCGTGAAGCTGCTGCTGCAGGTATTCCTGCCGTTCGCCTTCGCCTATTTCCTCTCGTACATCTTCCGTGGCGTCAACGCGGTCATCTTCCCGTATCTCGAGCGCGACATCGGCATCACCGCCGCCGATCTCGGGCTGCTGACCTCCGCCTTCTTTCTGTTCTTCGCGCTCATCCAGCCGCTGCAAGGCGTGGCGCTCGACCGCTACGGACCCCGCAAGGTCCAGACCGTGCTCCTTGTCGTGGCGGCTCTCGGCTCGGCGCTGTTCGGGTTCTGCACCTCCCTCCCCGAGCTTGTCGTGGCGCGGGTGCTGATCGGCATCGGCTTCGCCGGCGGGCTGATGGCGGCGATCAAAGTCTTCACGCTGTGGTACCCGCCGCGGCAATGGGGCCTCGTGACCGGCTTCCACATGATGGCGGGCGGCGCCGGCTCGATGGCGGCGACCTTGCCGGTCCAATGGTCGCTCTCCATGATGAGCTGGCAAGGCCTGTTCTTCTGGCTGGCCGGAGTCTGTCTCGCGACCGCGGCGCTGATCTTTTCCGTCGTCCCCGAGCGGCCGGCATCCGGCCACTCGGGCAGCCTGCGCGAGCAGTTCCGCGTCACCGGCGTCGTGCTGACCAATGGCTTCTACTGGCGCATCCAGCCCTTGCTGGCGGTACAGCAGCTCGCCTTCATCGGCTGCATCAGCCTGTGGATCGGACCCTGGCTGCGCGACGTGGGAGGCATCGCCGACAACGGTCAGCGCGCCGACATCCAGCTCTATGCTACTGCCGCCACTGCCCTGGGCTTCGGCGCGAGCGGACTTATCGCCGGCTGGTGCCGGCGTATCGGTATCAGCGATTTCACATGCGCCGGCATCACCAGCCTGCTGTTCGCACTTGTCTGTGGCTGGCTCGCGTTCCTGCCGCCGGGCAATCCGCTGATTCCCTGGATGCTGTTCGGCTTCCTCGGCGCCTGCCCGATCCAGTACATGCCGGTGATGGTGTCGTCGTTCCCGCAAGCCTATGCGGGCCGAGTCAGCACGAGCAGCAACCTCGTGGTCTTCCTGGTGATTTTCGCGGGCCAGTGGGCGATGGGCAGAATCGTCGATCTTTGGCCCAAGACGGCGATCGGCTATGCGCCGGACGGCTATGCCTGGGCCTTCGGTTCGCTGTTCATCCTGCAGCTTGCCGGTCTGGCATGGCTTCTGGTGTCTCGGGGACGGCCGATGGCGAGGCCGCATCTGGCGGCGGCAGATTGAGCGATGCCACGAGGTCGCGCACTTCCTGGCGCGCCGCGACGTGGCTCATGGTGAGCGAGGGACCGGCGCCGCCGCGCTTCAAGTCGAGCAACGTCAGGCCGCTCAGGAACAGCTCTTTGTAGATCACGCGCTCACTCAGACCGGCGGCGACCCGGAAGCCGATGCGCTTGGCCAGCGCTTCGATGACGCTTGCCATATCGCGCTTGTTGCGCGCCGCGAGCGATGACAGGCGATTGCGCATCACGATCCAGTCGACCGGCCGTGCACCCTGCATCGAGCGGATCTGGCGCTGCTTCCACACCGCCTCGGCATAGATAGAGGGTCGCACGATCTTGAGCGTGTCCGGGTCGACCCGTGCGAGAAGGTCTAGGTCGATGAAGCTGTCGTTGAGTGGCGTGAGCAGCGTATCGGCCCAAGTGTGGGCCAGGCGCGACAGGTGGGTGTCGCTGCCGGGCGTGTCGATCACGACGAAGTCGGCGCCCAGCACCGCCGGCTCAAGCGCGGTCTCGAATCGTGCCTTCTCATCGGCCGGATTGCCCGAAGCGTGCACGGCAGCGTGCATCGGCATCGGCAGGTCGATCCCCTTGCGCTTGGCGAAGGCCGCGCGGTTCTCGACATAGCGCGTGAGCGTTCCCTGTCGGGCGTCGAGATCGATCGTGGCGACCTTTCCGCCGTCGCTCAGCAGAGAGACGATGATGTGCATCGCCGTCGTGGACTTCCCCGAGCCGCCCTTCTCGTTGCCGATGACGAGCACATGCGCCCGCCCCGGCTCGCGCAGGCTTTGCGCCTGCACGATGCTCGGGTTCACTGCGGGCTGAAATTCAGTGCTCATGGGAGCGCGCCACTCAGAGGCAGTTCGCTGGGAGCGCGGCTCTCCAGAGCCGCTCTTCTCCGGACCGGTACATCCCATGATCGGCTCTGGAGAGCCGCGCTCTCAGCAATCCTGAAAGAGCATGAACGAATCATAGCTTCCTGATCCAGACGGCAGTGTCGTGGAAGACCGCCCCGCCGTTGGGCCACCCCGGATCGGCTGACGTCACGGCATTGATGCCGATGCCGGTCTCGAAATTGCGGTTCGGCCAGATTCCTTCGACGATCACCACGCCGCGCTGCTGCCCTGCCTTGGGCTTCGCATTCACGATCGTTTTGCCGCGCTCGTTGCCGACCTCGACACGGTCGCCCTCCGCGATGCCCATTGCGGTGCAATCCTCCGGATTCATCATCGCGGTCGGCCGCACCTCCCGCTTCTGCGACGACGGCGTCTCGGTGAAGGTCGAGTTAAGGAAGGTGCGGGCCGGCGCTGCGACCAGCCGGAACGGCTTCTCTTCGGTCGCATTGTCGATCACGTCGAAATGGTCGGGCAGCGCCGGCATCTCCGCACCGCGTCCGCCATAAGCCTTCCAGTCGGGCTTGAAGTGGAACTTCTTGTCCGGCCAGGCGAAGCCGTCGAGAAAGTGCGACGTCTCGAAGCCGAGATGGAAATCCTGGCCGCCTTTGCGCCAGTTGGTCTCGGCGTCCCACATGCCCGAGGTTTCGAGCGCCTCGTCCATGATCTCCCAGGGCGTCATGCCGAAGCCGCGATGATTGGCGCCGAGGCGCTTCGCCAGCTCGGAGATCACGTAGTGGTTCTCGCGGCACTCGCCCGGCGGCTCGATCACCGCCTTGGTCACCTGAAAGAAGGTGTGGCCGCTCGCCGTGTAGAAATCGTCGTGCTCGAGGAACATGGTGGCGGGCAGCACGATGTCGGCATAGGAAGCCGTATCGGTCAGGAACTGCTCGTGCACGCAGACGAACAGGTCCTCGCGCTTGAACCCGGCGTGAACCTTTTCGAGCTCGGGGCAGACCATCGCAGGGTTGGTGTTCTGGATCAGCATGCCTGTCACGGGCGGGCCGTTCTTGAGCGCCGCGGCGTCACCGGTGAGGATCGGCCCGAGCCGCGACTGGTCGAGCTCGCGGATCGAGGTGTCGATCATGTCCTGACCTTCGATCAGCTTCTTGCTGATCGGGTACATGCCGGTATGACCGTAGAGCGCGCCGCCGCCCTTGGCTTTCCACGCGCCGGTCACCGCCGGAAGGCAGGTGACGGCATGCATGTTATGCGCGCCGTTGCGGCTGCGGCTGAACCCGTGATGCGCGCGGATGAACGGTGCCTTGGCCTGGCCGTACATCCGCGCGAAGGAGACGATCTCGTCGACCGCGAGACCGGTGATCTTCGAGGCCCATTCCGGCGGCCGCATCGCGACATGGGCGGCGAGCTCGTCCGGCGCGTCGGTGTACTTGCGCAGATAGTCCCAGTCGGCATAGCCCTCCTTGAAGAGGACATGCATGACGCCGACCGCGAGCGCCCCGTCCGTGCCGGGCCGCACCGCGAGGTGGACGTCGGCCTGCTCCGCGGTACCCGTGCGATAGGGGTCGACGACGACGATCCTGGCGCCACGCTTCTTCGCCTTCATGGCGTGGGTCATGACGTTAACCTGGGTGTTCACCGGATTGCCGCCCCAGATCGCGACCAGGTCCGAATGATCGTCGACCTCGCGCACATCGGCGCCGCGCTTGGCGCCGACGCCGGCAATCCAGCCGGTGTCCGCGAGAGTCACGCAAATCGTCGAGAACCAGCGCGAATACTTCATCTCGTGGCGCAGGCGATTGATTCCGTCGCGTTGCACCAGGCCCATCGTGCCGGCGTAGTAGTATGGCCAGATTGTCTCGCTGCCATGCTGGCGCGTCTTTGAGATGAACTGCTCGGCCACGATGTCGAGCGCGTCGCCCCACGAGATCTCGGCGAACTGGCGTGAGCCTTTCGGGCCGACGCGGCGCATCGGCTTCATCAGCCGGTCGGGATGGTGGATGCGCTCGGCGTACCGCGCGACCTTCTCGCAGATCACGCCGGCGGTGTAGTCGTTGCGCAATGATCCACGCACCCGCCCGATGCGGGTCGGGCTCAGCCGCTCGACGTCCAGTGCGCAGGTGCTCGTGCAGTCGTGCGGGCACACCGAAGGGACGGTTGTGACGCTGGACTCCTGGTGCCTAGCCCGCGCCTCGGGCACGTGGGCATGATCGTCGGGGGACATGTGGACGCTCCGCGTGAAGTGCCGCAGCATAGCGGCCGGCAACCCATGCGAACACCCCACATCCGCCGCGCTTCTGAGGATGATTCCGCCGCAATTGCGGCCCTCCTTCCGAACCTCGTCCCCTCCGCGACGGACGATCACCACGCCACATACGTGATCGATGGTCCGGCCGGCCCCGCCGCTGTCCTCGATCTTCTGCAGGGCGAGAGGCACCTCGAGCTCGTTCATCTTGCCGCGCCGGATCTCGACCATGCGCGAGCGCTGCAGGACTTTGCTGAAATGGCGGCGCGTGCCCTGCACGCCCGTCAGATCCTCGTTCGCCCCGGCGCGATGGACGACGCGCAGTCGCGGGCGCTGGGCTATCGCAACGGGGTAAAGCGGGTGCCTCCCGACGGCGTTCCGCTGTGGCGCGACGGCGCCGCCCCCTTTTCTCAATCGCTCTACTTGCGCGGCACCTGGGCCGCGCTCGCACTCCTGATCGGCCTGGGCAGCGTCTCGTTCGCCGTTTTCAGCGGCACCGACGTCACACCGGCACATATAGTGGTCCCCGCGCTGCTGTGCGGCTTCGGCACGCTCTTCGCCTTCTGGCAGGTACTCCTCCTCGTGAAGGCGGCGAAGCGGACCTCGCTGTCGCTCTTCACGATGACCGCCACCATCGCCGCCGTCGCCGCCCTGGCGGTCGCGTCACTTATCCACGACCGCGCCATGCCGGCCCTGACGGAATTGTGGAACATCCATAGCGGTGACAGCGAGCTGGGTGACCTGACCGTGCGCGCCAGTCCCGACGGTCGGAGGCTGTACGTGTCGGGTGCGTACGGGACGCGAAGCGAGGAGAAGGTGCGCGCAGCCCTGAAACAGCACCCGACGATCCGCGAGGTCGTGCTCGAGGGACCGGGCGGGCGTGCCTCGGCGGGGTTCGAGATCGCCCGCATGATCCGCCGTGCCCGGCTCGCCACCCGGGTCGACACCGCCTGCGCCTCGGCCTGCACGATCGCGTTCCTGGGCGGCGTTGAGCGCACCATCTCGCCCAGCGGACGCCTGGGCTTCCATAGTGCGAGCTTTCCCGGCATGGACGAAGACGACATGCACGACAGCAACCGCGTCATCCGGAATTTTCTGGTGCACAGCGCCGGCGTGACGCCGGAGTTCGCCCGCAAGGTGATCGACACACCCGCCGAGTCGATGTGGGTTCCCTCGCGCGAGGAACTACTGGCTGGAAAGGTCGTGACCCGATGATCCCGCGCGGCCTTCCTTACGACGAAGCCATGCGCCGCTTCCGCTGGAACGTGCCCGCGCGCTTCAACATCGGCCGCGCGGTTTGCGAGCGGCACGAGCCCAACACGCTGGCGATGATCGAGGAGAACGCCGACGGCGGCGTGCGCCACTGGACTTTCGGCGAGCTCCTCGCCGCCAGCTCGAAGCTCGCCAACGCGCTTGCCGCGCGTGGCATCACCAAGGGCCAGAGGGTCGCGGTGTTCCTGAGCCAGAGCGCCGAGCTCACGATCTGCCATCTCGCCGGCTACCGCATGGGTGCGGTCGTGCTGCCGCTGTTTACCCTGTTCGGCGAGGAGGCGGTCGAGTACCGCATGGACAACGCCGACGCATCGGCGATCATTACCGACATCACCCAGCTGCCGAAGGTGCTGGCGGTGCGCGAACGGTTGCCGCACCTGACGACGATCATCGTGATCGGCGCCGGCAAGGACGGCGCCCACTTCCTCGACTGGGATACGCTGCTGAGCGCGGCCTCGGACAGCTTCACGACACTCGACACGGACGCCGAAGACCCGGCCCTGCTGATCTACACCTCTGGCACGACCGGGCAGCCTAAGGGCGCGCTGCATGCCCACCGCATGATGCTGGGCTCGGTACCGCCGGTCGAGCAGTGGCTAAGCCACTGGCCGCGCGGCAACGAGATCATGTGGACGCCGGCCGAATGGGCCTGGATCGCGGGCCTCTACGACGCGCTGTTCCCGGCCTGGTTCTACGGCACGCCGGTGCTGGCCCACCGCTTCGCCAAGTTCGACCCCGAGCGCGCCTTCGCGATGCTGGCCAAGCACCGGGTCGGGGTCAGCTTCATCCCGCCGACCGCGCTCAAGATGATGCGGCAGGTGCACAAACCTCGCGAGCGCTGGGCCTACGACATCCGCGCCATCTCGACCGGTGGCGAGGCGATGGGCGAGGAGCTGCTCGCCTGGGGCAGCGACACCTTCGGCACGACGATCTCCGAAGGCTATGGCCAGACCGAGATGAACCTGATGCTGCTCAATTCGCCCGACTGGTTCGAGGTCCGGCCCGGCTCGTGCGGCCGCGCCTGCCCCGGCCGCAAGGTCGCGATCGTCGACGGCCAGGGCGAGCTCCTGCAGCCGGGCGAGGAAGGCCAGATCGCCGGCTGGCGGCACGATCCGATCGTCATGCTCGAGTACTGGCGCAACCCCGAGGCCACGGCCAGGAAGTTTGCCGGCGACTGGCTGCTGACCGGCGACCTCGGCCGGATCGACGAGGACGGCTACGTCTACTTCAAGAGCCGGGACGATGACGTGATCACCTCGGGCGGCTACAGGATCGGCCCGGGCGAGATCGAGGAGTGCCTGATGAAGCACCCCGCTGTCGCAATGGTGGGGGTGGTCGGCGTGCCCGACAGGGTGCGCACGGAGATCGTGAAGGCCTTCGTCCAGCTGCGGCCCGATGTAGCGGCAAGCGAAGCTCTCAAGGCCGAGCTGGCGACGCATGTGAAGACCCGGCTTGCCGCCCACGAATATCCGCGCGAGGTCGAATTCGTAGCCGAACTGCCTCTTACCACGACCGGCAAGATCCTTCGCCGCGAGCTCCGCCGGCTGGATGCCGAACGCAAGACCTCATGATCTTCCGGACCGCGAGCCTCTGGCGCGTTCGGATTCATGAGCGAGCCGGAGGCTCGCGGTCCGGAAGAGCATGAGCGGGTTGCGGGCAACCGATTTGGCGTTGCCAGATCAGCTCGCCGCCGCCGAGATGTTGAACTGCAGCTCGGCCAGACGCGCATAGAGCCCGCCGCGGCGGACCAGCTCGGTGTGCGTGCCGACATCGACGACACGGCCTTCGTCGACGACCACGATGCGGTCGGCCTTCTGCACCGTGGCCAGCCGATGGGCGATGACGAGCGTGGTGCGCTTGTGCATGGCCCGGTCCAGCGCCTTCTGAACGGCGAGCTCGCTTTCGGCATCGAGCGCACTGGTCGCCTCGTCGAGCAGCAGCACGAGCGGATCGCAGAGCAGCGCCCGCGCTACGGCGATGCGTTGTCTCTGTCCTCCGGACAGACGCACACCGCGCGTGCCGAGATCGGTCGCGAAACCCTGCGGCAGCGCCTCGATGAAGGTCAGTGCCGACGCCGCGGCGGCCGCCTCCCTCACTTCGGCGTCGCTCGCGTCGGGCCGGCCGTAACGAATATTTTCGGCGACGCTGGCGCTGAACAGGACCGGCTCTTGGGGAACGATCGCCATCGCCCGCCGCAGCTCGGCGAGGCGAAGGTCTCGACTATCGACTCCGTCGAGACGGATCGTGCCTTTCTCGGGATCGTAGAAGCGGAGCAGCAGGTTGAAGACCGTCGTCTTGCCCGCCCCCGAGGGTCCGACGATCGCCACCGTCTCGCCCGGCGCAATCCTGAGGTCGAAGCCGTCTAGCGCCAGCGATTGGGGCCGTGTGGGGTAGCAGAACGACACGTTCTCGAATGCCACAGCGCCCGTCCCGGGCTTGGGCAAATGCTTGGGCTGCGCCGGTTCGCGGATTACAGGCTGCTCCTCGCGCAGCTCGGCCAGGCGCTCGGCCGCACCCGAGGCTCGCTGCAGATCTCCGATGGTCTCGCTGATCGCGCCGCCCGACGTTGCCACCAGCACGGCGTAGAAGACGAATGCCGAGAGGTCGCCGGCCGTGATCTCGCCCGCAATCACGTCCTGGCCACCCATCCACAGCAGGAAGCCGACGGCAGCAAAGACGATGAAGATCACCAGCGTGGTCATGAGGCCTCGCTGGCCGGTGCGCGCGATCGCTGCCTCGAACGCCCGCTCGGTGGTCTGCGCAAAGCGCAGGCCGGCGCGCTCTTCCTGGGCGAATGCCTGCACGGTGCGAACCGCGTCTAGAGTCTCGCCGCCTTCCGAGACCAGGTCGGCGACACGGGCCTGGGCTTCGCGGGAGAGCTTCCGCACCCTGCGGCCAAAGACGATGATCGGCGCGACCACGATCGGCACAAGCGCCAGAACCCAGAGTGCCAGCTTGGGGTTGGTCACGATCAGCATAACGACTCCGCCAACACACATCAGCGTGTTGCGCAGCGCGACCGAGGCCGAGGAGCCGATCACCTGCTCGATGAGCTGGGCGTCCGAGGAGATGCGGCTCATCACGTCGCCCGAACGCTTGACCTCGAACCAGGCCGGTCCGAGCCGTACGACATGGGAAAACAGGTCACGCCGGAGGTCGCCGACCACCCGCTCGCCGAGCCACGACACCAGATAGAAGCGCGTACCCGAGGCGATCGCCAGCACCAGGGCCACGACGAGGAGCGAGGCGAGCGCGTAATTCAGCACATCCGGCCGCCCCTGGGCGAAGCCCCGGTCGATCAGGGCGCGCAGGCAGGCTCCAAAGGCGAGCACCGTGCCCGCCGCCACAAGGAGAGATAGCAGGGCAAAAATCACCCGGCCGCGATGGGGTCGGAGGTAGGGCATGAGCAGCGCCAGGCCGGCGAAGCGGTTCATGGCGCCCGCCAGTCGAGAGCGATGCCCAGCTCGGCCGACAGGGTCGACAGCAGGTCGCCCGCGCCGCGGGTGTCCTGCCACAGGCCCGATGCCTGATCGAACGCATAGTGGCGCGCGCCCGATTTGGGCGAGCTCAGCCAGATTTGCCGCGTAGGTGCATGTTTATTGACGAGCCAGGTACCGGCGTCGCCTTGTACGGTGAGCACGCCGCCCTGCAGCTCCGCGTCACCTTCGGCGCCCACGGCTTCCTCGAGGTATTCCAACAGGCTGTCTGCGAGACTTGCGAAAGCTTGCTCGGGCACGGGGTGACTCATGGATCGAACTGGTCTACAGGCCCAGCCGGGGCCGGACAACCGGCTTGTAGACGCAGCGCCGGGCCTGTATACCCGCCGCCTTATCGCCCGGGCCGGTCGGAATCGGCCTCCAAAAGGCGCAGGAGTTGGTGATGAAGGACAAGATCCACCCGGACTACCACAAGATCACCGTGTTGATGACGGACGGCACGTCCTTCGAGACGCGGTCGACCTGGGGCAAGGAAGGCGCGCAGATGCGCCTCGATATCGACCCCAAGACCCATGCGGCGTGGACCGGCGTGCGCCAGAGCATCGACCGCGGCGGTCGCGTGCAGCGGTTCAAGGATCGCTTCGGCGCCGGCGCAGGCTCGCGGTCGGCCGGCAAGCCCGCTGCCGCGCCCGCGACCGCAACTAAGGACGCCGCCAAGAAGAAGTAAGGCGGGGCTTCGGCCCTCCTCTGCTACAGTACCGTTTCCAGAATATTGGGAGACGGTCAGGTGACATCCGTTCGAGTCGTTTGCGCACACGATTGTCCCGACATGTGCTCGCTGATCGCGAGCGTCGAGGACGGCAAGGTCGTGCGCGTGCAGGGCGATCCCGATCATCCCTACACGGCAGGGTTCGCCTGCGGGAAGGTCAACCGCGACGCCGACCTGGTGAACTCGCCCGAGCGCATCGCGACGCCGTTGAGGCGCACCGGTCCCAAGGGGTCGGGCCAGTTCGAGCCGATCACGTGGGACGAGGCGCTCGACGAGATCACGTCGCGGTGGAAGGCGATCATCGCCGAGAGCGGCCCGCAGGCGATCCTGGGTTATGCCTACTCCGCCCACCAGGGGCTCATGAACCGCGGGCTGGTGAACGGTCTGTTCCATGCCCTCGGCACCTCGCGGCTGCAGGCCGGCACGGTCTGCGACACCTGCTGCGAGGAGGCGTGGAACGTCACGGTCGGGCCGGTCGGCGGCGCCGATCCCGAAGACGTCGTGCACTCCGATCTGGTGATCTCCTGGGGCGCCGATCTCGCGGCGACCAACGTGCATTTCTGGTCACTCGTCGAGCAGTCCAGGAAGAGCCGCTCCCTGCCGGTCGTCGTGATCGACCCGCGCCGCACGCGCAGCGCCAAGGCGGCCGACCTCTACCTGCCGATCCGCATCGGCACCGACGCCGCCCTCGCGCTCGGCGTGATGCACATCCTCGTGCGCGACAAGCGCGCCGACCGCACCTATCTCTCCAGCCACACGATCGGCTTCGACCGGGTCGAGCGCGAAATCCTGCCGAAGTTCACGCCGGCGAAGACGGCGGAGATCACCGGCCTGCCGGTCGCCGATATCGAGAAGCTCGCGTCGATGTACGGGACCGCGAAGGCCGCGCTGATCCGGCTGGGCGAAGGCATGACCCGGCTCGCCAATGGCGGCCAGGCGCTGCGTACCGTCGTGCTGCTGCCGGGCGTCACCGGTCACTACGGCGCGAAAGGCGGCGGCGCCCTCCTCCTCACCGCCGCGTCGTGCGATCTCAATTACGGGGCGGTGCGCAGGCCGTCGGGCCCGGCAAGCTCGCGTATGGTGAACCACCTGCGCCTGGGCGAAGAGCTGCTCAACATGAAGGACCCGCCGATCCGCGCGCTCTTCGTCGCGGCGAACAACCCGGCAGTGACCTGCCCTGAGGTGCACAAGGTGCAGAAGGGGCTCGCCCGCGAGGACTTGTTCACCGTGGTGCATGACCCATTCATGACCGACACGGCGAAGTACGCCGACATCGTGCTGCCGGCGGCGAGCTATCTCGAGACCGACGATCTCTACCGCGCCTACGGTGCCTACTGGATGCAATGGGGCCGCCAGGCTGCCAAGCCGCGCGGCGAGGCGCGCTCGAATTTCGATGTGGCGCAGGCGCTCGCGCAACGCATGGGTCTGTCCGACAGGATTTTCACACTGTCGCCGCAGGACGCGGCACTGGAATTGTTCAGGGGCTCGACCGGACCTGCCTCCAAGGCCGAGCCCGCGAAGCTGTTTGCCGGCGACCCGATCCATATCAAGCACGACTGGAACGGCCAGCCCTTCGCGACGCCATCGGGTAAGCTCGAGTTCTTCTCCGAGCAGCTCGCCGCCATGGGTGTCTCGCCTGTGCCCGACTGGAACCCCGATCCAATCGAAGTCGCGGAGGCGGCCAAATGGCCGCTTCGGCTGCTGACCGCGCCCGGCTACTTCCAGGCGCACACGGCATTTTCGGGC
>JAHCJV010000127.1 GCA_026126105.1 Enhydrobacter sp.
CGCCCCCATCGGCACGCCGCTGACCAGCGGCGCCATCGAGAGCCACGAGCCGAGCTGGCAGTCGAGCCGCGCCTCCATGTCGGCCGGGTCGGCCTTCACCTTCGGCAGGCCGCGCGCCAGCAGCGCGAGCCCGTGCAGCGCCTGGGCGTCGCCATAGGGGCTCGCCTCGTTCGAGCAGATGCCCTCGACGCAATGGTCGAGCGCGCGGATGCCGGTCGAGAGCCACAGCCACATCGGCGTGTGCCGCGTCACCTCGGGATCGAGCACGGCGGCGCGCGGCACGATGTCGGCGTGGCGGAACAGCTCCTTCACCTTGGTGCGCTCGTCGGTGACGCCGGAGATGTAGGAGAACTCGCCGGCCGACAGCGTGGTGGGGATGGAGATCTGCGGCACGCTCGGCGGCTTCACGGGCGAGGGCGCGCGGATGGCGTCCATCGCCTCCGGCGTGCGGATGTCGTTGGCGAGGCAGAGCTGCACGGCCTTGGCGCCGTCGGTGATCGAGCCGCCGCCCAGGGTGACGATCAGGTCGGCCCTGGCCTCGCGCGCCTGCTCGGCGGCGGCGATCACGGCGGCGCGCGGCGTGTGCGCCGGCATCGCGTCGAAGGTGCCGACGCAGTGGTTGCCGAGCGCGCGGCGCAGCTTCTCGATCTCGTCGGTGGTGCGGTTGAGCGTGCCGCTCACCATCAGGAACACGCGCTCGGCGCCGCGCCGGCGGGCGAGGGCGGCGACCGTCTCGGCGGCCGGCTTGCCGTAGACCACCTCTTCCATCCGGCTGAAGACCACCTGCCCTGTCTGCGTCATGTTCCCTCCGATTCGACTTTGGCGGGGCGAACCTGCCTGGTGCGCAGCTCGCCCTCGTAATCGCGTTTGCCGATCGGCACGCCCCGCATCCGCAGAATGTCGTATGCCGTGACGGCGTGGAAATGGAAATTCGGCAGCGAGAAGGAGAGCAGGAAGGTCTCCGATGTGAAAGCCAGCCTCCGGGGACCGATTTGCAAGTCGAGCTCCCTGCCCGACCAGCCGTTGACCTCCTCTGGCGTGAAGACCTTCAACGCCGCTTCGGCCTCGGCGATCATGGCCCGCAGGTCCGCAAACGGGATCGGCCCGCGCAGGGCGGGCGGGGCAAAGACGCCGTCCCGCATGGCCTCCAGCGCCGGCACCGAATGATGCGCCACGCATTCGACATGGAAGTGGAACGGCGCCATGTCGTCGATCAGGCGCGCGTCTAGGAACCCGTCGGGATCGGAGCCGGTTTCAGCGCAGTATATGGCCGCACGGTCGAGGAAGCCGCCGACGGCGCTCACGGTCTGCAGAAAGGTGGGCACGCTCATGTCGTAGAGAGATGTCGCCATCGCTTTCCCTTGCTCGAATCGGCGGCGGCTCCTCCGATTGGCTCTTTGCCCGCCGCCTTGGTAGCTTAGAGGCCATGAATGGATCCCGAAACGGCGCCATCGCGCGCGCCGAGCAGTATTTCGACGGGGGCGGCTTTCTGGCCGACCTGCAGCGCCGCGTCGCCATCCCCACGACCAGCCAGGAAGAGGGCTCGATGCCCGCCCTGCAGCAGTATGTCTCGGGCGAGATGACCGAGTCGCTGCTGAAGCTGGGCTACGACTGCACCGTGCTGCCCAATCCGCGCGCCGAATACGGCCCGTTCCTGATCGCCCGCCGGGTCGAGGATGCCAGCAAGCCGACGGTGCTGACCTACGGCCACGGCGACGTGATCCGCGGCCAGGACGATCAGTGGCGGTCCGGGCTGTCGCCATGGAAGATCGTGGTCGAAGGCGACAAGATGTATGGCCGCGGCACGGCCGACAACAAGGGCCAGCACACGATCAACATCGCGGCGCTCGCCTGCGTGCTCGAGGAGCGCGGCTCGCTCGGCTTCAACTCCACGATCCTGATCGAAACCGGCGAGGAGACCGGCTCGCCCGGCCTGGCCGATTTCTGCAGGGCCAACAAGGATGCGCTCAAGGCCGACGCGCTGATCGGCTCGGACGGGCCGCGGCTCGACCATCGCCGGCCCTGCATCTTCGGCGGCACGCGCGGCACCTTGAACTTCAATCTGAAGCTCTCGTACCGCGAGGGTGGCCATCATTCGGGAAACTGGGGCGGGCTGCTGGCCAATCCGGGCATCGTGATGGCGCACGCGCTGGCGACGATCACCGACGCGCGCGGCCAGATCAAGGTGCCGGAGTGGCGGCCCACGACGCTCACCAACTCGGTGCGCGCGGCGCTGGCCGACGTGTCGATCGATGCCGGCGAAGGCGCGCCCCGAATCCACGAGGACTGGGGCGAGACGAGCCTGACGCCGGTCGAGCGGGTGTTCGGCTGGAACTCCTTCGAGGTGCTGGCCTTCAAGACCGGCAATCCCGACCGCCCGGTGAATGCGATCCCGCCGGCGGCGGTCGCCTACTGCCAGCTGCGGTTCGTGGTCGGCACCGACCCGCACGACATCATCCCGGCGCTGCGCCGGCACCTCGGGAAGCATGGATTTGGCGACATCGAGGTCGAGCCGGCGCGCGACGTGGTCATGAATGCCACGCGCCTCGATCCGGACAGTCCCTGGGCGAAGTTCGCCGCGACGTCGCTCGGGGCGACGTCCGGCGCGAAACCGCACATCCTGCCAAATCTCGGCGGTTCGCTGCCGAACGAGGTGTTCACCGACATTCTCGGCATGCCGACGGTCTGGGTGCCGCATTCCTACGCCGCCTGCTCGCAGCATGCGCCGGACGAGCATCTGCTGGCCCCGGTCGCGCGCGAAGGGCTGCGCCTGATGACCGGGCTGTTCTGGGATCTCGGCGCGCAAGGGCGGCCGACCTGACTGCCGAGGAAGCGGCCGACCTGATTCAGGCCATCGCGGCGCGACAGGACCGCGCGGCCTTCGCGGCCCTGTTCCGCCATTATGCGCCCCGGGTGAAAGCCTTCATCATGAAGGGCGGCGCCGATCCCGAGGTCGCGCAGGAGGTGGCGCAGGAAGCCCTGATCATGGTCTGGCGCAAGGCGGCCAGCTTCGACCGCAGCCGCGCTTCGGCCGCCACCTGGATCTACACGATCGCACGCAACAAGCGGATCGATCTGCTGCGTCGCGGCGGCAAGCCGCCGATCGACGCCGAGGACTGGCTGACGATTTTTTCCCCGGAGGACGACAGCGCAGACAAATCCATTTCGGCCGGACAAACGTACACACGCATGAAGGAACTCATGGAAAGCCTGTCGGCCGACCAGCTGGTCGTCATTCGCAAGGCTTTCTTCGAGGACAAGACCCATACCGTCATCGCCGAGGAATTGGCGCTGCCGCTGGGAACGGTGAAGTCGAGAATTCGCCTCGCGCTGGGCAAGCTGCGCGAGGCTCTGGAACGGGAAGAAGAGGAAAGATGAGCCGCCATCCGGCGCCCGACGAGTTGCTGCTCGACTACGCGGCCGGCGTCCTGCCCGAGGGGCCGGCGCTTGCGGTTGCGCTGCATGTCGCGCTCGATCCGGTGTCCCGCCGTGTCGTCGAGGGCCTGCGCGAGGCCGGCGCGGTGCTGATCGACCGCGAGCCTGCCGCCGACGATAGAGGAGACGCCGCGCTGGAGCGGGCGATGGCGCGGCTCGAGCAGGTTCCCGTCGAGGGGCCTCCTCGGCCGGCCGCCGCGCGCGCCGGCTTCGACTGGGCGCCCGCGCCGCTGCGGCCCTATCTTGCCGGCAGGAAATGGAAGCGGGTGCTCGGCGGGTTCGAGGAGATCAGGCTCGGCATGCACGGCGGCACCCACCGCGTCTCGCTGCTGCGGCTGCCGCCCGGCAAGGGGCTGCCGGCGCATCGCCATGTCGCCGACGAATTCACCATCGTGCTGCAGGGCGGCTACAGCGACAATACAGGCAACTACGGCGTCGGCGACTTCGCGGTCGGGCCGGGCTCCGACGAACACGAGCCGGTTGCCGACCCGGGCGAGCCCTGCATTGCGTTGATCGTGGTCGAAAAACCCATCGTGTTGACAGGCGTGTGGGGGCGCCTCATCAACCCTTTAGCGCGTTGGGGTTGGGTGTGACCCACCTCGTCCGTCGCTGACCGAAGAAGCAGCCATCGTTGACCCGATGACGGCTTGCCTGCAGGTTCGCGGACCTGGAGGAACACCATGTCGTCGCGCATTCCGTACTTCGAAGTCGATCAGGCCACCGGCAGCCACGCCGAATTCCTGGACAAGCTGAAGCCGCATCTCAACATCTACCGCATGCTGGCCAATTCGGAGCCCGCCCTGAAGGGCTTCGTCCGGATGGGCCATGCGCTGCTGTACCGCTGCGAGCTCGATCCGGTGCTGCGCGAGCTCGCCATCATCCGGGTCGGGCGGCTGAGCCGCGCGGCCTACGAGGTCTTCCAGCACGAGCGCATCGGCCGCGAGGCGGGCATCGGCGACGACAAGATCGCCGCCCTGCGCGACGCGACCATCGAGTCGCCGGCATTCAGCGACCACGAGAAGGCGGTGCTCCGGTTCACCGACGACGTCGTGCGCAATGTCAAGGCTTCCGACAAGGCCCTCAAGGCGGTTCAGGCCTTCCTGTCGCCGGCCGCGATCGTCGAGCTCACGCTCACCGTCGGTTACTACATGATGGTCTGCCGCTTCCTCGAGACCACCGGCGTCGAGGGCGAGGAGGGCCAGGCAGAGTGGCTCAAGTCGGCCAAGCTGTAGGCGGAAGAAAGAACAATGACGCCCCGCGTCCTGATCGCGCAGTTCATGCACGAGACCAATACCTTCAGCAAGCTCAAGACCACGCTCGACGACTACCGACGCCGCTGGTTGATCGAGGGCGATGAGATCGTGCCCCGCTTCAAGGGCACGCGGAACGAGGTCGGCGGCTACATCGACCAGGCGGCGAAATTCGGCTGGGAGCCGGTCTATGCCGTGGCAGCCAACGCAACTCCCTCCGGCATGCTCACGCGGGAAACCTGGGAGACGATCCGCGACAGTATTGTCGGCACGGCGAGGATGGCCGGAAAGCTCGACGCGGTCTGCCTGTCGCTGCACGGCGCGATGGTGACGGAAACCGAGGACGATGCCGAAGGCGCGCTGCTGGAGGCGCTGCGCGGCGTCATCGGCCCCGACGTGCCGATGGTCGCCACGCTCGACCTGCATGCCAACGCCACGCTCCGGATGGCAAGGAACGTCAACGCGCTCGTGAGCTTCCGCACCTATCCGCACATCGACGGCTACGACCGCGCGGTGCAAGCTGCCGCGCTTGTGCAGGAGGCGCTCGAGGGCCGCAAGACGCCCCGCTGCCTGCTGAGCCAGCCCGCGATGCTCGAGGGCGCCGATCACGGCCGCACCACCCAGCCCGGCGTTATGCGCGACCTGCTCGCGCGCGCAGACGAGTACGAGAAGGAACCGGGAATCAACGTCGTCAGCATCCAGGTCGGCTTCACCTGGTCGGACATTCCCTACACCGGGCCTTCGATCGCGGTGAGCTACGAGCCGCCGGCCGAAGTGCGCGCCCGCGAGATCGCTCGCTCGATGATCGACGAGATGTGGCGGCGGCGCGACGAGATGTCGGCCGACTACCGCTCGGTCGCCGACGGCGTTTCCGCCGCGCGTGCCCGCCGCGACGAGGGCGACAAGGTCGGTCCGCTGGTGATCGCCGACGGCACCGACAATCCGGGCGGCGGCGGCTACAACGACACGACGCCCGTGCTGCAGGCGCTGCTCGATGCCGGCATTCGCAACGCTGCGGTCGGCACGATTTATGATCCGGGCACGGTCCAGCAGGCGATGGCGGCCGGTGTCGGCGCCGAGATCGACGTCGATCTCGGCGGCCATACCGATGAAACGATGGGCAGGCCGGTCAGGGCGAGGGCGCTGGTCAAGATGCTGTCGGACGGCGTGTTCAGGAACGACGGGCCGATGAATGCCGGCGTCGAAAGCAACATGGGTCCGACCGCCGTGCTGCGCATCGAGGGCATCGACGTCGTCACCATCTCCAACCGCATCCAGACCACCGACCTGCAGGTGTTCCTCAGCCAGGGCATCGACCCGCGGGCGAAGGACGTGCTGGTGGTGAAGAGCGTGCAGCATTTTCGTGCCGCCTACGCGCCGATCGCGCGCGAGATCGTGCTGGTCGATTCGGGCGGCATCTGCTCGCCCGATATCTCGCGGCTGAAGTTCACCAAGCTGCGCCGCCCGATCTGGCCGCTCGACGGCGTGAACGATCCCTATGCCGGCACGCGGCCGGCTTGAAGGTGGTTTGACAGGGCAGGTCGGCGGACTCTACGCTTAACCTATCGGTTAAGTCTTGGGAGCCAACATGACCTGCAGTATCGTCACGACCGAACGCCGGCTGACAGCGGTCATCCGTGCGAAGGTACCGTTCGCGGGGATACCCGACGCGCAGCGGTCGGCGCGGTCGACCTTGGCCGCGACGCTGCCCTCGCTCGACGCCGGCGTCGTAGGACCAGGGATCACGCGCTTTCGCACCCCGGCCGACGGCGTGCTCGACATGGAGATGGGCAGCATCGTGGCCCGCCGCTTCGACGACAGAGGTGACGTGGTGTTGTCCGAGTTGCCGGCAGGCCGCGCTGCCTACCATTCGATGAAGGGTTCCTTCGCGGGCTTGCCGGGTGCGTGGCAGACGCTGTTCGAATGGTGCGCGCGCCAGGGGATGACCCCGGGCGGCCTCAACTGGGAGATCTACGGCGCCCAGCAGGACGCCGATCTCTACGTGCTCCTCGCCTGAGCCCGGGGGCGCCGTGTCGGCAGCGCTCATTGCAAGGCACCGCTGAAGTCGTCGTGAGCGGGGACCGCCAGCGTCACCTTGACAGCTTCGTGTCAAGGCGAACTGGCCAATTTTATTGTCTGTAAAGGAGATGATGGCCGAAGCTGAGAAACTGCTTGAAGACCCACAGGCGCGCCGTCCATATCGGCGAGCCGACGTTGCGACAGCGTCTCTCACATCGACCGAAGAGGTGTTTCTTGGTGGTCTCCGTCCAGGCGCGCATAGCCCAAGAACTCGGAGTGGAGGAACGGCAGGTCGCCGCCGCGGTCGATCTGCTCGATGGCGGTGCGACCGTCCCCTTCGTCGCGCGCTATCGCAAGGAAGCCACGGGATCGCTGGACGATGCGCAGCTTCGCACCCTCGAGGAGCGGCTGACCTATCTGCGCGAGCTGGAAGCGCGGCGCAAGGTCATCCTCGACTCGGTCCGCGACCAGGGAAAGCTCGATGCAGCGCTCGAAGCGGCGATCATGGCTGCGGACAGCAAAGGCCGGCTGGAGGACATCTATCTCCCCTACAAGCCCAAGCGTCGCACGAAGGCGGAGATCGCCAGGGAAGCGGGGCTGGGGCCGCTCGCGGACCTGCTGTTGGGCAAGCCGGAGGCCGTGCCGTCCGTCAGCGCCGAGCCCTATGTCTCGGCCGACAGAAATGTCGCCGACGCGGCTGCGGCGCTCGAGGGAGCGCGTGCCATCCTCGTCGAGCGCTTCGCCGAGAATGCCGACCTGATCGGCGTGCTTCGCGAGGCGTTCTGGACCAACGGTCGACTCGTTTCCAAGGTGCGCGACGGCAAGAACGAAGCGGGCGCCAAGTTCAGCGACTATTTCGACTTTTCCGAAGCTCTCGCCAGGATGCCATCGCACCGGGTGCTGGCGCTGTTCCGCGGGGAGCGCGAGGAAATCCTCGACCTCACGATGGAGCCGGACGATCCCGCGACACGTCCGCCTGCGTCGCAAGCCGTCGTCAGCGTCTACGAGCGGCGAATCATGCAGGCCTACGGCATCGTCGACCAGGGACGTCCGGGCGACAAATGGCTCGCTGACGCCGCGCGGTGGGCGTGGCGCACCAAGATCATCATCATGCTGTCCGTCGACCTCCGCGTGCGCCTGTGGAAGGCGGCCGAGGAAGAAGCGGTTCGCGTCTTCGCCTCCAACCTGCGCGACCTGCTGCTTGCCGCTCCCGCGGGTGCGCGGCCGACGCTCGGACTCGACCCGGGCTTTCGGACCGGCGTGAAAGTCGCCGTGGTCGACGTTACCGGCAAGGTCGTGGCGACCAGCACGATCTTCCCGCACGAGCCGCAGCGGCGCTGGGACGAGGCGCTCGCCGTCCTGGCGAAGCTCGTGCGCGAGCATGAGGTCGAGCTGATCGCGATCGGCAACGGTACCGCCTCGCGCGAGACCGACAAGCTCGCGAGCGAGCTGGTGAAGGGAATGTCGGATCGAAAGCTGCAGAAGATCGTGGTGTCGGAAGCCGGTGCGTCGGTCTATTCGGCCTCGGCCTATGCCTCCGAGGAGCTCCCCGGCCTCGACGTGACCCTGCGTGGCGCGGTGTCGATCGCGCGCCGGCTGCAGGATCCGTTGGCGGAGCTGGTGAAGATCGATCCGAAGTCGATCGGTGTCGGCCAGTACCAGCACGATCTCAGCGAGGTGAAGCTGTCGCGCTCGCTCGACGCCGTGGTCGAGGACTGCGTCAACGGCGTGGGCGTGGACCTGAACACGGCGTCGGCGCCGCTTTTGGCGCGCGTTTCGGGCATTGGCGACTCGCTGGCCCAGGGCATCGTCTCCTACCGCGACGCGCATGGTGCGTTCCGGTCGCGCAAGGCGCTGAAGGACGTGCCGCGCCTCGGTCCCAAGGCGTTCGAGCAGTGCGCGGGCTTCCTTCGTGTCGCCGGCGGCGACGATCCGCTAGACGCGTCGGCGGTGCATCCCGAATCCTATCCGGTGGTGCACAAGATCGTCGCGGCGACGAAGAGCAGGATCGACGCCCTGATCGGCAATTCCCCGGTCTTGCGCGCACTGTCTCCGGAAACGTTCGTCGACGACAGATTCGGCCTGCCGACCGTCACCGACATCCTGCGCGAGCTGGAGAAGCCGGGACGCGATCCGCGCCCGGCCTTCAAGACGGCGGAATTCAAGGCCGGCATCGAGACGCTCAACGACCTCGAGCAGGGTATGGTACTCGAGGGGGTCGTCACCAACGTCGCGGCGTTCGGCGCATTCGTCGATATCGGCGTTCACCAGGACGGGCTCGTGCATGTGTCGGCGATGTCGAAGACTTTCGTCAAGGACCCGCGCAGCGTGGTGAAGCCGGGCGATATCGTGCGGGTGAAGGTCCTGGAGGTGGACAAGCCGCGCAAGCGCATTGCCCTCACATTGCGGCTCGACGACCAGGCGGGCAGCCAGCCGGCCCGGCCCGGCCGCGCCGAAGGCGGTAGCGCGTCCCGGCGCGACAAGGCCGCCGCGATGCAGCCCGCCAGAGCCGCCGCCCCCGGGAACGCGATGGCCGACGCCCTGCGTCGCGCCGGCCTGGGCAAGGCTCCGCGCTGAGAAGACCCTACGAGTTCGGCCGGCCGCCGACGCAGTTGTACAGGCTGAGGCCGATGGCTTCCTTGTTCTCGACCGCGAAGCGCAAGTTCGGCCTGGTGCCAGCCGGGCAGGCGGTGAAGATGAAGCCGCCGGACTGCCCCCATTGCGCGTCAGACATGAATCGACCGCCGGGTGAGAGCTCGGTCGTGACGATCTCCCCATCGTCGAGGATCATGAACATCAGCGCGATCGGCCGGCTGCATTCGTTGCGCACGCCGACGGCGCCTTGGCCGCTCCAGATCAGGCAGCCTTCCATGTGGGCGCGCGTGCCTTCCTGTGCCGATGCCCCGCCTGACGCGAGGAGCACGACGGCCAGCCCGCCGACGAGCGTCCGCGTCACTTCTTTGTCCGGAAGAACGTCGTCAGCACGAAGCGCCGGCCGCGCGTCACGGGCAGTGCCTCGTGCAGCACCGAGCAGGAGAAAACGGCGGCGGCGCCGGGGGGCGGGCACACCTTAACGCCGGAATATTCCGGGAAGATCAGCTCCCCGCCTTCGAAGTCGTCGTTGAGGTTGAGCGATACCGCGAAGGAGCGGTCCGCCGTGGTCGGCGCGCCGTTGTCGCGGTGGGCGGAGAAGAAGTGGTGGCCCTCGGCGCTGTAGGAGAGAACGACGTGGGCGTCGAAGCCGAACTCGCGATCGTAGGCGAAGACCTTCACCAGCTCAGGCCCGATCCGATAGGCAAGCCGATCGGAGATTGCCTTCTGCATCATCGGCTCGACGACCATGTAGTCCTCGGTGCGCTTGAGCTCGAGCACCCCGACGTTGCCATAGCGGCTCGAAACGCCGGTATCCTGGTGGTCGCCCTTTTCCCACAGGCGGATCACCTGCGCGCAGAACTCGCGTTCGAACACCCGCGGCAGCACCAGCACCGGGGCAGTGGCCGTGCGGATCACCTGGTCGCCGCCCTCGTCGCTGCGCACGGACAGCGCAAGCGCGGCGATCTGCTCGGCCGCGGTGAGCAGGGGCCGCGTGTCGAATGTCGCGGCCACCCTCTGGTTGGCGTCGAGCACGATCACCCGCAGGCGCAGCCCCATGCCGGCCTGGCCGAACGACACGCCGCCGCCCTGGGCCAGCAGGAGCGGCACGAGCTTGCGCTCCCCGTCGCATAGCAGCAGCCGCCCATCGCCATCGCCACCGAGCTTCGCCCAGGCCGCCGAGGCGCTCGTCACCGGTGTCCCCGCCGCGACCACGATGGCAACGCCCGCCTCCTTGCAGCGCTGGGCGAGGGTCGCGAACTGCTCGGCGTCGAGGGTCCTTAGGTCGTCGACCGCGACGAGCGCGACCGCCCGTCCGGTGAACGACCATATGAACTTGCGCAGCTTGCCGTCGAGGCCAGGCAGGACGAAGTCGGGGACGCGATCGCCGGGTCGCAGGGAGAGCGCGGGAGTCATCTTCACCACGAGCGGGACAGGGTGGCTGGGCAGCGGGGATTGTATCCTACGGCCCTGTGAACGCGGAATGCATTCACATTCAAGGCGTTAGCTACCACCCACCCCCGGATTGCCGCAATGGCCGCCACAGCGCCTGTTGCAGGTCTGGCGCAACCGCGCGGCGACGCTGCTGCACTCGAGCCCCGATCGTGTACGCTCCGAGCCAGTCGTTGAAAGCGTCGGAAAGGGGATGGTGATGCTGAGCTACATAACGATCGGCGCGAACGACATCGCTCGCTCGGAGCGGTTCTATACCGCCGTCCTCGTGCCGCTCGGCTACGAGAAGACCGAAGAGAACGGCGCCGCGATCTACACGCTGCCCGACCTGCCCGATCGCTTCAACGGCCCCGGCGCGGTGTATGTGAACAAGCCGTTCGATGGGCGCGAGGCCACGGTCGGCAACGGCTCGATGATCGGCTTTCGCGTGCCGACCCACGCCCAGCTGCGCGCCGTGCACAGCGCCGGCCTCGCCGCCGGCGGCACGGACGAAGGCGCCCCGGGATTCCGCGCCCAGTACAGCAAGAACTTCTTCGTCGGCTACCTGCGCGATCCCGTGGGCAACAAGCTCGCCCTTTTCTCGACGGCGGAGGACCGTCCCGACTGACACCCCCTCATCCTGGAAAGCGCAGCGAAGCGAAGCGTCTCGAAGATGGCAACGCGAGGAACGGAGCCGCCGCGGCCGTTGTATCGCTCCCAGCCGCCCGACTGCTCGTCGGCGGCTTGCCGTTACCCTCTGCCGAAGCCGACAATCCCGCCGATCAGGCGTCCGACATGAAGCTTCGTCCAGATGTCCGCCGCGGCAAAGCTGGGACGCGCCTGCATGGCGCGCCAGTAGCGCGCGAGCGCGGGCCGCCGGGGGATCTCCGCGCCGAGGCCGGCGAATTCCATGCGTGCGAGAAACACGGTCCACACGACATCGGCGACGCCATAGGCGGGCGGCACCAGTACCGCCCGGCCGTCGCCCAAGGTCTGCTCCAGCCGGTCCATGAAGCCCAGGGCCTCGGCGCGCCGCCGCTCGGCAAGCCTGATGACGGCGTCCGGCTCGAATGCGCTGATCCGATGGGCGAAGACCGCGGCGCGCGCCTCGTAGACAGAAGCGAGATCGGGGTTCCGGGCAGCATGGGCGAGGAGCTGGCGGCGGATCGCCGCGAGCCGCTTGGGGATCATGATCCGCGCCACCGGATTGCGGGCGAGAATCCGGCCGAAGGTCAGTTCCTCGATCGGAAAGCCGTAGTGCAGGTCGAGCCAGGCTTTCGTCTCGGTATCGGGCGTCGCCTTGAGGGCAAACTCCGCGATGTCCCGACTCTGATCGAGGAGGCGATCGGCCAGCACCAGCGTCGGCACCGTCATGCCCGGATTGATCCGGACATAGTCCGGCTGCTGCTGGCCCAGCCGGAAATGGATGTCGACGAAGACGCGCTCGTGGGCGACGCCGCCTTCGGCGAGCGCGAGCCGCGCGATCATCGAATAGTAGGACGACGGCGTATGATAGAGGCGGGGGAGTGCTAACATGGCAAACTCAATCAGCACGAATCGATGAACTTGCCAATTGGGAGGTCACGACAACTCTCGTTAACATGCTGCTTTAGAAGGGACCAAGGAATGCTAATGTCAAAAACGCCCGCCACGTATGGCAGATCCGAATACATGCTGAACCAAAAGCGGATGCCATTTCTGTTAAACAGCCATTGTGAGAACGGCTTCCAGCCATCAACGCTGTTACTGAGCATTGCCGAAACCTGCCTGGCCTCAACCAAATCATTTGCCATCTGAGCAATTTGATTGACGCAGTGATTATGTACCACCGAAACTGCCTCGTGATTAAATAGGTGCCGGAGATTTATACGCCCCACCGTGGGACCACCATAATTCCTAGTATATACGCCGCGCGTCCCGTGGGCTCCTCCAAAGAACTGCCACGCGTCAATCTGTAGGCTCACCAACTCTCCCTCTCGGAAGTATTCTTGAACACGACGAGACCAACTCATTTCCATTGGAAGGTTGAATCTTCCGTTTCTTACCTCGGAAAAGCGCTCTGCTGCAAAGGCATGAGCTTCATAGTAGTTGCCGATAAGGTCGGAGCGTATTTCCGCGGTAACGTAGTCCCAATATTCTCCGCCCATCTTATAAATGAAGTAATCAGCGTCGGCACGAAAAGCAGGAGACTCTCTTTTCAGAGTCAAGAACTCAACTCCGCCCCGACGTTCATACGAGACCAAATAGGCCGAAAGGGC
>JAHCJV010000128.1 GCA_026126105.1 Enhydrobacter sp.
AGCGGGGCTCCCCCGCGCCGCTCATGGCCTGCAGCAAATGGGTGACGTGCGGCCCTGGTGCGCCGCGCTCCCAGCAGACCATTACCCTCATGATCATGAGCGAGCTGGAAGCTCGCGGTCCGGGAGAGCATGAGCGCCATCGGAGGGACGCGGTCCCAGCGCAGGCCATACCTGAGACAGCATCTCGCGCAGGATGCGGCGCTTGATGGCGCGGTCGGTGGCGAGCGCGCCGGTTTCGAACCAGCCGTCGGCGCGCATTGCCTCGGCGGCGGCGAGGAAACGCTCGGCCACGGCCTCGAAGTCGGCATCGCTGAAGTTGAGGCTGAACACCAGCCGGCCGGTGCCGACCCAGCTCAAGGCGAGACCGGCCTGCTTGAGATAATATTGGAACATCCAGTTGTAGCGCGACGAGGCCGTGTAGCAGACCGTCCAGATCGAGGAGAGCGCGGCGATCCGCAGCGGCAGGCCGCGCTCGGCGAGCTGTCGGTTCAGCGAGGCCGTGCGCTGCTCCCAGGTCGCGTCGAGGTCGCGGTAGGTCGTCTCCATCTCCGGGCTGTCGAGATGGCGCAGGAACTCGTTCATCGCCGCCATGACATACGGATGCGAGTTGAACGTCCCGCGTGCGAAGCAGATGTCGGCCGGCCGGTCGTCGCGGAAGCGCTTCATCAGCCGATGAGCGCCGCAGACCACGCCGATCGGGAAGCCGCCGCCGACCGTCTTGCCGTAGGTCACGATGTCGGCCTGGACGCCGAAATACTCCTGCGCCCCGCCGCGCCCCAGCCGGAAGCCGACGAAGACCTCGTCGAAGATCAGCACGATGCCGCGCTCGGTGCAGATCGCGCGCAGTTCCTTCAACCAGGCCGAATAGGCGGCGCGATCGACGCTCCTGTCCGGGCGGCTGTGAACCAGGGTCGAATCGGCGGGCGCGCCGAGGTTGGGATGCATCGCCTGGCATGGATTGACCAGCACGCAGGCGATGTCGCGGCGGCTGCGCAGCACGGCCAGGGTGCGCTCGGACATGTCGGCCAGGGTGTAGGTGTCGTGTGCCGGCACGGGATTGCCGATGCCGGGCTGCACGTCGCCCCACCAGCCGTGATAGGCGCCGCAGAAGCGCACGAGATGCGAGCGCTTCGTGTGATAGCGCGCCAGCCGGACGGCCTGCATGACCGCCTCCGTGCCCGACATGTGGAAGGAGACCTCGTCCTTGCCCGCGAGGAGCGCCAGCCGCGCGGCGTTGTCGGCGACCAGCGACGGATAGGCGCCCAGCACCGGCCCGAGCGCGGCGACGCGCGCGGCGCCGCGCTCCATACAGCCCTTGTAGAAGTCGTACCCCAGCAGGTTCACGCCGTAAGAACCGGTGAGATCGTAGCGCGCGGTGCCGTCGAGATCGGTGATCTTCACGCCATTCGACGATTCGACGAACGACCCGGCCGGCAGCTGACGCTGAACCCTCGGGCTGAACTGGAAAGGTACGCGATAGCTCTCGGTGAACTGCAGGTCCGAGATGAAGGGCGTGGCCTCGGCGGTCTGGCCGACCGTGCGCGCGCCCGCCGTACGCAGCTCGCCCGACAGGCGCTCGAATGCCGCGCGGCGCCGATCGGCGATCTCGGGCCCGGCGTCGTCGGCGGCAAAGAACGCCGCGTCGTCATAGGCATAGCGCGGCAGAAGTCCCGCGATCCGGCGCGACATCCGCGAATGCCCGGCCAGCGAGCGATGCTTGGCGCGCGACAGCATGAGCCGCGCCCGCAGCTTCGGCCCGGCCAGTGCCACCAGCGCGCCTGCCGCTACGAGGGAGGCAATCGTTCCTGTCATCATGGGCATCTCCTGACCTTCTCCATGCATCGCCCGCTCGCTGACTTTGCCCGCAGCACAGGGGTACACCTCACCCTGAGGAGCGAGCGCAGCGAGCGTCTCGAAGGGTGGCAACCCGCACCTTGCCCGTGGCCACCCTTCGAGACGCTCCGCTTCGCTGCGCTCCTCAGGGTGAGGTCAAAGCCAAGGCTGGCGTCTGTGGCCGCGACGGCGCTTTCTCCACGTCTATCGGTCAAGCCATGAGCCTGCGGTCTGAACTGCAAAGGATCCTCCACCAGGAGGACATCAACTTCCTGCTGACCAACCGGATTCCCCGGCGCCTCGTGACGCAATGGATGGGCTGGTTCAGCAAGATCGAGAACCCGGCCGTGGCGCGGGCGGCGATCGCGGTGTGGCGGCAGTTCGCCGACCTCGACCTCAGCGATGCGAAGCAGCAAACCTTCGCCAGCCTGCATGCCTGCTTCACGCGCGAGCTGAAGCCCGGCGCGCGCACGGTCGACCCCGATCCGCAGGTGCTCGCCAGCCCGTGCGACGCCATCGTCGGCGCCTGCGGGACGATCCGCGGCACCGAGCTGCTGCAGGCCAAGGGCTTCCCCTACACACTGCTCGACCTGCTGGCCGACCCGGCGCTGGTCGACACCTATCGCGACGGCACCTACGTCACCTTGCGGCTCACCTCGAGCATGTATCACCGCTTCCACGCACCGCATGAGGGCACGGTCGAGCGGGTGACCTACATCTCGGGCGACACCTGGAACGTCAATCCGATCGCGCTCAAGCGGGTCGAAAAGCTGTTCTGCAAGAACGAGCGCGCGGTGATCCGCACGCGGCTGGCCGGCAGCGGTCACCTCGTGACCCTGGTGCCGGTGGCGGCGATCCTGGTCGCCAGCATCCGCCTGCATTTCCTGGATGTGACGATGAACATGAACTATCGCAGCGCCGCCGAGATCGACTGCGACGCGACGTTCGCCAAGGGCGACGAGCTCGGCTGGTTCGAGCATGGCTCGACGATCATCCTGTTCGCGCCGCCGGGCTTTCGCCTCTGCGAGGACATCGCCCAGGGCACAGTCATCCGCATGGGGCGGGCGCTCATGCATCTGCCGGCGGTTGGCATGTGAACAAGGCTGGACCGGGCACTCGATCAGACGTCTCCACTTCCGGGTTGGAGACCTGTACCCTTTAGCGCGAAGTCGTTGCCGATCCATGATTCCAGCGTGTCAGTTGGGTGACAAACTGCTGATAATCACCCTAGAGTCATGATGGCCGGATCGGCGAGCCACAGATCGGCTGGGCGAGCACAGGCGCGCCTGCCTCCTTCCTAGCGGCACGCGCGAGTCAAATGTCCTCAGAGAACGCTGCGCGAGCGTACCGGCACACGCGATCCTTTGTCACCCTCTTGCGAACGCCCATCGACTGCCGGCGAGGCTGTCGTCCAAGCAGACCTAGGGACAGCGCTGATCTGCCGAGCCACCCCAGCGGCATACCCGTGATAGGTCACTCGCATGCCCACGAGAGGAACAGAACGTATGCAATTCTATGCTAATGTGACAGATCTAGACGGTCAATCATCGTCGCGTAATGATACGTGTCCTGTGGCTGAGGCGCTGGCGTGGCCGAAATCAACTTCACGGCGGACCCATCATTCACGCAGTCGATAATTACGATGCTCAGCGCATCGTATCCTTCCGTCCCTGTCTTCGAACGCCGAGGAAGTTGCTTAAGCGGCCTTTACGGGACGCGGTTTTCGCAACTTTGAGAGCCGCAATGCAAGTGCTTTATGATTCGCAGTTTGGCATTGCCACACTACGATAACTCGAAACCCCAATGAGCGAAGCTGCTTGATTTTGCGAGTATCCCGAGCGCGATTCGCCACAAATTTTGCCTTCCAAAAATTAGCATTCCGCCGTGGTGTAGTTGCCAGGCTGCAACCCGTATGATGGTGCCAGAAGCATCCGTTAGCGAATATCGCCCACTGATTGCGTTTGTTCGCCAAGTCGGGTGACCCCGGAAGGGATTTCACATTGAGCCGGTAGTGGAGACCTACTCCACGAGCGATCTTGGCGACAACGAGCTCGGGTGAAGTACCTCGTTGCCGAACGCGGCGCATCAACTCGCTCCGCCTCGGATCCGTCCTCAATCGGTGTATGGGCACAACTACTTATTCAGCAGCAATAAGTCCGGTACCCGATGTCACGGACGAATGGGCGACGGGAGCCGCATGCATCCTCTCCAAATGCGATCGAACGGCCGCAAGGAAGCCCGGCACAAATCGAAGCGAAGATGCCTCAGCCCGCGATAAGAACCCTGACGTTGCGCGGACCGAAAGAGGCATGCCGGAATACTTGAGAAATTGATGAAGATGAAGACGTTGTTGCCATACGGGAAAGCCGGAAATCTCTACTCCATAGCGCGTCAATCCATCAAATCGCGCCGCTCGCGGAAATCTCTTTGAACTCGTTTCCCACGGTCGGTCTCGTTGGGTATCATAGACACTTGGCTCAAGCAGGCGCCCTCCGAGCCACTCCGCAACAGGCACTGTGACGGCGTTACCGACCAACGACCATCTCAAGCGCTCTGGTGCGGACGTCGTCCATCCTTCTGGGAAGCCCTGAAGATGCTCCGCATCGCGGATGTCGGGCTTGATGATTTGGCCCGCCGGCATAAGGACTGCCGGAGGAGAAGGTATTCCTATAGTCGATCCATTCTTCAGTGTGGGAATCGCATCAGGAGCCCAGCCTAGCCCTCGTGTCCCTTCGGTCCAGTAGAAGCCATGAGCATGCGTCGCAAGCTTAGTTTCAGTTGTCGGAGGAACTACGTCGTCACCGAACAAAACGTTCTCGGGTTCCAAGTCACCACAGCTGGCGACGAAGAAAACTCGCTCTCTTCGCTGAGGGACGAACGCAAGCGAGTTTACCGTTCTATAAGCCCATCGGTAGCCCCGCTCTTCGAAAGCGCCGGTCAACCGATGCATTGCTGCCCCTTTGTCGAGAGCGAGCATGAAAGACACGTTTTCTAAGACGATGGTCTTGACGCGCTGCTTGTCGAGCAATCGAAACACATGATCGACAAGCCCAGAGCGCTTGCCTTCAATGCCGGCTGTAAGTCCCGCCTGAGAGAGATCCTGGCAGGGAAAACCCGCCGTCAGGAGCTCTGTCGAACTGGGTAAATCTTTCAGGCTTGCTACATCGCGCTCGATAGGAATACTCGCGAAGCGCTGGCGTAAAACCGCTACCGCCGGATCCCAGATTTCACACATCATCAACGACTTGTGACCGGCACGATTAAGGCCGAGTTCGAGTCCGCCGATTCCAGCAAAGAGCGCACTAATCTTCATGCTGTCGACCCTACCATAGACATCTACAGTCCAGAACAAAATTAGAACTCGCTGGCGGACGCGCGCCTCACCCAGTCGTGGATAACTGCGATTTTCGTACTAGCTGCAGGCAGCATTCGCCCTGGCGCCAGTGTACAGGGTGGAAAGGTACGTAGGAAAGCAATCCACAGTTGCTTTCCCCTCAATGGCCAGAGAACGAATGGACTGAAGCGTCATGGCACGTCGTCGATGAACGATCGACAGCGCGACATGGTCAATCGTCTGCTCGACGGATTCACCGGGAAGCTCACCTCGTCAAAGTGGGCGAAGATCGAGAAGTGCTCGCCGGATACGGCGCCCCGAGACATCACGGATCTCGTCAACTGAGGCATTCTCACCTGGGACGCGGCGGGCGGCCGGAGCACGAGCTATTCGCTTTCCGATTCGGACGCCGACGATCGGAAGACATGAAGGGCCGCGCCACCGCTTGCGCAAGACCGCGCGACCGTCGATGGTCGCTCCCGTAACCCCTATCCTCCAGGCCCGTTCCCCCCATGATCAAGATCAAGCCCGACCCGAAGCCCAAGGACGGCCCGAAGCAGGCCGCCGAGAACGAATCGACCAGGCACATCGCGGAGAACGCCATCAAGGGCGGTCCCAAGGACGTGAAGAAGGACAAGCGCTCCGGCGCGGGACGCGGGCAGAAGGGGTAGCCCCCCGTCATCCCGACCGGAGCGAAGCGGAGTGGAGGAACCTCGTCATCTCGGCCGGCGCCGAATGAGAAGGTCCTTCGGCTTCGCTGCGCTCCGTTCGGGATGACGAGGGGCCGTCACCTGAACGCCGGGATGACCTCCTCGCAGAGGAGGCGGAGCGCGGTCATGACCTGGGCGTGGGGGATGCGGCTGCCGGGATTGAGCTCGGCGAGGATGCCGTCGAGACCGAGCTCGGCCTTGAGTTGCTTTAGCCGGGCGATGACCCGGCCCGGCGTGCCGACGATCATGCGCTCGCGCAGCACCTCGTCGTAGTCGATCGACTGCATGCGCGCGCCGCGCTCGGCGCGGTTCTCGATCGCGCGGGCGCTGGCGAGGTTGGCCGAGGCGGCGAGGTTGGCGCCTATGGTGCGCAGCAGGTGGAGGATGCTCTCGCGCGGCTCCTCCTGCGCCGCCTCGTCGCTGTCGGCGACGTAGACCGGCACGCGGAGATAGACCGCGCCACGGCCGGGATGGCCCGCCCTCTGCCACGCGTCGCGGAAGGTCTTCACGTGCGGCGCCAGCTCGGAGAGGTTGCCGGTGCGCGCCGCCACGAAGATCGGATGGCCCATCGTGCCCATCTCCTCGTAGGTGTCGGGGCTGGCGGCGGCGACCCTGATCTCGGGCCACGGCTGCTGGACCGGGCGCGGCGCGAGGCGGACATTCTCGTAGGTGAAGAATTTGCCGGCGTGGCTGAAGCGCTCCTCGCTGAAGGCGCGCTTGACGATGGCGAGCGTCTCGCTGAAGCGCTCGCGGCTCTCGCCGTAGTCGACGCCGTAGGTCCTGTAGGTATGGGCGAAGCCCGAGCGGCCGACGCCGAAGATCAACCGGCCGTTGCTGAGCTGGTCGACGGTGGCGATCTCCTCGGCGAGGCGCAGCGGATGGCAGAGCGGCAGGACCTGCACCGCGGTGCCGATCTTCATGCGCGTCGTGCGCGCGGCGATCGCGGTCGCGAGCAGCAGCGGCGCGGCGAGCACCGAGCGCTCCGGGTTGAAGTGCAGCTCGGCGAGCCACATCGCGTCGAGCCCCATCCGCTCGGCGGCGTCGACCTGGGCGAACGAGTCGGCGAAGGCCGAGGCGTCGCTCGCGCCGGGCAGGCGCTGAAACTCGTGGAACATGCCGAATTCCATTCGTGCTTCCTCCGCGGCGGAGCATAGACCGCTTTGGAATTCGCCGCGCATTCCGCTACGCTACAGAGCGAATGAAAAAGCACAGGAGGTTGGCGTTCAAATGGTTCGAGTAGTTCTTCCGCGTCGCCGTGCGTTTGGCCTTTTGGCCGCTCCTTTCCTCGCATCGGGGGTCGCTCGCGCGGCCGACGACTGGCCCACCAAGGCGGTGCGCTACATCAACGTCTTTCCGGCGGGCGGGCCGACCGACACGCTGTCGCGCATCGTCTGCGCCGAGCTGAGCGAGCTCACCGGGCAGCAATTCATCGTCGAGAACAAGTCGGGCTCGGGCGGCAACATCGGCACCGACGCGATCGCCAAGGCGGCGCCAGACGGCTACACGATCGGGCTCTACACCATCGCCTCGCAGTCGATCGCGCCGACGCTCTATGCCAAGCTCGCGTTCGACGTTACCAAGGATTTCACGCCGATCGCGATGCTGTGGTCGGTGCCGAACATGCTGATGGTGCGGCTCGACCTGCCGGTGAAGACCCTGGACGAGCTGATCGCGCTGGCCAGGGCGCAGCCGGGCAAGCTCTCCTTCGCCTCGTCAGGCGCGGGCACCACGCCGCACATCTCGGGCGAGATGTTCAAGCAGATGACCGGCGTCAACCTGCTGCACGTGCCCTACAAGGGCAGCGCGCCGGCCTACCAGGACCTGCTCGCCAACCAGGTCGACATGATGTGGGACAACATTCCCGGTCCGCTCGGACTGATGCGCGGCGGCAAGGTGCGCGGCATCGCGGTGACGTCGAGCACGCGGCATCCCGCGGCGCCGGATATCCCGACCATGGCGGAGACCGTGGCCGGCTTCGAGATCACTTCGTGGGGCGGGCTGTGTGGCCCGGCCGGCCTGCCGCCGGCGATGGTCGAGAAGTGCGCCGAGCTGGCGAAGAAGGCGCTCGAGAGCCCCAAGGTGAAGGCGGCGTTCGCCCAGCAGGGCGCCACGGCCTTCTGGATGAGCCCGAAGGATACCGGCGCCTACCGTGCCGCCGACGAGAAGAAGCTCGCGCCAGTCATCAAGGCATCGGGCGCCAAGGTCGAATAAGACTCATTTCTCTTCCGGAGATCAGGGGCCGCTGAGCTTCAGCGGCCTCTTCCACTTGCGCGCCTCGCGCTCGCCCTCCTCGACCTGGGCGGGCGTGATCTTCCGGGTGAGGTCGTCGCGCGAGCGCCTGGCGCGATCGAACACCTCCTGCTCGTATTCGCCGTCATCGACGGTGGCGAGGGCGTACCATTTATAGGCCTGCACCACGTCCTTCGGCACGCCCTTGCCGAGCTCGTACAACGTGCCGAGCGCCAGCATGGCCGACGCGTCGCCCTGCTCGGCGGACTTGGTAAACCAGTCAGCCGCGGCCTTGAAGTCGACCGGCGTGCCGCTGCCCTGCATCGACATGTAGCCGATGCCGACCTGGGCGAGCGGGTTGCCCTTCGCCGCGCCGAGCGCATACCACTTGGCGGCCTGCTCGGGATCGCGCGCCACGCCGTCGCCGATCCAGTACATCGAGCCTAGCCGCGCCGCCGCCGGCGCATCGCCCTGCTCCGCAGCCTTCAGGTACCATTCCGCGGCCTTGGCGGCGTCCTTCGGCAGGCCCTTGCCGCGATGGTACATCCGGCCGATTTTCTCCTGGGCCTGAGGGTCGTTGTTCTTCTCCGCGAGCGGCTGGAGCAGCTCCACCGCCTTGTCGAAATTCTTCGCATTATAGGCGGCGATGCCGTCCTCGAGCGGGCCGGCCGCGGCGGGCAGGGCGGCGGCGAGGAGAACAAGCGACAGCGAAATGGGCAGGCGCATGAGCCGACTCCAGGGAGTGCAGGACGCGGACGACGCGCTATCCTCTAGCCGGAAAAGAGGTCCCCGCGGAATGCCCAAAACCGTTCTCGTCGCCGGCGCCACCGGTCTGGTCGGCTATGCCTGCCTCAAGCACTTCGCCGCCCAACCGGGGTGCGAGGTGATCGCCCTGTCGCGGCGCAAGCCCGACAGCACATTCGGCGGCCGCTGGTATCCGCTCGACCTGGCCGATGCCGCGGCGTGCCAAGCGCTGGCGCCGCAGTTCGCCGGCGTGACGCACCTCGTCTACGCCGCGCTGTACGAACGGCCGGGCCTCGTCGCCGGCTGGCGCGAGGACGAGCAGATCGCGCTCAACGAGGCGATGCTGAAGAACCTGTTCGAGCCGCTCGAGCGCGCCGCGTCCGGCCTGCGCCACGTTGCCCTGCTGCAGGGCACCAAGGCGTACGGCGCGCATGTCCGGCGGATTCAGGTGCCGGCGCGCGAGAACCGCTCGGAGATGCACGAGCAGCCCAACTTCTACTGGAACCAGGAACGCTTCATCCGGGCGCGCCAGGAGGGCAAGGCGTGGCGCTGGTCGATCCTGCGGCCGGTGCTGATCGTCGGTGACTCGGTCGGCAGCGCAATGAACGTCATCCCCGCGCTCGGCGTCTATGCCGCCTTCATGAAACGCGCCGGCAAGACCGCGCTCGACTATCCGGGCGGGGCGGGCCGGGTGGCGCAGGCGGTCGATGCCGACCTGCTGGCGCGCGCGATCGCCTGGTCGGGCGAGTCGGACAAGGCGGCCAACGAGATCTTCAACGTCACCAACGGCGACGTATTCGTTTGGCCCAACGTCTGGCCCGCGATCGCCGATGCGCTGGGCATGGCGCCGGGCGCGGCGGTGCCGCTGGCGCTCGACAAGGAGATCCGCCCGCGCGAGTCGGAGTGGGCCGAGATCCGTGCAGCGCACGGTCTCGCCTCGGGCACGCTGAAGGAGTTCGTCGGCCTGTCGTTCGAGTATGCCGACTACCAGATGGGCTACGGCCGCACCGAGCCCGGACCGCCGGCGCTGGTCTCCACCATCAAGCTGATGCAGGCGGGCTTCACCGAGGTGATGGATACCGAGGCGATGTTCCGGAAGGCCTTCGCCGAAATGCAGGCCAAGAAGCTGCTGCCGCCACGCTGAAGACGCCCCGGAAATGCGCTGTCCGGCGGATGATCTGTCCTTCGTGTGAGTTTGACCGGCGGCAGTGATGCAAGAGGCGTGACACGCGGATGCCGCCGGTCGGTGTCGCCGGTCACGCTCGACGACACCGCACAAACAACGCGCCAACCGGCTCGATGTTACGCGATCACTTTTCGGACACGGCGGGTGTGGCGGATGAGGGAGCGGTGGTGCGGCAGCAGCTCGTCGATGGGTGAGCGGGCCCGGCGGGCGATCGTTTTCGATCGCTCCTGCCGGACCCGCCCAACGCCCCCTCGTAAGCGCGAATTCGACGAGGGAGAGGATAGAGGCGCAGGCCCGGCGCAGGCCAGCATCGCTTGGTATCAATTGTTGTGACGGGCCGCGCCCCGGCCAACCGTGAGGAACGCTGCGCGAACGTGCTCGGCGAGATCGCGCGCGGCAGGGCTTGGACCGGGCGGCGCATAGAGGTTGATCTGGAACTCGGGCAGCGCCGGCAGCCGCGCCTCGCGGCCCAGGATCTCGAACCGATCCGGCACCGAGGAGCGCAGCAGGGGCGCCACCGCGAGACCCGCCTCGATCGCAGCATGGACCGGTTCGAGCCGGCTCACCTCGCAGACCGCACGCCAGTCGCGCCCGGCCTTGCCGAGCGCCTCGATCGCCACCGGCCGGAACACGCAAGTGGGCGCGCCGAGCGAGACCGGCAGCGGGTCCTTGAGATGGGCTTCGCCGCCCGGCACGCCGACCCACACCAGCCGGTCCGTACGCAACGTTTCGCCATGGCGGCCGCATTCGGTCTCAGTGGTCAGCGCAAGGTCACAGCCGCCCGAGCGCAGCTGCTGGCGCACGACCTTGGAGTCCTCGCACACGAGGCTGACCCGTACGCGCGGCTGCGCCCTGGCGAAGCGGCGCAGGATGCCCGGGACGAAGCTGCCGATGATGTCGTACGGCACGCCGAGCCGCACCTCGCCCTCGAACGCCGGCCGCCGCATGCTCGACAGCAGCTCGTCGGCCTGGCTGACCAGCCGCTGCGCCTGCGCCAGCAGCCGCTCGCCCGACGGAGACAGGACGAGCCTGCGGCCGACCCGCTCGAACAGGCGGCAGTCGAGCCTCTCCTCCAGCCGCTTGATCTGCTGGCTGGCCGCCGCCTGGCTCATGTTGAGCGCCGCCGCGGCCGGCGTGACGCCGCCACCATCGACCACGGCGAGGAAGGTGCGCAGAAGGTCAATCATAAGAAAACCCGAACAGTTTCATTCATATAATTCGATATTCTTATAAATACACGTGCGCCATCCTGCCCCCATGAGCACACGGATCTCGGGCCTCTGGCTCCCCCTGGTGACGCCGTTCAAGGACGGCGCGGTCGATTACAAGAGCTACGAGCGGCTGGTAGCGCACTACATCGCCGCCGGCGTCGACGGGCTGTTTCCGCTCGGCACGACCGGCGAATCGCCGACGCTCGACGACTCGGAGACCGAGGCGCTGGTCGAGCGCACGCTCGAGGTCGCGGCCGGCCGTGTGCCGGTCTTCGTCGGCATCGGCGGCAATGCCACGCGCAAGGTGACCAAGGCGCTAAAGGCTCTGGAACGCCTGCCGTTCGAGGGCATCGTCTCGGTCTGCCCCTACTACAACCGGCCGAGCCAGGACGGGTTGATCGCGCACTTCCGGGCCGTCGCCTCGGCGACCGATCGCGACGTGGTGATCTACAACATCCCCTACCGAACCGCGGTGAACCTCTCGAACGACTCGCTGCTCGAGCTGGCGCAGGTGCCCAACGTCGTGGGCGTAAAGGACAGTTCCGGCAGCCTCGCCCAGTCGCTCGAGCTGCTGGCCCGCAAGCCCGACGGCTTTTCGGTGTTGACCGGCGAGGACGCGCTCTACTTCACCATGATGGCCAACGGCGCCGACGGCGGCATCCTGGCCGCGAGCCACATCATGACGGAACGCTTCCTCTCGGTCGGCCAATGCTTCGCCGACAATGACCTCGCCGGCGCGCGCGCCGCCTGGGCGCCGCTCGCCTCGTTCGTGCCGCTGCTGTTCGCCGAGGCCAATCCGATGCCGATCAAGCACCTGCTGTGGCGGCAGGGCCTGATCGCTTCGCCCGAATGCCGCCTGCCGCTGACCAGGATTTCCGACGGCCTGGCGCGCCGGCTGGACGATCTCCTGGCGGAGAAGGCGGCGGCGTAGGCGGTCCGCGTTGCCGCCGCCCCGAGGCGTCGGGCGTTCGGCCGACCAGACTTTTGGACTTTTGGACTTTTCGCACGACGCCCGCCGCCCTCGCCGGAGAGTCCTCGCGAAACAAAAAGGCGCTGCCAAAAATGCCAAAAATGCCAAAAACCCCTCTCCCCGCGGCTGCGGCTGCAGGAAGGCATACCTGACCGCCGCGAAGGCGCATCGAACAGCGCGGCGGACCGGCGGCGTTTCCGGAGATTTCAGTGTCTCGCTTTCGGGGTGCGCTCCATCGCGACCGGCCGGCGCTTCCGAGATTCCGAGAACTCGCGACGAACTTTTGGACTTTAGACTTTTCGCTGCCGCGACGGAGCACGCGCCCTGGCTGGGTTTCCGAGTTTCCGAGAAAACGCGACACGTCCTTTCCTTCCTGCGCACAAGCGCGGGGAGGTGGTCCGAAGGACCGGAGGGGTCATGATGTTGTGGCTCCCGAATAGAATAACGGAAATCTAACGGGCGCGATTCCAGATGTGGTGACTTCCTCATCTGAACCGCGCCTCGACCCATGGCGAATCGAATTTCCGATTTTCGGATGGACGACAAACCGCGCCGGCAGCGACGCCGGGCGCCGCGCCCAC
>JAHCJV010000129.1 GCA_026126105.1 Enhydrobacter sp.
CTCCGCGTCGTCGATGCCGGTGCCGCCATCGAGCGCGTCGACCCCGGTCCCGGAATGCAGGAAGTCGTTGCCGGCGCCGCCGCTCAGCGTATCATTGCCGTGGTCGCCATCCAGACTGTCGTCGCCGGCACCGCCGCTCAATGAATCGCCGTTCCAGCCACCAATAAGCGTGTTCGCGAATTCGTTGCCGACCAGCGTCAATGCCGGTACCGCGGACGAGGAAGCACGAACAAACTCGATTTCCTGGCCCGCGGCCATGGTCCAGTCAGTGGTCACTTGAACCGTGTCGATGCCCTCGCCGGCCGCTTCGATGACCCGATCGAGGGGGCTGCCGATCCAGTAGGTGTCGTCTCCCGCGCCGCCCGTCAGCACGTTGGCCGAGCCGTTGCCGACGATGACGTTGGCCAGCTCGATTGCCGGTGCCGTCGATGGCATCGACGCCGGTAAGGGTGAGGTTCTCGACGAAGGCAGCGAGGGTGACGCTCACCGAGGCCTCGACCCGGTCGGTACCGCCATCGTCGATGCCGGGCACAGTTTCCTCGGAGAAGGTGTCGGCAAGGCTGTCGACGATATAGACGTCGTTGCCGGCTTCGCCCCGGAGCGTGTCGTCGCCTGCGCCGCCGTCCAGAATGTCGTTGCCGGCCCCGCCCCTGAGCTCGTCCTCGCCCGCGCCGCCGTCCAGGGTGTCGTTGCCGGCTTCGCCCCGCAGCGCATCGTCGCCGTCCAGGCCGATCAGGACATTTGTACCGACATTGCCTCGCAGGTCGTCGGCCCAGGCCGAACCACTGAGATTCTCGATGTCGATCAGCGTATCGGTGCCGGCCCCGAGCGTGTCCTGCGGACCGGCGATCGCCAGATCGACCGTCACACTGCTGGGGGCGGATGCATAGGCCGCCGTGTCCGGGTTTGGTCCGATGGCGTGCAGGGTGTCGTTGCCGGCCCCACCCTCCAGGATGTCCAGCGTGTCGACGAGACCCCATCCGAAATCGGTCAGGGTGTCGTCGCCATCGCCGCCATAAAGATAGTCGGCGCCCGAGCGGCCATTCAGCATGTCGTTGCCGTCGCCGCCCAGCAGCCTGTCGTCGCCGTAACTACCATCCAGACTGTCGTCGCCGTCACCGCCGCTCAATGAATCGCCATTCCAGGCGCCAGTCAGCGTGTTCGCGAGCTCGTTACCGACCAGCGTCAAACCCGGCGACGAGAAAGAGGCAGCAATAGCACGAACACGCTCGATCTCCTGGCCCGCGGCCATGGTCCAGTCCGTGGTTACTTCAACC
Organism: Enhydrobacter sp.; assembly: GCA_026126105.1. Lineage (GTDB taxonomy): Bacteria > Pseudomonadota > Alphaproteobacteria > Reyranellales > Reyranellaceae > Reyranella. Next base: position 1,278 of record JAHCJV010000129.1, read on the forward strand.
GTGTCGATGCCCTCGCCGGCCGCCTCGATGACCTGATCCAGGGGGTTGTCGACCTGGTAGGAGTCGTCGCCCACGCCGCCCGTCAGCACATCGACGCCCATCCCACCGTCCAGCGAGTCGTCACCGCCACCGCCATCCAGCGTGTCATCCCCGTCGCGGCCGACGAGCCTGTCGTTGCCGTCCCCACCGCTCAGCACGTTGCCGCCGCCGCTACCCTTGAGCTTGTCGCCAAACGCCGACCCGGTGAGGTTCTCGATGCCGATCAGCATGTCGATCCCGCCGCCGCCGGTGTTCTGCGAGCCCGCCACGGCGAGGTCGACCGTCACGCCGGCCGACGCGGTCGCGTACAGGGCGGTGTCGACGCCGGCACCGCCGTCCAGGCTGTCGTTGCCCGCGCCGCCGTCGAGCTGGTCGTCGCCTTCTCCGCCAGCAAGCAGATCGTCGTCGGCACCTCCCGCCAGGATGTCGCCGCCCCCACCGCCGTCGAGCGTGTCGTCGCCCGCGCCGCCCCACAGCCTGTCCTCGCCCTCTCCACCCTCCAGCGTATCCGCGCCGGAGCGGCTGTCGAGCGTGTCGTCGCCATCGCGTCCGACCAGGACGTTGGCCCTGTCGCTGCCCGACAACCGGTCGGCGAAATCCGAACCGGCCAGGTTCTCGATGCTGTTCAGCGTATCGAACCCGGCCGAGCCGGTATCCTGCGCACCGGCCAGGGCCAGGTCGACCGTCACGCCGGCCGAAGCGGAAGCGTAGATCGCGGTGTCGGTGCCGCTGCCGCCGTTCAGGCTGTCGTCGCCTGCACCGCCGTCGAGCTCGTCGTCACCGGACTTGCCCCGAAGCGCGTCGTTGCCCGCGCCGCCCTCGAGCCGATCGTCTTCTGCTCCGCCGCCCACACTGTCGTTCCCCGCCCCGGCGGCGAGGATGTCGATACCCTCATGTCCACGCAGTATGTCGTCGTCGTCGCCGGGAAAGGAACCCGCCGGCGTGCGCCTGACGCCGGGGGAAACGAGATCCGGCGTGATTATGTTGTCCCTCGCGTTGCCGACGAGAATTGCCATCGGGAACCTCCGAATGCGTACATGGAAGCGCATGGACGCCGCCGCGACGCGACGCCTTGAGGCAGATCAAATGCCTGGGCTTGCCACCGCCCGGACCGGCGTCACCCCGGCATCCACCGATCACACGCGCCCAGGCGCAAGGACCGACGCGCTCACGCCGCGACGGCCTGCTCGGTCGAGGCCAGCATCATCCGCGCGGCCTTCTCGCCGATCATGATCGACGGCGCGTTGGTGTTGCCCGAGGTCAGGGTCGGCATGATCGAGGCGTCGGCGACGCGCAGCCCGGCCAGGCCGCGGACCCGCAGCTGGTCGTCGACCACCGCCATCGGGTCCGATCCCATCTTGCACGTGCCGACCGGGTGATACGTCGTCTCCGCGTTGTTCCTCACCCAGTCGAGCAGCTCGTCGTCGGCGGTGACGTTGACGCCCGGCGCGATCTCGTCGGTGGCGATGCCAGCCATCGCCGGCGCCGTCATGACGCGCCGGCAGATGCGCATCGCCTCCAGCGTCACCTCGCGGTCGAGCGAGGCGCTCAGGAAGTTGAAGCGGATCGCCGGCGGCGTGTCCGGCCGGCTCGATGTGACGTGAATGCTGCCGGTGCTCTCCGAGCGCAGGATGTTGGTGATCGCGGTGATTCCGGAAGCCTTGGCCAGCTTGAAGTTCTCGCTCATCAGGAACGGGGTCCAGGAGATCGCGGCATCCGGCGCCTCCAGCCCGACCCTGGTGCGGATATAGGCGCGGATCGGCGCCGCCGGCAGCCCGAGCAGCCCCTTGCGGCTGATCGCATAGCGCAGCGCCTGGCTGACACTGCCGAGACCGCGCATCTTGTCGTTGTAGGTCATGCCGAGCGCCGCCGGCACCGTCCACTTCATGCGCGGCGAGTAGTGATCGCGCAGGTTCTCGCCCACGCCCCTGAGCTCGTGGCGCACCTCGATGCCGGCCGCCTTGAGCCGCTCCGGCTGGCCGATGCCGGAGAGCTCGAGCAGCTGCGGCGAGTTGATCGAGCCGGCGCTGACGACCACTTCGCGCCCGGCGCGCGCCTCGCGCTGCTGCCCATTCACGGTGTAGCGCACGCCGACGCAGCGCCTGCCGTCGAACAGCAGGCCCCCGGTCAGGGCGTTGGCGACGATCGTGAGGTTCGGCCGCTTGCGCGCGGGATCGAGATAGCACACCGCGGTGCTCATGCGGCGCCCGCCGCGGATGGTCGCCTGGGTCATGCCGATGCCGTCCTGCGTGGCGCCGTTATAGTCCCGGGTGAAGGGAATGCCGACCTGGCCGGCGGCCTTGATCAGCGCGTCGTAGAGCGCGCCGCTCTCGTTGCTCTCGGTGACCTTCAGCGGCCCGCTGCGGCCGCGATACGCCTCGTCGCACTCACCCTGGAAGCTCTCCATGTCGCGGAAGATCGGCAGCACGTCGCGATAGCTCCAGCCGCGGTTGCCGAGCTGCGCCCAGCCGTCGTAGTCCTGCGCCTGGCCGCGCACGAACACCATGCCGTTGATCGACGACGAGCCGCCCAGCAGCTTGCCGCGCGGGATCGGGATGCGGCGCTGCCCGGTCGATGCCTCCGGCTCCGAGGCGTAGAGCCAGTTCGCCGCGGGGTTGTCGATCAGCTTCGCGAAGCCGACCGGAATCCAGGACCAGGGATGGCTTTCGCGCCCCGCTTCCAGCACCAGCACCCTGTGTCGCGGATCGGCGCTCAGCCGGTTGGCCAGCACCGACCCCGCCGAGCCGGCGCCGACGACGATGAAATCGAAGCTCTGCTGGTCCATCGGTCTCCCCCCGCGGTTCTTGTCGGTCGCAAGCGGCGATCCTCGCAGGAAACGACGTCCCGGTACAATGCAGCGCCGGTTCCTGTCAGCCGATGACGTCGCGCAGGAAGGAAGCGAGCGAGCCGGCATCGAGCACGATGTCGGCATTGTTCGGATTGGTCTGCGAGGCCGCATTGCCCGACGCCTCTCCGACAACGAAGTGGTAGTCGAACCCGAGGTGGCTGGCCATGCGCAGGAACATGGAGCCATGGACGCCACCCCGGGGGAAGATCTCGACCAGGGCGAGGCCAGGCCGGCAGAAAAGGAGATTGGTCAGCGCGGCTCCATGCGGCGCCACGATCACCCTCGCCCGGCGGAAGCGCTCGATCTGCTCGACCAGGGACATCTCACCCGGCCTGACGATGTCGAACCCGAGGTCGCGCAGGACCGGCACGATCTCCGTCTCCTCGTTGAGGACCCGCCGCATCGAGGAGTCGTTGCGCGAGACGTAGACGAGGTCCGACGTGCTGTCTGAAGCGGCGGTTGTGCTATCCGAACGAGGTATGGTGTCGTGGAGGTACCGCGCGAAATCGCGTACGAGCCGACCCACTCTCTGCCCGCCGCCGAACACGACCCCCGTTGAATTGACGCTGCGCCCACGGACCAGGCGGGATCTCTTCACCGTCCGGGGCGGGTTCTGCGGCCTCACCAGGCTGACGGCTTCTCGCTGAAAGCCGAGCTTGAGCTTGGGAGCGACGATCTCCGCCTGGCCGGTCGACGACAGCGCGCGCAGATGCGCCGACTGCTGACAGACGAAAAGCTTCGCCATGCTGTCGAGCCAGAAGCGGCAATAGTTCTTCATCTTGGGCGACGCGAGCGGCAGCATCACCGATCCCGGGGCGAGCGCCTGGGCGTCGTCGAAATCGCTCGTGGCCGGAGCGCCGTACCGTTCGAAGACCTTTCGCGAGAGGACAGGCTCGTAGAGCGGCTCGTCACCGACAAAGGTAATTCCGGCGCGCACGTCGATGAAGCTCTCGGCACAGGAGAAGCTGAAGATCGGCCCGGCGAAAAATCCCGGCTCGATGGCCTCCCCGTCGGGCAGCGACGCGCGGACATGCGCGTGCTGTTTCCAGGAGCGCTCCTCCAGGACCTCGAGATGGATCCCGGGCGAAATCTCGTGGCAGCCGAGTCTCGCTTTATCCGGCTCGGGGAGCAGACGCCTGATCATGGATTGAATGCCTTTTCGTCATCGAAGGGACGCGCGCCCGCCCCGTCCCGGCAGCATTGCGTCGAGTCGATCCTCGTCTGCACGGCAGGATTTGGACTTACACCAGTGTGAAGTCGCTCGCTCTGATCGGCAGGCCTGTCGACAATATGGCAAACGTCTTGGCCGCCCCGCTCCCGGTGCCGTCGGAATCGTAGAACAGCTTGCCGTTCTCTGCGTTATAAATGATCCGGTCTTCGGCATCGTGCGCAGCTTGGCCGATGTGGAAGGCGGCGGCGAAGAGTTTGCCGGCCTGACCCGCGGCGCCGAAAATTTCCAGAGAGAGACTCAGGACGTCGCTGCGGGAGGTGAAATCAGCCACGGTGGTGACATTGCCGGCGGCCAGTGCATCGCCGAAGAAAAAGGTGTCGTCGCCAGCCCCGCCGGTGAGTGTGTCGAGCCCGCCGCCGCCACGGAGACGATCCGCGCCGCGTCCTCCATCCAACGAATTGTTGCCGCCGTCGCCAGTCAACACATCGTCGAAGCGCGAGCCGACGAGCCCTTCGATGGAGGAGTAGGAGTCGCCGGCCGCGTCGCCCGTATTGGCAGCAGCATTGGCGAGGGACGCCGTCACGCCTGCCTCGGCATTCTCATAGGAGACGAAGTCTTGGCCGCCTCCACCGATCAGGCTGTCACCTCCGGCTCCGCCCACCAGCCAGTCGGCTCCAGCACCGCCGCTCAGCACGTTTACGCCGCCATCGCCGGCCAACGTATCGCCGAACGCCGAGCCGGTCAGGTTTTCGATCGACGAGAGTGTGTCTGTGCCGGCGCCGCCGGTATTTTGCGCCTTGCGATTCTGGAGGTTCACCGTGACGCCGGCCGGCGCATTCGCGAAAGAAGCCGTGTCGACACCGTTGCCGCCGATCAGAATATCGTCACCGGCGCCGCCTGCCAGCGTATCGTTGCCTTCGCCCCCTTTGAGAGTGTCGTAGCCGCCGCCGCCGTCTACCGTATCGTTGCCCGCGCCGGTCTCGACATGGTCGTCCAGGCCGCCAAGCACCAGCCTGTCGTCGCCCGACCCGGTCCGCAGCAGCAGCCGATCGATGCTCTGTACCACCACCCCGTTGCCCAGCGTCCGCTCGGCATCGTTGTGCGCCGTCACGTTCCACACGATCGCCGCCGTCGTCGCCGACCAGTTGGCGTACAGCGCGTCATCGCCCGCCCCGCCCAGCGCAACCCGCACCTCGTCGCCCACGCTCACGAACAGGTCGTTGCCGCCCTGGCCGCGATACTCGACCCGCTCGATGTCACGGACAGCAACCCAGCTTCTGGGATGAGGCCAGTAATTGTAGGACCCGGTCGACACCAGGTGATCGCCGCCAGAGGCAATGCCAGCCTCGATATCGTCGAAACTGCTGTAGCGAGCGAGCTGAACGCCGTTGCCGAACTGATGGACGATCACAGCCTCGCTGCCGTTCACCGGCACAGCCCGCGCCTCCACGATCAGCAGATCGTTCCCCGACCCGCCATCGACCGCCAGAAACGATCCGTTGCCGGCGTTGCCCGAGCCGACGTAGATCGTGTCGTCGCCCGTCCCGCCAAACACCTCGCCCTGCGCGTGCCGCTCCGACCGCGCGTCGATGATGTCGTTCCCGGCGCCCCCGTCGACGTAGTTCCACCCCGCGCCGGTCAGAATGACGTCAACGCCGGCGTCTCCGTGGAGGAAATCGTCGCCGTCCTCTCCCAAAAGGATGTCATTCCCGCCCAAGCCACGAAGAGTGTCGTTTCCTTCCCTCCCGAAGAGTATGTCGTTCGACGATGTTCCCGACCGGATGTTGTCGAGAGCGCTTCCTTTGTAGGTCAAACCGGCGACCGATGGCAGCGCGCCATCGCCAATCGTGAACTTGGCCGATGCAAGGAACGTCGCGACCGAATCACTCGGATCGGCCTGCACGATGAGCCCGAACGATTCGTTGCCTTCCGGCACGGCGTCGGCATTGATGCGGACGGTGAAGGTCTCGCTGGTGTCACCCGCAGCAAAGAAGACCGGGACGTTCAGGCGACCGACGTAGTCACCATCGTTGTAGCTGCCGTGGATCTGAGCGGTGCTGACATAAACGGTCTCGGCGCCCAGGTTCGTACCGCTTCGACCAATCGTAAACGCAAGCGTGACATTCCCTTCGGTGATCTTCTGCGTGCCGGGCGTGATCGACCATGTCGTGCCGTTGCCGACGGCGTCGACTACGAACTCGGACCCCGTTCGCGCTTCGGATTGTCCTTGGGAAAGTGCTATCCATACTGACTCCCCACTTCCGATACCATCCAACCGTGCGATCCCTCGCCAGATGTCGTCCCCGATATTGATTTCGAGGATCGACCCCGCGGGCAAACCGCCACTGGCCTGGACCGACCGAAGGCGCACAGTTGAGGCATTGCCGAAGCCTGCGCTGGTGGCGAATCGAATGGCGGCAATATCGAGAAGGTCGCCTTCTATCGCGGAATAGGGGCCGCTTCCTTGGTTGTAGTCAGTGATACGGTCCGGATTCGCACTCTGAAGGGCGGGAAAGTCCCCATCCGCAAAGTAGAAAACGTCTGCATGCGAACCACCCGTCAACAGGTCCCGGCCTTCTCCTCCAGCCAGGAAGTCCTTGTTCCCACCTCCATTCAGGAGGTCATCCCCCCTTCCTCCGTCCAGCCAATCGGATCCGTTCTGGCCGTAAAGCGAGTCGCTTCCGGTGTTGCCGAAAATCAGATCATCCCCGAGACCGGCGAGGATAAGGGACGCATCGAACCCGCCAATGATGTAATCGTTCGCTGCGCCGGTCGTGTAGTCGCCATTGCCTGTGATGGTGACCGCGTACACTGCAGGGCTGGAAATGAACTGTGAGAACAGAGGGAGCGACCATGTGAGCATGATCGCCGTATTGTTGTAGAGTTGCCCGGCGTGCTCACCGAGATTGAACAGCAAGTCTTTCAGAGAAAGGTCCGCTTCCGCAGGAAGATCGACTGGCACATCAATACCAAGAACGCTCTCCGAGAAAGTAGCTCGGTAAACCGGATCGCCCGCGTGCTTACTATTCTCGTGGCCAATGTTCAGCAGTCTGTCATCGATACCGGGATTGCTCGCTATGTCCCGAACGCCAGGCGACCCAAACGAGACACCCGAATAGCCAATTGACGGGGCATCCGAGTGTTCAGCCATGAAGTACTCGACCATTGCCCCGCCAAGGCTGTGTCCAGCGACGAGGACATCAGTGATGTCTTCGGCTTCTGCATAGATTTGAAGGGCAACGATCAAGTCGGAAAACAGCAGGTAATGCGATCTGAACGAGTACGCGCCGCCGACCAGATCATCTATGAAGTCACCCAATTCATTCGTATCGGTGCCGCGGAACGCAATGCAAAGCCGGTTACCGTCACGAGCAACGATTGCTTGCCCGTTGTCGATATCGAAGACGAATTGGCTGTTTACGGAGTCGCCAGTGTCGTTATCCCATTGTGTCCGGGTCAGACCTAGTTCACTGCGAGAGAGTAGCGTCCAACCTTGTCCCGCATCTGCGCTCGGGCTGTTGTTGTATGCCAGGTTGGCAAGCATGGCAGCGTGACGGATATCGAGAGCCCTCTGCTCGGCTTCTGAGACTTGCGGCGGCAACGGGCTGGATTCAGTTCGCGCGGCAATGAACGCCACCGGATCGACCCATGCTGCCGGCGCCCCAGCGGGATTGTAACCGTCATCAGCAGTAGGGATTGTCGATCCAATCGTTATCTCGAGGTGGAGGTGCGCGCTTTCGGCGTTGCCACTCTTACCAACCGTACCGATCTGGCTTCCTATCCCGATCTGCTGACCGACACTCAGCGCCGAAACCGCGTCCAGGTGTGCATAGAGCGAATGGACCTTCGTCACCCACTGACCGTTGATCAGCGTCGGCTCAGGCAGGTCGTGGCGAAGAACGACGTAGTTGCCGAAGCCACTCGTTGCGCCTCCCTGATCGGAGACCGCCGCAACCACGGTCCCGTTTGCTATGGCATACACGGGTGCGCCAAGGTCCGTGTCGCCACCACCCTCGCCGTTCCAGTCGGCACCCAGATGAAATGAACCTCCGATGGCCGGGTTCGGTTCGTCGAAGCCGAAAGCAACGTAAAAGCCATCGCCATCATTCCGCGCAGTGTTCCGCCCGTTCCCGAGAGGATTGCGGAACGCAGTGGCATAGAGCGTCGGCATGAAGACCCCCACCGGCGTGAAGAAGCGCGAACCCGCTTCGGCGCGCTTCCCCCAGCCCCAAGTCCAGAACCCAAACGGCTTGCAACCCGGCAGCGCCGGGGCGCCACCGGTTCGATTACGACTCTACGACATCTTCGCCCAGTACGCAGTGGCACGCTCGACGTAGTAATCGGCCTTCATGATGAAATCGTCCTTGATGCGCTGGTTCAGAAGCAGATAGAGGCGGTTCTTGTGAACGTCCCAGAAGTTGCCGGCGCCGGGTACCAGCTTTCCGCCAGGCAGGCAGAAGGGACAATAGCCATTGAAGCCCGGTGCATATCTGTCCGGTGCCGACGCGAAGGCATCACGACCCGCCTGGCTGCTGAAGAGCCAGTTTGCGCCCTTATACTCGAAGGTGAAGGCGGGTGTTCCCATCGCCGCCTTCTTCGCCGTCCAGTAGGACGTCGTATCGTATCCGCCGAGAGCGAAGCCGCCCGAGGTGACAACACCGGGAGCCGCATGGCCCGGTTTGCCGAAGCTCATCCCTAACGTTGCGGCGATTGTTCCCAAAGTCAGGATTCGACGTGTGTGCATTGCCGGCCCCCAAGCCTTCCCTCTCCGATGCTGCTCACACGCATGGGTAGTTGTCAATGATTGCGCATTCCTAATGCATCGACCGCAGCGGTCGAACACCGGAGCTTTCTACTTCTCCTGCCCCGCCCCCAACCCAAATCGCCGGTACGCATAGCCCAACCCGAGCAGCGCCGCGCCGAGGCCGAGGAAGGAGAACACGCGCAGCAGGCCCTCGAGTCCGGCCATGTCGATCAGGAAGACCTTGGCGACCACGAGGCGCACCAGCGCCATGCCGGCATGGCGCAACGCCGCCGCGCCGCAAAAGCCAGCACCGCCGGCAGCGCGCAGGCCAGCAGCAGGCCGTTGAAGATTCGGCAGGATGCCGACATAGGCGGGCTCGAACACCGGCTCCCGGCACACCTAAAGAGTCATAGGCCCCTTCCGCTATCGCGATCGGCTTCTTCACCCACTCGTTCAGTCTCTGCGTCGTGCAGCCGGTTCAGCCCGCGATTGGCATCATAGTCGCGCACCGCGACTCATGCTCAAGCTCGTGCTCCCCCACCATCCGCCTCTCCCGGCCACGGACCATGGGGCGAGATTTGTTCGTCGTGTTTCTTGTCACCGCTCCACCCTCTCAGGAGTTGGCGCCTCCTACAAACCCCGCGCAGTTCAGGGTGGCGCCGGGCACGGTACCGCCACACCTGCAGCGCTGCCGAATTGAAGGAACCGTCAGCTAAACAATCGCTCCATTTCCCGTCCGGGTGATGTCCGATACACGACGTTCACTTTGAACAGGAGATTTCCGAATGATGGAGCGCCAGGAGCGCGCCTTGCGGCTACAATGTGCTCATTGAATGGGGGAGAAAGAGATGGCTGCTCAGAGGAATCTGGTGAATCTTGACGCTTTGCTCCCGAGAGAAGATTTGGCGGCGCCTGCCGACACCATGACCGGCGACATCAAACAGATTAAATTGGCTGATCTAGAGCCTTGTCTTGTCTACAACATGCTTCGCAAGCCGGACTTTCAAAGGGAGACTGCCAGTTGGACGCCAGAGCAAGTGGTCGACTTGATCGAAACCTTCCTCAGTGGCGACATCATTCCTGCAATTATTCTTTGGCAAAGCGGAAACCGAGTCTTTGTGATTGATGGAGCTCATCGCCTAAGCGCTCTGATTGCGTGGGTGCGCGATGACTACGGTGCAGGAAAGCTTTCGGCCCAAGCATGCAGCAATTCTATCCCACCATTGCAGCGTGCAATGCACGACGCGACGAAAGTCCTATTGGCTGGAAAACGGCTACCATCGTACGAGGAGCATAAGCTGGCTGGTGACTACCCAAGCACAACGGACGCTGCCACTCTCGCCAGGGCGGTCAAATTTAGCTTTCGAGGTATCGAACTGCAGTGGATCGAGAACGCCAGCGTTCAGCAAGCGACGGCGGCGTTTTTCCGAATAAATCAAGGCGGCACAAGAATTGATCCTACTGAGATGCGAATTCTACGCGCAAAGAATTCGGCTCTTGCGATCAGCACCAGGGCAATTGCTCGCGGTGGGGAGGGCCACAATTACTGGGACCGATTCCCGGCAGCGGAGGTAAAACGGGACATCAAGGCCCTTGGAGCTGAGCTGCACCGTCTTCTCTTCGTGCCACCTCTAGTGCTGCCAGTGAAGACCACCGACGTACCTGTGGGTGGATTTGGCTACGGGGGACACGTTCTCCCTTTTGCCTTTGATCTTGTAGGGATTTCGAACGACCTCAATGTCCCCGATTCCTCGCGGAAAAAAGCCGAAGACAAGGAGCTAGCCGACGACCCAAATGGGATGGAAACGCTTCGCTACCTAAGAGCGGCTAAGCGCATGATAGAGCTTCTATGCTCCAATGAGCCATTCTCGCTCGGGTTACATCCTGCACTCTACTTCTACACCACGCGCGGTGCTTTTCATGCTGCGGCTGTGTTTAACATGGTCACTTGGATCAAGGCTCTTGAGAGCCGCGGTAAGATCAATCGGTTTCTCAACTCGAGGGGCAAGTTTGAAGACTTGATACTGGCGCACCCTGTTGTTGCAAAGCCAGCCGCGCACAAGCTCGGCAGCGGCGGAAGAACTCGGCTTCGTATGGTCACTTTGTATGGCCGGCTCTTGGATTTGTTGAGCGCGGGAGCGACGGCGGAAGAAGCGTGGTCTTCCATCGTTGTCGATCCGGACTACGTCTTTCTCGCTGCCGACGACGCAGAGGAGAAGAATGAGGCAAGCGAGGGGAAGGCCGGCGGCCGGTTCGGCCGCTCCGCGAAGTCAGCAGGATTTATTGAACAGTTCCTTCGCAGCGTCCCGCGATGCTCACTGTGCGGCGGTCTCCTACATGTGAACGGAATGGTCTCTCATCACGCGGAGGAGAGGTCTGCTGGGGGAAGTTCGGCGAGCTACAACGTTGAGATGGTGCATCCTGTTTGTAACAGCAACAATAGGCAGAGAAACGCCGGAAACGATTTCATAGCTTAATGCGGCAGCTCCATACTCCGCTTCGCCATGCGTCGAGACGCTCCGGTGCGCTGCGCTCCTCAGGATGAGGTGGAACTGTCGGCCAGTCGCGTGGTTTGAGCAGCAAGGCGTCGAGCTAGAGCTTCGGAAACATTCCTACTTCTGCTGAACCGGACCCAACCCGAATCGCCGGTACGCATAGCCCAGCCCGAGCAGCGCGGCGCCGAGGCCGAGGAAC
>JAHCJV010000013.1 GCA_026126105.1 Enhydrobacter sp.
CGCGCATGCGGCGCCCGACCTGCGTATGCTCGAGCAGGAACCAGACCGCGACCACCAATGCCGCGCCGACGACGATGATCGCCAGCGGCTGCCGGCCGATCACGACGCCGGCGATCTCGAAGGCGCCGGAGCCGGCGATCGCCGGTGCGGAGCGCGGCGCGGCGCCCAAACCGACCGTGAGGCCCTGCTCGACGACGGCGGCGAGCGCAATGGTGGCGACGAACGTCGCCTCGGGCGGACGGCGCACCAACGGCAGAATGGCGATGCGCGCGGCAAGGACGCCGGCGAGTCCGAGGGCCAGCGCCACCAGCGGCAGGAGCACCGGTGCCGGCAGGCCGATCGTCAGGCCCACGACGGCGGCGAAGGCACCGCCCAGGGTCACGAGGTCGCCATGCGCGAAGTTGACGGCGCCGGCCGCGTTGAGCGCCAGCACGAAGCCGAGCGCCACCAACGCATAGGCCATGCCCAGCGCCAGCGCGTTCAGGACGAGTTGGACGGTGATCAGCGCGGAGGCTTCAGTGTTCGCGCGGCGCGTGCTTGCCGAGGATGCGCTGCAACGTGCGCCGATGCATGTTGAGGCGGCGCGCCGTCTCCGAGACGTTGCGATCGCACTGCTCGAAGACGCGCTGGATATGCTCCCAGCGCACCCGGTCGGCCGACATGGGATTGGACGGCGGCGGCGGCAGCTTGCGGCCGTGCGCGGTCAGCGCCTGCTCGATGGCATCGGCGTCGGCCGGCTTGGCGAGGTAGTCGACCGCGCCTTCCTTCACCGCCGCGACGGCGGTGGCGATGTTGCCGTAGCCGGTCAGCACGACGATCCTGATGTCGGGCCGCGCCTGGCGCAGCGGGCCGACAAGCTCCAGTCCGTTGCCGTCGCCCAGCCGCAGGTCGAGCACCGCAAAGGCGGGCGGTCGCGCCGTCTGGGCCAGCGCTTCGGCCACCGAGCCGACCGCGGTCACGATGAAGCCGCGCAATTCCAGAGCCCGGGCGATGCGGTTCCGGAAGGCTGCGTCGTCGTCGGCGATCAGCAGCGTCCGGTCCTTGGCATTCGTCGCGCCGGCGAGGACGGGTGAGACTGGGCGGGGGGCGCCGATGTCGCTCATGACCTCTCCTTGGACATTTTGCCGCTATGTAGCCTTGAAGACCGGGTTTGGCCAGCGCACCGCAACGGCGGCCCCGCCCGGCCCCGGGCTGCGATTCCCGAAACTGACGGAGGCGCCGGTCCGTTCGAGCAGCGTCTTGGCGATAAAAACCCCAAGACCCATGTGGCCTTCGACGCCCTGTCGGGTCGAAATGAACGGCGTCCCCAGCTCATCCAGCAGGGCCTCGGAGAAGCCGGGACCATCGTCCGACACCTCGACTTCGGACCACTCCGTCGTCCAGTGCGTGGCGATATGGACCTCGCGCGTGGCGAAGGAGACGGCATTCTGCACAATATTGCCAATCCCCTGCATGATCTCGGGACTGCGCAGCTGGATTGGCGCGGTGGCCGGCGCGCCGGCTCCGATAGGCCCCGCCTCGAAGGTGATGGCGATGCGGTCGCGCTTGTAATTCTGCGCCGCGGCTTCGATCAGTGCCGGCAGCGGCACAAGCACATAGGCATCCGACACATCGCCGGCGGGATCGACCGACAGCCTGGCCAGGATCGAGCGGCAGCGGTCGGACTCCGCCGCGAGGAGCTCGACGTCCTCGCGCAGCGGATCGTCGGGCTCTACCTCGCGCAGCATTTCCTTCGCGACGACGGCAATGGTCGACAGGGGCGAGCCGAGCTCGTGCGCCGCCGCCGCCGCCAGCGCGCCCAGCGCGGACATGCGCTGCTCCTGCGCCAGGGCAGCCTGCGCCGCCAGCAGGGCTGCATTCATCAGCCGCGCTTCCTCCGCGAGCCGCCACCCGTACAGCGTGACCAGCAGCGTGGTGAGGCTGAGGCCGGCCCACGCGCCGGCCTGATAGATCGGGGGAAGCTCGGGCGGCGTGCCCGTCCAGGGCAGCGGCTGATGCAGCACCCCGAGCAGGCCGATGCTGACGATCGTCAGCATCGCGAGCGCGATGTTGCTCGCCAGCGACAGGATGGTAGCGCCGATCGCGACCGGCGCCATCAGCAGCAGCGAGAACGGGTTGGTGAGGCCGCCGGTGAGATAAAGCAGCACGGCGAGCTGGACGATGTCGAAGGCGAGGAAGATCGTCGCTTCGCGGTCATCGATGCGCGCAGAAGCCGGACGGCCGAGGCTGACCGCGAGATTGAGCAGGGCCGACAGGGCGATCGTGCCGCCGACCGGCAGCACCGGCAGGGAGAAGCCCAATCCCCAATGAACGATCGATGCGGTGAAGAGCTGGCCCGCGACAGCGGCCCAGCGGATCATCACCAGCGTGCGCAGCCGTACGCCGCCGCGGGGCGGCAGGCCGGGGCTGGACGAGGCCAGCGGCGCTGGATCGGCGGGCGGCGAGGACGGCTCGACGCGCGCGGACACCGGTTATTCCTCGATCATGAGATGCTTGCGATGCACCGTGATGAAGAGCGGGATCTTTCGCTGCCGTGTGCGATCGGGTGGCTCCTTCACCAACCGGCCGATCTCGCCCAGAATCAGGCCGGTGATGGTCGGCAGCGGCAGCTCGCGCGCCTCGTCGAGCTTGACCCAGCGGATATCGCCCATCTCGCTGGAGTGGCGGATCTCGCCGGTCGCATCCTCCGCCCGGGCCATGAAGAAGCGCGCGTTGAAGCGGCGCGGCCGGCCGGGCGGCGTCACCGCCCGCGCGATCAGGTCGAGCGAATCGAGCGCCGGCGCCAGGCCCTGGTCGAGGAAGCCCTTCCAATGTTCGCCATAGTCCTTTCTCGGCGCACCGCCTTTCAACGGCTTGCCGAGGATCAGGCCGCTCTCCTCGAAGGTCTCGCGGATCGCAGCAACGCCCAACGCGTGGGCGCGCTTCTCGGTGGCCGCGTTGAGGAGGCGTGCCTTGACGTGAGGGTCGAACGGCGTGGCGACCGGGACATGGGCATCGGGCTTGTCGACGCGGCCTCCCGGAAAGACGTAGCGGTTGGGCATGAAAGCCGACTTGGCCGCGCGGCAGCCCATCAGCACCTCCGGCGTGTTGCCCTGCATGCGCACCAGGATCAAGGTCGCGGCATCGCGCGGCCGCATGTAGGGATAGGTCTCCTCGACCTTCTCGACGGGGCGCTCCTGGCCGGGTGTCAGGGGAATATCGCCATGGACATAGCCTTTGTCGGTGCCGCGCACGACGGCGCCATCGGGGATGCGTGGTTTGCTCATCGTTCAACGATAAAGCAGGGTCATTAGAAAGACCAACCCACCGCCGTGTCCGGCCGGAACACGACGATGCTCTTGTTGCCGCCGGGCACCTCGACCTGCTCCGGCGCTTCCATCGGCTTGGCCTGCAGGGTAATGCGGGTCTCGTTGGGCGGCAGGCCGTAGAAGCGCGGGCCGTTCAGCGAAGCGAAGGCTTCGAGCCTGTCGAGCGCATTTTCCTCCATGAAGACTTGGGCATAGACCTGCATCGCCACCGGCGCGTTGAACACCCCGGCGCAGCCGCAGGCGCATTCCTTGGTATCCATCGTGTGCGGCGCGGTGTCGGTGCCAAGAAAGAACTGAGCGCTGCCCGAGGTCGCCGCCTTACGGAGCGCGAGACGATGCTCCTCGCGCTTGGCGATCGGCAGGCAATAGAAATGCGGACGGATGCCGCCCTTGAAGATCGCATTGCGATTGTAGCTGAGGTGATGCGGCGTGATCGTGCCGCCGAGCCGGCCGGGATGCGCCTCGACGAACTGCACGCCTTCGCGAGTCGTGATGTGCTCGAGCACGACCTTCAGCCCGGCGTGCCGCGCGATCAACGGCGCCAGCACCTTGTCGAGGAACACCGCCTCGCGGTCGAAAATATCGACCTCGGGATCGGTGACCTCGCCGTGGACCAGTAGCGGCATGCCGGCCTTCTCCATCGCCTCGAGACCGGGGGCGATCGCATTCATCGAGGTGACGCCGTGCGCCGAGTTGGTCGTGGCGTGCGCGGGATAGAGCTTGGCGGCGACCCACACGCCCTCTTGCTTGCCGCGCGCCAGCATGGCCGGATCGGCGCCGTCGGTCAGGTAGCAGGTCATCAGCGGCTCGAAGTCGAGCCCGGCCGGGATCGCTCTGCGGATGCGGTCGCGATAGGCGGCGGCCTCGGCGACCTTCGTCACCGGCGGCACCAGGTTGGGCATGATGATGCCGCGGGCGAACTGGCGCGCCGTGTGCACCGCGCAGGCGGCGAGCATCGCGCCGTCGCGCAGATGGACGTGCCAGTCGTCGGGGCGGCGGATGGTGAACGTGGCGGGCTGGGACATATGCGTTTCTACGCTTGCTCCCGCACCCCCTCCAATGTTGATTGCGGGCATGACCGACCTGAAAGATGCCATTGCCTTCGCCCAGTCCATCGAGTCCAAATGGGCTTCGGACATGAAGATGCCCGACGGGCAGTTCGTCATGACGTACGATTCGGGCGAGAAGGCGCCGGATAACGAGATGCTGGGCCCGATCGCCCATCGCGGCGGCCATTCCGGCATCGTCTATCGCGGCGGCAAGCTGCTCGCCGAATGGGGCGACACCAACCGCGCCGACATGACCTTCAGCGTCGCCAAGAGCTTCCTCTCGCTCCTTGCGGGCCTCGCGGTCGGCGACGGGCTGATCCGGTGCCTCGACGACAAGGTCGCCGACTACAAGCTGGATGACGGCTTCGCCAGCGCGCAGAACAGGGACATCACCTGGCGCCACCTGCTGACTCAGACCAGCGAATGGTCGGGCACGCTGTTCGGCAAGGAGGACCGCATCGACCACAACCGCGTGGTCGGCCTGCAGGTCGCCGAAGCCCCCAAGGGCACGTGCCGCGCGATGAAGCCGCCGGGCAGCTATTACGAGTACAACGACGTACGCGTGAACCGGCTGTCGCTCTGCCTGCTGCAGCTCTTCAGGGAGCCGCTGCCGTCGGTCCTGAAGCGCCGCATCATGGATCCGATCGGCGCCTCGGATGGCTGGCGCTGGGAGGGCTACCGCAACTCGACGGTGACGATCGACGGCATGCCGATGATCTCGGTGCCGGGCGGCGGCCATTGGGGCGGCGGCATCGTGATCTCCGCCCGCGACCTCGCGCTGATGGGCCTGCTGGTGGCGCAGGGCGGCAAGTGGAACGGCCAGCAGCTCCTGCCGGAGGGCTGGACCGACGAGCTGGTGAAGCCGTGCCCCGTGGCGCCGTTCTACGGGCTGATGTGGTGGCTCAACACAGACCGGCGCCAGTTCGCGGCGGCCTCCGAACGCAGCTATTTCGCCTTCGGCTGGGGCAGCCATATCGTCTGGATCGATCCCGACAACGATCTCGTCACGGTGCTGCGCTGGGTCGAGCGCAAGCAGGCCGGTGGTTTCGTCGACCGTCTTCTGGGTGCCCTCAAGCAATGAGCCTCGACTACTCCGCCGTCCCGAGCATGCCGGACGGCCGCACGGCCCTCGAAACCATCGAGGCCGTCGCCGCCACCGCGCGCACCGTCAAGGTGCCGATGGGGCCCAGAAGCGCCGGAGGAAACGGCCAGCAGATGTGGCACATATGGGGTGAGGGCTCCGGCAAGCCCGCGCTGCTCCTGTTCCACGGCGGCTCGGGCTCGTGGATCCATTGGATCCGCAACGTGCAACCGCTGTCACAGCATTTCACGGTCTACGCCTACGACGCGCCGGGGCTGGGCGACAGCGACCCGCCCGACGACGTGCGCGACATCTGGTCGGTGACGCACTGCGTCGATCACGCCGTAAGGGAATTGCTGCCGAAGGACGAGACGTTCTTCCTCACCGGCTTCTCGTTCGGCGGCATGGTGTCGGGCCACCTCGCGACGCTGATGCCCGAGCGCATCAAGCGCATCGTGTTCGTCGGCGCCGGCGGGCTGAAGGCGACGCGCAAGCCGACCGAGAAGCTGCATAAGCTGCTGCCCACGATGGCGCCGCAGGTGCTGGCCGACGAGGCGCGGCGCAATCTCGAGCTGCTGATGCTGCACGACCCGAAGAATGTAGACGGCGTCGCCATCCACATGCAGATCATGAACACCACACGCGCCAAGACGCGCAGCCGCGACATGGGCATCGCCGGCGCGCTGTCGACCGTGCTGCCGCAGGTGAAAGTGCCGTTCACCGGCATCTGGGGCGAGTTCGATTCGACGACCTATCCCTACATCCAGGAACGCATCGACCTGTTCACGGCGCTGCAACCGGACTTCCGCATGCACCTCATCCCCGGCGCCGGTCATTGGGTCGCATACGAGGCGGCCGACGCCTTCAACGCCAAGCTGGTCGAGGTGTTGAAGTAATTGGCGAGGTAATTGCGGACGAGGCTCGAAAGGGCCACCCTCCGCACCATGAAAACCGAAGTCACCGAGATCGCCGACAGGATCTATCGCCTTTCGACCCTGGTCCCGCAGATCGGGCCGAACGGCTTCACCTTCAACCAGTTCCTGGTCGACGCCGACGAGCCGCTGCTGTTCCACTACGGCCATCGCGCGATGTTTCCGCTGATCAGCGCGGCGGTGAAGAGCGTGATCCCGCTCGACAGGCTGCGCTGGACGACCTGCAGCCACGTCGAGGGCGACGAATCGGGCGCGATCAACGAATGGCTCGCCGCGGCGCCGAATGCCCAACCGGCGCACGGCCAGGTGGGCATCAACATCTGGGTCACCGACATGGCCAACCGCACGCCGCGCGCGCTCAAGAACGACGAGAAGATCGACCTCGGCGGCAAGACGGTGCGCTGGCTGGACACGCCGCACGTGCCGCACAACTGGGATGCCGGGCTGATCTACGAGGAGACGACCGGCACGCTGTTCAGCAGCGACCTGTTCACCCAGATGGGACCGTGCGACGCAACCACGACCGGCGACATCGTCGATGCCGCGATCGCGACCGAAAAGGCGATCCCGTACATGCCGAGCACGCCACAGGCGGAACCGACCTTGCGCCGGCTCGCGGCGCTCGAACCGAAGACAATCGCGTTGATGCACGGCCCGGCCTTCAAAGGGGATTGCCGTGCCGCGCTCGACGCGCTGGCGGACCATTACGCAGCGAAGCACTGAACTCGCGTCAGGGCGCGGCTTTCAGTCCGAGTGACTGGAGATAGCTCCAGCGGATCGTTGCGTTCGGCAGGCGCATGCTGTCGAGGTACTGTGTCGTGGCGCGCTGGATCACATCGTCCGAAGGCTTGACCTTGGTGCGCCCATCGGCGAAGGCGACGATCTCGTTCCAGCCGTCCGGTCTTGCGATAGAAACCACCGTCGAGGGCGTGTCGAGATTCTTGTAGGTCCAGAACGACCAGCCGATGCCGTGCATCTCGTGCAGCTTGCGGAAGCGCTCGTTCCACTCGTCTGTCAGCTCGCCGGTCTCGCCGAGGAACAGCGGGACGTTGTAGCGGTTCGAGAAGTTGAGATGGCGCTGGATCGAGTCGCGCTTCGTGCTCGCCCAGAACGAATGATAGGTGTAGGCGAGATTTTCGGCGAAGGGCGGGCCGAACATGTCGAAGCTCGAGCTCCACTGACCGGCGGCCAGGATCACGATCCGGCCCGGATCGACCGCGCGGATTGCCTCGGTGACCCTCCTGTAGAACGGCTCCAGCCGCGGATTGAGGGTCGCCACGTCGTGATAGGGCGCGATCGGCTCGTTCAGGACGTCGTAACCGAGGATCTCCGGGTTGCCCGTGTAGCGTCTGGCGATCGCCTGCCACAGCGCGACGGTCAGGTCGCGATGGCGCGGCACGTAGAACATCAGCGGATAGCCCGGCCCGTCATCGTGATTGATGCCGGTCTGACCGCCCGGAGCGGCATGGATGTCGAGGATCGCGTACAGGCCTGCCGCGCGCGCCCAGCCCAACACACGGTCGAGCAGTGCCCAGCCGGGACCCGTCATCGTGCCGTCGGCCGTCGTGAACAGGGCCCAATGAAGGGGAATGCGCACGGTATTGAAGCCGACTGACTTGATGAAGCGGATGTCGTCTTCGGCGATGTAGCGGTCACGGTACTCGGCCCAGAAGCTCGCGGCGCGCTCGGCTCCCAGCAGGCGCTCGAACGCGCCATAGATCTGGCGCGGCGCCTTGGCGACCTCGAACTTGAACATGTAGCCCTCGGGCATCAGCCAGTTGCCGAGGCTGATCCCCTTGATGTGCAGCACCTTGCCGTCGGGCGTGACGAAATGCTTGCCCTGGGTGCGGACCAGCCCGGTCTCGGCCGCGGCCGAGACGACGAGCGACAACAGGGCGACCCATACGGCGAGCAGCAAACGCATGACGCAACTCTAACAGACGCATATGGTCGGGCTGCATGATTCTCGCCGCTCTCCTGCTGCCGGTCGCCATCGGCGCCCTCGTGCTCCTCATCCAGCGCTTCGGCGTGCCGGTGTTCCTCGGGTTGATGGCTGTGGTTGCGGGCTACGGCATCGCTGCCGACATGACCTTCCAGTCGATCGGCAAGGCCTTCGGCCTGGGCTTCGCGACGGCGCTCGAACAGGCCGGCCTGCTCGTCATGGCCGGCGCGCTGGTCGGCGCGCTGCTGATCAGGCAACCCCTGCCCGGGCCGGCCGCCGCGGCGGCGGGCGCGCTCTCCGGGCTCGGCGGCTCGGCGGCCGGCGGCCTCGCATTGCTGCAGCCCGCCGGTGACGGCGCGCCGCGACGGGCGATCGGCATGGCGCTCGCGCTGCTGATCGTCCACGGGCTGGTCGCGCCCTCGCCGCTCGCGGTCGCCTCGGCCTCGGTCTTCAATGCCGATATCCGCACGATGCTCTGGATCGCGGTGCCCGTCGCCGCCATCAGCGCTGCCGTCGGCTGGTTCCTGATCGCCGGCCGGGAGACTGCGCGCGGCGTGCTCTCGCTTGGCTGGCTGGCGATCGCGATCCCCGTCGGCCTCCTGATCGTGCAATCGATCGCGCAGATGCCGACCGAGCCGCTCGGCAAGGGAGGCGCGCGCGAGTTCTATACCGGCATCAGCCGGCCGCTGATGCTTGCGGTCTTGGCGATCGCGCTGGCGCTGCTGCTGTCGCGCCGCTGGCAGCCGGATGTGCTGGCCGACATGCGCTGGGCCCCGCTGCTGCTGACCGTGGCTGCCGCCGGCGGCTTCGCGCGCGTGCTCGACGAGACCGGCATGGCCGAGTTGCTGGCCGAGCGCGCGCTCGATGCGCGGCTGGGCCTGCTGGCGCCGTTCCTCGCGGCGGCCATCGTCAAGACGATGCAGGGCAATTCATTGAGCGCGGTGCTCACGGCCTCCGGCATGATCGAGCCGATGCTGCCGGCGCTCGGGCTCGACAGCGCCACCGGCCGGGCGCTCGCGGCCGCGTCGGTCGGCGCAGGGTCGATCGCGATCTGTCACGTCAACGATCCGTTCTTCTGGATCGCCGCCCACATGGCTAACCTTCCGCCTCTCGCCGCCCTGCGCGTGATCGCGCTGGGCAGCCTGGCGGTGTCGGTCACTGCGCTGCTGCTGCTGTCTGCGGTCCGGCTGGCGTTGTGAGGCCGGCTCGGTGGACCTGGGCGGCAAGCAGGCACAGGCATGTCGCGACCGCGCAAAGAGGCTCCAGGGCCGCCTTGATCATGTCGGCGCTGACAACTGACGGCGCTTGCCTCGAGCGTGCAGGGCCCAGGCTATCCTCGGTCTGCTTCAGCAGCCAGCCGAGCGGCAGGCTGGCGCCATTCACCCACGGCACGTCGTGGCGCAGCCAGACGTCGAGGTCCATCTCCAATCCATGGGCCGGGTCGCGAGTGGCGGCGATATCGAGGGCCGCGGCCAGCAGCTGAGCCGGCTGTTCCGGCTTCGTCACCGCAGCAGGCACATAGACGGCCAGCGGCGCATCGGTCAGGGCGGCACAGAACTGCAGCAGCGCCGGATCGCGATCGTCGCCCATCACCATCTGGCGGATGCCGCGCACCATACCCGGCAGGTGATGCCGACGTCCCTGCCGCACCAGGGTGGCGAGATCGGCCAGCACGTTGGACGCCAGGCCGAGGTCGCTCAGCCACCGTGCGGCGAGCGCTTCGGGCGCACGCGCGCCGCCGGAGAAAATCGCCGCGATCTGCCGGCGCCGGACTTCGCGGGCGCGTGCATTGTCGACGTGATCGATCGGCGCAGCGGTTTGCTCGACCTCGGCCGGCGCCACGACTCCCTTTGGATCGAACTCACGGCTGCTGCCGATGACCTGACCCGCCGCCGCGACGACCATGTCGGTTCCGCGCCAGGACACGTTGACCTTGAGGACCGTGGGCGCCCGCAGCCGCAAGTGCATCGTGTGCACCACGAGCGACTCATGACCCTCGCGCTGCAGCTCGACCCGCAGGCGGCCGGACGGCTTGCCGCGGACGGTCAGCGTCCGCTGACCGTCGCTCTTGCGCAGAAGAGTCTGTGTGACCGCTGGCGGCCACGCGCTGATCTGCAGTTCGGCAAAGAGACTGCCGTCGGCCAGGCTATCGACCATGGTTCCTCGCATCGTTGTCGATATGAATTCTACGGTGCGGCGCAGCCGCCGCCTTGAGCTGCATCAATGGTCAGTCGAGCTTGACCCCGGCCGCCTTCAGGGCCGGCTCCCAGGCCTTGCGATCGGCGGCCAGGAACTCGGCAAAGCCGGTGCGGCCGGCGGGCGGCAGATCGAGGCCAAGATCCCCCTTCCAGCGCTTCTGGATGTCCGGATTAGCCAGCGCCTCCCCGATCGCGGCCTCGAGCCTGGCGATGATGGGTTCGGGCGTGCCGGCGGGAGCGCCGACCCCGTACCATGAGGTCGCGACGTAGCCCGGCAAGGTTTCGGCGATCGCCGGAATGTCGGGCGCGGCGGCTGAGCGCGCGGCAGAGGTGACGCCGAGGCCCTTTACCTTGCCGCCACGCACCTGCGGCAGCATCGAGGGCATATTGGCGAACATCATGTTGACCGTACCGGAGATCAGATCGCCGTACACGGCGCCTGCACCCTTGTAAGGCACGTGGATGATGTCGACGCCCGCCATCACCTTGAACAGCTCGCCGCTCAGATGCAGCGAGGAGCCGGGCCCCGAGGAAGCGAAGGAATACTTGCCGGGCGCCGCCTTGCAGAGCGCAATCAGCTCCGCAACGCTGTTGGCTGGCAGGCTGGCAGTGACGCCGAGCAGATTCACCAGCATCGCCAGCCGCGACACCGCGATGATGTCCTTGTCGGGATCGTAGGGCAACCTGCTGTAGAGCCGCGGATTGATCGTGTGGCTCGCTACCGAGATGAGGCCGATCGTGTAGCCGTCCGGCGCGGCGCGAGCGAGCTCGACGGTGCCGATGTTGCCGCCGGCTCCGCCCTTGTTCTCGACCACGAAGGATTGGCCCAGTATCCGGCTCAGCTGGTCGCAGATCAGGCGGCTGACCGTGTCGGTTCCGCCGCCGGGCGCAAAGGGCACGATGAAGCGCACAGTTTTGCTCGGCCAGGCGGCCTGCGCTCGCGCCGCTCCGAGCGGTGCGGTTGCAGCAAGGCTGCCAAGCATCAGGTGACGGCGCTTCATCGACTTCCTCCGGTAATTCTTCTTGGCTGCAGCATATCGGCGGCGATAGCGTGCGGCACAATGAATTCGCCGGAGGACGCACCGACGGAACGGCGTCCCGCGGTGCGGGAATTGCTGCGCGAGCCGGACTTCCTGCGGCTATGGCTGGTCGGCGGCTTCGCCAATGCCATGCGCTGGCTCGAGCTGCTCGCGTCCAGCCTGTTCGCCTTCGAGGTTACGGGATCGGCGCTGGCGGTGACCGGCATCGTCGCGGCGCGGCAATTGCCGCAGCTCGTCTTCGGCGCCTTTGCCGGCGCGGTTTCCGAGGCGGTCGATCGCAAGCTGATCGTCATGCTGGCGCTGCTCGTTCCCGCCACCGTGTCGACCGTGCTGGCGACGCTCGCGACCACCGGTCACCTCGCTCTGTGGCACATCGCGCTGGGCAATCTCGTGGCCGGCACCATGTGGGCGACCGAGATGTCGACCCGCCGCCGCATGGTCGGCGAGGCGGCCGGGCCGCACCGCATCGTGCCGGCGATCGCGCTCGATTCGGCGACGGGCGCAGCGACGCGCATGATCGGCCCGCTGCTCGGCGGCTTCGCCTTTCAGTGGCTCGGCATGCAGGGCGCCTACACCCTGACCGCCCTCGTGCAGTTCGCCGGCGCCTTCGCCATGGCGGGACTCGTGCACCATCAGGTGACCCGCCGGCTCGCGCTGGCGCGCATTCCCACCGATATCGCCGACGGGCTTCGCTTCGCCCGCACCAAGCCGCTCATCCTGCTGGTGTTCGGGGTGACAGTCGTGACCAACGCCTTCGCCTTCTCCTACCAGGGGTTGGTAGCACCGCTTGGAGTGGCCGAGTTCCATGTCTCGCCCGGCCTGGTCGGCCTGCTGGCGGCGGGAGAACCGCTGGGAGCCCTCCTGGGCGGCGCGCTGATCGCGGCCGGCGTGCTGCGCATGGATCGCCGGCTGATGTTCGCCGGCGGCGCGTCGCTGTTCATGGTGATGCTGCTCGTGGTGGCGCTTTCGCCGTCCTACTGGCTCGCCCTCGCCGTCCTGATCATTGGCGGCTTCGGCACGGCGGGCTTCGGGAACATGCAGTCGACCCTGATGCTGACCGAAGCGCCGGTGGAGATGCGTTCCCGCCTGATGGGCATCGTGACAGTGGGCATCGGCACCGGGCCGCTCGGCGTGCTGGCCGCGGGAGCGATCGCCGCCGAGCTCGGGCCGCGCGGCGCGGTGTTCGGGATGGCGAGTCTCGGCCTGCTGGCCACCCTCACCCTCGTCCTCGCCCTCCGGCGGCGATGATCAGGCTGTCTTCAGCAGCAGCTTGCCCGCGACCTGGCGGCCTTCGAGGCGGCGGTGCATGTCGCCGGCCTGCCCCAGCGGGAAGACACCCTCGATCGGCACCTCGAGCCAGCCTTCCGACAAGCCTTTGAGGCAGTGCGCCACGCCGGCGTTCCATTCGGGCGAGCTCTGGTCGACATGGCCGAGATGGAGGCGGGTGAATGTCTGCGAGCGCGGCAGGATGCGCTCCCGGATGTTCTTGAACGGCTGGCCCTCCGCCTCGCCGATGCTGATGATGTGGCCGAGTGGACGGACCACGCCGAATATGCGGTCGAGCATCGAGGCGCCGTAGGAATCGATCGCGAGATCGACCCCCTTGCCGCCGGTGAAATCGAGCACGGCCTTCTCGAAGTCCTCGGTCGCATAGTTGATCACCTTCGACGCACCATAGGCGAGCGGCCGCTTCTCCTTGCCTGCCGTGCCTGTCGTACCGATCACCTTGACGCCGGCATGGACCGCCAGCTGAGTAACCGCGAGACCGACGCCGCCGCCGATCGCGCTCACCAGCACCTTGCTGCCAGGCTTCAGGCGGCCGTGGACCGTGTAGAGCATGTGATAGGCAGTGAGCGCCGTGATCGGAAATGCCGCCCCGACATCGAGCGGGACATCGTCCGGCAGCTTGATCAATCCGGCCGCGCTGGCGACGCATTTCTCGGCGTAGCCGCCGCCCTTTTCCGGAAAAGTCGCGACCCGGTCGCCGACCTTCACGCTGGTGACTCCAGGGCCGAGCTTCGACACGGTACCCGAGACCTCGAAGCCCAGCACCAGCGGGTAGACCATAGGATGCGGGTAAATGCCCTGACGAACCTGCGTATCGGCCCAGTTGCAGCCGGCATAGGCGACGTCGATCACCACCTCGCCGGGACCCGGCTCGGGATCGGGCCTGTCGGCCAGCACGAGCTGATCGGGACCGCCTTTGTCATGGATGACGACTGCCTTCATCGGGTGCTTCCTTCTGCTGGACTGGCACGACCCTTGCTCACGACGGATATCCCCGCTGTGCAGGAGTTCGTCATGGATATCGGCGTGTTCATTCCCATCGGCAACAATGGATGGCTGATCTCCACGACGTCACCGCAATACATGCCGACCTTCGAGCTCAACAAGCAGATCGTGCTGAAGGCCGAGCATTACGGGCTCGAATTCGCGCTGTCGATGATCAAGTTGCGCGGCTTCGGTGGAGAGAGCGAGTTCTGGGACCACAATCTCGAATCCTTTACCCTGATGGCCGGCCTCGCCGCCGTAACCAAGAAGATCCAGCTCTATGCCTCGGTCGCGGTGCTGACGATACCGCCCGCCATCGTCGCGCGCATGGCCTCGACCATCGATTCGATTTCCAACGGCCGCTTCGGCGTCAATATCGTCTCTGGCTGGGCCAAGATGGAGTACGAGCAGATGGGCTTGTGGCCGGGCGATGAGTACTTCGCCAAGCGCTACGACTACAGCACAGAATACGTCACCGTGCTGCGCGAGCTGTGGGAGAAGGGCACGTCCAATTTCAAGGGCGAGTACTTCAAGATGGACGATTGCAAGCTCAGCCCGCGCCCGCAGGCCGAGATGAAGATCGTCTGTGCCGGCCAGAGCCCGCGGGGCATGGAGTTCGGTGCAACCTGGGGCAACTACAACTTCACCCTCGGCAAGGGCGTCAACACCCCGACCGCACACGCGCCGACCAACCTCGCCATGCTGGAAGCAGCGAAGAAGACCGGCCGCGACGTCGGCAACTACGTGCTGATGATGGTGATCGCCGACGAGACCGACGAGGCGGCGATGGCCAAGTGGAAGCGCTACAACGAAGGCGCGGACATGGGCGCTCTTTCGTGGATGGCAGGCGAGGCCAATGCCGACACCAATGCTGCCGACGGCGGCACGGCCAAGCGCATTTCCGCTCCCGAAGGCGCGATCAACTTCAACATGGGCACCCTGGTCGGCTCCTATGCCACGGTGGCGAAGCTGCTCGACGAGTGCGCGACGGTGCCGGCGACCAAGGGCATCATGCTCACCTTCGACGACTTCCTGATCGGCCTGGATCAGTTCGGCGAACGCATCCAGCCGCTGATGAAGACCCGGGCGGACCGTATGAAGGTGGCGGCGTAGGCGCGTCCAGACGCGCCTACTCCAAAACGATCCTCGGAAAGTAGAACGACACGACCCAGTTCGGCACGTCGACGATCGAGCTGATTCGCAGGTCGGCGCAGACGCTGCACAGCATGTAGGCGTCGATCGCCGAGTAGCCGTAGCGCTTGCCGAGCAGGTCGATCATCTCCGATACCGCGGTGCGCGCGCCGGTCATCAGGTCTGGCCCAATGCCGGTCGTGACCTCGTAGCCCTTCTTGTCGAAGTGATCCGTGATCGGGCCGGGCGTGGTGTAGTGCGGCATCTTGAGGTTGACGTCCTTCACCAGCTCGAGCTTCAACGCCACGTCGATCGGGCTTTCGATCGCCGTGCCGCAGACCTCGCCGTCGCCCTGCGCGGCATGCGTGTCGCCGACCGAGAACAGAGCGCCGTCCACTTCGACCGGCAGGTAGAGCTCGACGCCTTCGACGATGTCGCGCACGTCCATGTTGCCGCCGACGTTGCGCGGCGGGACGATGCTGTGCAGGCCTGCAGCCGCCGGCGCGACGCCGATCGTGCCCGGAAACGGACGCAGCGGCACGCGCCCGCCCGGGCCGTACATCGCGGGCGCGAGGCCGGGATCGTAGTTCCAATGATGGATCTTGGCGTCGGGGAACTGGTCGGCGAGCAGGCCGAAGCCCGGGATGTTGCCGGTCCAGCCCCAGCCGGAGGGCTTGAAGTTCAGCACCGTCACCTTGACCGCATCGCCCGGCTTGGCACCGTCGATGAAGACCGGTCCGGTCACCGGGTTGACGAACGCGAGATCGAGCTTGGCGAGGTCGGCCGCCGTCGAGGTCTTGGAGAGCTGGCCTGACGAGGCGTCCTTGGTCTCGAACTGGATGGTCTCGCCCGGCGCGATCCGGAGGACCGGCGGGAAGGCGTTGTTCCAGCCGTGATGGATGTGGCCGCGGTGGATCGTATGCTTGGGATGGCTGTGCATGGACGCGCTCCTACACGGCAACCGTGAGGGCGCCGTCGATCACGAGGTTGGTGCCGGAGATGCGGCTCGCCACCGGGCTCGAAAGAAAGACCACGCCGTTGGCCACCTCTTCCGCCGTGCCGAACTTGCCGGTCGGATTTACCTTCACGGTCGAGGCGAAGAGGTCGGGCATGTTCTTCTCGATGTTCTGCCAGATGCCGCCGTCGAAATACGTGTTGCCGGGCGACACGCAGTTGACGCGGATGCCCTTGCCGACGAGCTGGCGGCTGAGCCCCTTGGCGTAGTGGATCAGCGCCGCCTTCATCGCGCCGTAGGAGCCGGCCGCGAAATCGACCTCGAAGCCCGAGACGCTGGAGATCAGCACGATCGAGGCGCTCGACGACTTCTCGAGGAACGGCACGGCCGCCGCCACGGCATTCACCGTATGCATCATGTCGGTCCGGAAGGATTTCTCCCACGTCTCGGCCGAATCGCCGACCGCGAGTGCGCTGACATTGCACACCAGCGCGTCGATGCCGCCCAGCTCGCTGCCGGCGTCGGAAATCCAGCCCTTCAAGGCATCGGCGTCTGCGACGTCGAGCGAGCGGCCGAACGCCTTTACGCCTTTGACCTTCAACGCCGCGATGGTTGCCTCGACCTCGCCCGCGTTGCGGGCGCAGAGCGCGATATCGGCGCCTTCGCTGGCGAACGTATCGGCGATCGCACGACCGATCCCCTTGCTGCCGCCGGTGACGACAGCCTTCTTGCCCTTAAGCCCAAGATCCATACGGCCCCCGATCAGGCGGCCGAGATCATGCCGCCAGGAATTCGTTCCACTTCTCCGTATAGTACTCCAGATTCTTCGGCCGGGTATTCCAGACGAAAACGCGCTCCGCGCGATCTGCGAGCGAGCCTCCGTCGCGGCCTTCGCCGCCATAGACTTCCTTGACCAGCTTGGGATCGAGATACTTCTCGTAGTTGTTGACGGTCGAGAAGTAGCCGATCTCGGACTGGCGCGCGCCTGGGTATCCTTCCATCCAGTAGTTGAGCCACTCGTAGCAGGCATCGAGGTTCTTGCTGGTCGCTGAGATCGCATAGCCGTTGCACCAGGCGCGGTAGCCCTCCTTGGCGACCGCGTAGTGCACGGGAATGCCCTTGCTCGCCACCTCGACGATCACCGGCCACCAGGCGTCGGCGATCCAGACCTCCTCCGAGGCCATCAGGTTCACGAGCTCGCCATAGGCCTTCCACATGGCGCGGAAGTGGCCCTCCTTCTTCTTCTCCTTGAGGAAGGTGGTCACCGTGTCGACTTCCTTCTCGGTCATGCTGCTGATGTCGACAGGGTTGAGCAGGCCGAGCGCGCGCATGCCCATCGCCGCATTCAGCATGCCGAGCCAGTCGATGCCGAACATCGCCACCTTGCCGCGCCATTTCGGATTGAACAGCTCGCCCCACGACAGCTCGTTGTTCACCGCCGGGATCTTGCCGGCGTTGTAGCCGATCGAATCCATCTGGAAGAACATCGGCGCGAAGGTGACCTTGGTCTTCGACTCATCGGTGTACATCATGCGGCCGGGATTGGCGCCGAAGCCGAGCGGCGAATTCGGCGTGGCGCGGCCGTCCTTCAGCAGCGGATGCATCAGGGACCAGTTCGGCAGCTTCGAGATATCGATCGGCTGCAGCAGCTTCTCGCTGTTGGCATAGGCGGCGAACGGCGCATCCGTGAGCACGACGTCGACCGGCGCGGTGCGCAGGCGATCGATGCGCACCTGGGTCGACGGGTTGACGAAGGGCCGCGGCGTGATGCCGGTGCGCTTGCCGAATTCGCCCAGGATTGCCTCGCGCATGTCGTAGCTCGCCCCCGCGAGCTGGATCTGCTTGGCCTGAGCAAGGGCGGAACGGCCCAGCATCGGGGCTGCGAGGCCGGCGGCAAGCACGGAACGGCGTTTGATGATCATGACCTGTCTCCTTCAGGTTCGACGAACGGCAGTCGATCGCCGCATGGCCCACAGGCCGAAAGTGCAAAGCGTCACGGCGATCAGGGAAAACAGCGTGGTGGTCGTGCCGACGGCATAGATTTCCGGCGTCAGCTGCCGGTCGAGTTGGGCCATGATCGCGAGTGGCAGGGTCGCGTCCGGGCCGGTCGTGAACATGCTGCGCGGATACTCGTCGTAGGAAAGCGAGAAGCCGAAAAGGCCGGCGCCGATCACGCCCGGCAGCACGAGCGGCAGGGTGATGCGGCGGAAGGTGGTGATCCGGGAGGCTCCCAAGGTAAGCGCCGCCTCCTCGACCTTCTTGTCGAAGCGATTGAAGACAGCGAGCATAGTGAGGAAGCCGAACGGGAGGGTCCACGAGACCTGGACCATGAAGGTCGTGGTGTCCCAGCTGAGCCCGACACCGAGGATGCGCATCATGATGGCGAAGCCGAAGCCGACCAGGATACCCGGTGCCATGATGCCGAGCAGCATCAGGTAGAAGAACCAGCCGCTGCCGCGAAACTGGCCGCGCATCGCCTGCGCCGCCATGGTCGCCAGCACGATCGTGGTGAGCGAGCACGCCAGCGCCAGCAGCGACGAGCGCAACAGCGGCGGCTTGAAGTCGTTCATCACCGTCGCCTTCCAGACTTCCTCGTACCAGTGGAACGAGGTGCCGTTCATCGGGAAGGTCGTGCCGCCGGTCGGGCCGGCGAAGGACAGGAGGCCCAGGGTGAAGATCGGCAGCCATTGATAGGCGAGGAAGATCACCGTCAAAGTGCCCAGCACCCAGCTGGTGACCCGAGAGCGCTGCTTCCAGCCGATCCTCATCGGTCGGCTCCGAGGCGACGGATGTCGACCACGCGCAGCGCGATCACGACGCCGATCAGCATGCAGATCATCAACAGCACGGCGACGACCGAGGCAGCGCGGATCTGCGAGCTTTCGTAGAACAGCAACACCAGATTGGGAAGCAGGGCGTGCTTGTTGCCGCCGATGGTCGCTACCGTGGCGAAGTCGGACATGACGTTGAGGAAGACCAGGACTTGGCCGATGACCACGCCGGGCAAGGTGAGCGGAAAGACGATGCGCCAGAACACGACCAGCGGCGGCGCCTTCAGTGTCATTGCCGCCTCGCGGAGCGCGGGCGCGATGGAGCTCAGCATGTACACGACCGGCCCGGCAGCCATCATCGTGTAGAGCGAGACCTGCGCCAGGGTGATGCCGGTCTTGGAATAGAGGAACGCCTCGATCGGCGCGTTGGTGGCGCCGATGAACATCAAGGCCTGGTTGATCACGCCGTTGACCCCGAGAAAGGGCACCCAGGCAATCGCGCGAATCAGGGTCGAGGTCCAGAATGGGACGATGAAGGCGAGAAACAGCGCGAGCCGCCAGAGCGGGCTCCTGACCTTCATCGTCAGGAAATAGGCGATGCAGTAGCCGAGCACGCCGGTGACGGCCATCAGGGTGGCGGTGTGGCCGACCGTGGTGAACGCGAGCTTGATGTAGGTGTGATTGGCGAAGAACTTCGCGTAGTTGTCGAAGGTGAGCGGACTCGCCGTCGAGAAAGCCCGTCCGCCCCAGAGCGACACCCAGATCAGCAGCATGATCGGCACCACCACGACGCCCAGCATCCAGGCCGCCGCCGGAACGGCCAGCCAGTAGCTGGCGGCGGAGCGGACTCGGATGGTGCTCATCCGGCGATTCCGGTGTGGAGCACGGTATCTTCGGGACGCCAGCCCAGCGTCGCCACCTGGCCGGCGGCGATGCGCGCGGCGTGAGCTCCGAACTGGTCGTACTTCAGCAGCTCGCCGTCGGATCGCTCGAAGATGTGGCGCCGCACCGAGCCGAAATACTCGACGGCCGTGCAACGCGCCGTCAGGCGGTTGAGATGGTGGTCACCGGTGATGTCGGTGAGGTTCTCGGCGCGCACCGAGAATGACACGTCGCTGCCGAGCGCGAGCCCCGCACCGGGCACGAGAAAGCTGCCGGCCGGCGTCTCGACCTCGAGCAGGCTGTCTGCCGCCCGGAGCACCTTGCCGCGGAAGACGTTGTTGCCCTGCACGAAGCTCGCGACGAAGGCCGTCGCCGGACGTTGCAGGATCTCCTCCGGCGGACCCTGCTGCTCGATCTTGGCGTGGTTCATCACGACGACCAGGTCGCCGAGCGAGAAGGCTTCGTTCTGGTCGTGCGTTACCCAGATGAAGGAGATGCCGGTGCGCTGTTGCAGCATCTTGAGCTCGAGCATCACCGTCTCGCGCAACGAATAGTCGAGCGCGCCGATCGGCTCGTCGAGCAGCAGGATACGAGGCTCGGTGATCATGGCGCGCGCCAAGGCAACGCGTTGGCGCTGGCCGCCCGAGAGGCTGCCCGGCTTGCGGTTGGCGAGCGCATCGATCTCGAACGACTTCAGCACCTGCTGGACGCGCTCGACGATCACGGCCTTGGGCTTCTTCAGCATCTCCAGCCCGAAGGCGACATTCTTCGCGACTGTCATGTGCGGGAAGAGCGCGAAGTCCTGGAACATCATGGCGATGTCCCGTTCCCACGGTGGATCCCTCGTGACTTCCTTGCCGCCGATCAGGATATCGCCATCGTCCGGTTCCTCGAGGCCGGCGATGCAGCGCAAGCTCGTGGTCTTACCGCAACCCGAGGGGCCGAGCAGGCAGACGAACTGTCCCTTCTTCACCTTGAGCGACACGCCGTCGACAGCAGTAAAGTTGCCGTAGCGCTTGCGGATGCCACGCAGCTCGAGATCGAGCTGCGGCCGGGCGATCGCCGGCACCACCGCCTCGCCTCCTGCCACCGTGTGCGTCAACGCGTCCACGTCAGGCGGCCAAGGCAACGTTCTGACGGCTGCGCATCAACGGCTGGATGCGCTGGCCGAACTGCTCCACGCCGATCACGAAATCGTCGAAGGTCAGCATCACGCCGGCCAGCCCCTCGATCTCCGACATCTCGTCGAGCAGACGCGCGACCGTGGCGTAGGAGCCGATCAGGCGCGAGCCGCCGAACGGCACGCCGGTGCGGCGCTGGATGCGGCCGGCGGTCGACGTCTCGGAAGCGGTCTTGTCCCCACTCGCCTGGGCGCGGCTCCATTCGACCGCCTCGTGATCGGTGCCGGCGACGTAATGCTCCCACTTGGCCATCGCCGCCGCATCGGTCTCGTCGGCGATGATCATGGTGAGCGCCAGCGCCTTGGTGTCGGTGCCGGCGGCCGCGGAGGCCGCCTTCAGCTTCGTCACCGTATCGGCGCAGTCACGCGGATCGTTGATCTTTCCCGCGCCGCTGCAAAAGTTGTAGGCACAGAACTTCGAGGCGAAGGAGATGCCGGCGTCGCTTGTCCCGGCGCAAACCAGCGGGATCTGTCGCGAGGGCAGCGGCCCAAGGCGGCAATCGTTCATGGTGTAGAATTTTCCTTTGAGGTCGCAGTGGCCGGTCGCCCACAATTCCTGCATCACGGTCGCGTACTCGGTGAGCAGGTCGTAGCGGTGCTTGTAGTGTTCCTCGCCCGGCCACAGACCCATCTGGTCGTATTCGGCCTTCTGCCAGCCGGTGACGAGGTTCACGCCGAAGCGGCCGTGGCTGATCGAGTCGATCGTCATCGCCATGCGCGCACACAGAGCCGGCGGTAGCGTGAGCACCGCAACGGTGGCCATCAGCTCGATGCGCGAGGTGATCGAGGCGAGGCCCGCCATCAGGGTGAAGGATTCGAGATTGTCGTCCCAGAACCGCGACGGCCCGCCGAAGCCGTGCAGCTTGATCATCGACAGTGCGAAGTCGAAGCCATATTTCTCGGCGCGCAGCACGATGTCCTTGTTGAGATCGAAGCTGGGCGTGTACTGCGGCGACGTCGTCGAGATCAGCCAGCCGTTGTTTCCTATCGGAATGAAGACGCCGATCTCCATCATGCACCTCAGCGTGACCGTTACACGCTGCGATGCAGCAACTCCTATGCCACCCGTGATGTGCGAGTATTTTCCGACAAAGACTCGCGCTTAGGCGCGACGCGCTGCACCGACTGAGGCAGTCTGCACGGCGGATAGACCATCGGATGTGCGGCGGCCGGTCAGGCGCGGTGCTGCATTCAACAGTTCGCGCGTATAGGAATGCAACGGACGCGCGAACACGTCTCGCGCGAATCCTGTCTCGACGATCTTTCCGAGATGCATGATGGCAACGCGATCGGAGAGACGCTCGACCACCGAAAGGTCATGGGAAATGAACAGGTAGGTGAGGGCAAATCGTTTGCGCAAATCCAGCAGTAGATTGAGCACCGTCGCCTGAACCGACATGTCCAGACCCGACGTCGGCTCGTCGAGAATCAGGATCCGCGGCTGCAACAGCAGGATGCGCGCGAGCGAGACGCGGCGCAGCTGGCCGCCGGAGAATTCGTGCGGGTAGCGCCGCGCCGATTCCGGATCGAGTCCCACCGCAGCAAGCATCGCGCGGACGCGCTCCATGCGTGCGGCCGCGTCCTTCATGCCCTGGATGAGAAGGCCCTCGGCAAGCGTGCGACCGATGTTCCACCACGGATCGAGCGCGGCGCCGGCATCCTGATGGACATACTGGATCGCGTTGCGGGCACGGCGTGCCACGTCGGGCGGCAGGCCAGCGACGCTCTTGCCGTCGAGCAGGATGTCGCCGGCGTTCTCGCGCTGCAGGCCGAGGATGGTGCGCCCGAGCGTCGTCTTGCCCGAGCCCGACTCCCCAACCAACGCGAGGATCTCGCCCTCGTGCAAATCGAGGCTTACGCCGCTCACCGCCTTTGTCGGCAGCACCGTCTTGCGCAGGAAGCCACGTCGGCCGCCGAGCAGGACCGACAGGTCGCGCACCGACAGGATCGGCTCTCTCATGAATATTGGACGCAACGCACGGCCGCCCCGGACCGGGCACGGCCCTGTGCCGGCGTGGCTTCGCGACAGAGCGGCCGCACGTCACCGCACCGCGGCGCAAACAGGCAGCCGGCCGGTCGCGCCAGCGGCGACGGCACAATGCCCGGAATGCCGACAAACGAGTCCGCGCGGTCCGGATGGCAGGCCAGCAGCGCGCGCGTGTAGGGGTGGGACGGCGCCTCGAGGATCGACTGCACGGTTCCGGCTTCGACCGTCTGGCCGGCATAAATGACACAGAGGTCGTCGCACAACTCGGCCACGACGCCGAAATCGTGGGTGACGAACAGTAGGGAAATGCCGAACTCGGCGACCAGCTCGCGCAGCAGCAGGAGAATCTGGTGCTGTGTCGTGACGTCGAGCGCCGTCGTCGGCTCGTCAGCGATCACCAGGCCGGGCGCGCAGGCGAGCGCCGCCGCTATCAGCAACCTCTGGCGCTGCCCGCCGGAGAATTGGTGCGGATAGCGTTCCAGTGCGCCCGCCGGGTCGGGTACCTGCATGCGGCCGAGCAGCATGACGAGGCGCGCGATGTGGTCCCGCCGGCTGCCCGGCGCGTGCCAGCGCATCGCCTCGAGAAGCTGCGTGCCGATCTTGAAGACGGGATTGAGCGCCTGCAGCGGGTCCTGCGGAATGAACCCGATGCGGCTCGCCCGAACGCGCTGGTTCAGCTCCTTCTCGGAGAAGACCAGCAGGTTCTCGCCCTCGAACCAGATCTTGCCCCCATCGACCGAGGCGCCTCTCGGCAGGATGCCCATGATCGCGCGGATCAGTGTGGACTTGCCGCAACCGGATTCACCGACGACGCCGACGATGCGGCCGCTTTCAAGCGTCACGCTGACATCGTCGAGCACGCGCGCGATGCCCTCGTCGGTGCGAATCGAGATCTTCAGGCCGTCTACCTTGAGCGCGGGAATCATCGTGAGCGCCGGATGCGGGGGTCGACGATGTCGCGCAGGCCGTCGCCCAGGAGATTGAACCCCATGACCGTGATCAGGATCGCGAGTCCAGGAAACGTCGCGTACCACCAGGCGCGCGGCAGGTAGGTGCGGCTCTCGGCGATGGCGAGGCCCCAGTCGGGCGCCGGCGGGGTCGCGCCCATGCCGAGGAAGCCCAGCACCGCGGCGACCAGGATGGTGAAGCCGAGCCCTATAGTGGCACGCACGATCACGGGCGACAGCGCATTGGGAAGGATGTGGAGGAAAACGATGCGTGGCGTGCTCGCGCCGACTCCGCGCAGCGCATCGACGAATACGGCCGACGATAGCCGCCGCGTCTCGGCATAGACGATGCGGGTGAAGAACGGCCAGTAGGTCAGCGACAGCGCGAGCATGGCGCTCTCGATCGACGGCGACATCAGCTGCGCCAGCGCTAGCGCCAGCACGAGCTGCGGGATCGCCAGCACGACATCGGTGATCCTCATGATCGCCTCCGACAGCCAGCCGCCGCGATAGCCGGCCAGCAGGCCGAGGGGCACGCCGACCAGCATCGCCACACCGACGACGGTGAGCGCGATCGTGAGCGCTCCTCTCGCGCCCAGGATCACGCGCGAGAAAATGTCTCGGCCGAGATTGTCGGTGCCGAAGGGGTAGGCCTCGCTCGGCGGCTTGAGACGGCGCAACAGATGCGAGGCGGACGCGTCGCCCGGATAGGGTGCGATCAGCGGACCGAACACGGCCAGTATCAGGACGAAGACGACGATGACCAACCCGAGCATCGCCGGGACGTCGCGCGACAGCTTGGCGAGGATCGCGCTCACCCCTGCTCCATCAGGCGCGGATCGAGCAGACCATGCACGACATCGACGAGGATGTTGACGACGGCATAGACGGTGCCGACCAGCAGGGTCAC
Source organism: Enhydrobacter sp. (assembly GCA_026126105.1). Classification (GTDB taxonomy): domain Bacteria; phylum Pseudomonadota; class Alphaproteobacteria; order Reyranellales; family Reyranellaceae; genus Reyranella. Next base: position 24,585 of record JAHCJV010000013.1, read on the forward strand.
GGCCAGCATCACCTGCTTGTCGCCGGTCAGGATGGCCTGCACCGTGTAGGACCCGATGCCCGGCCAGTCGAAGATGGCTTCGACCACCACGGCGCCGGCGATCAGGCCGCCGAACAGAAGGCCGATCTGGGTGACCGTCGCCGTCACCGAGTTGCGCAGGATGAAGACCCAGACGAGGCGCAGCCAGCGATAGCCCATGGCACGCTCGTAGAAGACAAAGTCCTGCTGCAGGGTGTCGAGCACGCCGGCCCGCGTAAAGCGGACGATGGTGGCGAGGCCGCCCAGCGACAGTGTCACTGCCGGCAGAACCAGATGGCGCAGGTGATCGAGGTAGACGTCCCAGCGTCCGGCCAGCAGCGCATCGAGCGACAGGAAGCCCGTAACCCGCGGTGGGCGCGCCATTGTCGAGGTGAGGTCGCCGCGCAACGGCAGCCAGCCGAGGTCCATGGCGAAGAAGAGCTGCAGCATGATCGCGAACCAGAAGGCGGCGACGGCGATGCCCAGCACGGAGAAGACGCGCAGAATATAATCCGGCCAGGTGTTGTGGTTCAGCGCCGATACGACGCCAAGCGGCACTCCCAGCAGGATCGATATCATGAGCGACGCGAAGGTGAGCTCCAGGGTGGCCGGCAGGCGCTGCAGGATGTCGGTCGCGACCGGTCGGCGCGAGAAGACGCTCTCGCCGAAGTCGAAGGTCACGGCCTTGCCGACATAGACGAAGAACTGCTCCCAGATCGGCCGGTCGAGGCCGTACTGGGCGCGCAGGCGAGCGATCTGCTCCGGCGTCCCGGCATCGCCCGCCATCGCCACGGCAGGATCGGAGGGCACGCTGTGGATCAGCAGGAAGGTGATCAGCAGCAGCCCGGCAAGCGATGGCAAGACGAGGATGCAGCGCCGGAGGATGAAGCGCAGCATGTCAGGAGCCTAGAAGTCGCTTTCCTCCCTGCGCGAAGCGCGGGGAGGTGGCGCGGTAATCCGCGACGGAGGGGTCTTGAGCAACGCGACTGGTGCCCATGACCCCTCCGCCCCTACGGGGCACCTCCCCGCGCTGCGCGCAGGGAGGGGATTCGATACACAACACCAAGGTCTCGCGCTTCAATGTCACGACGCGAGCGTGATCCAGCGCACTTCTGCGCCCTGGCCGACGGTGCAGAAGCGCCGGCCCTTGACCCGCTTGTTGAAGCCCTGGAGCTGCATGGAGTTGTAGATCCAGATGTCCGGAGAATCGGCCATGATCTTGCGGATCGCGTCCTGGTAGAGCGGCTCGCGCTCCTCCTGCTTCACGGTCGCCCGCGCCTTGCGCAGCAGTGCATCCACCTCGGGGTTCTTGTAGTAGGCCGACGCCTTCCACGTGCCGTGGAACTGGCTGTCGTACATCTGGCCGACCCAGTTCTCGGGATCGACGAAATAGGTCGAGACCCAGTGCACCCACATGTCGGGCGTCGTCTCCGGCTTGGCGGCGGCCGCCGTCAGGGTCGACCATATGCTGCCGACAACCTTGAGGGTGATGCCGATCTGCGCCAGGTCGGCCTGGAAGAGCTGCGCGCCCTGCACGCTCTGCTCGTTCTCGGACTGTACGTGAATCTCGAAAGCACGCTTCATCGGCGCACCTTCGGCGACGGCCTTGGCGTAGTACTCCTTGGCCTTCTTAAGGTCGTAGTCGTAGCCCTTGGCGTCCTTGGGGATACCCCAGAGATTGTCCGGCATGGGATAGGGATCGCGCGTCGCATAGCCGCCGAGGATGTCGTTGATGAAGCCCATGTAGTTGAAGGCATGGGCAAAGCACTTGCGGGCATTGATGTTGTCGAACGGCGGCTTGGTGTTGTTCATGCGGATGACGAACGTCTTCATGACGCTGTCCTTCTGCACGAAGGCGATCTTCGAGGCGTTGATCTGCTCCACCTGGTCGGCCGGCATGTTGCCGTCGGTGCAGTCGACCGAGCCGTTGAGCAGCGCCAGCAGACGCGTCGAGCTTTCCTTGGCCGGCCGGTAGGCGATCTTCTTCACCGGCTTGGGATTATCGCCCCAGCCCATGAAATGGCCCTCGTTGATTTCCATGTCGAGGTATTCGAGCGGCCGATAGCCGGTGGGAATGATCTTGTAGGCGCCCGATCCTGCGCCGTTGGAAGCGAGCCAGCTCTTGCCCCAGTCGCTGTTCTTCGCATTGGGCTCGATCGCCCGCGGATTGACGATGGAGATGCTGGGGATCGCCGCGAAGAACGGCGCATAGGCGGCATCGAGCTTGAAGCGCACGGTCTGCGGATCGACCGCCGTAACATTCTCGGGCTTCAGGATCTTGAGGAAGGCACCGGCCGGCGCCAGCGCCAGGGCCAGCACGCGGCGGAAGCTGTAGACGACGTCCTCGGCCGTCATCGGGCTGCCGTCGTGGAACTTGACGCCGGGCTTGAGCTTGAACTCCCAGGTCAGGCCATCGTCGGACACGGTATGGCTTGCCGCCAGCCACGGCACGATCTGCGGCGGGTCGTTCTGGTAGCGATAGAGATTGTCGTAGGCGTTCAGCATGATCCCCTGCATCGGCACGTCGTAGACCTGATGCGGGTCGAGGTTGATCGGCAGGCCGGCCGCGGTGATGAATGTCGAGGCATCCGCCGCCCGGACGGTGCGCACAGAGCCGATGGCAAGAGGGCCGGCGACGAGTGCGCCCGCCGCAAGTCCGCCGACCTGGCGGCGACCGAGCACGCGGCTCATTGAGCGGCCCCGGCGAGGCGTTCCAGGTGATGACGATTTATCGGCTTGGGCAGGCCGAGATTCTCACGGAGCGTCATGCCTTCATACTCCTTGCGAAAGAGACCCCGGTGCTGCAGCTCCGGAATCACTGTTTCCACGAAATCCTTCAGCGAGCCGGGCAACCAGGCAGGCATCACGTTGAAGCCGTCGGCCGCGCCGTCCCTGAACCAGTGCTCCATCTCGTCGGCGACCTGCTTCGGCGTGCCGATCGACAGGACGTGGCCGCGCGGCCCGGCGTTCGCGAGGCAGAGCTCCCACAAGGTGAGCTTGTCGCGCTTGGCCTGCTCGAGCAGCAGGCGCTGGCGGCTGAGCGGGCCGTTGGTGTCGGGCATATCCGGCACCGGCCCGTCGAGCGGCAGTCTGTCGAGATCGTGCACGCCGATCGTGTGCTCGAGGACCGAGAGACCGACCGGCACCTGGATCAGCGACTGGAGGTAATCGTACTTCTCCTGTGCCTCTGACGCTGTCGGCGCCACCACCGGGTAGAAGCCCGGCATAACCTTGACCTCGTCGGGCGTGCGGCCGAAGCGCGGCAGCCGGGCCATGACGTCGGAGTAGAATTCCTTGCCCTGTTCGAAGACGGTCTGCGCGGTGAACACGATCTCGGCGAGGCGCGCGGCGACATCGCGGCCGGTGCCCGAGGCGCCGGCCTGGACCAGCACCGGCCGACCCTGCGGTGACGGCGCGACGTTGAGCGGCCCCCTTACCTGGAAGTGCTTCCCCTTGTGGTTCAGCACATGCATCTTCGAGGGGTCATAGAAGACGCCCGATTCCTTGTCTCGGATGAAGGCGTCCTCGTCCCAGCTGTCCCACAGCCCGAGCACGACCTCGGCGAACTCGATCGCCCGCTCGTACCGGTCGGCATGCGACATGTGCGAGTCGCGGCTGTAGTTCAGCGCATCCTGCTCGTTGTTCGAGGTGACGAGGTTCCAGGCCGAACGGCCGCCGCTGATCGCGTCGAGCGACGCGAACTGGCGCGCCAGCGTGTAGGGCTCGTTGAAGGTGGTGGTCGACGTCGCGACGAAGCCAAGACGCGTGGTCACCGCCGCCAGCGCCGACAGGATCGTCATCGGCTCGAACTTGACCACCTTTCCCATGCGGCCGCGCGCGTCGGCACTGCCTTCGAGGTTCACCGCCGCGGTGTCGGCGAGGAACAGGAAGTCGAACTTGCCACGCTCGGCGAGCTGGGCGACCTCCACCATGTCGGCGAAGCTGGTGCCCGACTCGTAGTGGGCATCGGGATGCCGCCACGCGGCGACATGCTGGCCGGTCTCGTGCACGAAGGCACCGAGATGCATCATACGTTTGACTGGCGCGACCACGCTTCACTCCTGCGGCTGTTGCGAACAGCGTGGAGCTTCACGCAAGTTCCGTGCCGCGGAAAGCGCAGGTTCCTCTCCCCCTTAACGGGGAGACAATTAAAGACTCACTATTCCGCGGCGAGAACCTCGAGCTTGGCCAGCTCTTCGGCGATCTGCACCGCGTTCCAGGCGGCGCCCTTCAGCAGCTGATCGCCGGCAACGAACAGCGCCAGGCCATTCGGGCTCGTGAGATCGCGGCGGATGCGGCCGACATGAACGTCGAGATCGCCGCTCGCCTCGATCGGCATCGGGAAGTGATTGGCCACCGGATCGTCGACCACTTTCACGCCCGGGGCACGGCTCAGGAGCTCGCGCGCCTCCTCGGGCGACATCGGCGCGTTCAGCTCGAGCGTGATGGCTTCCGAATGCGCGCGCAGCACGGGCACCCGCACGCAGGTCGGCAGGATCGCGAGATCGGGCGCATGAAACATCTTGCGCGTCTCCTCGACCACCTTGTTCTCCTCGTCGTTGTAGCCGTTCTCCGCAATCTTGGTGTTGTGCGAGAAGACGTTGAAGGCGATCTGGTGCGGGAACACCGAACGGGTGATCTCCTTGCCCTCGGCATACTCGTGCATCTGGTCCTCGAGTTCCTGCATCGCCGCGGCGCCCGCGCCCGACGCCGACTGGTAGGTCGAGACCACGATCTTGCGGATTCCGACGGCCTGGTGGATCGGCCAAACCGCCGTGCACAGGATCGCCGCCGTGCAGTTCGGATTGGCGATGACGCCCTTGTGGAGCCTGAGGTCGCCAGGATTGACCTCGGGGACGACCAGCGGCGTGTTCGGGTCCATCCGGAAGGCCGACGAGTTGTCGATCACCACCGCGCCCGCTGCCTTGGCTGCCGGCACGAACTCGCGGCTGCGCGTGGCGCCGGCCGAAAAGAAGGCGATGTCGACGCCCTTGAAGGAGCCGGCCGTCAGCTCTTCCACCGCGTGCGGCTTGCCCTTGAAGTCCAGCGTCTTGCCGACCGACCGCTTGGACGCCAGCAGCTTCAGGCTGGCTACGGGAAAGTTGCGACGCTCCATCACGCGCAGGATCTCGACGCCGACGGCGCCGGTTGCGCCGACAACGGCGATGTTCTGGGGCCTCATGATATCGACCTTCGATTGGCAATAACGCTGGCCGACATTTTATCCGGCCCTATGATGGCCAACAACAAGAACGGGGCTAATGGCCCGCGATAGACCGTCTAAGGGAGGCTGCGCTTTGAGGGGAAATGTATAGCTACATCGCCCGCAGGCTGGCATTCGGCCTGCTCACCGTGATCGGCGTGTCGATCATGGTGTTCGTGGTCATGCGCATATTGCCCGGCGATCCGCTGGTGGCGGTATTCGGGCCGGACGGCTACACCAAGCTGACCGAGGAGCAACGCGCCGGCTACATGCGCGAGCTTGGCCTCAGCGACCCCCTCTGGGTCCAGTATCTCACCTGGGTGAAGGCGATCGCCCAGGGCAATTTCGGCCAGTCCTTCTTCCGCTCGGAGAGCGTCGCCGACATGCTGCTGCGGCGTGGGCCATTGACCGCCCAGATTGCCCTGCTCTCCGTCATCCTGTCCTGGGTGGTCGGCATCCCGGTCGCCATCATCAGCGCGCTCAAGCCCAATACGGTGGCCGACAGCGCCGCGCGCTTCGTCAGCATCCTGTTTCTCGCGGTGCCCGGCTTCTGGGTCGGCATGCTGATCGTGCTCGCCCTGCTGTTCTGGTTCGGCTACCGCGCCCCGATGACGGGCGCCAGCCTGTTCACCGACCCGTGGGCCAACTTCCAACTGGTGATCGGTCCGGCCGTCGTGCTCGGGCTGGGGCAGGCCGCCTATATCGCGCGCATGGGCCGGTCGAGCCTGCTCGAGGTGATCCGCGAGGACTATGTCCGCACTGCGCGCGCCAAGGGGCTGAACGGCAAGCTGGTGATCGCCTGGCATGCCCTGCCCAATGCGCTCCTGCCGGTGATCACCCTGTCGGGCGTTCTGATGGGCCTGGTGCTGGCGGGCTCGGTGCCGGTCGAGCGCGCCTTCGCAACGCCCGGACTGGGTTTCGCGATGTTCATTGCGGTCAGCGAGCGCGACATCTTCGTGATGCAGAACCTGGTCTTTCTGTACGCCGCGGTGTTCGTTCTGCTGAACATACTGATCGATGTAGCGATCGCCTTCCTCGACCCAAGGATCAGGCTCCGATGACCGTCACGATTGCCCGGCCTCTTCCGCCGCCACCGTCACGTCTGCGCAATGCGTTGCGCGGGGTTGGCTACTTCTTCCGCCGCGCGCCGCTCTCGGCGTTCTGGGGCGTGGTCGCCGCGTTGATCGTCGCCATGGCCGTCGCCGCGCCCGTCGTTGCGCCCTATCCCCCGCTCAAGTCGGACTTCCGCTCGATGCAGAAGCCGCCGAGCGAGAAGCACTGGTTCGGTACCGACCAGATCGGCCGCGACACGCTCTCCCGCGTGATCTACGGAAGTCAGACCTCCCTCACCGTGGCGTTCGGCGCGGTGCTGTTCGGCACGACCCTCGGCGCGCTCTGGGGCCTGGCCTGCGGATATTTCGGCGGGCGCTTCGACATGCTGAGCCAGCGCCTCATCGAGTTCCTGCAATCCTTCCCGGACCTGATCCTTGCGATGGCCATCGCGATGGCGCTGGGCGGTGGAATCACGACGGTGATCGTCGCGATCGCCATCACCCGTATCCCGTTCGGCGGCCGGGTGATCCGCTCGGTCGTGCTGTCGCTCAAGGAAATGCAGTACGTCGAGGCGGCGCGCGGCATCGGCGCCTCGCATGCGCGCATGATGTTCAGGCACATCCTGCCGCAATGCGTAGCACCGTTCCTGATCCTGGCCACCACCCATCTCGGCGTTGCCATCGTGATCGAGGCGTCGCTCGGGTTCCTCGGCGTCGGCATCCCGCCGCCGACGCCCACCTGGGGTAACATGCTGTCCGACGCGCTGAACGCCGGCCTCGTGCCGCCGTGGTGGCTCGTCCTCTTTCCCGGCCTTGCCATCACCCTGACGGTGCTGGCCTTCAACCTCCTCGGCGATGGCATTCGCGACATGCTCGATCCGCGGCTGAGGGGTTCGGTCTAGCTTGACCTGAACTCATGCATCGGCGGCAGGTCTGCCTGCCGCTGCGCTCCGGCTTCGCCCAATAGCGCTGGAATGCTTCTTGCTTCAGTCGGCCTGAACTCATGCATTTCCCACGGCGTTGCGTAGCGAGGGTGCGATGAATGTGCAGGTTAAGGACTATTTGACACCGGTGCAGGCGGTGCAGACCGGTGCCGCACGTGAGATCCCGATCATCGACCTGGCGGCTTTCAGGGCCGGGACACCGGGAGCGCTGGAAGAATGTGCCGGCAAGCTGCGGGATGCGTTGGAGAACGTCGGCTTCTATCTCATCGTCAATCACGGTGTGCCGCAGACGACGATCGATAGGGCCTATGACGCCGTGCGTGCCTTTTTCGCGCTGCCCGAAGACGCGAAGATGCGGCTGCTCAAGAACCAGCACAATATCGGCTATACACCCATCCGTTCGTCTTATAATCGCCCGACGTCGGACCTGAACGAGAAGCGACAGGTGACCGCGGCGGCCGAGTCTTTCTTCATGAAGGCCGATCTTGCGCCCGATCATCCGGACGTGCTGGCCGGCAAGCGCTTCCGCTCGCCGAATCTCTGGCCGCAGGAAGAAGCTGCGCCGGGCTTCCGCGCCGCCATGGTTGGCTATGCGCTGGCGCTCGAGGCGCTCGGAAAGGCGCTGCTGCCGCTCTACGCCACGGCTCTCGACCTACCGGCCCACTGGTTCGACGAGGCCTTCGTCGATCCCATGTACACGCTGCGCATTTCCCGCTACCCGCGCCAGGCGACGCTTGGCAAGCGCGAGCAGGGCCTGCCGCCCCATACCGATACCAGCTTCATGACGTTGCTGCCGTACAATCGGGTCCAGGGCCTGCAGGTGCGCCTCGCGAGCGGGCAATGGGTCGACGTGCCGGCGGTGCCGGGCAGCTTCGTCGTCAACAGCGGCAACATGCTGCGCCGCTGGAGCAACAACCGCTGCATGTCGACGCCTCACCAGGTCGTCAACCATTCGCCGGAAGAGCGCTACGCCATGCCGTTCTTCCTCGACGTCAACCGCGACTGGGTCATGGATTGCCTGCCGAGCTGCACGTCGGAGACCAACCCTTTCAGGTACGAGGCGATGACCTACGCCGAGTACATGGCCTGGTACACGACCGACTACACCGCTGCCCGCTGACCGGATCTCAATTTCAAGGAAGGTAGAGTCGTGAAAGCGTTCTCGATCACGGCGGCGCTGGCCGCATTCGCGTTTGGACTGTCGATCGCACCCGCCGCCGGCTGGGCCGACGCCGCAAGGCCGGTGCTGCGTGCCGGCCTGACCTTGGAGGTGTCGACCCTCGACCCGGTGCGCGCCACCAACTACGGCGAGAACATCATCGTCCTAAATGTCTACGACATGCTGGTGATGCCGATGCCCGACAACACCGTCGTGCCGTGGATCGCCAAGTCGTGGGACGTTACAGACGATCGCAAGACCTACACCTTCCATCTGCGCGACGACGTGCTGTTCCATGACGGCAAGCCGGTCGAGGCCGACGACATCGCCTTCTCGATGCGCCGCGTGCTCACGCTCCCGGGCCTGGTCGGCGGCTATCTGCGCAACGTCGACAAGGACAAGATCGAGATCGTCGATCCGCGGACCGTCCGCTTCCAGCTTAAGGAGGTCGACCCGACCTTCATCCGCGCGCTCGTCAACCTCAAGATCCTGAACGCCAAGCTGCTGATGGCTAACAAGGCAGAGGGCCAATACGGCGAGTATGGCGACTACGGCGCGAAGTACCTGCAAAGCAAGGACGCCGGCTCTGGCCCATACGTCATCGCCGACTTCAAGTCGGGCGAAGGGCTCACGCTGAAGGCCTTCGAGGGCTACAAGCTGCGGCCGTTCGCGCCCGGCGCACCGGTCGAGGTCAAGCTCCGCATCATCCCCGAGGTGGTGACGCTCGAGAACAAGATGCTCGCCGGCGAATTCGACGTCAGCCTCGTCAGCCCGTCGCCGCCGCGGGTGAAGATTTTCGCCGACAACCCGAAGTTCGCCGTCGATACGTGGCCGACGCTCAACAACTACTACGTCGTCATGAACACGACCAAGCCGCCGCTCGACGACATCAACGTGCGCAAGGCGATCTCGCATGCCTTCGATGCCAGCACGGTGATGAACAAGATCTATTCCGGCGGCATCCGGCTGAAGGGACCCGTGCCGGAGGCGTTGCTCGGCAAGTGCGAGGGTATCGCGACCTACGAGTACGACCTGAAGAAGGCGGGCGAATATATCGCCAAGTCGAAGTACTCGGCCGACGAGCTCAAGAAATTCAAGCTCGAATATGCTTCGACGGCGGGTGCCGAGGCCTTCGAGAAAGTGGGCCTGCTGCTGACGCTGAACCTCAAGAAGATCGGCCTCACGGCCGAGGTCAAGACAGTCCGCTGGACGGACATCGTGGGGGCACAGACGAAGCCCGAATCGGCCTATCCTTTCGTCTTCTTCTACGATTCGGCCCGCGTCCGCCATCCCAGCCCGCTGCTCGGCTTCTACACGAAGAAGGGCTGGGGTTCGCCCTATCCCAGCGGCGGCATCTATTGGCAGAACCCCGACGTCACGGCGGCGATGGAAAAGGCCTCAGTGCTGCCCGACGGCGCGCCCGAGCAGTATGCGCTCTACTGCGAGGCGCAGAAGAAAATCGCCGCCGAGGCGCCGGCCATCTTCTCGCACAACGACATCCGTGTGCAGCCGCGCTGGAAGTATCTGGTCACCGCGGCGAAGCAGGACGGCGGTTCATCGCAATACGAGTACCGCTTCGAGACTTTCCGCTTCGACACCAAGGATCCCGACTTCGTCGCCAACCAGTCGAAGTAGGAGGAGACCGGCACCGTGAGGTTCCTGCGTCGCGTCCTGAACATGCTGGTGGTGCTGCTCATCGTGTCGCTGCTGATGTTCGTGCTGGTGCGCGTGCTGCCAGGCGATCCGGTCGGCGCCGCCCTGGGCGACGGCGCGACAACGGAGCAGATCGAGAAGTTCCGCGTCCAGATGGGCATGGATAAGCCGCTGCAGGTCCAGTACTTCGCCTATCTGCGCGGCCTGCTCGAAGGGCATTTCGGCGTGTCGCTGATGGAGCCGCGCGACGTCGGCACGATCGTCTGGGAGCGCCTGCCGGCGACCCTCGAGCTGGTCGTGTGCTCTCTGGCGCTGGCCATCCTCGTCGGCGTGCCGCTCGGCATCCTCGCCGCCACGCACCGCAACGGTCCGATCGACCAGGCCAGCCGCCTGTGGTCGCTGACCGGCGTGTCGTTCCCGAACTTCTGGGCGGCGCTAATGCTGCAGCTCGTCCTCGGCGCGGCGCTGTCGCTGGTGCCGATCACCGGCCGCATCACCGGACCGCCCCCCGAGCACATCACCGGCCTCTACCTGGTCGATGCGCTGCTCACCGGGAACTTCAGGGCCATGGGCGACGCCGCACGTCACCTGATCACGCCCACGATCGTGCTCGCGCTCGGCCCGCTGGCGCAGATCACCTCGATGGTTCGCAGCTCCATGCTCGACGAGCTTTCCAGGCCCTATGTCGGCTTCAGCCAGGCCGTCGGCATGCCGCGCTTCCTGATCAACTACAAGTACGTGCTTCGCAACGCCTTCTCCTCGACCCTGACGCTGATCGGCTTCCTGTTCCCGCTGATGATCGGCGGCGCCTTCGTGGTCGAGAAGGTCTTCGCCTGGCCAGGGCTTGCCCGCTTCGGCGCCGACGCGATCCTCGCCAACGACTACAACGCCATCGTCGGCGTCACCCTGGTGATCTGCCTCTTCGTGGTCGTGGTGAACTTCGTGACCGAAGAGCTCTACGTCGCCCTCGATCCCCGCATCCGGCTGGAGCGTTAGCATGGCCGTCACCTCGATCGGCCAGGCGGCGCTCGACGGCGTCGAGCCGTCGGAAGCCGCGCCGGTCCGCAAGACCGGCTTCCGCCGCCGCTTCGCCCGCTTCGCGCGCAACCGGCTGGCGCTCGCCGGCGCGATCTGCCTACTGGTCCTGCTCGTCGTCGCCGTGCTGGCGCCCTGGATCGTGCCCTATCCCGACGACGTCGCCGATTCGCTGAACTTCGACGCCGTGCTGCAGCCGCCGTCGCTGGAGCACCCGATGGGCACCGACGAGGTCGGGCGTGACGTGCTGACGCGCGTGATGGCCGGAGCGCGGTGGTCGCTGTCGATGGCGGCGATCGTGCTGGCTATCGCCGTCACTATCGGCGTACCGCTCGGCCTGTTCGCCGGCTACTACGGCGGTGCGCTCGAGCAGGTGCTGATGCGCATCACCGACGGCTTCTCGGCCGTGCCGGCGCTGGTGCTGGCGCTCGCCATCACGGTCCTGCTGGGACCGAGCCTGATCAATGCCATGATCGCCATCGGCTTCGTCTGGTGGCGCAGCTTCGCGCGCATCGCCCACGGCCAGACGCTGTCGCGCAAGCAGGAGACCTACGTCACCGTCGCCAGGTCGCTGGGCGCTTCGGACATGCACATCATGTTCCGCGAGATCCTGCCCAACATCTCCTCCCCCCTCCTGGTCGCGATCTCGCTGAACGCCGGTTACGCCGTGCTCACCGGCACCGCGCTTTCCTTTCTCGGCGCCGGCGCACGCCCTCCGACGCCGGAATGGGGGCAGATGGTGGCGGCCAGCCGCAACTACCTGCCGGAAGCATGGTGGCCGTCGCTGTTCCCCGGCATCGCGATCTTCATCACCGTCGTCAGCTTCAACCTGCTGGGCGATGGGCTGCGCGACTACTTCTCGGAAGAATGATGCCCGACTCGCTGTCACTTCCTCAGCCGTCGGTGCAAACGCCCGTGATCCGCCTGAACGGGCTGCGCATCGACTTCCACACCGGAGACGGCATCGAGCAGGTCATCAAGGACGTCACCCTGCGCATCGATCCCGGCGAGATCGTCGGGCTGGTGGGCGAATCGGGCTGCGGCAAGAGCGTCACCGCCAAGCTGCTGCTGGGCATCCTGCCGATGCCGCCGGCGGTGGTGAAGGCCGGCAGTATCGAGATGTTCGGCCACGATCTCGCGACGCTTCCTACGGGCGAGCGCGAGGCGCTGAAGAAGTTTGTGGCCTATGTGCCACAGGACCCATCGGCCGTGCTCAACCCGTCCTTCACCATCGCCACGCAGATGATCGACATGATCGTCTGGTACGAGAGCGACCGCCGTCTGCTCACCTATTTCCGGAAGCGGCACACCCGCGGCGTGGTTGCCCGTGCCCGCGACCATGCCGCCCAATTGCTGGAGAAGGTCTACATTGCCGATCCCGAGCAGGTGCTCCGCCGCTATCCGCTGCAGCTCTCGGGCGGCATGCGCCAGCGCGTGCTGCTGGCCATGGCGCTGAGCGGCAGTCCGCAGCTGATGATCGCCGACGAGCCCACCACGGCGCTCGACGTCACGATCCAGAAGCGCACCATCGACCTCCTGAAGGATCTCGTCGCGCGCGAGCGGCTGGCCGGGCTCTACATCACGCACGATCTCGGCGTGGCGCGCGAGATCTGCGCGCGCACCTACGTCATGTATGCCGGCACCACCGTCGAGAACGGCCCGACCGGCCCGCTCCTCGACTCGCCGCTGCACCCTTATACGCGTGGCCTGGTCGAGGCCATTCCGTCTCTGCTCGGCGGCCTGCCCCGGACCATCGCGGGACAGGTCCCGGACTATCTTGCCCCACCCAAAGGGTGCCGTTTCGCGCCGCGTTGCCCGCAGGCGTTCGATCGTTGCCGCAAGACCCCGGCCCGCATCGAAGCGGCGCCCGACCGGCAGGTCTCCTGCTGGCTTCACCAGACGGCACGGGCATGAGCGACGCCGCCTTCCTGCAGGCCGATGCCGTCACCAAGGCCTTCAAGGTCCAGCGCAAGGGCGGGGGACTGATGCAGAGCCTGAGAGGCGGACAAACCAGCTCCCTGCGTGCCGTCGACGACGTGTCGCTCGACATCGCCCGCGGCGAAGTCTTTGCCATCGTCGGCGAATCGGGATCCGGCAAGACCACGCTCGCCAACCTGCTGGCGCGCGTCACGGTGCCGACCGACGGCCGCATCGTGCTCGACGGCGAGGAGATCTCGCGCGGCACCGGCGTCGACCTGCGCAGCCTGCGCCGCCGGATCCAGATCGTCTTCCAGGACCCAGGCTCGTCGCTAAACCCGCGCCAGACGGTGGGCGACATCGTCGCGCTGCCGCTGAAGCTCGCCGGCATGCGCGGCCATCGCGACCGCGGCGAGCGCATCGCCGAGCTGTTGGAGGCCGTGCACTTGCCGGCCGACTTCGCCACCCGTTATCCCGTATCGCTGAGCGGCGGCCAGAAGCAGCGCGTCAATGTCGCGCGCGCGCTGGCGCTCGAGCCCAACGTCCTGGTGCTCGACGAACCGACATCCGCGCTCGACGTGTCGGTGCAGGCGCGCATCCTGGCGCTGCTGATGAGGTTGAAGCAGGAAAGGCACCTCACCTACGTCGTCGTCACCCACAATTTCGGCGTCGTGCGCGCCATCGCCGACCGCGTGGCGGTAATGTATTTCGGCAAGATCGTCGAGGTCGGCACCGTCGAGCAGCTCATGGCCGACCCGCGGCATCCGTATACCAGGACGCTGCTCTCGGCGATCCCGGTGGTGCGCGAGTCGGAGCGGGCGTTGATTCCGTCCGTCGAAGCTCGCGACGGCGAGTTGCCGTCCTTCATCGACCCGCCGCGCCACTGCTCCTTCTATTCGCGCTGCCCGTCACGCCAGCCGCAATGCCTGGAACGCGCTTATCCGGCGCTGGTCGAGCGGGCCGATGGACGGAAGGTGAGCTGCCACGTGTCGGCACCGACGACATAGACCGCGAACCTCCGTCATCCCGACCAAAGCCGGGCGTAGCGAGGCGTCTTGGAGGGACCTGCTCATCAACCGCTGCTGGCCCGAACAGATCCCCTCGGCTTCGCTTCGCTCCGCTCGAGATGACGGAAGGGGAGAACGGCGAGTCATCAGGACGCCAGCGGGACCTTGATGCCGCCGTCATGGAGATGGCAGGCGGCGACGTGGCCGGGCACGATCTCGCGCAACACAGGCACGTCGACCTTGCAGCGCGGCATGGCGTAGGGGCAGCGGGCGTGGAAGTGGCAGCCGGGCGGCGGATTGATCGGGCTCGGCACGTCGCCGGTCAGGATCACCCGCTTGCGGGTTCGCGCGCTCGCCTTGGGGATCGGCACGGCCGACAGCAACGCTTCGGTGTAGGGATGCAGCGGCATCTCGAACAGGCTCTGCCGATCGGTCATCTCGACGATGCGGCCGAGATACATCACGGCGACCCGGTGGCTGATGTGCTCCACGACCGCGAGGTCGTGCGCGACGAAGAGATAGGAAAGGCCAAACTCGTCCTGCAGGTCCATCAGCAGGTTGATGATCTGGGCCTGGATCGACACGTCGAGCGCCGACACCGGCTCGTCGCCGACGATCAGGTCCGGGTTGAGCGACAGCGCGCGGGCGATGCCGATGCGCTGGCGCTGGCCGCCCGAGAATTCGTGCGGGTAGCGATGCACCGCTTCGGGCCGCAGCCCGACCCTTTCGAACAGGCTAGCGACTTGGTCCCGCCGCTCGGTCGATGTCCCGATCTGATGCACCACCATCGGCTCGCCGACGATCTCGCCCGCCGTCATGCGCGGGTTCAGCGACGCATAGGGATCCTGGTAGATCATCTGCATGCGCCGCCGGTAGGGCAGAAGATCAGGCCCGTCGAGATGGGTGATGTCCTCGCCGCCGATGCGCACGGTGCCCGCCGTGGGATCGAGCAGGCGGAGGAGCGTCCGGCCCACCGTCGACTTGCCGCAGCCGCTCTCGCCGACCAGCCCGAGCGTCTCCCCGCGGCCGATGCTGAACGACACGCCGTCGACCGCATAGACGTGTCCGGAGAGCTTGGAGAAGACGCCCTTATAAATCGGAAAGTGCTTCTTGAGATCGCTGACCTCGAGCAGGGGGGAATCGGTCATGTGGCATGCCAGCAGGCGATGAAGTGACCGGGCCTATGCTCTTCGAGGGGCGGCGCCTCGGCGCGGCAGTGGTCGGTGGCGAGCCCGCAGCGCGGCGCGAAGCTGCAGCCTTTCGGAAGATTGAACAGCGAGGGCACCATTCCCTTGATCTCGTTGAGCCGCGTGCGCCGCGCGCCGTTGCGCGCTGCCTCGTCGAGGTGGGGGATCGAGCCCAGCAGACCCACCGTATAGGGATGGCCCGGCGTGTCGAACAGCGTCGCGGCCGGCGCCTCCTCGACCTTGCGGCCGGCATACATCACCACCACCCGATCGGCATTCTCCGCCACCACGCCCATGTCGTGGGTGATCAGGACGATGGCCGTACCGAAGGTTTCCTGCAGCTCGCGCATCAGGTCGAGGATCTGCGCCTGGATGGTGACGTCGAGCGCCGTGGTGGGCTCGTCGGCGATCAGCACCTTGGGATTGCACGACAGCGCCATCGCAATCATCACCCGCTGCCGCATGCCGCCAGAAAGCTGGTGCGGATAGGAATGCGCGCGCTTTTCGGGTTCGGGAATGTAGACGCGCCGAAGCATCTCGACAGCCCGGTTCCAGGCTTCCTTGCGCGACAATCCCTGATGCAGCGCGACGGCTTCGGCGATCTGCCCGCCTACGGTGTAGAGCGGGTTGAGGGAGGTCATCGGCTCCTGGAAGATCATCGAGACCTCGTTGCCGCGCACCTTTTCCATCTCGGGTTCGGAAAGCTCGAGCAGGTTCCTGCCCTCGAAGCGGATCGCGCCGCCGACGATGCGTCCCGGCGGATTGGCGACCAGGCGCAGGATGGAGAGCGCCGACACGCTCTTGCCGCAGCCCGATTCGCCGACGACGCCCAATGTCTCCCCGGCCTTCAGCGCATAGCTCACGCCGTCGACCGCGCGGACCGTGCCGATGGCGGTGAAGAAGTGGGTCTGAAGGTTGTCGATCTCCAGCACCGTGGGCGCCGGCCCAACGGCCGGCTCGCCCACGGCACGCAGCGCCGGCTGGCGAGAATTCAATGCGAGACTCCCTGAAACTGGCCTGTTAGTTTTGGTCCATGATGATGGACGAGCCATCACAGCACATTGTGCGTGGTCTGCAAAAGACCAAATGGGAGGAAGCGTCATGGACAACCGCAAGGAGCGTTCCAGCATAAACCGTCGTGCCTTCGTCAAAGGCACGGCAGCATTGGGTGCTACCGTCTTCGGCATGCCTTGGCAGGCCCTGGCGCAGGGCGTGCCCAACGAGTTCGACGGGTCTAAGTTCCAGCTCAAGGCGCCGGAGCCGAACGCCAAGTCAGGCGGCGTCCTGAAGTACGCCATCACCTCGCGCCCGCCGCATTTCGACATGCACCAGTCGGGCACGATCAACAGCCTGGGCAGCCAGGGATGCATGTTCGACAACCTGGTGCGGCGCGACCCGCGCGATTCGGGCAAGACGATCATTCCCGATCTCGCCCATAGCTGGGAAATCGCCAAAGACGGCAAGACCTACACGTTCCATCTTCGGGAGGGTGTGCAGTTCCACGACGGTGCCGACTTCACCTCCGACGACGTGAAGGCCACCTACGACCGCATCCGCAAGCCGCCGGCCGGCGTCAGCATCCCGCGTTCGACGCTGTTCACGACGGTCGAAGAGATCACCACCCCGGACAAGAAGACCGTGGTGTTCAAGCTCTCGGAGTCAAGGCCCGCGAGCTTCATGATGGCGGCATTCGCCAGCGGCTGGAACACGATCGTTCGCAAGAAGACGCTGGAGGACAACCAGTACAACCTGCGCCGAGTCGTCGACATCCCCGGGACCGGCCCGTTCAAGAGCAAGCGCCGGGTCGAGAACGAGATCTGGGTGATGGAGAAGAACGCCAACTACTGGAACAAGGGCCTGCCCTATCTCGACGGCATCGAGTTCTACCACGCGCTGCCGTTCTCGCCCGAGCTGGGCTCGGCGATCCTCTCCAACCGGGTGGACTACGCCCGCATTGTCGACCCGGTCACGTCGCGCAAGGCCAAGTCAACCCCTGGAATGTCGTCGACCGACTTCTACCAGAGCGTCATCCAGGGCACCTGGATGAACAGCAAGAAAAAGCCGCTCGACGACCCCCGGGTCCGCCGGGCTATCCATCTCTGTCTCGACCGCCCCGTGCTGGTCGACGTCGTGAAGGACGTGGCGCCTATGATGATGGGCGGCATGATCTATCCGTTCTCGGAGTTCGCGACGCCGATGGATCAGCTCAAGAAGCGGCTGGGCTACCAGGACGACACGACCGCGGCGGTCAAGGAAGCCAAGTCCCTGATGGCGGCAGCCGGCTACGGCAGCGGCTACAAGGGTACGCTCGACTACATGGTGCGCGAGGTGGCGACCTTCAAACTGTGGGCGCAGGCCGTGCAGGCCATGTTGCAGCAGGGCCTCGGCCTCGATGTCAAGCTGCGCACGGTGGTCGAGTCGGTGTGGTTCGACGACGTCAAGTCCGGCAACTTCGATCTCGCCGTCGGGGCGGTCGTCTCGACCCTGCTCGACCCGTCGGACTACTTCAACGCCTGGTACAAGAAGGACGGTCCGCAGAATTACGGCTTCTGGGACAACAAGACCGTCAACGAACTCCTGCCCCAGATCGACCGCGAGGTCGACGTCAAGAAGCGCCTCGACCTGATCCGCAAGGCGGAGGACGCGATGGAGCAGGACCCGCCGGTGCTGCCGCTGTCGTGGGAGAAGATCAACGATGTCTGGTACAATTACGTGAAGGGCCACAATCCGAAGGAATATTTCGGCATCTACGACGTCGTCCGCTTCGACACGTTCTGGCTGGACAAATAACGGCAGCAGCCGCCATCGTCCGGGGATGATCACACTATATCTCTCCCCCGGTTCGAGCTCTATGGCGACGCACATCGCCCTCAACGAAGTGGGCGCGTCCTTCGAGACGCGCCCGCTGACATTGCAGAAGGGCACCCGTACGCCCGAATTCCTCGAGATCAATCCGAACGGCAAGGTACCGGCGCTCGTGGTCGACGGCACCGTCCTCACCGAGGTCGCCGGCACGCTGTTCTACCTGGCACGCGCCTTCCCGCAGGCCGGCCTGATGCCCGCTGGTGTGCTGGGCGAGGCCGAGGCGGTATCGTGGATGTCCTTTGCTGCGTCGACCCTCCATCCGGCGGCCGGCCAGGGACCGGAGCGGGTCGCGGAAGTCTGGCGCATCGCCGAGCGGAAGCTTGCCGGCAAGGAATGGTGCGTCGCCGGCAAGTACTCGATCGCCGACATCCACCTCTTCCGACTCTACTGGCGGTTCAAGGACCGGTTCGGGCTCAAGCCCGAAGACCACCCCTCCGTGCAGGCGCTGCATGACCGCATGCTGCAGCGCGCCGCGGTCAAGAAGACGATCGAGGCCGAGGCGAAGATCTCAACCTAGCCATTGGCAGCAAGATCGATCGCGCGGCGATACATCGTCATCGCCGCCTCGGGCGTATTGTAGCCCGCGTGCGACGTCACCGTGACGTTGTCGAGCACGAGCAGCGGCTCGTCGGGTGCCGGCGGCTCCTTGCCGAAGACATCGGTCGCGTAGTGGCCGACGTGCCCCGACTTCAGCAAGTCGATCAGCGCCGGCTCGTCTATCACTCCTGCTCGCGCGGTGTTGACGATGATCACGCCCGGCTTTGCCCTCGCCATCCGCTCGCGGTTCAGAAAGCCGCGTGTCGCGTCGTTCAGGCCGAGATGGAGGCTGACGATGTCGGATTGCGCCAGCAACTCGTCGAGCCCGACGGTGCCCGGCTTGGGCGAGCGGTTGTACGCTACCACTTTCAGCCCGATGCCGCCGGCGATTCGGGCCATCTCGGCGCCGATGCCACCCAGCCCGACGATGCCCAGCGTCTTGCCGCGCAGCTCCATGCCCTGCATGGGCCGCCAGCCACCGCCGCGCACGATGCCGTGCATGGTCGCGATGTTGCGCGCTGCGGCAAAGACCAGCCCCATCGCGTGCTCTGCGACGGTCGTGTCGCCATAGCCGCTGATGGTCGAGACCTTGATGCCGAGCTTTTGCGCGGCTTCCATGTCGACGAAGCTCGCCGCACCGGTGCCGAGGAAGACGATATGCTTCAGGTCCTTGCACTTCTCCAGCGTCGGCGCGCTGAAGTAGGTGGCGTCGTTGATGACCGTGTCGTAGCCCGCCGCCTTGGCCGGCACGTCCGCCTCGTCGACCGGCCCCATGTTGACGACGATCGAGATGTCCTCGGGTCCATGGACCCGCTGCCATACCGCGTCGATGTCGGGCGTCGAATCGATGAAGAGCGTCTTAGGCATTGTTCAGTATCCGCCAAATCTTCTCAGGGGTGACTGGCATGTCGATGTGGGTGACCCCGGCCCCGGACAGGGCGTCCACCACGGCATTCATCACCGAGGGCAGCGCACCGGCGCAGCCAGCCTCGCCACAGCCCTTCACGCCCAGGAGGTTGGTCTTGCACGGCACGGAGTGGTTTTCGATCGAGAAGCTTGGCGCATCCGACGCGCGCGGCAACGCATAGTCCATGTAGGAGCCGGTAACTGGCTGGCCCTGCTCGTCGTACACGGTGCGTTCGAAGATTGCCTGCCCGATGCCCTGCACCACGCCACCATGCGCCTGCCCCGCGACCAGCATCGGATTGATGACCGTGCCGAAGTCGTTGACCATGAAATAGCGCACGACCTCGACCACTCCGGTATCGCGGTCGATCTCGACCTCGGCCACATGACAGCCGTTGGGGAACGAGAACGGCGGATTGTCGGAGATGTGGCTGACATCGAGCGACTGCGGCACGTCGGGCGGCAGCTTCAGCCCTTTGCGGATCCTGTCGGCCAGATCGAGGATGCTCACGCCGCGGTCGGTGCCGGCAATGGTGAAGCGGCCGTGCGCGAATTCGATGTCGACCGCCGCCGCCTCGAGCACGTGGGCGGCGATTTTCTTGCCCTGCTCGATCAGTATGTCGCCGGCCTCGAGAAAGGCCTGGCTTGCAACCAGCGCCGACTTCGAGCCGCCGGTGCCGCCGCCAACCTTGAGCTGGTCCGAATCGCCCTGCAGCAGGCGGAAGCGCGTGACCGGGATGCCGAGCTTGGC
Source organism: Enhydrobacter sp. (assembly GCA_026126105.1). Lineage (GTDB taxonomy): Bacteria > Pseudomonadota > Alphaproteobacteria > Reyranellales > Reyranellaceae > Reyranella. Next base: position 44,819 of record JAHCJV010000013.1, read on the forward strand.
ACCCAGCACCTGCGCGAACGGCGTGGCGTGGCCCTGGCCATAGTCGAGCGTGCCGCTCAGCATCGTGATCGAACCGTCGTCCTCGAAACGGATGCCGCCATATTCCTTGCTGGGCGGGCCGGTGACCTCGAGATAGGAACCGATGCCGCGGCCGCGCAGCTTGTTGCGGGCCGCACTCTCCGCCTTGCGATTGTCGAAGCCGTGCCAGTCGGCGGCGACCAGCGCCTTGTCGAGCACGGCGGTGAACTCTCCAGAATCGTAGTTCATTCCCGACGGCGCCTTGTACGGCATCTGGCTGGGCGCGATGTGGTTGCGCCGGCGCAGCTCGATCCGGTCGATGCCCATCTCGCGGGCCGCCGTGTCGATCAGCCGCTCCATGTAGTAGTTGCCCTCTGGCCGGCCGGCGCCGCGATAGGCCGCGAGGGGCGTGGTGTTGGTGAACACCACCTTGGAGTTCACCTCCATCGCCGGCGTGCGATAGACGTCGATGATGTTCTTCACCGCGTTCGTTGTGGCCGGCATCGGCGGATAGATGTAGGCGCCGGCATTGCCGGTGCCGCTGAGGCGGACGGCGAGGAAATGACCGTCCTTGTCCAACGCCAATTCGGCGACGCGCTGATGATCGCGCCCATGATGGTCGCTCAGGAAGCTCTCCGACCGCTCGTCGGTCCACTTCACGGCCCGGCCGAGCCGTTTCGCCGCCAGCAACAGCGGGCCATATTCCGGGTACACCTGAGACTTCATGCCGAAGGAGCCGCCGACATTGCCGGTCAGGACGCGCACCTTGTCGTTGGTCGTCTTGAGCACGTCCTTCGCCAGGCCGCCGCGCAGGCCCATTACGCCCTGGCAGCCGACCCGCAGCACCCAGCGCTCATTCTCGTAGGAGCCTATCGCCGAACGCGGCTCCATAGGATTGACGACGATGCGGTTCGAGGAGATCTCGAGCCGGGTGACGTGTGCGGCTTCGGCGAAGGCCTTCTTCACGGCCTCCGCGTCGCCGTAGTGGAAATCGAGCGCGAGATTGCCGGGCGCCTCGGCATGAATCTGCGGCGCACCGTTGGCGAGAGCCTGTGCCGGCGTCGTGACGGCGGGCAGCTCCTCGATGTCGAGCTCGACGGCCTCGGCGGCGTCCTTGGCCTGTACCGCCGTCTCGGCGACGACGCAGGCGACCGCCTCGCCGACATAGCGGACGCGATCCTTGGCCAGCGAATGGCGCGGCGGCGTCTTCATCGGCGAGCCGTCGCGCTGCGGGATGTTCATCCCGCACTTCATCGGTCCGAAGCCCGCCGACTCGAGGTCGGCATAGGTCAGGATCGCGAGCACGCCCGGCATGGCGGACACAGCCTTGCTGTCGATCCCCTTGAGGATGCCGTGCGCGAGCTTGCTGCGGACCATCACCGCATAGGCCTGTCCGGGCACGTTCTGGTCGTCCGTGTACCGGCCCAGGCCGCGCAGGAGCGTCGGGTCTTCCATGCGCGGAACGGGCTGCCCTACCCCGAACTTGGTCAGGGCAAGGGCGGTGTCGTCGAACATGTCCATTACGCTACCTCACTCAATTGCAGAGGGCGCGCCACGGGAGTGGCGCGCCCTCCGGGCGATGACTTCCTACTTCAGCGGCGAATAGTTCGTCGGCAGCAGCAGGGTCGAGAACATGGACTGCAGCTTCGCCGGGCCTTTCGCGAGATAGGCCTGCCACGCCGGGTCCTTCATCGCGTCGGAGCGCGCCTTGAAGCGCTCCTCGAGGTTCTTGTAGCGCCACATGTGGATCCACTCGTTGGGCTGCGGGATCTCGCCCGTCCAGGCACCCCAGATCGGCGAGTATTTCTCGCGCGCCGCCTGGACCTCCTTGAAGTCCTTGCCGTACTGCACCGCGCCGCCGAGGTTGCAGGTATAGATGCGGAGTTCATAGACGTTTCCCGTCGTGCCGTCGTCCGGCTTGATGTCGACCACGGCGTTCATCAGGCGGAGGTCCTGCCGCTGCACGCAGGTCTTCACGATCGGCACGTACTTCTCGGTCCAGTCCTTGTTCTTCTGCAGCTCGTTGCGCAAACGGGTGCGCTCCTCGTAGCTGTCGTACTTCCAGAGGTGCCAGATCTGGTTCAGGGCGCCGAACTCCGACGTCCAGTAGCCGTGATTGACGCCGTAATTGTTGCCGCGCGCGGGCCGGCCGATCGTCTCGGCGGCCTTGAGATATTCCGGCATCTTGCCGGGAATGAGCGTGTAGGTGCGAAGCTCGTAGACCATCGGATTTCTCCCCTTACGGATGCGGGTTCTTCGGCGGATGTGCCTTGACCGCTTCCTCGTTGATGTCGGCGCCCCAGCCTGGCCGGGCCGGCACGATCAGCTCGCCATTCTCTATGACCGGCGGATGCGTGACCAGATCGTCCTTCCACGGCACGTCGTCGATATCGATTTCCATGATACGGAAATTGGGCATGGCGGCGCACAGGTTGGCGCTCATCAATGTCGACATGTGACCGTAAAAATTATGGGGCGCGCAGTTGATCTCGTAGGCTTCCGCCATCGTCGAGATCTTGTGGGACTCTGCCAGCCCGTTCCACGGCACGTCGATGATCGACACGTCGATCGAGCGGTTCTCGAAGAACGGCCGGAACTGGCGGCGGCTGAACAGGGACTCGCACGACGCGATCGGCATCGACGCCCGATCGCGGATCAGACGAAGGCCCTCGGGATCGTAGGAATCGATCTCGAGCCAGAAGAGATTGTACGGCTCGCAGGTCCGCGCGACCTTGATGTAGCCCTCGGTCTTGAAGTTGAAGTTGGTGTCCAGGAGGATACCCATCTCGTGGCCGGCACCCTGGCGGAACGCTGCCAGGCCGTCTGAGATCGCCGCGAGCGTCGCTCCGTCCGCGTTGAGCTCAGGCCCTCCGGGCGTGCGGCCGAAGCCCGGCTGGTGCATGTTGGGCGGTGTGAGGTCGAAGCGAAAAATGTTGGTCTTGAGCGCCTTGAACCCGCGTTCCTTCACATGCTTGCCGAGCTTGACGACGTCGTCGAACGAGCGCACCGGCTCGACGCCCATCATCTCGGCGTTGCGGAAGCGGTAGCTGCCGCAGTGCGACCAGTAGAGCGGCAGCCGGTCGCGCACCTTTCCGCCGAACAGCTCGTAGACCGGCACGCCGAGCGATTTGGCCTTGACGTCGAGGAGCGCGTTCTCGATCGCCGCCATTGCCTGCTGGTTGATGCCGCCCGGCGCCTGGCGGGTGATGGCGTATTGCATCGACATGATGCGCTCGATCGCCCGCGGGTTCTCTCCGATCAGGCCGGCCGCCATGCGGCGGATCACGGCGGTGAGGCCGGCGCTGCCGTAGCCTTCATTATACTCCGACCAGCCGACGATGCCGTCGTCGGTCGTGATCTTCAGAAATGAGAAATCGCGCCAGCCGGCATCGCAATGAAGGTCTTCGATCTTTGCAATCTTCATGGTGTTTCCTCCGCGCGGGCAGCATAGACTAAGCCATGCCTCTGCGCGGCAAAGGAATGCTGATCACGTACACCGAGGTGAAGCCCGCTCATGAGCGCGACTTCAACGAGTGGTACAATCGCGAGCATATCGACGAGCGGGTGAACCTGCCGGGCTTCCATCGCGCCCGCCGCTATGTCGCGGTGCGCGGCTCGCCCAAGTACCTGGCGATCTACGAATGCGACACGGTCGCCGATCTGGCAACGCCGGGCTATCTCGCGCTGCTGGCCAACCAGAGCCCGTGGAGCCAGGCTGTCATGGCCCGCTTCACCCATTTCCAGCGCCTCACCCTGCGCATCCAGATCGACAGGACCCATGGCGAGGGCGGCGCGATCACCGCCGTGCGCTTCGTCCCCGAGCCTGCGATGCGCCGGCCACTGATCGCGTGGCTGAGCGAAACGGCACTGCCCAAGGCGATTGCCCGGCCGGGAATGCTGGGCGCTGCCGTAGCCGAGAACGACGTCGAGATCGCCAATGCACCGCTGCAATCGAAGAGCATGGATCACCCAAAAGCCGACCAGGCCGAGTGGGTCGTGCTGCTCGAGGGTGCCGATCCTGCCGCCAGCAGCGGCGCCGCGCGAACCATGTTCACGGCTTCGACGCTGAAGGCCTTCGGCGTCAGCCAGGCGCCAGTCACCGGAACCTACCGGTTCATGTTCGGCAATGCCCGCTGACCGCCATGCTCCATACGTCGCGCCTGACGCTTCGGCCCTGGCGGGAGACCGATAGGGATGCCTTTGCTGCCCTGAATGCAGATCCCGACGTGGCCCGGGATCTTGGCGGACCGCTCGACCGCCCTGAAAGCGACGCCAAGTTCGACCGCTATGTCTCGGCCTTCCGGCAGCACGGTTTCTGCCGTTGGGCCGTTCTGGACTTGCAGCAGCTTTACTTGGGCTATGCCGGCGTGATGCCGTCACCGCCGGGACATCCGCTCGGACCTCATGCCGAGATCGGTTGGCGCCTGGCGCGAGCGGCATGGGGCCAGGGCTATGCAACAGAGGCAGCCGCCGCGGCCCTGCTCGACATATTCGGCAGAATCGGCCTTGGCGAGGTGCTGGCCTACACGTCGGACGACAACGCGCGATCACAGGCCGTGATGCAGCGTCTCGGCTTGCGGCGCGACCCCGCACGCGACTTTACCCACGTCTACGGCGGCAAGCCGTGGCTCGGACGCGTCTGGGTCGCTCGACCTGTGGCGTGATTGCGGCAAGTGCTGACGCAAGTTTGAGCGCCGCGCGGGCCGCGATGCTCTAAGCTCGGCACATGTCCATCGTGAGAGTGGTTTTCTGGCTGCGTCTGGCGACGCTGATCGGGCTCTGCCTGCCGGCGCTCGACCTGGCGTGGCGCTGGTACAGCGACGACCTCGGCGCGCGGCCGGTGACGGAGGCGACCCACATCACCGGCGACTGGGCGATCGTCTTCCTGCTCTGCTCGCTGGCGCTCACGCCGGCGCGCAGCGTCTACGACTGGATGCCGCTGGTGCAGATCCGCCGCCGGGTCGGCGTCGCGGCAGCGCTCTATGCCGGCCTGCACTTCATCATCTACGTCGCGGACCAGAAATGGGACCTTGTCGTGGTCGCGCTGGAAATCGTGAAACGCTTCTACCTCACGATCGGCTTCGTGGCCCTGCTGGTGCTGGCGGCACTCGCCATCACCTCGACCAACGGCTGGCAGCGACGGTTGCGGCGCAACTGGAAGCGGCTGCACTGGCTGGTCTATCCGGCCGCCGTGCTGGCGATCCTTCATTTCTTCCTCCAATCCAAGGCCAATGTCGGCGAGGCGACCGTGGCGGCGGGCCTGTTCGCCTGGCTGATGATCTGGCGCTGGATGCCGGCAGCGCTGCGCACGCGATGGGTCGGGCTGCTTCTGCTCGCGGTCGGCGCGACTCTGGCCGCTCTCGCCTTCGAGCTCATGTGGTACGGGCTGGTGAACAACGTCGATCCGATTCGTATCCTCAAGGCCGACATCGATCCCGACCTTGCGCCCCGGCCGACGCTGAAAGTTCTGCTGGCCGGTCTTGTGGTCATGTTGCTGGCCGGCCTGCAGCGGCTCGCCATCCTGTTCAAACGGCTCTGGACGAAGCGCTATATCCAAGGGACTATACCGATGTCCTGAATGGAGGTCGTTATGGGTCTGTCGATGAAGCGCCGGGAATGGCTCGGTCTGGCGTTTGCAACTGCAGTGGTGCCGACGACGGTGCCACTCGCACAGGCCGCAACGCTTCTGATCTTTGCCGCCGCGAGCCTCAAGAATGCGCTCGACGAAGTCGCCACCGGCTGGTCCAAGGATACCGGCAAGCCGATGCCACGGATCTCGTATGCCGGGAGCTCGGCGCTTGCCAGGCAGATCGAGCAGGGCGCGCCGGTCGACCTGTTCATCTCCGCCGACCTCGACTGGATGGACTACCTCGCGAAGAAGAACCTGATAAAGGCGGACACCCGCGTGAACCTGCTCGGCAACAGGATCGTGCTGATCGCGCCCAGGGATTCCAATGCAACGGTCGCAATCAAGCAGGGCTTCGAGCTCGACAAGGCATTGGCCGGCGGCAAGCTCGCCATGGCCAACGTCGAGGCCGTGCCGGCCGGCAAATACGGCAAGGCCGCTCTGGAGAAGCTCGGCGCCTGGCGCGGCGTGAAAGACAAGGTCGCACAGGCGGAGAACGTGCGCGCAGCACTTCTGCTGGTCGCGCGCGGCGAGGCCGCCTTCGGTATCGTTTATGCAACCGACGCCGCCGCAGAGCCAAACGTCAGGATCGTCGGCGTTTTCCCTGAGGATTCCCATCCGCCGATCATCTATCCGGCGGCGGTGATCAAGGACGCGAAGTCGGCCGACGCCACGCCGTTCCTCGATCATCTCAGGACGATCCGAGCGCGACCGGCCTTCGAGAAGCAAGGCTTCACGGTCCTGGTGAAGTCCGTCACCTCGGCATGACGGAGGAGGAATGGACGGCGGTACGGCTAAGCCTGCTGGTCGCCGTCACAGCAACGGCGGCCAGCCTTTTGCCGGGCATTGCCGTCGCCTGGCTGCTGGCCCGCCGCCAATTCTGGGGGAAGGGCCTGGTCGACACGATCGTGCACCTGCCGCTGATCATGCCGCCGGTCGTGACCGGGTACCTGCTGCTGATCCTGTTCGGCCGTCGCGGTCCGATCGGCGCCTTCCTCGAGCAGACGTTCGGCATCGTTCTCGCCTTCCGATGGACCGGCGCGGCGCTCGCCTGCGCGGTCATGGGATTTCCGCTGATGGTGCGCGCCATTCGCCTCTCGATCGAGGCCGTCGACACGCGGCTGGAGAGCGCCGCCGGCACGCTGGGCGCCAGCCCGCTCTGGGTTTTCGCGACCGTCACCCTGCCGCTCTGCCTGCCGGGCGTGATCGCGGGCGCGATCCTCACCTTCGCCAAGGCGATGGGCGAATTCGGCGCGACCATCACCTTCGTGTCCAACATTCCGGGTGAGACCCAGACCCTGCCCTCCGCGATCTACACGCTCACCCAGATTCCGGGGGGCGACGCGGGCGCCTTGCGGCTGACCGCTGTGTCGATCGCGATCTCCATGGCCGCCCTGCTCGCCTCGGAAGTCCTCGCCCGGCGCATCGGCACCCGGCACTTGCCGGCATGAGCCTCGACGTCGACATCGAGCATACGCGCGGCACCTTCCGGCTTGCCGCGCGCTTCAGCTCGCAGCCTGGCGTGACGGCGCTGTTCGGCCGCTCGGGCTCGGGAAAGTCCAGCCTGGTCGACATCGTGGCGGGCCTGATCAGGCCGCTGCGTGGCAAGGTGGTGGTCGACGGACAGACACTGGTCGACACGGAACGCGGCGTGTTCGTGCCGGCGCATCGCCGCCGTATCGGCTACGTTTTCCAGGACAGCCGGCTTTTCCCGCACCTCAGCGTCCGCCAGAACCTGCTCTTTGGACGCTGGTTTGCGCGCGGAGAAGGTGGCGTTGCCGGCGATTTCGACTCGATCGTGAAGCTGCTCGGCATCGGCCACCTCAGCGAGCGCAAGCCCAACTCGCTGTCGGGCGGCGAGAAGCAGCGGGTCGCGATCGGCCGCGCGCTGCTTGCCCGCCCCCGCCTGCTGCTGATGGACGAACCGCTCGCCTCGCTCGACGAAGCGCGGCGGGCCGAAATCCTGCCCTATATGGAGCGGTTGCGCGACGGAACCGGCGTGCCGATCCTCTATGTCAGCCACTCCGTCGTCGAGGTGGCCCGCCTCGCGACAACAGTCGTCATCCTGAGCGAGGGCAAGGTCACGGCGGTCGGTCCGGTGCTCGACATTCTGCCGCTCGCCGATGCGAACGACGGCGGAAGCGCGCTCGACGCGATCGTGACGGCCCACGACGAGACGTTCCAGCTCACCACCCTGGCTTCCACGGCAGGCGAACTGCAGGTGCCGAAGCTGGCCGCCGTTGTGGGATCGTCCGTGCGCGCGTACATACGGTCCCGCGACGTGATGCTGTCGCTCCAGCCGCCGCAGGAGATCAGCGCACTGAACGTGTTGGCTGGCAGGGTGGTCACCATTTCCGAAGGCGGCGCGCAGGCCGATGTCCGGCTCGATTGCAACGGCGCCGTCGTGATGGCCCGCCTCACCACCAAGTCGGTACGACGGCTGGCGCTCGCTCCGGGGCGGCCGGTGTTCGCCGTGATCAAGAGTGTTTCGTTCGAGCGTAGCTAGGAGCAGACGATGCCCCATCTCAGCATCCGCATCGACTTCGACGACGAAGGCCGCCTGGGCCCCGGCAAGGTCGCCCTGCTCGAGCAGATCGAGAGGGAAGGCTCCATATCCGCCGCGGGCCGAGCGATGAACATGTCCTACAAGCGGGCGTGGGAGCTGGTGTCGGAGATCAATCGCACCTTCGAGGAGCCGCTGGTCACCGCCCAGACCGGCGGGCGGGCCGGCGGCGGCGCGGTGCTCACACCTCGGGGACAGGAGTTGATCCGTCACTACCGCGCTATCGAGCGCAAGGCGCTGTCGGCGACCGCGCCGCACCTCAAGGCGCTGCAGGCGATTTCCCGGAGCCCGCGGCGGGCCTGAGCGTTATCCTCCCTTGGCCAGGGAGGTCGTATGGCAAGAATAACAGTCCGCAAGGGCATGCCGAGCGTGCAGCTCGACAAGGCACAATTCGCCGAACGACTGAAGCAGCGGTTCCAGGATCCCGCATTCGAGCCGCTGCAGACCGAGATCGACAGGATCATCGACGCCGCCTGGGACGGGTACGACAATAGCCGCAAGGCTCCTTATACCCGGCCGGCCGGACCGGGCCACGCCGACCCGGAGTACGAACTCTCGGTCGACTGGCTGGCACATCGCGATGCGCTCCAGGAGGCCGAGCGACGGCAAAAATCTCCGTCGTCCATGTCGCGCATCCTGCTGATCGACGGCTCCCCGCGCAGCGACCAGACGTGTCCGGGCGAGATCTCGAAGAGTTTCCGTTTGATGGAGATCGCCGAGCAGGTGATCGAGCGCGAACGCGACTTCGAGGTCGAGCGGCTCGAACTCAGCCGCCTCACGTCCGAGTTCGGCCGTCAGATCCACCCCTGCAAGGGCTGCGTGTCGACCGCGATGCCGCTCTGCCATTGGCCCTGCTCCTGCTATCCCAACCATTCGCTGGGGCAGGTCAACGACTGGATGGGCGAGATCTATGCGATGTGGACCGCCGCGCACGGCGTCATGATCGTGACACCGGTGCACTGGTATCAGGCACCGACGGTATTGAAAGCGATGATCGACCGACTCGTGTGCGCCGACGGCGGCAACCCCGACCCGACCTCGACCTCGGGCAAGGACGCGCAGAAGGCCAAGGAAATCGAGATGAACGGCTGGGACTTCCCGCGCCATCTTGCCGGCCGGGTTTTCTCGGTCGTCGTGCACGGCGATTCTGCCGGAACCGAGACTCTGCGCCGATCGCTATCGGACTGGCTGGGCGACATGGGCCTGATCGGCGCGGGACATGCCGCCGAGATCGACCGCTATATCGGCTATTACGAGCCGTATGCCGATAGCCACCGGGCGCTCGACGGCGACCGCGCGTTTCAGGAGGAGACACGCAACGCCGCCCGTGCCTTGGTGGCCGCGGTCAGACTGATGCGACGTGGCACGTTGCCAAGGGCCGACGCCGGGCTCGCCGAGCCAAGGCCGAAATGACGTCCTCCGGGGGGAGAGAATATGTCCAGACTGTTCCTGATGTTCGAGATTCGATATCTGCCGTTCGTCATGGCGATCGTCTTGAGTTCGGCTTTCGCCGTGGCGCTGGCGGTGCATCCGAATTACGTCTGGCTCTGGATCGGCTTCGGCATCGCCTTCTTCTTCCTGTCGGTCGGCTTGCACGACATCTGGCAGAAACCCAGCGCCGTTCTGCGCAACTATCCGATCGCCGCGCACCTGCGCTTCATCCTCGAATCGATCCGCCCTGAAATGCGGCAGTATTTCTTCGAGGACGAGAAGGACGGGCTTCCGTTCAGCCGCGACAAGCGGGCCATCGTCTACCAGCGCTCCAAGAACGCGCTCGACGTGAGGCCGTTCGGCACCAACTACAACGTCTACGAGCCGGGATTCGAATGGATCAACCATTCCATGTCACCGGCGGCGCCGAGCAAGGAGCCATTCCGCATCGTCATTGGCGGACCAGATTGCGCAAGGCCGTATTCGGCCTCGGTGTTCAACATCTCCGCCATGAGCTTCGGTTCGCTGTCGGCCAACGCGATCCGCGCGCTGAACGGCGGCGCCAGGCTCGGCGGCTTCGCGCACGATACCGGCGAGGGCGGCTACAGTCCGTATCATCGAGAGGGCGGCGGCGACATCGTCTGGGAAATCGGCTCGGGCTACTTCGGCTGCCGCAATCCCGATGGCACATTCTCGGCCGAGAAGTTCGCTGCGGCCGCCGCAAACGAGCAGATCAAGATGGTCGAGCTCAAAATGAGCCAGGGCGCCAAGCCCGGCCACGGCGGCGTGCTGCCCGCGCCCAAGGTCAGCGTCGAGATTTCTCTGACACGCGGCGTGCCGACCGGTCAGGATTGCGTCTCGCCGTCGAGTCACTCTGCCTTCTCGACACCGATCGAAATGATGCAGTTCATCGCCGAGATGCGACGCCTGTCGGGCGGCAAGCCGGCCGGGTTCAAGCTCTGCGTCGGACACGAATGGGAGTTCCTCGCCATCTGCAAGGCGATGCTCGAGACCGGCCTCTATCCCGACTTCATCGTGGTCGACGGCAAGGAGGGCGGCACCGGCGCGGCGCCGCTGGAGTTCATCGATCACATCGGCAAGCCGATGCGCGAGGGCCTTTCCTTCGTGCACAACGCGCTGGTCGGTATCGGCGTGCGCCAACGCATCAAGCTCGGCGCGTCGGGCAAGATCATTTCCGGCTTCGACATTGCACGGGCCATGGCGCTCGGCGCCGACTGGTGCAACGCCGCACGCGGCTTCATGTTCGCCGTCGGCTGCATCCAGTCGCAGAGCTGCCATACCGACAAGTGCCCGACGGGCGTGGCGACCCAGGACGCGGATAGGCAAAAGGCGCTGGTCGTCGAGGACAAGCTCCATCGCGTCGCCAACTTCCACAAAGCGACGATCCACGCGCTGGCCGACCTTACCGCTGCGGCGGGGCTCGATCATCCCAACCAGTTCAAGCTGGTGCATATTTCCCACCGCCTGTCGGCCAGCGAGGTTGCGACCTTCGCGGACCTCTATCCTGCGCTGCGCGAAAGGGAGCTGATCGAGGGCACGAACAATCCGCGCTGGCGGACTCCGTGGGACCTGGCAGACGCCAGGTCGTTTCGTGCCAACGCCTGAGGGCTCACCACGGTCCGACGCCGAACAGCCCGGCAAATGTTTCACGCGCGATGCGCACCGGCGGCGGCGGCGTGCCGCGCCGGAACCTGAGCGTCCAGGCCGAGAAGCCGGACATGAAGAATCGAGGTTCGACGCCTGCGACGGTATCGCCCTCGCCGGCGCCAGTGCCGATCGCCTGCGGATACCAGCTGCCGTCCTCGACGATCTGCAGCGGTGGCGACCAGCCGGCCGGATCGCCTGGATCGGCGTTGAAGGTGATGTAGACGCCCCGCTGCACGATGTCGGCGTTGCCGTCCTGCGTGCGGTTCAGCAGCATGACGAACAGGTCGAGGAAGCGATTGTAGTGGACGGCCGGACCCCAAAAGGCGGCCGGATTCCGGTGGCGCCAACCGCGTGTCACCGCAAAGAGCGGCGTCGCCTCGCCGTTCTGCCAACTCCCATCGCGCCAGAATTCGAGGCTGGCCGGGCGGTGGCGCGCTGCCACCGGGTAGCGCGCCACCGACACGCCCTGCCGGCCCTCGTCGGGCAGGTAACAGGAATAGTGGAGGTAGAACCATTGTGCCGCACGGTCCGGCAAGACGCAGAAATCGCCGTAGCCGCCGGCAAGGAAGCCGTTGGCGAAGCTGCAGTCGGCTTCTGCCAGCGGACGGCGCAGAAGGTCGCCGAGGAAGCACCAGCTCCGGCCGTCGTCACAGGAGACGATCGCGCCGATATGCGGCACGAAGAGCCGCCTCTCGCAAGGGGCCAGTTCCTCGGCGTGGTACCAGCCGAACAGGCGGCCGTCGGGCGCCCGCCAGACCGACTGGATCCATTTGCCCGTTTCCGGTGCCGGATCCTCGATAAACCGGACCGGCGACCACGTGCCATCGGGCCATCGGCCGGATGACCTGCAGCGCAGCGTGTGGCCGCGCGGCTGGTAGTGCGACACGAAGGCAAGGGTGTTTCCGTCCGCACGCAGCAGCGGCGAATTCGCGTCCGTACGCCGGAGCGGCGGCGCGTGAAGCTTGAGGGGATCCGCCGGCACGAGGTCGACGACCCAGGGATCGGACGGCAAGGGATCGCAGATCGACATGCCGCAGCATCGCCGCCAGCTCCTGACCGGCCATGATCTGAATCAAGTTGCCAAGGCGGCGGACTTGCCCCAGCAATTGCCTACAAGGAAAAGCGTTTCGAGGAAGCCCGATGACTGCACCGTTCGATGTCGCACCCCTGCTCGCGCCCGGCACGCCTGCGCCCGCCGCGAAGTGGAACGGGTTCCCGAAGTACAATTTCGTGGGCGGGCACAACGATGCCGACAACGTGCCGGTCGATGCGCTGATCGAGGCGGCGACCGCCGTGCTGCGCCGCGAAGGTCCCACCCTGGCGACCTATGGGCTGAACAGCGGCCCGCTCGGCTACCGGCCGCTGCGCGAGTTTCTGTCGGGCAAGCTCAAGGGCCATGCCGGTATCGACTGCTCGCCGGACGAGATCCTGATCACCTCGGGCTCGCTGCAGGGGCTCGACCTCGTCAACACGCTGCTGCTCGCCAAGGGCGACACGGTTCTGATCGAGAAGGAGACTTACGGCGGCGCGCTGACTCGATTGGCGAAATTTGGCGTCAACATCATCGGCATCCCGCTGGACGACGACGGCATGCGCATGGACGCCCTCAAGGCCAAGCTCGAGGAACTCAAGGCCAAGGGCGTCAAGCCGAAATACATCTACACGATCCCGACGGTGCAGAATCCGACCGGCTCGATCATGCCGGAGGCACGGCGCCAGGAGCTGATTGCGATCGCGCGCGAGTACGGTGTGATGATTTTCGAGGACGAGTGCTACTCCGACCTGGTCTGGAGCGGCGAGCGACCGAAGTCGATCTACGCGCTGGCGGGCGGCGACGGCGTGATCTTCGTCGGCTCCTTCTCCAAGTCGATCGCCCCGGCGCTCCGCGTCGGCTACATCGTCGCCAAGTGGGATATCCTCGCGCGCATCCTCGGGCTCAAGCAGGACGCGGGCTCGGGCGCGCTCGAGCAGATGGTGCTGGCCGAGTTCTGCAGCAGGCACTTCGCCAACCACGTGCCCAAGCTCAACAAGGCGCTGAGCCACAAGCTGCAGGTGCTGCGCGAGGCGCTGGCCGAGCAGTTCGGCACGGCGGCCGAGTTCGGCGACCCGCCGGGCGGCATCTATCTCTGGATCAAGCTCCCCGACAACGTCGACACGGTGAAGCTCGGCCAGGCAGCGCTCGCCGCGGGCGTGTCGCTCAATCCCGGTCCCGAGTGGTCGACCGACAAGGAATATGCCCGCAGCCGGCTGCGCCTCTGCTTTGCCAACCCCGACCCTGAGACCATCAAGAAGGGCGTCGAGGTCCTGGCCGAAGTGTGCCGCCGGGAGTTCGGCGTGCCGCTGCGCAGCGCCAACGTCGACAAGGCCTGAGACGACGGGTCAGGCCATCGGCTTGGGCGAAAGCACCATCCAGGATACGCCGAACTTGTCGGCGACCATGCCGAAGCGGGTGGCGAAGAAGGTCTCGGCCATCGGCATCTGAACCTGCCCGTCCTTGCCGAGTGCCGCGAACAGCTTCTCGGCCTCGGCTTCGTCGGAGGCATTGAGGGTGAGCGTGACGCCTTCGAACTTGGGGGTGCCGCCGCAATCGCCGTCGGAAATGAAGATCGGCGAATCGCCGATCTTGATGCAGGCATGCATGACCTTGTCCTCGGAGCCGGGCTGCATCATCGACTTCTGGTCGGCCGGCATGTCCTTGAAATGCATAAGCATCTCGACCTGAGCGCCGATCGCGTCCTTGTAGAACTCGATCGCCTCCTCCGATTTACCGCCGAAATACAGATAGGGCTGCACGTTCATCGTCGTTCTCCTTCGCTGACGTAAATTGCCACCCGCCGGCACGGTCGCCGGGGCCGGTGCGGGTCACGCCTCACAGTCCGGATGTGAACTGGCCGAGCCGCTCCAAGGCGCCGGTCCAACCGCCGGTGTGGCTCTGGCTGGCCGCTTCCGACCGGAAGGCCTCGTGGCGCAGGACGAGCCGCGTGCGCGCTCCGAGATCCTCCAGGGTCACGGTCACGAGGGTTTCCGTCTCCACCGTGCCGTCGTCGAATTCGGTGTTGTAGGTGAAGACCAGACGCTCGGGCGAGACGATCTCGCGATACTCGCCCCACTTGGTGACGATGCTGCCGTCGCGGCCGCGCATGCGCCGGTGCCAGCCGCCGCCCGGCCGCACATCCATCTTGCACGAAACCAGTGTCCACTCCTGCGGCATCCACCAGCGCACGGCCTGCTCGGGATCGGTCCAGGCGGCGAAGACTCGCTCTCGCGGCGCGGCCAGCTCGCGCGTCAGCGCGAGCTCGTGAGCGTCGGGCCGCAGCACCACGTTCAAGGCGCCCTCTCGAATTCGGCGTCGACCACGATCTCGATCGCCGGTCCGAACAGCGCCGGCAATCCGAAATCCTGCGGAGCGATGGACGCGACGGCGTGTACGCCCAGGCGCGGCTTGTCGGCCCAGCCCTTGCCGACGCCGACCAGCTCGACGTCGAACGTCACGGGCTTCGTCGTACCCATGAGGGTGAACTGGCCGTCGACCTTGCCGTGCGTTTCGTCCGTGCGGCGGAACGCCGTGGACACGAACGTCGCCTCGGGGAACTTCGCCGCCTTGAGATACTGGTCGCCCGCCAGCATGTAGGCGAAGTCCTTGACGTTGGACGTGATCGATTCGGTCTTCACCGAAACCGTCAGCGTCGACTTCTCCGGTGTCGCCGGATCGAAGGTCAGCTTGCCGCTCGCCTCATTGAAGCGGAAGATGCTCCACGAGTAGCCGATGTGCGACACCCGCGCGAGCACCGCGCAATGGTCGGGGTCGAGCGTATAGGTGCCCGCGCGCGCATCGGCGAGCGTCTTGCCGCCCATGAAGACGCCCGGCGGCAGATCCGATGAGGACTGCGCGGCGGCGCTGCCGGCAACGACGGTGAGCGCGAGCGTCAGAAGAGCGATCGATCGATTCATGTCACCTCTCGGCGAGGGCTTTGAGATTCTGCAGACCGGCTTCGAAATCCTTGCCGATCATCTTGTCCATGTTGATGAACAGTCCCATGACGCGCGACATGAAGGTGACCGGACCGTACATCGCCCATGTGACAGTCGTGTTCTGGCCGTGAGGTTCGAACGAGAATTCGGCGACATTGTGAGCCTTGAACGGTTTCATGAACTGCAAGTCGATGCGCACTTTGGACGGCGGCGTGGACTCGAGGATTTCCATGCGCCCCTGGCCGACATTGCGATTGCCGTCCCACTCGTAGATCGCTCCGACGCCCGACGGCTTGCCGCTGAACCGCCGCTTCATTGCCGGATCGCGCTTCTCGTAAGGCGACCAGGCGGACCACGCATTGAAATCGGCGATCCGAGGAAACAGCCGATCGGCCGGCGCTCGTATGTCCACTGAGCGCTTGACCGTGAACGAAGCAGGCATTGGGTGTCATCCAATGGTTAACTCAGGAGTTAAGCGTTAGGCCGCGGTTTCGGAACTGTCAACCGCGCACGAAACGACTTAAGAACTTCTCATGACAGAGATACGTACCGGCCGCCCGGCCACGCTCGCGCCGAACGGCATGGTGACCTCCCCGCATTCGCTGGCCAGCGCGGCCGGCGTCGACGTGTTGCGCGCCGGCGGCTCGGCCGTGGATGCCGCCGTGGCGACGAGCGCCGCGCTGTCGGTTCTCTATCCGCACATGACCGGGATCGGCGGCGATGCCTTCTGGCTGATCCATGACGCGAAGGCAAACACGGTCCGCTACATCGACGGGGGCGGTCGCGCCGCGTCCGGCGGCACGATCGACGCCTTCGCAAAACGCGGCCTGAGCGAAGTGCCCTATCGCGGCGTGCTGCCGGGAACGCTCACCGTCCCCGGCTCGGTCGCGAGCTGGACCGAGGCGCACGCCGCCTACGGCCGCCTGCCGCTGAAGCGCTGCCTGGACAGCGCGATCGGCTATGCGCGGGACGGCTTCCCGGTAACGGCGCGGCTTGCCTCCTGGCGCAACATCACGCGCCCCGAGCTGGAGAAGAGCCCGGAAGCCGCGGCAATCTTCCTCCCGGACGGCCCGGTGCTGAAGAACCCGAACCTGGCGCGCACGCTCGAGGCGATCGCCAGCGACGGCTGGTACGGCTTCTACGACGGCGAGGTGGCGAAAGAGCTGGTCCGCTGGTCACGGGCCAACGACGGCTTCTTCACCGCCGAGGACCTCGCGGCGCAGCAGGCGCGCTGGGGCGAGCCGATCGTCGGTACCTATCGTGGCGTGACGATCTACGAGACGCCGCCGCCGACGCAGGGATTCGCGGTGCTGGAGATGCTGAACCTGCTCGAGCCGCTCGACTTGCGCCACAAGCCGTTCCTCGGCCCCGACTACGTGCATCTCCTGGTCCAGGCCAAGCAGATCGCCTATCACGACCGCGACCATCACGTCGCCGATCCGCGATTCGCGGACGTGCCGATCGAGCGCCTGATCTCGAAATCCTACGCCGACGGGCGCCGGACCCTCATGGACCCGGCGCGCGCGCTGCCGTGGGACAAGGTCCCGTCCTATGGCTCGCTGGCCGGCGACACGGTCTACATCGCCGCCGTCGACAAGGAGGGCAACGCAGTCTCGCTCATCCATTCGCTGTACGGCCTGTTCGGCGCCGCGGTCGTCGCCGGGAACACAGGCGTGGTCCTGCAGAACCGCTCGTCCTATTTCTCGCTCGATCCGAAGAGCCCGAACAAGGTCGAGCCCGGCAAGACGCCGCTGCACACGCTGATCGCCTCGCTGGCCTTCCGCGACGACAAGTTCTGGGCCGCGGTCGGCTGCATGGGCGCCGACGGCCAGCCGCAGATCCACCTGCAGACCTACATCGCCATGATCGACCATGGCCGCGATATCCAGGAGGCGCTCGAGACGCCGCGCTTCCTGTCCGGCCGCTTCGGCCTGCTCGAAGCACGCGACACGCTGCACATGGAAGCACGCTTTCCGCCCGGCACGATTGACGCGCTCGCGCAGCGCGGCCATCTGGTCAACCGCTGGGGCGACTGGAACGAAACCGCCGGCCACGCCCACGGCATCACCATCGACCCGTCGAGCGGTCTGCGGATCGGCGGCTCCGACCCTCGCAGCGACGGAGCGGCGATCGGGTACTAGGAGGGCTCCGCCGGTCTGAACAATGAGGCTGAGCGAACTCGCACATGTAAACGGACGCTATTCGTTAGCCTTGGCAACTGAGCGGACGAACTGTTGACAGGAGCGGTCGACGTCGAATCTATAGGGATGGGAGGCGCGATGAGCGAGTTGATCGGTTTGGGGCTTTACACGCCTGCGGAGGCTGGCCGCCTCCTGCACGTTCCTGCCTCGAAGATATCGCGCTGGCTTCGAGGTCACCAAATTGGAGGCCTGCAGTACGATGCGCTGTGGACGCCTCAAGTCAATCTGGACGACGGACGGGTATATTTGGGCTTTCGCGATCTCATGGAGGTGAGAATCGCGAATGAGTTCATCGGCCTCGGCGTATCCCCGCAGCGAGTCCGTGCGGCAATAAGACTTGCAAGCGAGATCATGGGGGAAAACCGTCCGCTATCGACCGCGCGCTTCCTCACCGACGGCAGAGACATATTCTTCCAGGTCGTTGAAACAGACGAACACGGCAATCAGCGAGAGCGACTGCTCAATTTGTTCCGGCGGCAATATGAATTTCGCCAGATTATCGAACCGTTGTTGAAGACGGTGGAGTTCGACGAGCAAGGCATTCCCTCGTTGTGGTGGCCGCTTGGACGGCGAGCGAATGTGGTCGTCGATCCCGCGCGGTCGTTTGGTCAGCCTATAGATGCTGCTTCGAGCGTCCCTACTGCGATCCTAGCTATGGCTGGCCGCCGCGAAGGTATTGCCGCAGCCGCCCGCGCGTTTGACGTGTCTTCAGCCTCGGTTCGCCAAGCGATTCGGTTCGAGGCAACAATGGAGAAGCAGGCGGCGGCGTGAACGTCTTCTTCGACAACTGCACGTCACCCGTCTTCGCTGCGACCCTCGATGGGTTCATCCGTGCGTTCGGTCATCGCGCTTACCACATTAAGGACGTGCCCGGGCTGAGGAATGGACGTCACGCCACCGATCTCGAATGGATCAGCCATCTGCAAACCGACAATGTCTCGTGGATTTTTATCTCTGGTGACGGACGCATATTGAAGAATCGGGCAGAACGTACGGCGCTACGCTCGGCAGCTTTGCACGGCTTCGTATTGGCTCGAGCTTACCAGCGATCACCGCTAAATCAGGTAGCAGCAACCCTTGTCTGGAAATGGCCTGAGATCGACGCAGTGATTAAGCTGGTAGCCGCTCCATCCATGCATGAAATCCCAATCGGCAAAGCGAGCAAATTGCGCGCATTGCCGTTGTAGCCGGCGAGCACTCGCCTGCCGAGCATGGGCACCAGATGTCTCCGGTGGCTAGGCAAGCGAGAAGCCCTCGTACCCCTTTGCCACGACCGCCTCGCAGCGCTCGATATAGGCCGGCAGGCCGCCGATATAGGGCATGAACACCCGCGGCTTGCCCGGGATGTTGGCGCCGACGTACCAGGAGCTGCAGGTCGAGCGCAGGGTGATGTTGGCGACCGAGCCGACATGGACGTTCCAGGCGTCCTGCGCCTCCGGCTCGGGCTCGATCACGGCGACGCCCTTCTCGTGCAGCGCCTCCAGGCAGTCGGCGATCCAGTCGACATGCTGCTCAATCGACGGCAGCATGTTGGTCAGGACCGACGGGCTGCCCGGTCCGGTGATGGTGAACAGATTGGGGAAGCCGACGACCGTCAGGCCGAGATAGGTCTTCGGTCCCTCGCCCCATGCCTCCTTGAGCGAGACGCCGCCGCGGCCGCGGATGTCGACCTTCAGCAGCGCGCCGGTCATGGCATCGAAGCCGGTCGCCAGCACGAGGCAGTCGAAGTCATAGTCCTGCCCCTTGGCGCGGGCGCCGGTCGGCGTGATGCGCTCGATCGGCTCGTCGCGGATATCTACCAGCGTCACGTTCGGGCGGTTGAACGTTTCCCAGTAGCCGCTGTCGACGCACAGCCGCTTGCAGCCGATGATGTTGGTCGGCGTCAGGATTTCGGCTGTCTTCGGATCCTTGACGATCTCGCGGATCTTCTCGCGCACGAACTCGGCCGCTGTGTTGTTCGAGTCGTCGTTCAGCAGCAGGTCGTTGAACGAGGCCATGAACCCCAACCCGCCATAGTCCCAGCGCTCCTGGTACTGGCGGCGGCGCTCCTCCTCCGGGGTCTCGATCGCCGAGACGTTGTTGATCCGGAGATCAATTCCCGCTGGCAGCGTCTTCGCCCGCTTGCGCATCTCGCGGTAGTTCGCCTTTACCTCGCGCACGTAATCGGGATCGAGCGGCCGGTTGTGCGCCGGGATCGTGTAGTTGGCGGTGCGCTGGAACACCGTCAGGTGCCTGGCCTGTTGTGCGATGATCGGGATCGACTGGATCGCCGACGAGCCGGTCCCGATCACGCCGACGGTCTTGCCGGTGAAGTCGACGCCTTCATGCGGCCAGTTGCCGGTGTGATAGGTCGGGCCGGCGAAATCGGCCAGGCCGGGGATCTTCGGGGTGTTGGGCGAGGACAGGCAGCCCATCGCCGTGATGACGAAGCGCGCGACGATGCGCTGTCCTTTGTCGGTCTCGACCACCCAGCTGTTGTTGGTCTCGACGAACTCGGCCCTGGTGACCCGCGTCTCGAACTGGATGTCGCGGCGCAGGTCGTAGCGATCGGCGACATGGTTGGCGTATTTCAGGATTTCGGGCTGGGTGGCGTAGCGCTCCGTCCATTCCCATTCCTGCTCCAGCTCGGGCGAGAACTGGTAGGAATACTGCACGCTCTCCACGTCGCAGCGCGCGCCGGGATAGCGGTTCCAGTACCAGGTGCCACCGACGCCCTTGCCGGCTTCGATCACGCGGGCGGAAAAGCCTTTCCCGCGCAGGCGATAGAGCATGTACATGCCGGCGAAGCCGGCGCCGATGATCACGGCATCGAGATTGGCTGTCATGCCGTTTGGATAAGCGGGCGCTGCGCGGCGCGCAAGCGCGGCTGGGATGGCCTATTCCGCAGCCATGCGGGCGGCCAGGCCCGGGACCGGCGCATGCGTGATCTCGCTCTGGCGGGCGCGCACGTCGAACACGCGGATCGACAGGTCGGAAAGCGCGGTGTTGGCCTTGATGCGCGCCACGATGGGGCCGTCGACATAGGCCTGCGCGGTCGCGCGATCGGCGAAGCAGTAGATGCCGCCGGACAGCTTCTCGTCCTCGCCGTCGAGCCAGATCTTCCATTGCAGGCCGGCGACCGAGAGGAACGGCTTGGCCGTCTCGTCGGAGTAGCGCGCGTCCCATTCGGCCTTGGGCATGTCGGGGCGGCGATAGTTGATCTGCACGATGACCATGGAGTCCTCCCGGTTGAAGCGAACGACCGCGAGTCGGTACCACGGTTGCGGTGGGTCTGGCCATGGCGTGCAGGGGCGTTACGATGCCGTCCCAAATCGACCGCCGAGGAACTCCCGATGCCCGACCAGCTTCCTGCGCTTTGCCTGATCGCCATGCCCGGCCGGCGCCGCCTGACCCTCTCGCTCTGCCAGGAGGCCGAACGGCGCGGCTATGCCGGCATCTACGTACCCAGCCCGACCGGCAACATGTCGCTGTGCGAGGCGATGTCGTGGAACACTAGCTCGATCATCTTCGGCACCTCGATCGCGCCGATCTATCAGCGCACCATCGTCGACTTCGCGCAGAGCGCGGCGATGATGCACGAGGTCTCCGGCGGCCGCTTCCGCCTGGGCATCGGCATCGCGCACGGGCCGTCCTACGTGCGCATGGGCGTGACACCGGGCAAGCCGCTGGCCGACACGCGCGCCTTCATCGAGAAGTTCCGCGCCGAGACCGCCTTCGGCCCGCTGCCGCCGATCATCGTCGCGGCGCTGCGCAGGAAGATGGTGGCGCTGTCGGGCGAGCTGGCCGAAGGCGTGGTCTTCGCCAACGCCTCACGCTCGCACATGGGCCAGTCGCTGGCGGCGCTGCCGGCGGCCAGGCGCAACGATCCCGCCTTCTTTATCGGCAACATGATCCCGACCTGCGTCAGCGACGATGTCGAGGCCGCCAAGGCGGTGAACCGGCGCACGCTCACCCGCTACGCCTTCCTGCCGAACTACCGGAACTACTGGAAGGAAGCCGGCTACGTCGAGGAGATGGACGGCGATCGAGAAGGCGCTTGCCGAAGGCCGGGGCGACGACGTGCCGAAGTACCTCACCGACAAGTGGCTGGCCGACAACACGCTGTTCGGACCCGCGGCAAAGGTGCGGGAGGGCGTCGCCGCCTGGCGCGACGCGGGCGTGCACACGCCGATCCTCGTGCCCTCGTCGGCGGCGGGCAACCAGTTGAAGGCGATCGAGGAAGTCTTCGCGACATTCGGTTAGCGGGCTAAGCTTGCGGTCAATAGAGGGGAAACGCATGCCGAAGCTTGGATACCTGCTGCCCACGCGCGAGCGCGTCATGGAGAACCACCACGAGACCGGCCCACTGCTGGCGCTGGCGGAACGCGCCGAGGCGCTGGGCTTCGATTCGATCTGGGTCGGCGATTCGGTGACGGCACGCCCGCGCCACGATCCGCTGACCCTGCTGGCCGCGGTCGCCGCACGCACCCGCAAGGCCGAGCTGGGCACGGCCGTCCTGCTGCCGGCGCTGCGCAACCCGGTGCTGCTGGCCCATCAGGTCGCAACGGTCGACCGCATCGCCGAAGGCCGGCTGATCCTGGGCATCGGCATCGCTGCCGACATGCCGGCGATCCGGCGCGAGTTCGAGGCTATGGGCGTGCCGTTCGAAAAGCGCGTCGGCCGCATGAACGAGGCGATGCGGCTCTGCAAGGCGCTGTGGAGCGGCAAGCCCGTCGACTGGGACAAGCTCTGGACGGTGAAGCAGGGAACGGTCGGCCCGACGCCGCACACGCCGGGCGGCCCGCCGATCTGGTTCGGCGGCGGCCTCCCGGCGGGACGCGAGCGCACCGGACGACTCTATGACGGCTGGTTCCCCAACCTGCCGACGCCGGAAGAATATCCGGCCCAGATCGCCGAGGTGCGCGCAGCCGCCAGCGCGGCGGGGCGCGATCCGAAGGCGATCACCGGCGCCATGTATCTGACCCTCGCGATCGACGACGATGTGGCGCGGGCGGACACGAAGATCAACGACTACCTCGCGCACTATTACGGAGTTCCGGCGGCCGGCATGCGCGCCCGCCAGCGCTGCTACGCCGGTCCCGCTGACGGTGCGGCCGCCTGGCTGAAGAGCTACGCCGATGCCGGCGCCACGCATCTGATGCTGCGTTTTGCCGGCGACCACGAGCGGCACCTCGAGCTCGCCGCGCGCATCAAGCGCGATCTGGGCTGGTCGTGAACCTATGCCCAAGCTCGGATACCTGCTGCCGACGCGCGAGCGGGTCATGGAGGGCCATCCCGAAACCGGCCTGCTGCTGGCGCTGGCGGAGAAGGCCGAGGGGCTGGGCTTCGAGTCGATCTGGGTCGGCGATTCGCTGACGGCGCGGCCGCGCCACGAGCCGCTTACCCTGCTGGCAGCAGTCGCCGGCCGTGCGCCCAAGGCCGAGCTCGGCACGGCCGTTCTGCTGCCGGCGCTGCGCAACCCGGTGCTGCTGGCCCATCAGGTGGCGACGCTCGACCGCCTCTGCGAAGGCCGGCTGATCGTGGGCATCGGTATCGCCGCCGACACGCCGCCGATCCGGCGCGACTTCGAGGCGGCCGGCGTGCCGTTCGACAAGCGGGTTACCCGCATGAACGAGTCGATGCGGTTGTGCCGGGCGCTGTGGGCCGGGCAGCCGGTCGACTGGACGGGACTGTGGACCGTGAGGCAAGGCACGGTCGGGCCGACGCCCCACCGGCCAGGCGGTCCACCGATCTGGTATGGCGGCTTCCAGCCCGCGGGCCGCGCGCGCACCGGCCGGCTGTACGATGGCTGGTTTCCGAGCCAGCCGAAGCCCGAGGAATATGCCGCGCACCTCGAAGACGTGCGATCTGCCGCGCGCACCGCCGGTCGCGATCCTGCGGCGATCACGGCGGCGATCTACCTGATCCTGTCGATCGACGACGATGCGGCGCGCGCCGACGCCAGGATGAACGACTATCTCGTCCAGTATTACGGCATGCCGGCCGCTATCACGCGCGCCCGCGAGCGCTGCTTCGCCGGAACACAAGAAGACGCCGCCGCCTGGATCAAGAGCTACGCGGACGCCGGCGCGACGCACATCGTGCTGCGCTTCGCCGGCGACAACGAGCGCCATCTCGAAATCGCCGCGCGCATCAGGCGCGCGCTGGGCTGGTGACGACCCTTTGGCCGCGCGCCGGCGACGGCGCGCCGCCGGTTCCCAGTGTGACGTCAGGGTAGCCCTTGGCCGCCGCCGAATTGATGATGCCCACATACTTGGGCGAGCCGCCGTTGTAGACGAGGTAGCGGATGGTGCCCTGCTCGTGGCCGGGGACGTTGGAGTTGTAGCCGGTAAACCAGGACTTCGCCTTCCGCATCAGCATCATGGCGTACATGCCGGTGACGTGCTCGGTCCAACGCTTCTCGGCCGCTTCCGTCGCCTCGAAGCGGGTGTAGCCCGTGGCCCGGACGTGCTCGAGGAAGTCGGTGCACCAGTTCACGCCGGTCTCGATGCCGCGCGGATAGTTGGTCGAGGCCGAGCCGCTTTGCGGGCCCGCCGGCATCAGCAGATTCGGGAATCCGTGCACCATCATGCCGAGATAGGTCGAGATCGTGGTGCGCCACTTGTCGGCCAGCGCCTCGCCGCCCACGCCGCGGATGTCGATCTTGTCGAACGCGCCGGTGATGGCATCGAAGCCTGTGGCGTAGACGATGATGTCGAACTCGTAGTCGCGCTCGGTGGTGCGCAGCCCCGTCTCGGTGATCCGCACGAGCGGTGTCTCGCTGATGTCGACGAGGTGGACGTTCGGCCGGTTGTAGGCCTCGAAGTAGCCCGTCTCCATCGGCACGCGCTGCACCCCGAAGCCGTGATCGCGCGGGATCAGCTTCTCGGCGACCGCCGGATCCTTGACCCGCTGCCGGATGCGATTGGCGATGTATTCCGAGAACTCGGCGTTCGCCTTCTCGTCGGTGAAGATCTCGCGGAAATTCGCGAGCCAGATGCCGAAGCCCGGCTCGTCGTAGAGCCTGTCCCAGAGTGCCTTGCGCTCCTCCGCCGTCACCTCGTAGAAGCCGCGCCGGTCGGGCTCGTGCTCGAAGCCGCCCGGCGAGCGGGCGCAGGCGGCGAAGATCTCGTCGTAGCGCCGGCGGATGTCGGCCATTTCCGCCTCCGAGATCGGCGCATTATTGAGCGGCGCGCTCCAGTTCGGCCGGCGCTGGAAGACGGTGAGGTCGCCCACCTTGTCGGCGATCTCGCCGATCACCTGGATGCCGGTCGCGCCCGTGCCGATAACGGCGACCCGCTTGCCCGCCATGTCGACCGGCTCGTGCGGCCAGTGGAAGGTGTGGAACGAGCGACCCTTGAAGCTCTCCATGCCCTCGACCCGCGGCAGGGTCGGCACCGACAGCAGCCCGAGCGCCAGGATCAGGAAGCGGCAGGTGAGCTCGCGTCCGTCGCTCACACGCACGCGCCACAAGTTCTGCGCCTCGTCGTAGTGCGCGGCGTCGACCCGGCAATTGAACTGCATGTACTTGCGCAGGTCGAACTTGTCGGCGACGTGGTTGAGGTAGCGCAGGTTCTCGGGCTGGCCGGAAAAACGCTCCTTCCAGTGCCATTCGTCGAGCAGCTCGCGCGAGAAGGAGTAGCCGTAGGTATAGCTCTCCGAATCGAAGCGCGCGCCGGGATAGCGGTTCCAGTACCAGGTGCCGCCGAGGTCGCCGCCCGCTTCGAGCACGGTGGCCTCGATGCCGAGATCGGTCAGCCGCTTGATCTGGTAGATGCCGGCAACGCCGGCGCCGATGACGATGGCTTCGTAGTGGGTCATGCCGGCAGTCTGGCACGAAAACGCGTCGTCCCGAAGGCCGGGCTTGCCGGTGACGATCCGCCACGCGACAGTCCAGGCATGAGAAAATCGGTCATCGGCGATTCCCCGCGACGGCGCGAGGATGCGCGCTTCATCACCGGCCGCGGCGCCTATGTCGACGACCTGCCGTTCGACCGCCTGACCCGCGCGGTCTTCCTGCGGGCGCCGCATGCCCATGCCCGCATCCGCTCGATCGACACCACGGCAGCCAAACGGGCGCCAGGCGTGCTGGCAGTGCTGACCGCCGCCGACGCCGCGGCCGACGGATTGAAATCGCTGCGACCTTATGCGGAGGCCAATGTCCAGACCGGTGAGCGCTTCGTGTTCGACGAGCAGCCGCTGCTGGCGGCCGACAAGGTCCGCTTCGTCGGAGAGACGGTGGCGATGGTCGTGGCCGAAACCCTCGCCCAGGCGCTCGACGCCGCCGAGCTGATCGAGGTCGACTATGAGCCGCTGCCGGCGGTCACATCGGCCTACGCCGCCGTTGCGCCGGACGCGCCTCAACTCTCACCCGAAGTACCGGGCAACATCTGCATGGACTGGAAGACCGGCGACGCCACCGGCGCAGAAGCAGCCTTTGCCCGCGCGACCCACATCGTCTCGCTCGATCTCGACAACCATCGCGTCACGACCAACCCCATCGAGCCGCGCGGCTCGGTCGGCGTCTTCGATCCGGCGAGCGGCCGCTATACGCTGCACGTCTCGAGCCAGAGCATCCATGCCAACCGCAACCACGCCGCCCGTGCGCTGGGCGTCGAGCCGATGGACGTGCGCTTCGTCGCGCCGGACGTCGGCGGCGGCTTCGGCGCCAAGAACTTCATCTATGTCGAGCACGTGCTGGTCGCCTGGGCGGCGCGCAAGGTTGGCCGGCCGGTCAAATGGATCGCCACCCGCAACGAGGTCTTCCTGGCGGACCATCCGTCGCGCGACATGCAGGCCAGGGCATCGCTGGCGCTCGATGCAGCGGGCAGGTTCCTCGCGCTTGAGGTGGCCAGCGTCGCCAATGTCGGCGCCTATCTCGCGGCCGTCGCCGGCGGCGTGCCGACCTATCAGTACGTCCACCTGCAGGGCACGGTCTATCGCCTGCCGTCGATCTCGCTTCATGTGCGCGTGGTGCTGACCAACACCACGCCGATCGGCGTGATGCGCGGGCCGGGCTTCGCCGAGACGGTGAACATCCTCGAACGGCTGATCGATGCGGCGGCGCTGCAGGCAGGCTTCGACCGCGCCGAGCTGCGCCGGATCAACATGGTGCGGGCGCACGAGATGCCGATGACAAATGCCTTCGGCTTCCAGGTCGACAGCGGCGCCTTCGCCGAGACGATGGACAAGGCGCTGGAGCGCGCGGACCTAGTGGGCTTCGCGGCACGGCGGCAAGAGAGCGAGGCGCGCGGCCTGCGGCGCGGGCTGGGCTTCGCCTATCACATCAAGGGCACCGGCGGCGCGCCGGAGGAGAATGTCGACATCCGCTTCGAGCCGGACGGCACCGTGTCGCTGATCACCGGCACGCAGCATATCGGCCAGGGCCACGAGACGACCTTCCCGCAGATCCTCGCCGACCGGCTCGGCGTGGCGAACGAGAAGATCCATCTGCGCCAGGGCGACACCGACCTGATCCCGTATGGCGGCGGCCACGGCAGCTCGCGCGCGACATACATGGGCGGCACCGCGATGTGGCGTGCCTCGGACGAGATCATCCGGAAGGGCACGGCGCTGGCCGCCGACATGCTCGAAGCGAGCGAGGCCGATATCCGGTTCGAGACCGATCACCTTCCGGAGGGCCGCTTCGTGGTGTCGGGTACCGATCGCGCCGTCGGCCTGCTCGAGGTCGCCGCGCTCGGCCGCGAGAAGGGCAAGCCGCTCGACACCTATCATTTCTGGAAGCGCGAGCATCTCACCTTTCCCAATGGCTTGCATGTCGTCGAGGTCGAGGTCGATCCGGAGACCGGCCGCGTGACACTGGAGCGCTATACCGGCGTCGACGATTACGGCGTGCTGGTCAATCCGATGGTCGTCGCCGGTCAGGCGCACGGCGCCATGGCCCAAGGCATCGGCCAGGCGCTGCTCGAGCGCACGACCTACGATCCGCAGTCCGGCCAGATGCTCGCCGGCTCGTTCATGGACTATCCCTTGCCGCGCGCCGACGACCTGCCGTCGTTCGACCTCGGCTTCAATCCGACGCGCTGCACCACCAATCCGCTGGGCGTCAAAGGCTGCGGCGAGGCGGGCGCGATCGCCGCCTTCCCCGCGATTGCCAACGCGATCCTCGATGCGCTGGCGCCGCTCGGGGTCAAGAACTTCGACGGACCGGCCACACCGGTCCGGGTCTGGCAGGCGCTGGAGGCCGCCCGATGAGGCGTCAGGCGCCGGCGGCGGCACGCAATCGCCAGCCGATCCTCGACGTGCTGCAGCCGCACCTGCCGGCACGCGGGATGGTGCTCGAAGTGGCCAGTGGAACGGGCGAGCATACAGCGCACTTCGCGCAGGCGCTGCCCGGTCTCAGCTTTCAGCCGAGCGACCCCGACGAAGCGGCGCGCGCCAGCATCGACGCCTGGACCGCGGCGCTGGGCCTCGCGAACGTGAGGCCCGCGCTGGCGCTCGATGCCGCGGCGGAGACCTGGCCGATCGACAAGGCGGACGCGATCGTCTGCATCAACATGATCCATATCTCGCCGTGGGCGTCGACGGCCGGACTGATCCGCGGCGCGGCGCGCCTGCTGCCGCCGAACGGTGCGCTCTTTCTCTATGGCCCCTACTTTTGCGCCGGCGTCGAGACGGCGCCGAGCAACCTCGCCTTCGACCGGGACCTCCGCGCGCGCGATCCGGCCTGGGGCATACGAGGACTGGAGGAGGTCGTGGCGCTTGCCGACGCCAAAGGCTTTACCGCGCCGCTCATCGTCGAGATGCCGGCCAACAACTTGTCGCTGGTGTTCCGCAAGGGCTGATCAGGACTGCCAGTCCTCGACTTCGAGATTGCCGATCTTGTGATGTTCCAAAGCATGCTTCCTCGGCATCTGGAACGGCACCCCGTCCTCGGCAAAGAAGTGCAGATGCTCGCCCATTTCGGCGATCTCGTAGGAGCCGACCGGCGCGACCAGGGGGCCGGTCGAGCCGTCTTCGTAGGAAATCGGACGCACGATTCGGCCGCGAAGCCTGTCTGACGGTGCCATCGACGTCTCCTCTCCCGATAGCGGGAATGCCCGTTCGTGAACGTACCGGCGGCGGCAAAGTTGCGCAGATGACAGTGTCCCGGCCTTGAGCTACCGAATGCGGAATCGAGTCTATGGGAGACGACCGGCAAAATGGCGACACACGAGACGGAGCGGGCACCTTTTCGGCCGGCCGGCCATCTGCGGCCGCTGCCCCGACTGATCTTCGCCTCCCGCTGGCTGCAGCTGCCCCTCTATCTCGGCCTGATCGTGGCCCAGGTCGTCTACGTGATCCTGTTCCTCAAGGAGCTGTACCATCTCGTCGGCCACAGCTTCGAAAGCACCGAGCAGCAGGTCATGCTGGTCGTGCTCGGGCTGATCGACGTGGTGATGATCTCCAACCTTCTGATCATGGTGATCGTGGGCGGCTACGAGACCTTCGTCTCGCGCATGGAGCTCAACAAGCACCCCGACCAGCCGGAGTGGCTGAGCCACGTCAATGCCAGCGTGCTGAAGATCAAGCTCGCCATGGCGATCATCGGCATCTCGTCGATCCATCTGCTGCGCACCTTCATCGAGGCCGGCAACCTCGGTTCCGACAAGGCCGCGCTGACGGAAAGCGGCATCATGTGGCAGGTCATCATCCACGCCCTGTTCATCCTGTCGGCCATCGGCATCGCCTTCGTCGACCGCCTCAGCCAGCCGGCCGCGGACGCGAAGCACCACTGACGCGTTTCGAACACAATTGCGTCGCAACTGCAGTGCGCTGAATAGTACGATGCGCCGCGCCCGGGTGTGCGGGCGCTCAAGCAGACATAGGAGCGCAGTGTGGCGCAGTTTCCCGCGACGATCGATATTGCCACCCTCGACGGCAGCACCGGCTTCAAGCTGAGCGGGGCGGCCTCGGGCGACCGCAGCGGCTTCTCGGTCTCCTCGGCCGGCGACGTCAACGGCGACGGCTTCGCCGACGTGATCGTCGGCGCCCCCTATGCCGATCCGGACGGCACCTCCTCCGGCGCGGCCTATGTCGTCTTCGGCAAGGCATCTGGCTTCGCGGCCGATTTCGACCTCGCCAGCCTGGACGGCAGCAACGGCTTCCGCCTGACCGGCGTCGGGGCGGGTAATCGCAGCGGGTTCTCGGTGGCGTCGGCCGACGTCAACGGCGACGGCTTTGCGGACATGATCGTCGGTGCGTCCGGCCCGTACGGCGACTACAGCGCCGGCTATGTCGTATACGGCAAGGGAACGGGCTTCGGCGCCACCGTCGAGCTGGCCGACCTGAACGGCAGCAATGGGTTCAAGGTCAGCAAGGTCAGCAAGTTCAGCCGGGCCGGCGAAAACGTGGCGGCCGCAGGCGACGTCAACGGCGACGGCGTCGGCGACATGTTGTTTGGCACGCAGGTCCTGTTCGGCAGCAGGACGGGCTTTCCCGCCAATGTCGATCTGGTCTTCGATGGCACCAACGGGTTCGCCATCGGCGGCGAGGCGTCGGCGGGCGACATCAATGGCGATGGCTTTGCCGATCTGATCGGCGGCGAGCCGGGATGGGGCGAGTATTCCTACGGCAGGGGATACGTCGTCTTCGGGAGAGCGTCGCCTCCTCCGACTGAAGCCGACAAGAAGTACTTCTACCCGCCGCTGTTCAGGGACGGCGCCGGGTTCGGCTTTGCTGTGTCCGGGGCGGGCGACGTCAACGGCGACGGCTTCGATGACTTCATGATCGGCTCACCTGGGTTGGACGAAGATCGTGGGCGCGCCTACCTCGTGCTCGGCAACGCGAACGGGACCATCGGCCTGAACCAATCGATCGGCGGCGGTGGCGACCGCACCGGCTTCCTGTTGAGCGCGGCCGGCGACGTCAATGGCGATGGTTTCGCAGACACCATCATTTGCGCCTCGTATGGGGCCTACGTTGTCTTTGGCAAGCCATCGGACCTATGGGACGGAAGTCTATGGATGCTCGACGGCAGCGACGGCTTCAGGGTCGCCGGCCTGACGCCCGGTTCGCGGTGGGCCGTGTCGTCGGCCGGGGACGTCAACGGCGACGGCTTCGACGACATTCTCGTCGGCGTCTCGGGCGCCACGGGTAGCGACTCGCCGGGCGCGAGCTACGTGATCTTCGGGCGCATGCCGGATATGGCGGTGAACCGCGTCGGCACGGTGGCTTCGCAGACGCTGGCGGGCGGCACGTTCGACGATACGCTGTCCGGCCTTGGCGGAGACGATTCGCTGTTCGGCAACGGCGGCGACGACCTGCTCGAGGGCGGGGCGGGCAACGACCGGCTGAAGGGCGGCGACGGCATCGACACCGCGAGCTACGCCTCGGCGCCGGACGGTGTGACCGTCGACCTCGGGATCGCCGGGCCGCAGGACACCGTGGGCGCCGGCACCGATACGCTCGACGGTATCGAGAACCTGGTCGGCTCGGCAGGCGCCGACCGCCTGACCGGAGACAATCTCGTCAATCGCCTGGCCGGCGGCGCAGGCGACGATGTCCTGGAAGGACGCAACGGCAACGACGTTCTCGATGGTGGCGAGGGCGACGACGCGCTGGAGGGCGGCAAGGGCAACGACACGGTCGACGGTGGTGTCGGTTTCGACGTAGCGAGCTACGCCTCGGCGTCGGGCGGGGTGACGGTCAGCCTGCGAATCGCAGGTGCCCAGGATACCCTTGGGGCGGGGGTGGACACCTTGGCCGGCATCGAGGGGCTGGCCGGGTCTGCGCATGCCGACAGCCTGGAGGGCAACGACGCCGCCAACCTCCTGTCTGGCGCGGGCGGCGACGACCAGCTGCACGGCCGCGGCGGCGACGACGTGCTCGAGGGTGGAGCCGGCAACGACCTGCTGAAGGGCGGCGACGGAATCGACTCGGCGAGCTACGCGTCGGCGTCCGCCGGTGTCTCGGTCGACCTGGAGATCGCCGCCGGCCAGAATACCGGCGCCGCCGGCATCGACACGCTGAACAGCATCGAGGGACTCGTCGGCTCCTCCTTCGGCGATGTCCTGCGTGGCAACAAGAGCGCGAATACACTGAGCGGTGGCGCTGGCGACGACGTATTGGAGGGCCGCAACGGCGACGACGTGCTCGACGGCGGCGCCGGAGCCGACCTTCTCGACGGCGGCAAGGGCAACGACTTGTACATCGTTCGCGACGCCGCGGACGTCATCGCTACCGACAGCTCGGGCATCAACACGGTGCAGGCCTGGCTGTCCTACACCCTGGCCAACGGCCTTGCGAACCTCGTCCTGTCCGGTGCCGCCGATCTCGACGGCACGGGAAACGGAGCGGCCAACGGAATGGTCGGCAATGGCGGCGCCAACCGCCTCGCCGGCCTGGACGGCGACGACGTTCTGTCGGGCGAAGGCGGTGACGACGCGCTGGATGGCGGGCTGGGCAACGACACCGCGCACGGCGGCGATGGCGACGACATCGTTCGCGGGCGCGAGGGAGACGACCGTCTCTATGGCGATGACGGAAACGACGAGCTGCTCGGTGCCCAGGGCAACGATGTCGTGAGCGGCGGTGCGGGCGACGACCTTCTGGCCGGCGGCGAGGGCGACGACCTCATCGATGGCGGCGACGGCACCGATACGGTGCAGTATCTCTCGGCTGCCGGCGGCGTAACCGTCGACCTCGACGTGACCAGCGCCCAGAACACGGGCGTAGCCGGGATCGACACGCTGGCCAACATCGAGAACGCCACCGGTTCGGATGCCGGCGATCGGCTGTCGGGCACCGGCGGCGCCAATCTCCTGGTCGGCAATGGCGGCGATGACGTGCTGGTCGGGCGAAACGGCGACGATGTGCTGGACGGCGGCATCGGCAACGACCGTTTGAGCGGCGGCGGCGGTAACGACGAGCTGCGCGGCCGCGAAGGCGACGACAACCTCGACGGCGGTGCCGGCGACGACGAGCTGCTCGGCGCCCAGGGCAACGACGCGGTCAAGGGCGAGGCGGGGGATGATCTGCTCGCCGGAGGAGATGGCAACGATCTGCTCGATGGCGGCGACGGCATCGACACGGCGCAATACGGCACGGCCAACGTGGGCGTCACGGTGGACCTCGCCCTGGCCGGCCCCCAGGACACGCTCGGCGCGGGCATCGACACGCTGGCCGCCATAGAGAACCTCGCCGGCTCGGCGTACGGCGACCAGCTGTTCGGCACCGACCAGTCGAACTGGCTGCTCGGCGAGCAGGGCGACGATCTCCTGTTCGGCCGCAACGGCGACGACGTGCTCGACGGCGGCGAGGGAGCCGACACGATGGACGGCGGAAAGGGCGACGATCTCTACCTCGTCGACAATACCGGCGACATCGTCAACGCCGACGCAGGCGGCAACGACACGGTACAGGCATCGGTGTCGTTCACCCTCGGTGCCGGTCTCGACAATCTCGTCCTGACGGGCGCCGCGCCCATCGACGGCACCGGCAACGCCGCCGCGAACGCGATCACCGGCAACGGCGCCGCCAACCGCCTGTCGGGCAAGGGTGGCGCCGACATGCTGACGGGCGGCGGCGGCTTCGACATGTTCGTGTTCGACACGCCGCTGGTGGCGGGAGAGGTCACGACCATCACCGACTTCTCGGCCGACAAGATCCTGCTCAGCCGCGCGGCGTTCAAGGGAATCGGACCTGCCGGACCGTTGCAGGCCAGCGCCTTCGGCATCGGCACAGCCGCCTTCACCCCGGAACAGCGCATCATCTACACAGCCGCGACCGGTGCCCTGCAGTTCGACCCCGACGGAAGTGGCTCCAAGGCGGCCGTGCAGTTCGCCACGCTGTCACCTCATCTTTCCATCGCCGCGGGCAATTTCGAGGTCATTGCCTGAACGACGTGCGCACACTGCCGCTCGGCCCGACGCCGCATGCTTGATGAAGATTTGAAGGACCCCGCCAGAAACGCAAGTTGCGGCATGACAGCGTGACGGCAATCGGCTACCGAATGCGCCGCCATGGGGTGGGAGTAGTTCGTATATGGCAAGAAGGAACTCGGCGGGGGACGTTCCCCCGTTGGCAGCCGGCAGCCTGCGGCCGCTGCCGCGTCTGATCTTCGCGTCGCGCTGGCTGCAGCTGCCGCTCTATCTCGGCCTGATCGTGGCCCAGGTCGTCTACGTCATCCTGTTCCTCAAGGAGCTTTATCATCTCGTCGGCCACAGCTTCACCATCAACGAGCAGCAGGCCATGCTGGTCGTGCTCGGGCTGATCGACGTGGTGATGATCTCCAACCTGCTGATCATGGTGATCGTCGGCGGCTACGAGACCTTCGTCTCGCGCATGGAGCTCAACAAGCACCCCGACCAGCCGGAGTGGCTGAGCCACGTCAATGCCAGCGTGCTGAAGATCAAGCTCGCGATGGCGATCATCGGCATCTCGTCGATCCACCTGCTGCGCACCTTCATCGAGGCCGGCAACCTCGGCTCCGAAAAGGCGGCCTTCACCGAGGCCGGCATCATGTGGCAGGTGATCATCCACGCGCTGTTCATCCTGTCGGCCATCGGCATCGCCTACGTCGATCGCCTCAGCCAGCCCCG
This sequence comes from Enhydrobacter sp., assembly GCA_026126105.1. Lineage (GTDB taxonomy): Bacteria > Pseudomonadota > Alphaproteobacteria > Reyranellales > Reyranellaceae > Reyranella. The sequence goes on from JAHCJV010000013.1 coordinate 78,818, forward strand.
CGCGGGAGCGAACGGCCACTGACGCGGTGAGGACCGACCACGGGCATGAACGCACGGTGACGCGGATCGTCAGTGCCGCGCCCCAGGCCGCAACCTATACGAAGCTGTTGACGGACAGGCTGCCCAGGTTGTTTCCGCCGTCGAGCCGGAACACGAAGTCCTGGTTCGCCTGATAGCCGGCAACGCCATTGGCGTCGGCAATCAGGAAGGTCTCGCTGGCATGGCTGCCGCTGGACACGCTGAAGAGCACGGCGTGGTGGGCGAGCAGCCGGCCCGGATTGGCGGCCGCGGCAAGGTCGTTGTCGAAGCTGGCGTCGTCGAGCCGGCCGTTCTTGATGCGGCGGTCGACGCCCGTTATCGCGAACGGCAGGTCGATGAACTCGGCACTGGCATCGAAGCCAACGAGGGTGTCGTACCCGACACTCGTCGATTCGACGACCGCACCGTAGCCTACGGTATCGATGCCGGTGCCGCCGGTCAGCAGGTCATTGCCGCGGCCGCCGATCAGCAGGTCGTCTCCGCCACCGCCATCGAGCTGGTCGCTGCCCTTGTCGCCCTGCAGCCTGTCGCTGCCGCCGCCGCCCTGCAGCACGTCGTCGCCGTTGCCACCGTCCAGCAGGTCGGCACCGCCGCGCCCGGCCGCGAAGTCATTGCCGAGCCCGCCCAGCACGATGTTCGCACCCTCCGTGCCCCACAGGCTGTCCCCGAAGTCCGAGCCCTCGACCTGCTCGAAGTTCGTGAGCATGTCGATACCGGCACCGCCGGTGTTCTGAGCGCCCGTCAGCGCCAGATCCACGGTGACACCGCCGGCTGAGGAAACGTAGCGCGCCATGTCGTTGCCGGTGCCGCCGTCGAGCACGTCGTTGCCCTCGCCGCCGGCAATCGAATCGTTGCCGCCGGCGCCGTACACCGTGTCGTGCCCCTCCCCGCCTTCGATCGAATCGTTGCCGTCGCCCCCGTAGGCCGTGTCGTTGCCCACGCCGCCGAGCAGCTCGTCCTTGCCGGCACCGCCGAGGAGGTAGTCGTTGCCTTCGCGACCGCGCAGGACGTCATCGCCGTCGCCTCCTTCGAGCGTGTCGTCGCCGCCGCGGCCTTCCAAGGTATCGTTGCCGAAGCCGCCCGACAGGAGGTTGGCGCCGTCCGTGCCGAGCAGCCAATCGGAGAAATCCGAGCCGGTTGCGTTCTCGAAGTTGCTGAGCGTGTCTATGCCGGCAGCGCCGGTGTTCTGGGGGCCGCCGACGGCGAGGTCTACCGTCACCCCGGCGGCCGCCGAGACATATGACACCGTGTCGATGCCGGCGCCGCCGTCGAGGCTGTCGTTGCCCTCGCCGCCGGCCACGATGTCGTCGCCCGCCCCGCCGTCGGCGACGTCGTTGCCCTCGGCGCTGAAGAGTTCGTCGTTGCCGTCACCGCCATCGAGGAAGTCGTTGCCCTCGCGGCCGCGCAGCTCGTCGTCGCCGTCGCCGCCGCTCAGGGTATCGTTGCCCAGCCCGCCGTCCAGGAAGTCGTCTCCGCCACGGCCGCGCAGGTTGTCGTCGCCGTTGCCGGGAAACGAGCCGGGTGGGTTCCGCGTCACGGTCGGAGAAACGAATCCGGGAGATATCGTCTCGTCTGCGTTGGTTCCGGTGAAAGTCGCCATTTCGCCTATCCTCACGAATAATGCGTGTATGCGGAATCCCCTCCACAACCTGCATGAAGAGCGACTGCAAATCAACCACCGTCGACGGGTCGGCCGCGTCAGCCCAGACCCCTGGCAGGGTGACCATCAACAGTACGTGACGTCACGCACGACGCCTCAATTTGCGGTGCCTCGCCGTGGCATCATCGCGCCCGTCGGAGGGTAGCGCATGACGACGGGCACCGAGCTGGAGGACCTCCTCGAGGGAACGAGCGGAGCGGACATCGTCGCCGGGCGCGGCGGCGCCGACGTCATCGACGGCGGCGACGGCGACGACGTCCTCTATGGTTTCGACACGGTCGACGTCGATCCGGAATCGGGCGCCATCGCCGTCCACCGGCTGACCGATGCCCTGGTGAAGCCGAACGGCGGGGCCTCGGCGCCAGGCGATCCGGACCGGCTGTTCGTCATCGAGCAGCACACCGGCAAGATCCAGATCGTCGATCTCGCGACCGGCGCGATCGCCGCGACCCCGTTCCTCGACATCCCCAACACCGAGTTCACCAAGAGCCCCGAGCAGGGGCTGCTCGGCATCGTCTTCCATCCCGATTACGCGACGAACGGCAGGTTCTATCTCAACCTCACCAACGCCATCGGCGACACCGAGATCTGGGAGTACACCCGCTCCGCCGCCGACCCCGACGTCGCCGATCCGGGGTCGAAGCGACTGGTCCTCACCGTCCCGCAGCCCGACAACAACCACAATGGCGGGGCGCTCGCCTTCGGGCCCGACGGTTACCTTTACATTGCGCTGGGCGACGGCGGCCTCGGCGTCGATCCCCTCAACAATGCGCAGAACACCGACGTGCTGCTGGGCAAGATCCTGCGCATCGATCTCGACAGTGACGACTATCCGGACGATCCCGGCCGCAACTACGCGATCCCGGCCGACAATCCGTTCGTCGGTGTCGACGGCGCCGACGAGATCTGGGCCTACGGGCTGCGCAATCCCTGGCGCATGACGTTCGACAGCGAAACCGGCGACATGTACATCGGCGACGTCGGCCAGCAGACGCGCGAGGAAATCGACTTCATCGCGGCCGGCTCGCCGGGCGGGCAGAACTTCGGCTGGCGCCTGTTCGAGGGCACGTTGCCGTTCAATCCGCCCGACGGTGTCCCCGATCCCTCGCTCACCCCGCCCATCCTCGACTACGGGCACGACGACACGCCGTTCGGCGGCGAGGCGGTGATCGGCGGCTACGTCTATCACGGACCCGGCGGTGCGGACGGCCTGTACTTCTTCGCCGACTTTCTCACCGGCCATGTGTGGGCGACGCGCGTCGCCGACGGCGTGGCGCACGGCTTCCTCAATCTCGATGCCTACCTGCGCGTCGATGCCGGCAGCGTCGGGTTCAACACCTCGTTCGCCGTGGACGGCAGCGGCCGCCTCTACCTGATGACGCACAACGGGCAGCTGTTCAGGCTGACGCCGTCGGCTGGCACCGGCGACGACGGCGACACGATCGATGGCGGAGCCGGGCAGGACGAGCTTTACGGCGGCGCCGGCGACGACGTGCTGAAGGGCGGCGCCGGCAACGACCTGCTGTTCGGCGGCCTCGGCGTGGATGCGGCGAGCTATGCCGGCGCCTCCGCCGGCGTGAACGTCAGCCTCGCCCTTGCCGGCGCGCAGGACACTCTGTCGGCCGGCAGCGATGCCTTGAGCGCGATCGAGAACTTGATCGGCTCGAGCTTCGCCGACGCGCTGCGCGGCGACGGCAACGCCAATCTCCTGGCAGGCGGAGACGGTGACGACACGCTGGTCGGCGCGCTCGGCGATGACGTGCTGCAGGGCGGCGCGGGCAACGACCTGCTCAACGGCAATGGCGGCTTCGACACCGCCGCCTATGCCGACGCGGAGGCCGGCGTGACGGTCAGGGTCGGGCGGGCCGGGGCGCAGGACACGGGGGGCGCCGGGCAGGACACGCTGATCAAGATCGAGAGCCTGCTGGGCTCCGGCTTCGACGACCGTCTGATCGGCGATGCCGGCGCCAACACGCTCTCGGGGGGCGGCGGCGACGACCGGCTGTCGGGCGACGCCGGCGACGACCGGCTGTTCGGCGGCGATGGCGACGACCTGCTGGAAGGCCTTGCCGGCAACGATCTTCTGGTCGGCGGTGCGGGCCTCGACATGGCGAGCTACGGCGCGGCAGCGGCAGGCGTCATCGTCGATCTGGCGGTGGCGACGGCGCAGGACACCGGCGGCGCGGGATCGGACACGCTCCAGGGCGTGGAGGACCTGAGAGGGTCCAGGTTTGCCGACCAGCTCGGCGGCGACGAGAAGGCGAACCGGCTGTTCGGCGAGGACGGCGTCGACATGCTGTTCGGCCAGGCGGGTGACGACGTGCTGGACGGCGGCGCCGGCGACGACACGCTGAAGGGCGGGCCTGGCGCCGATCTGCTCAAGGGCGGCGACGGCGCCGACGATCTGAACGGCGGGCCCGGCGCCGATCAGCTCAACGGCGGCGCGGGCGACGATGTGCTGGCGGGATCGGGCGAAAACGACGTGCTTCTGGGACTGGCCGGCAACGACGCGCTGAACGGCGGCGCCGGCCAGGACAAGCTGACCGGCGGGATCGGCGACGACACGTTCCTGGTCGCCAAGCTCGGCGACAGCACGACGGCGGCGCCCGACCGGATCACCGACTTCACGGCCGGCGACCTGGTCGATCTGCATCAGATCGATGCCGACCTGACCGTCGACGGCAACCAGGCGTTCCATCTCGGCGCCACGCCAGGCCGCACCGGCGACATCGTCGTGAGCTTCGATGCCTCCCGCAACCGCACCGTCGTCGATCTCTACGCCGATGGCGATGCCGTCGCCGATGCACGCCTCTGGCTCACCGGCAATCACGGCGGGCTGACGGTGGCCGATTTCGTGCTGTAAGCCGGAAGGATGGCGTCCCCGAGAGGAACCGATCAGGTCAAGACCCGCCCTTCGAAAAACTCAAGAAAATCAACAACATGCCGATTGCGCCGCGAACGCCGTCGTAGCGGATTCGTAGCGGAAAAGCCAAGGGAAATTCGAGCGCGGGAGTACACCTTCCTCACGGAAGAGACCATGGTGCACCCCCTGCTTTTGGCTTGCCAGAGGGTCCGTGCCCTAAGGTCAATTCGCAATTCACTTAGAACAATGGCAGCAGGCGGGTTCTCTACCCGTGGCCGGATATCGACCTGCAGTTTAGCATGGCCGGTGGGAGCTGTGGACATGGGAATGAAAGCGCGAATCACCTTGTTGATCGCTTTGGCGACTGCAGCGGTCGCCTGTACGCGATCAGAGGCCCTGCAGTGGGCCGTGGTCGGCGGAAGCAAATCGGATGGCAACGTCGTCTTGGGAATCGATGTCCCCGCCCGGGTCGGATTTACCGAAACGCATGTCCAATGGGATGAATCGCAGGCCAACGCGGAAGCGGACAAGCGGTGCCGAGCCTATGGTTATCCGGGCGCTGAACGTTTCGACAAGTTGCCCGTACAGGTTACTTGTCATGCGCAGGGAATAAGCCCCTGCTGGTCCAAAACCTACCGGCTCAACTACCAATGCAACGACAAACGGTAGGCTATGATCTCGTCATCCGAAATGTGCCGAGGCAACCGCCTGATACTGTACCTTTCACTACGCCTTGCGCCATCTGCCCGCTGAGCATAGCCGGCTGAGCAGTCGGCGTAGAGCCGCCTATGGTGCTGGATACTCTTACCCAGCCCGAAACATCGCCATCAGAGGTCATGCGCAGCGAACCCCACGATCCTTCAGCTTTGCGTCCAGAAAAAATTGCGGAAGCAGAGAATGCATCCGGACACCGGCTTGTGTTCAAGGTCAGTTCCACGAGCCATTGACCGTCGAGAGCACTCTGGCTCGCTGAGGGCGTCGACGCGACCGGAGTCGCCTCCACCGGAGCGGAGACATCGCTAGGTGCAGGCCTCGCGGCAACAGCGACTGGCGCACTGGAGTTAGGTATCGCGCTTTCCTTCTGCGCCGATGCAGCGGCAGCCGCAGCCGGCTGAGAAGCTGTTCCGACGTAGGTATTTGGCAACGTCGCCGGCCCTTCAGTAACCCCTGACTGAGCAGGCACAAGCGAAATATTTAAGGGGCTATCGTACTTGTTGTCTGCTCCTGAGGCGCTGTCGATGGCCCAACCGATCCCGCCACCAAGGATGATGTTGCCGAACGTCGCCCCTGCTGCCCCTGAGTGATTGAAGTAGGTGGCCTGCTGGTACCCTTGCTTAACGCACACGACCCAAATGTCATGCTTTGTCTTTTCAATGAGAGCGTTACCCGGCGTGTTTTGAACTGTAGAAATCTTGATGCCTTGTCGGTAGAGGCCGCAGTCCGCTCCAGAAGGGTTTGTGTTCACCACAATTTGCTGATGCCTGCCTTCGATAATCGTCGAGCATGCGCCCAACAGCATGCATGCGCCAATGACGCCGAATCTTCGCATAATCCCCCCGCGACGTGACTGCCCACCGTTCACAAAACGACGCTATCAGCCACCCGTATTGGGTGCAATGATAGCAGAGGCGCTACCTCGTCTCTTGGGGTTTGTCCTAGGTGGTCCGACTGCCGCCTACAAACCACGCCTACCGCGCACCTCGCGGCTGGCCTCACCGATCCGAAAGGCGGCGACGTGAATTCGTCGCGACGGCCCCATGGCATGCCGGGCGCGACTTGTCCAAACGCTAAGCCTTCCAAATGGAATTGTGACTGTTGCCGGTAGGGTGCGCGCCGTTATGAAACGCCTCGATGTCCTTCGGCTCGGTCAGGACGTACTTGAACACGAAACGGTCGCCGCAAGCCGAGCAGACGAACTTGAATCGCCACACCGGACGATCCTGATCCGGTAGCGTTGACAGATCAACGAGGGACTTGTTCGGGCAGACTGGGCAGCCGATCCCCAGTGACTCCCCAGATGCCTGCAAAGTGCGGGCGGTGTCTGCGTTTGATGCGTTACGCAGTCAGAGCCACCCGCTCCATCAGATCGGGCCGATTGTTTCGCACGTTGCCAACGTCGGACCCGACTTCCCAAACGTCAATCGCACCGCCGTACGGCTTCATTATCTGAGCGGCGATTTCTGGCGGGCTTCGCATCCAATCGTCGAACTGGTCCTCTTCCAAGATCACGGGCATTCGGTCGTGATAGCTCGATGTGGACGGTGCGGCATCCGTGGTGACGATTGAGAAGCTCGTGATGCCCGGCCCGCCATCGCCCTTCCACACGTCATAGACGCCGGCGAATCCGAATGGCTTTGAATTGGGTGCGAAGTGAAACGGCTTCTTGGTCTTGGCGGTGACCTTCTGCCACTCGTACCAGCCGGTCGCCGGGACTACGCACCGACGCTGTTTGAACGATTCCCGGTACGTGGGTGCCGTAAGGATTCGATCCGACCTCGCGTTGATTGTCGAATACGGCTGCTTCGCGAGTTGCTCCGGCTTGAGCCAGAACGGGATCAATCCCCACCCTGCCATGGCGATTTCCCGCCCGTTTCCATGCGGGCGGAGGATCGGCATCACATGCGTTGGAGCGACGTTGAAGTTCTCCTTCAGGCGCTCCGGCTTCTCTTCGGGCAGAGTGAGCCGATAAAGGTTTACAAGGTCCTGCCAAGTCAGGTTGAAAGTGTAACGACCGCACATGAATTCGCGCCTCCCGTACCCGCCAAGGATAGGCAGAACAGAGCGAGAACACAATCGCGAGACCCGCAGTACCAGCATGCGACGCGGTGACCACTTCTCGACCTTGATCCGGAACGGTCGAGAAGCGTGGTGCGATGATCGATCAGATGTACGACTGCGAGCCTTCACAAGCTCCCGTTGGGGTCGACCTAGAATGGTCGGCCCCCATGGTAATCCGTGTCAGTCTCTGCAGGCTTCGGACCTTGGACTCCGTAAGGAACTCGCCCACGCTGCCGGGTACGTACTTGGATGAAGGTTCTCGAATGATGGGTTGAAATCCCACTATTTCGGGATTGGCAAGCTTGCGGTTAGGCACGATAGCAGCCCCGGCTTGAAAAGGATGATTGAGCGGCCTTCACCCTTCTAACTATAGACGGCCAAAACCTCTGCACGAGTATGTGACATCGTTTGACATCGGCCACATCGTAGTCGCCCGCTAACCTTGCGTCCGAAGCGGAGAGTTCACGGTCGCCGCGCTCCAACTCTGCGGCGATGTCGACATGCGAGGTAACGGCGGCAAGGCACAGTGCCTCCGCCACGACGCCGGAAAGCCCGATGAGCCGTCGTCGATTCTCAGACGTGGTCAGTAGGGTGTGCTCGAACATGATCCAGCCCTTGTAGAACCGATCACCTTCAACTGAACCCTCTAGGTTTTCTTCGATGTGAATCGTTCCGCCAACTTCGAAGTGTCGCGCAACGGCGAGATGTGCGTGTTCGTGGGTGAGAACCGTGAGAAGGTCGTACTGCCTCACCATCTCAATCGCTTTCTGGTCCATTTTAGCGGCCCCCAACGAACGCAGCGACCGCGCGCTGAATAACTTCAGCCATGGCGACACCGAGTTCGGCAGCTTTGACTTTGAGAAGTCTAATGGTCTCCACGGGCAGGCCGTGCACGTGAAAGGAACGCCGCCCAGCGTAAGCGGATTCACGTCCTACCCTAGACGGGTCTCGATTCATAAACGACTTAGGCATAGCTATTCATCTCCATGTTCACGATCCATGATTTTGAATCGTGCAAAGGCCCAAGCACTCTCGGACAATTGGATACCGAACAGACCGTCAGAGTCAGATCGGTATAAACACGGGGACTGTTCCGTGGCGCTATGAACTCAGCCCTATGCGAGCGCACTTAGGGTAAGTTCGTTTACTCGTCAACCAACCCGACGAGTTTATTTGTTCGATGCCGGAATAACCGGGGCGGACTTCTGCGATTCTCTCAATCGGCCGTCTCGGCTATGCTTTTTTAGGTCTGATTGTATTGGCGTATACGTCGGTGTGTCCGGAATACAACACCTTGAAACTGAAAAAGACCAACTGCCTCTCCTGTCGTCTGCCATGGTCGCGCAACAAGGATTTAAACCCGGAATTGCGCCGCGCTAGATCGGGCCGCGCCGAGATCGGCCTCGACCGACGCCTCGATGATCTCCTGAACCAGTTGGCGGCGACGGTGTTCGAGCGCAGCCAGTTCGAGATCAAGCTGTTCGCGGTAGCTCATTCGGTCGAGCGTCATTTCCGTTTCCTCCCCTTGCGCCGCGCTGGCGTTCGCGCATCTGTTCCAGCATGGTCTTGGCGCGGCTCATCGGTACGACCGGGGCCCGTAGAAAGTCGCTGACCTCGATGATGTCCTGCGCCTCTGCCTTGCCCTGCTGAACCAGAACCCATCCCCGGGCACTCTCGGTGCGCTTGTCCGTGACGTTGCCGAGCGCCCGTAGTCGCTTCAACCCGTTCACCATGTAAGTCTGGCTACGGCAGCCTTGGAATACCTGCGTCTGTTCGCACCACGCAGCATAGCGGCTGAACAGTTCCGCCGTGCTCAGGAAGGCTCCGGGTCTCCAGAGGCGATTCTCGGTCTGCTGCTGGAAAAAGCTGACGACGGCATCCTGAGCCGACGCGATCACGTCGTCCTTCAGTTCGGTATTCACGGCCTCCCGTAGCAGGCCGGCGTCGACCTGAATGGTATCCAACCATGCTCCGAATTCTGCAAGGGCCGACCGGTACCGGGCGGGGTCTCGAAGCACAGGTTCAAGCCGATCAATGAGAGCGAGCGCTCGCGCCTTATCGTTGGTCGACGCGATCATCATGTTCCTGCGGTCGGCACCGTCGATGCGGATTGGGCTGAGGTCATTCGTCAGGTACAGCCAGTTGGCGATGGTCGGGATCTCCCAAACGCCTACATGGCGACCACGGACGCTTACCGAGCGCGAGCCGATCCATGTCTTCTGCTGCGAGTAAAACCTCTTCTTCTCTGTCACATTGATCTCGTCGGCGACGATCAGGGACTTGCCAACAATCCAATTCGACCACTCCCCTGTCATCTCCGCGTCGTTTGCAACGGAAGCGTTTCGACGCCCGACGAGTTCAGCCAGCATCGAGGCGAACACGGTTTTGCCGATCCCCTGCGCGACCGAGACTAGCCAGAGACACGTCGGCAAGGCGATGCCGGGCTTCTGGTAGGTGTGCGCGACCCAGTGTAGAGCCCATCTCGTCGGGCTCCGGGAGCCGGTGTCGCCGATGTCGGCCTCGATCTCGTCCATGGGCCGGTGGTCGTTCAGCAGGTTCTGCAGGAAGAACTCCCGGACCAGCCGGCCATCCTCGCCGAAGGATGTCGGCTGGAGCCGAGGAGCCAGTCTCAGGTTCAGGTACGTGCGACCTTGATACTCCACGAAGTCGGACTCGACTGGGCTCGTCAGGGTGCCATCGATGACCGGTAGTAGCGACTGCCGGAAGAGAGCGTCTACGTCCATGGACTTGAAGCGTACGCCACGAGCCCGGAGCAGATCGCACCATTCCGTCTTGATCTTTCCAATCGCCGCCCCTTGCGTCAGAGCAGATGCCGACCATGCTCCGGAATGCGCCCGGACCCAGAAACCATCGTTCTGTCTCACGACGACCTGACCGATCACACCCGCGAGCCGTTCGAGACCCTGACAGGCACCGGCCAGATACTTCGCGACGAAGCCGGCAGGCTTGCAGGCCCGAACGTCACCCATTTCGACGATCTGCCCGGCCGGGCACATGAGATCGATGCCAAGCGGAACGTCAATCTCGACCTCGGCTTCCGGGTCGGGCCCCTTCCACAACGACCTGATCAGGCCCTCTGTACACATCTTGCCCTCGATCTCACGAGTCTGGCAGTCGGGTAGCGGTTCGTGTTCCCGAGCGTTTGGGTCGAAGTACATGACGAAGGCATCGCTGAAGGTCCGAATGACCCGGGCGATTTCGGCCTCAATAAAGTCGCCATCGACCGGGACGAGAACTCGCCGCTTCTCGTCGGTCCAATGCAAGGTTGCCTTCATCCCCAAGCTACGAAACCTGTCGATGATGGTCTCGATGGGTATCGAGCCATGGGCGTCTAGGGTAATGATCATGTGTCCAAGGTCCTCAATGAAAACGGGCGCTGAACCCGGCCCCACCCGTGTGTTCAGCGCCCGTTGAGGATGCGGGGGCTTCCCGCTCTAGGACCTCGTTGAAACTCTGTGTGAGACGAGTGGGGTCGTACTCAGTATTCCTACTTATGTCGCAAGCCGAACGGCCTGCTATTTCTGGTAACTATCCCGAAAGCGCTCCAGATCAAGCCTCTTGTGGTGGATCGAGCCCGGCGTCAGGCGCGTCAGCCAGCGTCAGGGGACGAAGACC
>JAHCJV010000130.1 GCA_026126105.1 Enhydrobacter sp.
CACGCTGGTGATCTTCATCAACCAGATCCGCATGAAGATCGGCGTGATGTTCGGCAGTCCGGAGACCACGACCGGCGGCAATGCGCTGAAGTTCTATGCCTCCGTCCGCCTCGACATCCGCCGCATCGGCGCGCTCAAGGATCGCGACGAGGTGATCGGCAACCAGACCCGCGTGAAGGTGGTGAAGAACAAGGTGGCGCCGCCGTTCAAGGTGGTCGAGTTCGACATCATGTACGGCGAGGGCGTCTCCAAGGTCGGCGAACTGATCGACCTCGGCGACAAGGCCGGCGTGGTCGAGAAGTCGGGCTCCTGGTACTCCTACGACGGCCAGCGCATCGGCCAAGGGCGCGAGAACGCCAAGACATACCTGCGCGAGCATCCCGACGTCGCCGCCGCCATCGAGAAGAAGGTGCGCGAGAATGCCGGCATCCTCGCCGCCGTCCTCGACGGCTCGAAGGACGCCGACGACGAGGAAGAAGAATAGCGCTCACGCCCCGAGCGCACGGCCGAAGACAGGACTCTCCCCTGGTCTTCGCTTCCGGCGGTGCTGCCCCACGCAGCACCGCCTTTCTTTTGGGCTCTCCCAAGCGCCTACTTGATATATACCTCGGGTTGTGTCTCAATCGAGTTGAGAAAAGCCCGACGCTCCTGCGTCAACTCCGGCTGGGGGACTACAATGGCCAATGATCAGCTTCGTCCAGGAGTTGCATTTGCCCTATCCGGCGGCGGTTTTCGGGCGACGCTGTTCCATATCGGCGCCCTTATCCGCTTGAACGAGCTCGGGATCCTTCCGACGCTCGACCGCATCTCTGCCGTCTCGGGCGGCTCGATCACTGCGGGCATGCTGGCGTGCCGGTGGGAGGCCCTGAAGGCTGGTGGATTTACCCCCACCGATCTCGACCGGCTCGTGACCCAGCCGTTAAGGAAGTTCTGTACCCGAAACATCGATGTCCGCGCCATCGCCGAGGGCTCCATCTCGCCTTGGAACTCGATCAGCGATGTCGTGGAGCGCGAGTACGACGAGCTGTTCGACGGCACGAGGTTGCCGAGCCTGCCCGACCGGCCGCGCACGATCTTCAACACGACCAACCTGCAGACCGGGCGCGACCTGCGCATCTCCAAGCCCTACCTCGCCGACTATCGCATTGGCCGGCTCGATCAGCCTGATCTCAGCGTAGCCAAGGCGGTCGCCGCGTCGAGCGCGTTCCCGCCGGTGCTCTCGCCCTGCATCATCGAGGTCGATCCGGCGAAATGGCAACGCGAGGTAGGCGCGGACCTGTTCGACGACGCGCGCTACAAGCACACGCTGTCGCTTACAGATGGCGGCGCCTACGACAATATCGGCCTTGAGCCGGTCGACAATTTCGAGACGATCCTGGTGAGCGATGCGGGCGCCCCCTTCGGCCTGCAGGGCGACGCACGCATCGACGCGCTAGGCCAGCTCTCGCGCGCCCTGGATATTGCCACCGACCAGGCTCGCGGGCTGCGCGCGCGCTATCTCATCGAGCTCGCCAAGCTAAAGAACCAGAAAGTCGCCTACTGGGGCATCGACACACGCTACGACAAGTATCCAGCCGCCGGAAAGCTGCCGTGCGATCCGGCCAGGACGAACGGGCTGAAAGACATCCGCACGCGGCTCAACGCGTTCGACAAGATCGAGCAGGAAACCCTGATCAACTGGGGCTACGCGCTCACTGATGCGGCAATGAGGTCGTTTGTCCTCCCCGATGCGACACCGCCCGCCGGGTGGCCGTGCCCGACCAATCCGCTGAGTTAGGAAAGGCAAGGCGATGGCCCGCGGCGGCAAAGACTTCTTCGACCTCGATGATGCGCTGGAGAGCCGGCTGGTCTTCGAAACGTTTGGCGACCAGCGCTACACCCAGGACAGTCCGATCATGCCGGATGTCTGGATGGGCTTCGCGAGATGTCCAAGGCGACCGCCGGATGATCTGATCGACGTGCTGCTGACGCCGTTGTCCGGGAATTCCGCCAGTCAGCTTGCGACCCTGCTGGGTGATCGCCTCGCCACGTTCGCGAACGAAGAGCAGCATGAGACCCGCCTGCGCGGCCTGCCGCTCAGCGAACTGGTGCCGGCGCTCGCCGCTCCGTCGACCGGCGTGGACAAGCGCGCCGAGTTCGACGTCGCCTACAGCCGCAGCAGCGTCGTCGCCAGGGTCACCTTCCGCCAGTTGATCCGCGTCATCGTGCCGATGACCGAGTGGTGGTTCAGGCTGCCGGCCATCGCAAAGAACTTCGAGGAGTTCAGAGAGAAGCTGAGCGGGCTCGGCGATGGCGATTGGACCGTGGCCCGTTTGATTGCGGCATCCGATCTTATCGTGAAACGTTCGACTTGGGACTTCATTCGGTTCTGCGCGCTCGCGGGCTTCATTGCTCTGAAGCGCAAGTTTGAGGAAGAGGTCGAGGCGGCGGGAGACCAGCGCGATGTCATCCTCGAGGCCCGCAAGAGGGAGCTCGAGACCCTTATGGACGACCTCACCAGGAAGGACACGTCGATCAGGAAAGTGGCGAAGGTCATCGATGCATACGGCGAGATTGCCAAAGATATCCTCGACTACAAGGAATCGCTGCCCGAGGGTACGGGCCAGCCGCGCATCTTTATGGTTACCGAGAATCGCAAGGCAACGCTTTCCGTTGCCGAATCGCGTGGGACCATAAAAGCCGACGCGGCTCACAACCTTTTCAAGATCGACACCAGCGATTTCACATGGGCGGTGATCGATGGCGGCATCGATGCGCAGCATCCGGCTTTCCTGGACAAGGGTGCCGTCGCTCGCCTGGCGGCGCAGCGCGACGCCAAGGCGCCGGCCGCCACTCCGGAAGAATACCTAGCCCGGCGTCAGGCTGACGAGAAGATGGCGCGAGAGGACATCCCAATACGCAGCCTCGCCAGGTTTTCTAGGGTTCGCGAGACTTACGACTTCACTTACCTGCGCCGTCTGCTGTCGCTCAAGGATTTGCCGCCTCCGGACGAAAAAGGGCTGTCGCCGGAGCGGGCGCAGTTCATTCGCGCGAACTTTCGAAGCCAGCTCGAAGCGCTCAGGGTACGCACGGTCCTGGGCCGGGAGATCGATTGGGACACGGTGGCTCCACTCATCCGGGTATGGCATGACGATAACTACGCCAAACCCGAGGTCGGTCACGGTACCCACGTGGCCGGTATCTTAGGTGGCAATTGGTTGGCCAACGACAACCCTGAAGGCATCGACCTCGTCGGCATCTGCCCCGAGATCAGCCTGTACGACCTGCGTGTCTACAAGCCCGGCGGCACTGACGAGTTCACCGTCCAGTACGCCCTGCAGTTCGTCGAGCATCTCAACCGAAATCGCGATCAGCCCCGGGTCCATGGCGTGAACCTGTCGCTGTCGATGAACCACGAGGTCATGAGCTTCGCCTGCGGCCGCACGCCGGTGTGCGACGAGTGCAATGCCCTCGTCGGCACCGGCGTGGTGGTCGTGGTCGCCGCCGGCAATGACGGCTACAAGACCTTCAAGACCGACAAGGGCGAATACTCAGGGTATCATACGACCAGCATTACCGATCCGGGCAACGCCGAGGATGTCATTACCGTCGGTGCGACGCATCGATCTCATCCGCACGCTTACGGCGTCAGCTATTTTTCGAGTCGTGGGCCGACCGGTGACGGGCGTCGCAAGCCGGACTTGGTAGCGCCCGGCGAGAAGATTACAGCGCCGATCCTGAACTGCTCCGTCCAGCGCATGGACGGCACGAGCATGGCGGCGCCGCACGTCAGCGGTGCTGCGGCCCTTCTCATGGCGCGTCATCGCGAGCTGATCCGCAACCCCCGGCGCATTAAGGAAATTCTTTGCCGTACGGCGACCGATCTCGGCCGCGAGTCGCATTTCCAAGGAGCCGGAATGGTCGACATCCTGCGCGCGTTGCAATCGGTCTAGCAAGGGGGGAAGCCATGATCGTTCTGGAGGCATTTAACGCAAAGCACGGCGATTCGCTCCTGTTGCGCTATGAGCACAACGGCGAGCGCCGGCTGTGGATGATCGACGGCGGCCCGCGCGGCGTTCTCAAGAACAGCCTGCAGCCGCGTCTGGACGACCTCAGGGGTGAGGATGAATCATTGCGAATCGATCTAGCCATGGTCAGTCACATTGACGACGACCATATAGCCGGCATGGTCCAGCTGAGCCGAGAGCTGGTCAGACTCAAGGACAGGGGCAAGACCCTCCCGCTCGATATCCGGAGGTTTTGGCACAACGGCTTCCGCGAGGTCATCGGCGGTGGCGACCTCTCCGCGATCGCGCCTGCGGCATCGTCTGCCCAATTGGCTGCCAGCAGTGACGATTTGGGTGCGATCGAAAGACAGTTCGGGGTTGATTTCGGGGACAACAAGGTCGCCGGCCAACTCGTTCTCGCGAGCGTCAACCAAGGGATTGAGCTGCTCGCCAACATCAAGTCCCTTCGGATTCCGCTGAACGAACCGATCGGGCGGCGCATTGAGGCGCCCGGTTCCATCGAGCTGGACGGCGCCAGCATCACCTTCCTGGGGCCACTGAAGCACCGGCTGGATGCCCTCAAGCAGGCATGGGCCGATGCAGTTGCAGCTGGCGATACCACCCGGCTAGTCGGCCTGTTCCGCGAGGATGGTGAATTGGACGAAAGCATACCCAATCTATCGAGCATCAGCATGATGGTCGAAATTGACGGCCGCAAGCTCCTCCTGACGGGCGACGCGCGAGGCGACGACATCGTTGACGGCTGGACGGCGGCGGGCGGAGATGAGAGGACGCCATTTCCGGTCGACATCCTGAAGATGCCGCATCACGGCAGCGATCGTAACATCTCGGAGAGATTCCTGAAGCTTTTCCCCGCTGACCACTACGTAATCTCGGCTGACGGCAAGCACGACAATCCGGACATCGGCACTGTCCGCGCTATGGCTGAGACGTTGGGCGACCGGGAGTACACGGTCCACCTCACAAACAGGACGCCAGCAATGAGAAGGTCGCTCGACGCGCTGGAAGAGGAGCGGGCGAAGCCGGGGCGCCGATTTAAGGTCAGGTTCCGCGACGACGATTCGTCGTTCCTGGCCGTAGAGCTCACCTAAACCCCGCGGCCCAAGGCGGCCAGGAACCGCTGCACCCACTCCGTGCCCGGCCGGCGCTTTCCGCTGGCTGGCCGTTTGCGGTTCCAGGCCATCAGCATTGCCAGGGGAAACCAATCGTCTTGCTCATCCTGCAGGCGGCGCGCGGCGAGGGACAGCTTCGGTACCGGCACTGGCGTCACGCCATCCTGCTCCGGCCCGGCGCACAACTCGGCCGCCGAGGTGACGAGGTATTCGCGGCAGACCAGTGGGCGGTCGGCATGGATCGAGCAGCTCTCCTCCTCGAGGAAGGGGCAGGGCACCCGCAGCGCGAAGTACGCGATGGAGAGTTCCCGATCGCTCCGCCGGCCGCGTTCGGCCAGGCCGGCCCGCGCGATCGCAGCCTCGGCCGCCGCGAAGCGCGCCCGCACGGCCTTGCGCCGCGCCTTGGGCATTGCCTCGACCAGCGCGAGCAAGGCCTCGCCCTCCGTGCGCGAGATCGGGACGAGCTGGCGGCAGCACGCGCCGCAGCCCTTGCGGCAGGATATTTCACGCCCGGCTTCCGCCGCGCCGACCACCTCGTTCACTAGCCGCTGAAGGGCGGGCAGCACGGCCGTCGCGGGCACGGGAGCATTGGGCACCGTGAGCGGATGGGCGATGGCAAGATCGCCAACCTTGAGCCTCAGCGTGGCGGTGGAGTGACCGGAATCGGCCATGAACCGGTGTACCCCCGTTGTGGACTAGTCCGCCGTGCGCACGCTACAAGATTGCATCATGGCAAGCGTCAGCGATATCCGTCGTACATTCCTAGAATACTTCCGCAAGAACGGCCACGAGGTAGTCGCCTCGAGCCCATTGGTGCCGCGCAACGACCCCACGTTGATGTTCACCAATGCCGGCATGGTGCAGTTCAAGAACGTCTTCACGGGGCTCGAGACGCGTCCGTACAAGCGCGCCGCGACGTCGCAGAAATGCGTCCGCGCCGGCGGCAAGCACAACGACCTCGAGAATGTCGGCTACACCGCGCGCCATCACACGTTCTTCGAGATGCTGGGCAACTTTTCGTTCGGCGATTATTTCAAGGAACAGGCCATCGAGCTCGCCTGGAACCTGATCACCCGCGCGTACGGCCTGCCGAAAGACAAGCTGCTGGTCACGGTGTTCCATACGGACGACGAGGCGGCGGGCCACTGGAAGAAGATCTCCGGTCTTTCCGACGACAAGATCATCCGCATCCCAACCTCGGACAATTTCTGGGCGATGGGCGACACCGGCCCCTGCGGCCCGTGCTCGGAGATCTTCTACGACCACGGCGACCATATTCCCGGCGGGCCGCCGGGCAGCCCGGACCAGGACGGCGACCGCTTCATCGAGATCTGGAACCTGGTCTTCATGCAGTTCGAGCAGGTCACGAAGGACGAGCGCGTGCCGCTGCCCAAGCCGTCGATCGACACCGGCATGGGGCTGGAGCGGCTCGCCGCTGTCCTGCAGCACAAGCACAACAACTACGACATCGACCTGTTCCGCGCCCTGATCGAGGCGGTGGCGCACGAGACCGGCGTCGATCCCGACGGCGCGCAATCGGCGTCGCACAAGGTGATCGCCGACCATCTCCGCGCGACCTCGTTCCTGATCGCCGACGGCGTGTTGCCATCGAACGAGGGCCGCGGCTACGTGCTGCGCCGCATCATGCGCCGCGCCATGCGCCATGCACATATTCTCGGCTCGCAGGACCCGATGGTGTTCAAGCTGGTGCCGACCCTGGTGAAGGAGATGGGCGACGCCTATCCCGAGCTGGTCCGCGCCCAGCCGCTGATCGCCGAGACGCTGAAGCTCGAGGAGACGCGCTTCAAGGCGACGCTCGGCACGGGCCTCAAGCTGCTCGACGACGAGACGAAGGGCCTCGGTGCCGGCGGCACGCTGAAGGGCGAGGTTGCCTTCAAGCTCTACGACACGTTCGGCTTCCCGCTCGACCTGACGCAGGACGTGCTGCGCGCGCGCGACATCTCGGTCGACACGGCCGGCTTCGACAAGGCGATGGAGGAGCAGCGCGCCAAGGCCCGCGCGGCGTGGGCCGGCTCGGGTGAGGCGGCGTCGGAGGCGATCTGGTTCGACGTGCGCCAGCGGGTCGGCGCGACGGAGTTCCTCGGCTACGACACCGAGCGTGCCGAGGGTAAGGTTGCCGCGATCATCGTCGACGGCAAGGAGGCCGACGCGCTTGTGGCTGGCCAGACCGGCTGGCTGGTGGTGAACCAGACGCCATTCTACGCGGAGTCGGGCGGCCAGCAGGGCGACACCGGTCGCTTCGTCGGGGCCAACGGCGAGGCCGCGATAGCCGACGTGCACAAGATGGTCGGCGACCTGCATGCCCATCACGCGAAGGTCGAGAAGGGCGCGATCAAGGTCGGCGACGACGTTGTCATGACTGTCGACGCGATCCGCCGCGCCCAGCTGCGCGCGCATCATTCGGCGACGCATCTGCTGCACGAGGCGCTGCGCCGTCATCTCGGCACGCACGTCACGCAGAAAGGCTCGCTGGTTGCGCCCGACCGCCTGCGCTTCGACATCAGTCACACCCGGCCGATCTCGGCCGAGGAGCTGCGCAGGATCGAGGACGAGGTCAATGCGCGCATCCGGCTCAACAGCCCGGTCGAGACTCGCCTGATGACGCCGGAGGAGGCGATCGCGGCCGGTGCCATGGCGCTGTTTGGCGAGAAGTACGGCGACGAGGTCCGCGTGCTGACGATGGGCGGCGCCGAGGGCGAGAGCTATTCGGTCGAGCTGTGCGGCGGCACCCATGCGCTGCGCACCGGCGACATCGGCCTGTTCCGCATCCTCGGCGAGGGCGCGGTATCCTCGGGTGTGCGCCGCATCGAGGCGGTCGCAGGCAACGCGGCCGAAGCGCATGTCCGCCACCAGATCGACCTGCTGAACGAGGCCGCAGCGGTCATGAAGGTGCGGCCGGATGATCTGCCTGCGCGGCTGCAGGCACTGGTCGACGGCCAACGCAAGATCGAGCGCGAGCTTACCGAGGCGCGCAAGGCGCTTGCCCTGGCCGGCAGCGCTGGTGGCGGAGCCACCAGCGCTGCCGACGAGATGCACGAGGTCGCCGGCATCAAGATGATCTCGCGCGTGCTGAACGGCGTGCCGGGCAAGGATCTCAAGGGTATGGCTGACGCCTTCAAGAAGAAGCTGGGCTCGGGCGTCGTCGCGCTGATCGGCGTGGAGGAGGGCAAAGCCTCCGCCGTGGTCGGCGTGACCGACGATCTCGCCAAGAGCCTGAGCGCGGTGGACCTGGTGAAAGCCGGCGTCGCGGCGCTGGGCGGCAAGGGCGGTGGCGGTCGTCCCGACATGGCCCAGGGCGGTGGGCCCGATGCCGCCAGAGCAACGGAGGCCTTGCAGGCAATCGAGGCGGCGGTCGAGGGCGCCCGGTGATCCGCGTCGCCGCCCTCGCGGTCACCGCCGCACTGCTCCTGGCGTCGTGCGCACAGCAGGAGCGGGCTGCGCAAGCCGATCCACGGACGGGCGCGAGTGCCGAGCGGTACGACCGCGACCGCGAAATCTGTCGCGGCGTGGCCGATGACTACATGAGGCGGCGGCGGAACATCGACGATTCGCGCCGCGAGGTAAATGCGGGCACCTACGAGCGGTATGGCCAAACAACCCTTCCGCACCAGATGGCCAACTACGGTGACTCCCGCAGCGCCGACAAGGTCATCGCGAGCTGCATGGAAAGCCGCGGCTGGCCCCAGCCGTCCAAGTCGTGGTGGGAGAAGATCGGCAGCTAGGGCCGATTATCCGCTCGTGCCTGCGTGCCGCGCGGTTCGAGGCGCAGCCTCGCCTATCGTGTCCTGTGCCGGGCTCGAGACACTGCCGCCGGGCCAGGGCCGATATTGCCGACGGCGCGCCTTGTACCGGCGACGCCTGATCGAGGCCGATTATCGACGACCTGTCGGACGGCGTTCTCGAACGCCTTCATGCCTGCCATGTCGGCGCGCGAACGCCGGCGGACGATGGAGAATGGTGTCGACGGCTCTTCCAGGCGTACGGGCAGGATTCTGATCGACGCGTGACGGGCGAAGTGCCGGGCCACCTCATCCGGCACCATCATCAGGCAGTCGGAGCTTTCGAGGATCGTGACGCACGTGTGGAAGGACGCCGACTGGTAGAGCGGCTGGGGCGGGGTCAATCCTTGCCGCAGAAACGCTTCGACGAAATAGCCGTGCAATGCCGTATTGGGCGGTGCCTGCAACCAGTCGGTGGCCTGTAGCTCTAGCCAGGAAAGCTTGCGGCGGCGGGCAAGCGGGTGATGCGCCCCGCTGATGATGCAGAACGATTGGGAGAGCAGGAGCGACACCTCGAGGTCCTCGTTGCCGGCGAAGTCCGGCAGCATTCGACCGACCACCATATCGAGCGCGCCGTCCGCGAGCCGCGCGAGCAGATCGCCCGCGGCGCCTTCCTCGAATTCTATCCGTACGGCCGACGTCGACTGGCGCAGCAGGACGAGTGCCCGCGGCACGATTTCCAGCATCAGGAGTTGCAGTACGCCGACCCGGAGCAGGTTTCGGCCCTGCTGGCCGGCAGCGAACTCGCTCTGGACGCGTCGCAGGTCGGCGAGAATCAGGCGCGCCTGCTGGATGGCGTAGTCCCCCATCGGTGTCGGCGCCAGCCCGCGGCGAGAGCGCTCAAACAAGGCTCCGCCCATGGTGCGCTCGAAGTCGCGCAGCATGACGGTGAGAGAGGGCTGAGAGGTGTTGAGACGACGGGCCGCCTGATGCAGCGAGCCTGACTGCGCCAGCGTCTCGATCAGAACCAGCGCCCGCAGACGGAGGTGATCGACAGGTGGAAGCGCCATGATAATGCATTCCGATCACGTAATGTATAATTGGTATCATAGCGTTATCGAAGCATGGCGATACAGTCTGCCGAAGGCGCCGCCGAGCGCCACAGGGAGGAACCAAAGCGTCGTGCAAAGCTTGGCCAATCTGCGGGTCATAGACCTGTCGCACGTCATCGCGGGGCCAGCAGCATCGCATTACCTGGCTGCGTTCGGTGCGGACGTGCTCAAGATCGAGAACCCGCGGGCTCCCGACGTCATGCGCTTTGTCGACGCGGGACCCGACGACGATATCTCGACGACCTTCGCGGCCTTGAACGCCGGCAAGAAATCTCTCGCCATCGACCTCAAGAACCCTCGCCTGCGCGACCTGGTGCTCGAGATGGTGCGCGACGCCGACGTCTTTATCGAGAATTTCCGGCCTGGAACGTCACGGCGGCTGGGGCTCGACTACGAGGCCGCGAAGGCCGTCAATCCTCGTATCATCTACCTGTCGATCTCGGGCTACGGGCAGACCGGTCCGTGGAGCAGCTTTGGCGCCTATGACCAGGTCGTCCAGGCGCTGACCGGCATGATGATGCTGAACGGTGAAGACGACGAGCCGCCGACAAAGGTGGGTTTTCCGGTAATCGATATGGCGACAGGGCTGTTCGGCGCGTTGGCCGTCCTGACTGCGATCCATAGGAGGGCGACCACCAACAGCGGCACGCATATCGACGCCTCGCTTGCGCAGTCCGCCGTGCAGCTCATGCGGCCGGTCGTGACGCGGGTGCTGGCAACCGACCGCGATGCGCCACGCGCGGGCAATCGCGGCTTCAGCGGCTCTCCCGGTGCCTCGACCTTCCAGTGCGCCGACGGCTGGCTTGCCGTCGCGGCCAACACGCAGGCGCAGTTCCGGGGGCTGTGCGAGCTGCTTGGGCTGCAGGGTGTGGCCGACGATCCGGCGCTGGTCTCGCCGGTCGGCCAGGGCGGCGCGACGAATGTGGCGGCAGTCGACCGGCCCAGGCTCGTGCGACTGATGAAGGAGGCTTTCGCCCGGCACGAGGCGTCTGGGCTCGAGGCGAGGCTCAATGCGGCCGGGGTGCCGGCGGCGCGCGTGCGGTCGGTCGCCGAGTTCGTGCGCGAGGCAAGGGCAGGAGAGCACGTCGACCTGGATATCGGCCTCGCCGACTATGCCGGGAGCGAAGTGCTCCAGCTGGGGCCGGGCGTCGGCGGACTGGGAGACGATGGCGCGCCGCGAGCGCCGCGGCTTGGTGCCGACACGGCCGTGATCCTGCGAAAAGCAGGTCTCGGCGAGAACGAGATCGCCGCGCTGGAGCGCGACGGCGCCATCCGTATCGATGGTGAGACGGAGAACGAGCGATAAGTTACGAATCATGGGAGGGATGAAATGTTGACGCGACGTACCCTGATTGCGGTTTCGGCCATCGCGCTCGGCGGGCTGCCGGGCATTGCCCACGCACAACCGATCAAGGCTAGTGTCGGCGTGTATACCGGTTCGCTGGTTGCCGTTCCGGCCTATGTCGCCAAGGACCAGGGCATATATGCCAAGCACGGTCTCGACGTCACGTTGGTCGATTTCCGCGCCGCCCCCGACGCCACGGCCGCGCTGTTCAGTGGCGCGCTCGACCTGATGAGCAACAGCCCGGGAAACATGATGCTGGTCAACAGCCGCGGCAAGGACCTGGTGAACATCGTCGACAACTATCCCGCGCCGGTGTGGAGCCTTGTCGTGAACAAGGGTGTCGCAACTCCCAGCCAATCGAAGGGCTACCCGGCACTGTTCCAGGATCTCAAGGGCAAGCAGATCGGCGTGCCGGCCATTGGCTCCGATGGCCACAACTTCGCGCGCCGCTTCCTGCGCGACGCCGGGATGAATCCGGAGAAGGACGTTACGTTCCTGGCGGTAGGCCTGGGCCCCGACGCGGTCGCGGCCTTCAAGGCGGGACAGCTCGACGCGGTGATGGCGATCGAACCGGTGCAGTCGGTTCTGGTCGGGCTCGGCGGCCGCGTCGTGCTCGACCTGCTTACGGACAAGTCGCTGCCCGAATTCGCCTCCTGGACGTCGAGCACCTATCACTCGACCAAGGAGCATGCCGACAAGAATGCCGAGATGATGAAGCGATTCCAGGCGGCGCAGGAGGAGGCGATCGCCTTCGTGCGCGATCTCAAGAACGTCGACCGGACTGCGGAGATCTGGTCGAAGTACAACAGGGCTTTGCCGGTCGCCGAGTTGAAGGCCGTACTGACGCGTCTGCACGACGCCTTCGGCGTCAAGTTCAATTGCCCGGGCACCGCGAATGTCGGCAAGTTCCAGGTCGACAACGGCCTGATCAAGCCGGAGCAGGTGCAAAGCTGCGAGCAGCTCGCTTGGTCCGGGGCAGCGAAGTATCTCAAGTAGTCGGCAAGCGAAGGGGGAGCGGTCTGATGGACGCGCGGATGAAGTTCGGCATCTTTCTCGGGCCGTTTCACAAGCTCGGCGAGAATCCGACGCTGGCCATCGAACGCGACATCGAGCTGATTCAGTGGCTCGACCAGCTCGGTTACGACGAGGTATGGATCGGCGAACATCATTCGGCCGGGTGGGA
>JAHCJV010000131.1 GCA_026126105.1 Enhydrobacter sp.
TCGCAGATCTTCGGCGTGCGCATGAACGAGATCATGCTGTTCAACGCCAACCGTCCGGTGCGCTCCGTGCACAACTCCGAGGGCTGGACCCTGGAGACGATCGCCGAGCAGGCGATCCCGTCGATGAAGAACTACTTCACCGACCTCAAGCGCTCGCCCGAGTACTTTACCTGGGATCCAATCTGATTTTCAGACTTGATCTAGCCTTTCAGGCTCCTCTCCCCCGTTAGGGGGAGAGGGCGGGTGAGGGGGCGACGCACCAGCCTTAGCAATCCCCTCACCTAGCCTCTCCCCCTAGCGGGGGAGAGGAATATGAGAAGAGAAGAGAGAGCCGAAGCCAATGACCGAGCCGCGCAAGAATGAACCGAAGATCGATGCCGACGAGGTGCTGAACGGCATTGTCGAATGGGTGTCGATCGAGAGCCCGAGCCACGACGCCCGGTCGGTCAACAAGGTCGTCGATCATGTCGAGAGCCAGTTCCGCGATCTCGGGCTGAAGCTCGACCGCACGCCGGGTGTCGATGGCTTCGGCGATATCCTCGAGTGCAAGACGCCGGCCGACTGGAGCACCGGCGAGGGCAAGGGCATCCTCGTGCTCGCCCATCTCGACACGGTGCATCCGATCGGCATGATCGAGAAGGACCTCAAGGTGCGGCGCGAGGGCGACAGCATCTTCGGGCCGGGCATCTACGACATGAAGGCGGGCGGCTACATCGCCTACTACGCGCTGCGCCATCTCGTGCGTCAGGGCAAGAAAACCAGGCTGCCCGTCACCTTCCTGTTCATCCCGGAGGAGGAGGTCGGCAGCCCGACCTCGCGCGCCCGCATCGAGGAAGCAGCCCGCGGCCACAAATACGCGCTGGTGATGGAGCCGGGCCGCGACGGCGACAAGGTCGTCACCTCGCGCAAGGGTGTCGGCCGCTTCACGCTCAAGATCAAGGGCGCGGCGAGCCACGCCGGCGTGCGCCACCAGGACGGCCGCAGCGCGATCCACGAGATGGCCCGCCAGATCATGCGCATCGAGGCCAAGACCGACTATGCGCGCGGCATCACCTGCAATGTCGGGCTGGTGAGCGGCGGCACGGGCGTCAACGTCGTGCCGGCCGAATGCACCGCCGAGGTCGACCTGCGCGTGCCGAGCCAGCAGCTCGCCGAGGAGATGACGCACTGGTTCCTCAACCTCGAGCCGATCGGCAAGGATGTCGAGCTGACGGTAACGGGAGAGATGAACCGGCCGCCGTATCAGAAGGACGCCGGCATCACGGCGCTGTTCGAGAAGGCGCGGGCGATCTATCGCGAGATCGGCAAGGAGCTGGAGGACGTGCCGCTGACCGGCGGCGGCAGCGACGGCAACTTCACCGCCGCTCTAGGCATCCCGACGCTCGACGGCCTCGGCGCCGACGGCAAGGGCGCGCACGCCGCCTACGAGCAGATCTACTACTCGTCCTTGGTGCCGCGGACCTACCTCTGCACGCGATTGCTGGAGACGCTCGAATGACGATCACCGTCTATCACGCGAAGAATACGCGCTCGATGCGCGTGCTCTGGGTGCTCGAAGAGCTCGGCGTGAAGGCCGAGATCAAGAGCCTGCCGTTCCCGCCGAGCAGGCTCCAGCCCGACTACCTCGCGATCAACCCGACCGGCACGGTACCGACGCTGGTCGACGGCGCGGTGCAACTCACCGAGTCGATGGCGATCTGCGAATATCTCGCGGCCAAGCACGGCTCGTCGTTGATCGTTGCACCGGGAGATCCGGCGCGCACCGAGTTCGTTCAATGGCTGTGGTACGGCGAATCGACCCTGATGACTCCGCTGTCGCGCATGGCGACGGTCACCCGGCTCGGCCGCAAGGGTGCGGACATCGACGCTGTCCTCGAGGACGCACGCGGCAATGCCGGCGTGAGGCTCACCGCTCTCGAGCAGCGACTGGAAGGCCGCGACTTCCTGGTGGCGGGACGCCTGACCCTTGCCGACATCTCGGCTGGCTATCCGCTGCATCTGGTCGGCCTGTTCGGCATGGACCACCTGCTTGGCCCGCGCTCCACTTCCTATCGCGAACGCCTGCGCTCGCGTCCTGCCTATCAGCGCGCCATCTCGGTCGAGTGAGGACCGCTGCTGGTGCATCATGCCGACGAATCGCCCGGTCTTGCGAATGAACGGCTGAACCGTTTCGAGGATAAGCTCGATCAGATTCCGCCAGGTCTCATCGCTCGACGCACTGTTCCAGCGTAACGCCCCGAACCTCTGTCCGATGGGGCGGGGCGTCCTTGGGGCGAGTCATGCGCGGAGATATGGACAACGGGCGATTGCAGCGAACACACTCCGCCGATCTGTCGGGGGAGCGAAAAATGATGCTTCATCGCTGCGTGCTTGCTTCGCTGGTTTTCCTTCTCGCAGGCTGTGGCCAGCCTCGGCCGGAGGCTCTGCAGGGCGATGTCTGCAAGTCTATCCCGCAGGCCGGACGCACGCCTTATCCCTGGCCAGACATCTACGAGGGTATTGCCGATGCGTCGCCTCCGGCGCCGCTGGCCGCGCCTGCGTCGGCACTCGCACGCCCGCGGGTCGTTACCACGCCCGCGACGCAGGCTTTCCGCAGCAAGCTCGCAGGCCAGGCGGCAAGCCGTCGCGCGGCACGGCCACCACCCATAGTGCCATCGGCCAGGAGCCCAGCCTTGGTGGCGCCCCCGACACGCGTCCTGTCGGTCTCGGCCGGCGGCGCGTGGGGCGCCTTCTCGGTGGGTTTCCTGGAAGGTTGGGGTCAGAACAGCGCCGAGCCGCGGCCTCGCTTCGATGTCGTCACGGGCGTAAGCACCGGCTCCATGATCGCTCCCGTCGTTTTCCTCAACGATCCGGCGCGGCTCGCCAGGCTGCGCGGCCTTTACGCCAGCCTCCGCAACGAAGACGTCTTCACGCCACGCGGCACGCTTTCGCTGCTCAGCGCCACGTCACTTTACAACAACGCGCCGCTCCGCCGGACCGTGAGCGCGATGCTCGACGACGACATGATCAACGCCATCGCGGCCGAGAACGGGCCGCGTACGCTCGCGGTGCTCGCCACCAATCTCGACAGCGGCGTGCCGGACGTGTTCGATCTCACCGACATCGCCGCCGATCCGGGAATGTCGATGGCGCAGAAGCGGCAACGCATGGTCGCGGCGATCATGGCCTCGGCAGCGCTGCCCATCGGCTTTCCGCCGGAGATCATCGACGGCAACATGTACGTCGACGGTGGCGTGCGCATGCACGTGTTCCTGTCACGGCAGATCGAAGCCGCTCTGCCGGGCGAGCCCGTCGACATCAGCATCGTGGTCAGCGGCGACATGAAGGTGGCGCGCGAATGCACCGGTGCCGGAAAGGACGGCCTCGACCTGCTCAGCGTGGCGGCGCGCACGGCCTCGATCGCCACCGATCAGCTCCTGCGCACGAGCGTCGAATCCCTGCTGTCGGTCGGCCGTCAGCGCGGCAACGTCGCCCGCTACATCGATGCCGCCCCGCTGATCGACTACGGCGCCAGCGTCCCGCAGCCAGGGATGCCGGAGCCGGGGCCGTGCAAGCTCAGCACGAACAGTGCCGACATTTTCGATCCCGTGTTCCAGGCATGCCTTGCCGAGCAAGGCGCTCTTACGGGCCAATCCAACCCCATTCCCTGGCGGCTCACCGTCGCCGGCACGCGGATCACGCGGAACGCCGGCCGCTCGCTGGACCGGTAGCTGCTCGGGGGATCGAAGCCAGGTGAACCGTGACCGTTGCGATGCCTGGCAAACAGCTTAACCTCGCGGCATGACTTCTCGCAGGAGCGTTCTCTCGGGTCTGGCGGCCACAGCGATAGCGGGGTGCAGCGCGCCTCAGGCCCCCCGCCAGGCTTCGGTGGCGCCGGATTCGTATCCGAATTTGCCCCCTGAAAATCCGCTGCCGCCAGAGCCGATCGCGCCCGAGCCGCCGGTTTCTTCGCCGCGGGGATTGGATGCAGTTATCGACCTCAGCGCGCACAACCCTGTCTACGATTTCCGCTTGGTACGCGCGAGCGGCATCCTCGGAGTCATACATAAGGCAAGCGAAGGCGACTTCTATGCCGATCCCCTCTGTGCCGAGCGGCGCTCGCAGGCAGAAGCGGCCGGGCTGCTGTGGGGCGCCTACCATTTTGGCAAGGGTGACTCTTCCGGTGCGGAGCAGGCAGCGTTCTTCCTCGCTTCATCTCGCCCGACGCCAAGGACCCTCCTTGCCCTCGACCTCGAACTCAATGAAGGCGATCCCTCGAACTCGATGACGCTGGACCAGGGCGAGGAGTTCGTGCAGGCGGTTGCAACCGCCACCGGCCGGTTGCCGCTCGTCTACCTGCACCCGAACTGGGCCAACCGCAGCCTCCGGATCACAGCCGATTCGATCCTCGCCCGGTGCGGCCTTTGGGTCGTCGACTACCGTGCCTCGCCCGAGATCCCGTTGGCCTGGGCAACGAAGGGGTGGCAGCTCTGGCAATATGCCAGCGGCGAGTATGCGGGTCGCCTCACGCGCGGTCGCAACAGGATCATCCAGGGGGTGGGTCCCTGCGATCGCAACTTGTTCAGTGGAGACACGACGGCTCTTTACCGATTCTGGAATGTCGCCAGCTAGCGCGGTGTAGCGCAGTTCAGGTTCGGGCGGGTCCACCTTGCGTCGTCGACGCGGCGCCGGCGGCGATCTGCATGTCGTGCGCGAGGGCGACGGTTGTCGAGCGGTCGAGCTGGCTGGAGATGCCGACCGATGCCAGCGTGTGCGAGATCGCGCCCTGGGCATTGAGCACCGGCACGGCGACGATGGTCACGCCGGCGATGTAGCTGCTGCGATCGATGCTGTAGCCGTGGCGGCGCACCGTCTCGACTTCCTTCTGCCAGGCCTCGTAGCTCGGCGCGTTGTGCCAGCGCAGCGCCCTGAAGCGCTTCTCGATCTCGGCCGCGGGGTAGGTGCCGAACGCAGCGAGGCAGCGGCCGGTCGCGCTGATCAGGGCGGGGAAGCGGCTGCCGACATCGACATGCAGCCGGACGGGTGCCTGGCTGCGCGCCAAGGCAACCACGATCATATGCCGGAGATTGGGCAGCTCGACACCGATCGCGGTGACGCCATAGCGCCGTGACAGGTCATCCAGTCGCGGCTGGACGCGGCTCGGAAAGCCGTCGCTTTCGAGCGCGGTGCGCGCCAGCGAGATCAGGCCCGAGCCCAGGCTGTACTGCTTGGTAGCGGGATCGACCTTCACCAGCTCCTCCGCGACCAGCGCACGGAGGATGTGCAGGCCGGTGCTTGGCACCAGGCCGAGCGCTTGCGAGATCGCCTTCACGCCCATCGGTTCGCGCGCGCGCGCCATGAGCCGCAGGATGGCAGCGGCGCGAGTGACGGCGGGAACGGAGCGGACGTTCATGAGTTGTCTATATACAACCGAAGAAACTTCTGTACAACCACTCGGACTTGCTCGAACCTCCTCACATGACGAGCCTCACGGCCTACACGCGCTATGCCGACGCCCAGGCGCACTTTTCGTCCGCCAGGCTGTGGGAGCTGTTCGACGGCGACCGCGAGCGGCTGAACATCGCGCACGAATGCATCGACCGGCATGTCGAAGGCGAGAAGACCGCGGTCATCGTGGTCAAGGCGGCCGGTGGTGAGGAGATCCTGAGCTATCGCCAGATCAGCGAGGACTCCGCCCGCTTCGCGCACTGGCTGCTGTCAAAGGGCGTGAGGCCGGGCGACCGCGTCGCGATCAAGCTCGAGCCGTCGCGCGCCTTCTATGCCGCGGTGTTCGGGGCGATGAAGGCCGGCGCGATCGCCGTGCCATTGTTCACGCTGTTCGGGCCCGACGGCGTGAAGCTGCGGGTGGAGGACTGCAAGCCCAAGCTGCTGATCGAGACAGGCGATTTCGTCGCCGATCTCGACGGCTTCCCGGCCACCTTCACTGCGAACACGCGGGCCGACCAGCTCGCGATCTTCCAGTACACGTCCGGCACGACGCGTGAGCTGCCGGATGCGGTGAAGCACACCCACCGCGCCATCGTCACCTTGATGGTTGCCGCGCTGTACGGCACCGGATTGCGGCCAGGCGACCGCTTCATCTGCCCGTCCTCACCGGCGTGGGGGCACGGCCTGTGGCACGGCACGCTGGCGCCGCTCGCGCTCGGCCTCACGATCGGCGCCTATGCCGGCAAGTTCGATGCGGCGCGGCTGCTGCAGGCGCTGGAGCAACATCGCTTCACCAACATCTCCGCGGCCGCCACGCACTACCGCATGATGCGCGTCTCCGGCGCGGCGCCGAAGCATCGCTATTTCATCGAGAAGCTCTCCTTCACCGGCGAGCCGATCGACAGCGAGACGGCCGCTTTCGCCGAGGCGACGTTCGGCCATCCGGTCTGCAGCATGTACGGCACGACCGAGATCGGCGTGATCCTGGTGAGTTATCCCGGCGCGGAGGATTTCGTCGTGAAGCCCGGCTCGCTCGGCAAGCCGATCCCGGGCGGCAAGGTCGAGGTGCACGATCCCGAGGGCAGGCCGTGCCCGCCGGGCGTGATGGGCGAGATGAAGGTGTGGCGGCGCAACGGCTGGATCGCGACCAAGGATCTCGGCCGCACCGACGAGGACGGCTACTTCTTCCACGGCGGTCGCGCCGACGACGTCATCATCTCGGCCGGCTGGACGATGAGCGCCATCGAGATCGAGGACGCGGTGCTGAAGCACCCCGATGTGCGCGAGGTCGGCGCGATCGGCGTGCCCGATGCCCTGCGCGGCCAGGTCGTGAAGGCCTTCGTCGTGGCCGACCGTCACGGAAACGAGGCGTTCGCCAAGGAGATCCAGGACCTCGTGCGCGAGCGCCTCAGCCAGCACGAATATCCCCGTCTCGTCGAATTCGTGGCCGAGCTGCCCAAGACGCCGGCCGGCAAGGTGAATCGCAAGATGCTTCGGACAAAGGAAAAGGCCCATGTCGACTGACACGATCGAGCGCAGCTTCCCCAAGATCACCGAGGAGGGCCTCGACGCGCTGCGTGAGCGCATCGGCGTCAAGATCGGCCAGACCGCCGAGCCGTGGTGCCACGAGGCGACGCGCGACAACATCCGCCACTACGCCCACGGCATCGGCGACGACAATCCGCTGTGGTGCGTGCCGGAGTACGCCAGGAAGACGAAGTTCGGCGACGTGGTCGCGCTGCCGAGCTTCCTGTTCGCCACCAGCCGCATCATCTCGGGCTATGTCGGCGGGCTGCCCGGCATCCATGCGATGTGGTCGGGCTCCGACTGGAACTGGCACAAGACGGTTCACCGCAACGACGAGATCACGACCGAGGCCTGGCTCAAGGACCTGATCATCCACGACACCAGGTTCGCCGGCCGCGCGGTGCAGCAGATCTATCACGTCGATTTCTTCAACCAGAAGGGCGACCTGGTCGCCGATGCCGACAGCTGGTGCTTCCGCACCGAGCGCGATTCGGCGCGCGAGAAGGGCACCAAGTACAAGGAACTGAAGGCCAAGCCGGTGCGTCGCTACACCGATGAGGAACTGGCGGAGGCGGGCAAGCTCTACGCCGAGGAGAAGATCCGCGGAAGCGAGAAACGCTACTGGGAAGACGTCACGGAAGGCGAGGCGCTGCCGACGATGCTCAAGGGCCCGATGACCGTGACCGGCTTCATCGCCTACGCCCAGGGCTGGGGCGGGCTCTACATCCGCGCCAACAAGCTCGCCTGGAAGCTCCAGGACGCCCATCCCGGCCTCGGCATCAAGAACCGCTTCGGCATTCCCGACTGTCCCGAGCGCGTCCATTGGGAAGAGGAGTTCGCCCACGAGGTAGGCGCCCCAGGGGCGTACGACTACGGCCCCGAGCGCGCCTCGTGGCTCACGCATCACATGACCAACTGGATGGGCGACGACGGAACCTTGCGCAATGCCACCTGCAAGATCCGCCGCCACAATCCGGCCGGCGACATCCTGTTCATCAAGGGCAAGGTGACGCGCAAGTACGTCGAGAACGGCCGCCACCTGGTCGCCATCGAGCAGGAAGCGCGCCAGCAGGACGACGAGCTGTCGATCCTGGGAACCGGCATCGTCGAGCTGCCCAGCCGCGGCTGATTGGCCGGCGCGCTCTACGGCGCCATTCGCCAGGTCTCGGCCAGCCACTGCGCGAGCGAGCGCTTCTTGTCGACCGACACGAATCCCGCTGATTTCGAGACATCGCCGGCGGCCTGCTGTACCGCATTAACCAGCGTGGTGCGGCCCCCGCCCTGCAGGTCGGGGGAGCGCATGATGATGGCGATCGTACAGGCGAGGCTGCCTTGGGCGTCGAAAACCGGTGCTGCGATCGCGCCGAGGCCCGGGACAACTTCGTCGAGGATGACGCTGTGCATGTCGCGGCGCACGGTCGCGACGATCTCGTCGATCGTCGCAGGCAGTCGGACGCCTGTTTCGGACTTCACCTCCGCCGTCAGCAGCGGCCGGGTCTCGGCCGCCGGCAGGAAAGCCAGGAAGACCCGTCCGGTGGCCGTGTCGAGCAGTGAATAGATCGAACCGAAATGGCTGTTGACGATCAGCCGCGGCGTGCCGTCGAACCAGCCGATGATGGTAGGCCCACGCTCGCCGAAGACGGATACGACCGTGGTTTGTTGCGTCTCGTCCCGCAGCAGAAGCGCGCGGTCGATCGTTGCGCCGACGATGTCGAACCGGCTGAGCGCCTGGAGTCCGAGCTTCAGCAGGCCGCTGCCGAGCTCGTAGCGCCCGCTGCGGCCGTCCTGCTTAGCCAGCCCGGCGCGCATCAGGCTCAGGAGATAGCGCCTGCAGCTGCTCGCCGGCATGCCGGCCTTGTCTGCCAGCGCGGTCAGGGTCATGGGGCCATCGTTGGCGGCGAGCGCCTTCAGCACCGCCACGCCGGTCTCGAGGGACTGGATGCCCTGCGCCTCCGACGGTGTTTTCCGCTCAGCCACGCCGCTTGAAAGCCGGTTCAGGCAGCCCCGCGACGGCGACATCGACGGCGAAGACGCCGCCGGCATCCGGTTGCTCCCGCAGGGCTTCCTTGCTCAGCGATCCGCGCGCCGAGGTGAAGACCAGCGTGGAGAGGTCGTCGCCCGCGAAGGCGCACATGGTCGGATTCTGCACCGGCGTCTTCAGGACGAACAGCTCGCTCCCGTCCGGCGCGTGGCGGACGATGCGCCAGCCATCGTAGCGCGCGCTCCAGTAGCAGCCTTCGATGTCCACCGCAGCCCCATCGGGTCGTCCTTCGCCCGCTTGCGCGACGCAGAAGGTGCGCTTGTTCGCGATGGCGCCGCTTCCGATGTCGTAGTCGTAAGCCCAGACCGTGCTCTGGCGCGAATCCGCGTGGAACATGGTCCGCCCGTCCGGGCTCCAGGCGAGCCCGTTGGAGCAGGTGATATCGGAAGCCATCGTCCAGGTGTTGCCGAGGGCATCCATCCGATAGAGATGGCCGCCGGGACGGTCGAGCGTCTCGACCATCGACCCCACCCAGAAATGCCGTCCGCCCGGTGCGCAACGCCCGTCGTTCAGCCGGTTGCCCGGCTCGATGGCGAAGTCGCCGAGCGGCGTGCAGCGGCCGCTGGACCGCTCGATCAACGCCATTCCGTTGGCGAGCCCGGCGGCGAAGTATTCGTGGCCGGCAAGCCCGACGCAGCCGATCGGCTCCGACGTGCCGAGCCAGGACAGAGCGCCGCTCGCCCAGTCGATCGAGCCGATACGCGCGCCGTAGATATCGACAAAATGCAGCTGACGCCGCGATTCCTCCCAGACCGGGCTTTCGCTGACCTTGACCGCGCAGGGAGCGATCAATCGGATCCCGCTCTTCAACATAGGCCGCTCTCCCTGAGCCGCGCGATGCAGTATTGTCGCCGCTCGCCGTGCGGCGCGCTCCAACTGTCGAGAGTGATCCCCGTTACCGTGTCGCCGACTTCCGCCAATACAGCGGTATCGTCGTTGGTCTTCTGCGGTAGCCGCAGCACCGTGTCGTGTGCATAGGTCGACAGCACGCCGTCGCGCAGCGGCAGCGGCTTCAGGCCGGTGCCTTCCTTCACCGCCAAGACGCCCTGCTGGATGTTCTTGCGCAGCATCGCGATGCCCATGTCGGTCGTGCCGAGGTTCTCGAGCGCGTGGATCGACATCGGCCGCTGCGAGACCTGGGCATCCCAGTCGCCCGGTTCGCGCTGGCGGTCCTCGTAGGGCCGATGTGGCGTCTGGCCGAAAAAGTCGACCGTTTCCAGCCCGATCTCCGCGGTCCGGATGCGGCGCTGCGGATCGACGATCGGATTGCAGTGGCGCCAGCCGATGGTCATGCAATGGGTGTCGTCGATCGGCGTGATCCAGCGCGTGATGGCAGGTGGCACGAAAAGCTTTTCCTGGGAACCGTCCTCCCAGGGCGGTCCGAACTGGGCAACGTTGGGGGTGAGGTCGTCGTTGACGCGCACCCAGACGTTCTCGCCGATGCGCCGCACCGCCGTGGAGATTACGCCGAGCTCGGTCTGGCGATAGCGTACGACGGGCAGGGCGCCAAAGGACTGGGAGAACTGCACGTTGCTAACGCGCGTGTGCAGGAAGACGCTGTGGATCGGATCCATGCTGTTCTCGTGCGCCTGCAGCCAGTTGCAGTCGAACGTGAGCAGGTAGGGATGAAGCTCGTTGCCTGGCACGACCGTGGCGTCGGTCAGGAAGAACGGCGGCATCGCTTCCGGCGCGCCGAAATAGCCGAAGATGAGTCCGCCGTGCTCGCGCACCGGATAGGCACCGTGGCAGACGCGAACCTTGATCGTGCTGCCGGCCGGCTCGCCCGGCGTGTCGAGGATCGTACCATCGATGTCGTACCGCCAACCGTGGTAGCAGCAGCTGATGCCCCGCTCGGTCAGGACACCGAATTCCAGCGAGGTGCCGCGATGGCTGCAGTGCAGATGGAGGCAGCCGAGTCGCCCACCGAGATCGCGGAACACGACCAGATCCTCTCCGAGGATGCGTACGCGCTTGGGAAGAGTCCGGACCTGGCCGCTGAGGGCGATGGGGTGCCAGAAGCGGCGCATGTACTCGCCGCCGGCCGTGCCCCGCGCGACCCGCCGAGCCTCGGCGTCCTCAGACCGCTCGACTGCCTTGTGATAGCCGACGAATCCGCCGCCTTGCGCGCCCGCATTGTCTGCCATCGCGACACCCTCTCATTTTCGGTGTTCCAGTATATGCAATTCGTAGGCCTATGTGGAATCGATGCTGGTGCGCACGACTTCGTCGAGCATGGCTCCAACGAGCCGCTCTTGGCATCTGTCACGCTGAAGGAAGAGCGCCTCTGGGGAGCCGCGCGCAACGCAGGGTCGCGATATCTCAGGAAAAGGCGACGTAGGCCAGGCTGACAAGCATCAGGATGGCACCGACGGTGAGCCAAGTGACGGCTGTGCCGCCCCAGTGACCTCCTCTGCGCAGCACCACCCAGAGGCCACCGGCGAACCCGGCGACGACGCCCAGCGCACCGCCGATCATGCCACCGCCCATCGCGGCAGCGCCTTCGAAGCCGCCGTAGAGGAGGGTCGCGCCCGCGGCGAATGTCATCGCCAGCAGGGGGCTGGCGATGATCGAGCCCATCAGCCCGCCCCACAAGGCGAGCAGCGGCTTGATCAGCGCAGGCCCCTTAACGGAGGCTGGCGTTGATGCGGTCGAGCGCCGCGCTTCCGGGGCAGAGGTCGGGCGTGTTCAGGCTGTTGAGAGGCACGTCGACCGTGTTCAGGTGGTGATGCAGGTCCTTCGGCGAAGGATCGACGTAGAGCAGCCCGGTCACGACCTCGCCCGAGGCGAGGCCTTCCTGCACGCGCTTCACGGCGGCGATCTTGTCGGACGGATCGTACTCCTCGCCGAGCTTGCGCAGGCGTATGATCGATCCGTCGTGCTGCTGCACGGCGGTCGCGGTGCCGGGCTCGTACTGGGTGGTGATCTCGTCGCGGCCCTCGATGAAGTCTATGCGGTTCAGCGCCTCGTTGTGCTCGCGGACATAGTCGTAGCTCTTGGTCGATCCCGAGTGGTTGTTGAACGCCACGCACGGGCTGATTACGTCGAGGAAGGCGGCACCCTTGTGGGTCATGGCCGCCTTGATCAGCGGCACGAGCTGGTGCTTGTCGCCCGAGAAGGAGCGGCCGACGAAGGTCGCGCCCATCAGGATGGCGAGCGACACGAGGTCGATCGATTCGTCGGAGTTGGCGACGCCCTTCTTGCTGATCGAGCCCTTGTCGGCGGTGGCCGAGAACTGGCCCTTGGTGAGGCCGTACACGCCGTTGTTCATGACGATGTAGGTCATGTTGACGCCGCGGCGCATGACGTGGGCGAA
>JAHCJV010000132.1 GCA_026126105.1 Enhydrobacter sp.
CCGGCCGACAAGTTCAAGCCGTTCCCGCCGCTCGGATGGCTGCTCTGGGCCCGGCGCAAGCTGCTCGGCGACCATGCGCTGCTCGGCCGCTATCGCGTCCACCCCGATGCGAACCAGGAGGGCTATTTCTTCGGACTGCTGCGCGAATGCATCGAGGAGGGACTGGTCGCACCGGAGTTCGTGCGGGAGCAGATCGAATGCCTGCACGTGCGGGCCGACGCGCTCGCCGTGATGCATCGCTCACCGGCGCCGGATCAGATTCTCGCGTCGCTTCCGATGACGGCCTGAGGTTTCGCGCGGCGCGTGTCGTCGCCCCCCGCATCGCGGCGGCGCGCGTACGCGCCTCAGACCGTCTGGCTGTAGATCGCCGGCTTGCCCGGCGACGCATCGCCGAGATGAGCGTCGAAGATCATCGCGATCTGCCGCAGGAAGAGCCGGCCGAGCGCGGTCACCCGCAGCGCGCCCGAATCCTTCAGCTCGACCAGACCGTCTTCGACGAACGGCGCGAGTCGCGGGCGCGCCGACTTCACGTCCTGCGCGATTGCCCGGGCTGCGTCGGGTCCGAGGCGCGCCGCGAACGCGTCCGGCCGGATCTCGCCCTGGCACATGATTGCGCGGATCAGCGCGCGTCGACGGGCGTCTTCGGCCGAGAGGACGTACCCGCGATGGGTCGCGAGCCGGTCGCGGGTGACGACCTCGCCCCAGCCCGCGAGGTCCTTCTCGGCCTGGACGTAGGTTCCCGGCAGCTCGCTGATCGCGCTCGGGCCGAAGGCGACGACGTCGACGCCATCGAGTGTCGTATAGCCCATGAAGTTGCGGCGCAGGGTGCCTGCGTCCAGGGCCCCGGAGAGCTCGTCTGCGGGCTTCGCGAAATGGTCCATTCCGATGTAGCGATAGCCGGCCAGGGTCAGTCGGCGGATCGCCCGCATCATGATCCGCATGCGCAATCGCGGGCCGGGGAGGTCGCTGCGTTCGAAGCCCCGCTGCTGCTTGGCGATCCAGGTGACGTGGGCGTAGGCGTAGAGGGCCAGGCGGTCGGGCTCGAGGGAGAGCACCGCGTCGAGGGTCCGGTCGAAGGATTCCTCGGTTTGATGCGGCAGGCCGTAGATCAGGTCGAAGCTGACGCGCTCGATGCCGCGGGCACGCGCGGCGATCGTCAATGCACGGGTCTGCTCGAAGGGCTGGATGCGATGGATCGCCGCCTGGGTGGCCGGCGCCGTGTCCTGTACGCCGAGGGAGATGCGGTTGAAGCCGCAGTCGGCGAGGGTCGCGACGTGATCCTCGCGCGTGACGCGCGGATCGACCTCGATCGAGATTTCGGCCCCGGGCGCCAGCGCAAAGCGATCGGTCGTGCTGCGGAACAGCCGCTCGATCTGCGCCGGCTCGAGATGGGTCGGCGTACCGCCGCCCCAGTGGATCTGGACGCAGCGCGGCGAATGGCTCATCACCGCCCGCGTCGTCTCCAGCTCGCGATCGACGGCCTCGAGGTAGCGCTCGGGGAGCGCCGGATCGCGGGTGATCACCCGATTACAGGCACAGAAATGACAGAGGCTGCGGCAGAACGGGACGTGGGTATAGAGCGAGATCTCGCCGCTCTCTCCTGCCCGGGCGAGCGCCCTGCGATGCTCGGCCTCGGGAAAGGCGTCCTGCCAGACGGGCACGGTCGGATAGCTGGTATAACGCGGTCCCGCGCCGACATAACGCGGCAGGATCCGCTCGGCGACATCGAGGTCCCGCTCCGTCAGGTCCGTCTGCATGGGCTCCCTCTCCGGTCATTGCGGCTTCGCCGCACCACGGCGAACGAGTGCAACTGCCGTACCGGCCGCGCGCCCCGTCTCGCGGCTCTCGGCCTCGCCCAGGGACACGACGCCCCAGGTCCGGAATCCGGCGAGGACGGAATGTCTCGCACCAGCGATCCGCACTGCCCGTCTACACGTTTGGCGCGCGCACGGGTCGCCGGTACGCCGCTTGCACTAGAAGATCTCGAGGGCAGCTCGCGAAGGCGACACGCAGGAGCGGCATTCGAGAGCGGCTCGACCCGCGCCGACGTCGACGCGTCGCGCAACCGGAGGTTCCGAGATGACGGATTCCCGCACGGCCTATTCGATCCAGTACTGGCTCGAGTCCTGTCCCCAGGGCTATTTGAAGGGCACCGAGTTCGGCCACGACCGCGGCGCGAAGGAGCCGGATTTCCTGCTCGCGAACCCGCTGCTCCGGGAAGAGGCGATCGGGACGACGGTACAGCTCGTCGTCGGCGAGCGCGCCGCCCTCGCTGCCTCTTCGGGCCTGATCAACGCCGTGCCCGACGCTGCGAGCAGGACCTTCCTCGCGACCCAGACCCTCGACGAGGCGCGCCACGTCGAGATCTTCACGCAGCGCCTCTTCGACCTCGGCGTCAAGCACGACGAGCTCGAATCGACGATCGACCGCTTCGCGAACCCCCATCTGGTGCGCTTCGCCGAGATCCTGCTCGAGAAGGTCGACCGCCGGGATTTCATCGCCAGCGTCGTCGGGCAGAACATCGTGCTCGAGGGGCTCGCCTTCAGCACCTTCGAGATGATGCAGACCGCGAATCGCGACACCAATCCGAAGTTCTCGAAGACCCTGTCCGGCACGATCGCCGACGAACGGCGCCACGTCGGTTTCGGCGAGAACCGGATCGGCTCCCTCGTCCGCCAGCATCCCGAAAGAAAACCCGAAATCGAACGCATGCAGAAGGAGATGGCCTATCACATGCTCGCGACCTTCGCCGATCGCTTCCGCGGTCAGGCGAATGCGATGCGCGAGGCGCGGCGTGTCGCCGAGGAGCAATCCCGCAAAGAAGGCCACCCCGCCCGCAGCCACGTCTGGCACGGCACCGATCTCACGACCGCCGATCCGGCGGAGATGGAGGCGGTTCTCGCCGAGACGGTGCTGCGGGAGTTCAAGACACGCCTCGCTCGCATCGGGCTCGACTACCAGAGTCCGGAGCGTCCGTAGCCGCGAGGGGCGCACCGATGACTCTCGACCCGTCCGAGCTGCATGCGCGGGATCATTCGGGGTTCCTGGTGGAGGTGCAGTCCTTCGAGTTCTGGTTCCAGTCCGTCGAGGGCTACCTCCACGATCGGCCCTACGGGATCGCTCCGGAGACGCCCATGCTCGAGCTCGAGCCCGAGCGCCGGCGCGCCCTCGTCAAGACGCTCTCGACCTATTGCGTCGGCGAGGTGGCAGCGCTCGAGGGCGCGAGCGGCATGATCGGCTTCGCGCCCAACCGCGCGACGAAGATCTTCCTCGCGACCCAGGCCGTCGACGAGGCGCGTCATCTCGAAGTCCTGCTCCACCGCCTGCACGAGCTCGGCGAGGACGATGCCGAGGCGACCTTCGAGGCCCGCTCGAATCCCCATCTGCTCGCCTTCCGGGATCGACTGCTCCGCTGCGTCGCCGAGCGGGACTGGCTCGCGTCGGTCTTCGCGCAGAACGTGGTGCTCGAATCGATGGAGTTCGCCGCGTTCCATTCGCATGCGCGAACCGCCGATCCCCGCACGGCCGAGATGCTCGCGGGCATCCTGAAGGACGAGCGGCGCCACATCGGCTTCGGTGAGAACGACCTCGGTCGTCATCTCCGGCGGCATCCGGGGGATCGAGCCCGCCTCCAGACCCTGAAGCGCGAGCTCGACCCGCTCGTGCTCGCCTGCTTCGAGGACTCGCTCGCCCGGCTCGGGATCGCGGCGAGCGAACGGCCGGACGTCGGCAGGCTCTATCTCGAATCGGTCGCGCGCCTGGGGATCGCCGGATGACGACGGAAGACTTGCGGAGCGAGGCAGCGTTCGATCCTGCTGAGGTCGAGACGGTCGACGTCGACGATCTCCGCGGCGCGCCCACCGGACGGCGCGCCGATCCGGAGGAGGACGACCCGCCGAGCCCCCGCCAACGCTTCGAGCTGCTCGACGATACGGGCTTCGACGAAGTTCCCGCGAGATACCGGCGTTTCTATCGGCGCTGGCAGGGCGAGGCCGATGCGCTCGCGCCCAACGAGGTGCTCTGCCCGGTCTGCAAGGTCGTGATCCGGTCGGCGCGCGAGCTGCGCCCAGGCGATCGCGTCTACTGCATGCCCTGCATGTCGCGCCTCGAGGTCGTGCGCGCCGAATCCGGCCGGCTCGAGGCGATCGTCCGCTATTGATCGCGTGCCGTCCCGGACATGAGCGGAGATCCCGCCCACCCGCTCTGGCCCGACGACGGCCGCGGCCGCGCACCCATCGCTCTTCCCGCGCCCCGGGACGCGATGGACATCGGACCCATTGCGTCGGTAGCATGCCCCCGCGCCCGACCCTCACCGCGCCCCCCGGAGCCGCGGTCGATTCCGTCCGGAAGCGCGTCCGGACGCCCAGCGGAATGAATGAATGAATGCATGCATGCATGAGGAGAAAAAGATGTTCGATCTGAAGATCACGGGCGGAACGATCGTCGACGGCACCGGCCGCCCCCGCCAGATCGGCGACCTCGCGATCCAGGACGGCCGCATCGCCGCCATCGGCCACGATCTCGGGCCGGCGCGCGAGACGGTGGACGCGGCCGGACTCGTCCTGGCGCCGGGCGTAATCGACGTCCACACCCACTACGATGCCCAGCTCACCTGGGAGTCCACGGCCTCGCCGTCGCCCGCGCTGGGCGTCACGACGGTGGTGATCGGCAATTGCGGCTTCGGCATCGCGCCGGCGACGCCCGAGACGCGCGACACGCTGCTGAAGAACCTGTCCGAGGTCGAGGCGATGTCGCTCGACGCGCTGCGCGCCGGCGTCGACTGGCAGTTCGACGATTTCTCCAGCTACCTCGATTTCATCGCCCGGCGCGGCGTCACGCCCAATGTCGCCTCCTTCTGCTCGCACTCGGCGTTGCGCACGGTCGTGATGGGCGACGCGGGATCGGAGCGCGAGGCGACGGCGGACGAGCTGGCGAAGATGGAAGCGCTGTTCGACGAGGCGCTCGCGGCGGGCGCGATCGGCCTGGGTTCCTCGACCTTCGAGAACCACAACGGCTATGGCGGCATCCCTGTGCCGTCGCGCCTGGCCAGCGACGACGAGTTCCGCGCGCTGGCGCGGGTGATGGCGCGGCACGGCCACGGCGTCACCATGGCGACCTGCGGCCAGCGCTCGACGATCCCGTTCATGGAGGAGCTGGCCGCGCTGTCCGGCCGGCCGGTGATCTATTGCCCGTTGCTCGACTATCCGACCAAGCCCGAGCATGCGCCGGGGATCTCCCGCGCCTGCGGCGAGGCGCGCCGCCGCGGCCATGCGGTCTATGCC
The DNA here is from genome assembly GCA_026126105.1 of Enhydrobacter sp. Taxonomy (GTDB): domain Bacteria; phylum Pseudomonadota; class Alphaproteobacteria; order Reyranellales; family Reyranellaceae; genus Reyranella. Next base: position 5,283 of record JAHCJV010000132.1, read on the forward strand.
CAGGCCTCGTGCCAGCCGCTCAACATGAATTTCGGCCTACTCAACGCCTACATGCTGCAGACCATCGAGCCGTGGCCCAAGAGCGGCGACAAGGCGCACCACCGCGCATTGTTCACGGATCCCGCCTTCCGCGCCGCGTTCAAGCAGTCTCTGGCCACGCCGGTGACGGGCGGCCGCATCTTCAACGGGACCTGGCACCTGATGGAAGTGGCGATGTCGCCGACCCAGCCTGACCTTGAGGGGCGGACGATCGAGGACATCGCGCGCGAGCGCGGGGTCGATCCGGTCGACGGCCTGCTCGATATCGGCCTGGCCGACGATCTGGAGACGGCGTTCATCGTGCGGCTGCTGAACGTCGACGAGAAGCGGGTCGGCGACCTGATCGCCGACGACGGCAACCTGATCAGCCTGTCCGACGCCGGCGCGCATCTCACGCTGTTCTGCGACGCGGGCTACGCCATGCACCTGCTGGGCCGCTGGGTGCGCGAGCTGGGCCGCTTCAGCCTACCGCACGCCATCCGCAAGCTGACCGGCGATCCGGCGCACATCTACGGCATCGTCGACCGCGGCCGCATCGAGGTCGGTGCCTGGGCCGACCTCATGCTGTTCGATCCCGCGACGATCCATGTCAGCCGGACGCGCCGCGTGGCCGACCTGCCGGCAGGCGCCAGCCGCCTGATCCGCAGCGCGCCCGGCCTCAAGGGTGTCTGGGTCAACGGCGTCCAGGTGTTCGACGGCGAAGACTATGTGAAGGTGAAGCCGCCCGGCCAGGTGCTGCGCCGGTTCAGCGCCGCGAAGCCGACGCTGGCGATGCCGGTTGCACGGGCGGCGGAGTAGCCCGGGCCCCCCGACATCCGGCATGCTGGAGGCACCATGGCCGCGCCCACTCCTGCCCGGACATTCGCCGACCTCGCCCGCGAGGGGCTCGAGGTCGAGGTCGTGTGCCAGAAGTGCGGCCGCACCTCGGTGATCGATCCGACCGCGCCCGCGCTCCGCGACAAGCGGATCGGCGGCCGCCGCTACAGGTGCAGCGCAGCCGGCTGCCGCGGCATCGGCCTGCCGTCGCTCAAGCCGAAGACGAGCCTGTGGGCGGAGCGCCTCGCGCGCCACGCGGCCAACGTCCGGAAATAGGCGCCGCACCTCATGCCCTTCCGGCCCGGAAGAAGAGGTCAGACGACGACGAAGTCGTTGTTGGTGATCGCGCGGCCCGCTGATACGGTCGCGAACTGCACCGCCGCCGCCGCCCCCGTGCCATCCCTGTCGTAGAAGAGGGCACCCTCGGCCGCGTTGTAGATGATGCGGTGGGTGCTGTCGCGGGCGGCGGGCCCGCTGAAGAAGGCCGCAGCCGACAGCACGCCCGCCGCCACGCGAGTGAACACCGCGTCATCCAGCTGGATGGTATCGGCGGCGACGTTGAAGTCGACGATGGTATCGATGTTGTCTGCACCGAGCCTGGTCGTGAACGCGAAGATGTCGCTACCGGCATTACCCCGCAGGACATCGCTGCCGGATCCGCCGTCCAGCACGTTGTCGCCGGCATTGCCCTGGATGAACTGCGCCCGCGCATTGCCGGTGAGGTTCACGGCACCGGTTCCTGCTGCGTCCGTCGTGCTGAGCTGCTCGACGTCCGCGCTGCCGTCCAGGGCATAGGTCACGGAGGCGAGGACCCAGTCGGTGCCGCCGCCCGCCGCCTCGACGACCTTGTCGAGCGCGTCGTCGACGTAATAGCGGTCGTCGCCGGCAAGTCCCGTCATGGTGTCGGCACCGCCTTTGCCGTCGAGCCAATTATTGCCGGCGTTGCCCGTGATGCTCTGGGCGAACGCATTGCCGGTGAGCTTCACGTCACCGGCTCCCGCCGCGTCCGTCGTAGCCAGGAACTCGACCTCGGCGTTGTCGCCCAAGGTATAGCTCACGGAGGCGAACACCCGATCGGTCCCGCCACCCGCTGCCTCGACGATCTTGTCCCGCGCGTGGTCGACGTAATAGCTGTCGTTGCCGGCCAATCCCTGCAGGGTGTCGCGACCGGCCAGGCCATCGAGCGTGTTGGCTCCCGCGTCGCCTTCGAGAGTGTCGCCGAACGCCGAGCCCGTCAGGTTCTCGAAGTCGATGATCGTGTCTCTGCCGGCCCCTCGGGTGTTCTGAAACACCTCCGAAAGCGACACGGTGACGCCGGCTAACGCGTTCGCATAGCTCACCGTGTCGATTCCGCCCTCCCCGTCCAGGAGGTTGTTTCCCGCGTTGCCCGAAATCGTCTGTGCCTGCCCGTTGCCGACGAAGCGCAGCGCCGCCGTGGACGCAGCATCCGAGGCAAGCAATGTCTCGACGTTAAGGGCAAGCCTGTAAAAGGGGGCCGATGCGTGGATCGTGTCGAGGCCGCCGTTCGCCGCCTCGACGACGATGTCGCTCGTATCGTCGACGAAATACGTGTCGTCGCCGGCGCCGCCATCCATCATGTCGGCGCCCGCGCCGCCATTCAGGGTGTCGTTGCCATCCTCGCCCTTCAGCGTGTCGCCGAACGTCTGGCCCGGACCCGTCGCCAGGATGTCGTCGCCCGCGCCGCCGCGCAGTTCGACGGCGAAGCCCCAGTCGTTGGTGCGGATGATATCGACGCCGCCCGCGCCCTGGATCGCCTCCCAGCTTTCCCATGTCTCGGCGATGGCGGAGTCGAGCGCGCCGGTCTGCCAGCTCGCCGTCATCGACCGGTGGAACACGATCGTGTCGAAACCGCTGCCGCCGACCAGCGTGTCGAAACCGTCGCTGGTGACGAGGAAGTCGTCGCCGCCCTCGCCGTTCGCGTAATCGGTGCCGCCGGAGCCGAGATCGATCGTCTCGCCGTATCGGGCGCCGAAGACGGTGTCGCTGAATTCGGTGCCGATATAGGTCTCGATGTCGCGCACGTGGATCGCCGTGCCGCCGATCGAGAAGTTGAAGGTGTTGAAGTTCAGGAAGAGGGGGCCGCCCACGAACGTCGCCACGTCGATGCCCGTGCCGCCATCGGCGAGATCGTTGATGCCGACGACGAAGGAGTCGTTCCCCTCCCCGCCGTACATGTCGTCCCACGAACCCTGCGGCGTGGCGCCGGCGTCGCCCTCGAAGGTATCGTTGCCGGCCAGGCCCCAGAACGTATTGGCCCGCTCGTCGCCGAGAAAGCGGTCGTTGAAGTTCGTGCCCTCGATGTTCTCCATCGAGATCAGCGTGTCGACCCATGTGCCGTCGGGAGGAGACACCTTGCCGTCGGTCCGCCCGACGATCTCGTCCGGATGCCTGAACTCGTCGCCCGCCGCCATGTTGTTGAACGTCATATCGGCGGTGATGCCGGAAGTCCTGTCGGCATAGGACGCCGTATCGGACCCGCCGCCGCCGTTGAGGTAGTCGCCCTCCGCGCCGCCCTGGAACCAGTTGTTGAAGCCGTTGCCGTAGAAGATGTCGCGCGCGGCGCCGCCGGCGAAACCTTCGATGCTGACGAAGGTGTCCGCCTGCGCTTCGCCGCCGTGGACGCCGCCCGAACGGAGATCGATGGTCACGGCGTCGGTGAACCTGGCGACGTCGAATCCGTCGCCGCCGTCGATCCAGTCTCCCAGGAAAAACAGGTCGCCGACCCAGCGCCCGTGTCCACCGGTAAGAACGTCGTTGTCGGCCCCGCCATAGAGGCTGTCGATGCCGCCGCCGCCGTTCAGGACGTCGTTGCCGCCGCGGCCCTCGAGCCGGTTGTCGGCACCGTCCATGAAGGCGGAGTCGTCATATGCGGTGCCGATGATGTTCTCGACGTCGATGAAGCTGTCGCCGGAGCCCCAACCGCCGGTCACCTTGCCGAACCCGATGTTGACGCCGGCGGTCGAGCGCGAATAGTCGATCGTGTCGAAGCCGCTGCCGCCGTCGAACTGCTCGGCGCCGTTGCCGGCGATCAGGGTGTCCTGACCGCCGAATCCCTGAGCCGAACCGCCGCCCAGCCCCTGGTCGAGAATGTTGCTCGCGTCGTTGCCCAGCAACACATCGTTGCCCGAGCCGCCGATCGCGTTCTCGATAACCGTATTGAAGGCGATGCCGATGTTCTCGACCATCGCGGCGCCGGTATTGCCATCGGCCCGTCCAATGCTGGAAATGGTCCCCGGCCACAGGCTGATGGTGTTGCCGCCGGTGAAGCGGGAGGCGTCGAGGGTGTCGATGCCGCCAGCATCGTAGATGGCGAACACCGAACCCAGGGTCGTGGAGAAATCGAAGACCGCGCGGCCGCTGTTGTTGTTGAAGCCGTAGGTGGTCGCCCCGGTGCGCGTCGTCGGGTCGGCACCGTACATGGCCTGGACGGCGGCGATGTCGTAGATCATGGGCGTGGCGGCGAAGCGCCCGTTCCAGTTGGCATCGCTGCCGGCGCCGGCGCCTTCCGCCCGGTAGCTCATGATCGTGTTGCGCCTGTTGTCCTGGTCGAAACGCGTCCCTGCGGCGACCGATACGTGGCCGTTGTTGTAGTAGCCGGGATGCGACAGGCCGAGACCGTGGCCGGCCTCGTGCAGGATGGTCTCGAAGCCGCGCCGCGCGAACAGCGTCAGGTCGAAGACGCCGTTATCGGGATTGTTCGAAGCGTCGCGCCCGTCGAACTCGCCGCCGCTGAAGGTGCGGCCGAGACTGAAAGTGCCCGTATTGATCGTATTGTCCGTCGTGCCGTAGCCGTTGTTGTTGGCGTTGGCCACCGCCGTGTCGATCGAGAAGAACGCCCTGCCCGCATTCGTGCCGCTGGCGACGAAGCTGACGCTCGCGAAGCGCGTCGGGCCACCGGCGTCGCCGGAGGTCTGGTCGTTGCGGATATTGACGTTGATGAGGTCGTCCCAGACTTCGAAGGCCAGGTCGATGCGGCCGCGCTCGTAGGCCGACATGGTGGCAGCATCGACTTCGTAGACGATGTCGCCGGCCGTCCCCCACGAAAAGGTTCTCTGGTCGGTCACATGGTCGTTCGCCGTGGGCGTCGAGCCATCTTCCGAAATGAAGCTCGTCCGCAGGGCCTGTATGATCTGGGCGTAAGTGAATGTCGGGAGGGGATTGGGAGCCGTATAGTCGTTGATCGGTCCGGCGCCATCCAGCGGCAGCGGTGTGGCAGTTCCTCCGAATGGCCTTCCTCGTCCTGCTGACCCGGACGCCCTTGGCGCTGTCCTCGACCGTAACGCATGGTACCTCACGTGTTCGTCGGAAGTAGATTCTCACCAACCAGCATCATTCACGGCGTGCAGTGCACCGTCGCCATTCGTCTGTCAGCCGGCCATTTCGATCTTCGGGCCGGATCCGCGACGGCTGACGCCACCGCGATCAGGATGGTAGATGTCACCATCGCATGCATGCTGCTGACAACAGCGATTTCGCGTCGCTGCGTATCGTGTGTTTCGTCTTGATTTCGGGATCATTCTCATGAATGCGGGCAACGCGCCGTGACGATCGTCGTGAAGAAGATTCCCGACCCGTGGCTTTCCCTCGGGCTTGCGGCGCACTTCGTCGTCCGCCACGAGCCGTTCAGTCGCTTTCCCGCGGCGGACCTCGTGCGCACGCTGAGCGGTCAGGCCCAGAGGGGCCACTATTTCTTTGCGCTGGATGTGTCGAGCAAGCCGGCGCGCGTGCTCGGCTATTTCGGCTGGGCTCTCTACGACGATGCGGAGGCGGAACGCTTCGCGACCACGGGCGTGGCTCCTTCCGAGGGACGAGCGGAGGGCGGCACCGTGCTGTGGGTGATGACGGCTGCCGCCGTCGACCGCAAGGCGTTCTTCACCCTGGTCAAGGCCACGCGCGCGCTCTATCCGAACCATCGCGTGATGGCGGTGCGCAACAAGGCGCGAGGCCGGAAGGTGACGTTCGATCAGTCCCGCGCCAGGGTCAGGGCAAGGACCGCCCCGCGCTAGCCGCCCCGCCGTGGATCAACCAGAAGGCCGAACAATCAGCGCCCGATGCGGCTGCGACAACCCGAACCGCAGTTCTCCAAGTACTCCGAAGTTGTGCGGCGACAGCGCTACCCGGGCGAAATAGCCCGTCAATCGACGCCTCTCGCCCGCACCTAATGCCGATGCTGGTGATGAGCATCCGGAGCATGCGCGTGCCTGTGCTCCAACGGCGAATGCTCGTGCCAGTGCGAATGAGGCGTTCCCGACGGATCGCCGGCGCAGTGCGCATGCCGATGGTGCTCATCGTGTTCATGGGAGTGAGCATGCGCCACCGGCGAATGGAGGTGCGTGTGCTCGTGATGCTCCGTCATGTGCAGCCAGGCACCGATCGCCATCAATGCGGCCGCGACGAGCAGTTGAAACGTGATCGGCTCGCCAAGAAACGCGACGGCGACCGCCGCACCGAAAAACGGCGCCGTCGAAAAATAGGCACCGGTGCGCGCGGTGCCGAGGTCCCGCAAAGCGAGCACGAACAAGGCGAGGCTCGCGCCGTAACCGAGCAGCCCAATCACTCCCGAGAGAACGATGTCCCGTGTTCCCGGCAATGTGCCGCCAAGCGCGAGGCCAAGCGCGACATTGAACGAGCCGGCGATCAGGCCCTTCAGCTCGACGATCTGCAGAGGATTGGCCAGCGCGACCTTGCGGGTGAGGTTGTTGTCGAGGCCCCAAGCCACGCAGGCTCCAACGATCGCGAGCGGCCCAAGCAGGCTGGAAAGACTTGGACGGCCAGACCAGGACAGTACAGCCGCCCCAGCGACGAGGCAGAGCATGCCGACAGCGATGCGGCGGTCGAAGTTCTCGCGGAAGACGAACCACGCAATGAGAGCGGTCGCCACGCCCTCCAGCGTCAGCATCAGCGAGGCCGTCGTCGCCTCGGTCCGCGCAAGACCGAGCATCAGGAGCAACGGCCCTACGATACCGCCGGCAGCGATCGCGCCCGCCAGCCAAGGCACGTCGTTGCGCGCCAGCGGAGCCTGACGGGCCGGCTTCCACCCCGCCCGCGCCG
>JAHCJV010000133.1 GCA_026126105.1 Enhydrobacter sp.
TCCGCGACGAGCTGCGCGTCGATTTCCGGCTTGCGGATTTCGATGATGTTGATGACGACGTCGCTGTCGGTCATCTTCGCCACCGTCTTGCGCAGCTTCTCGATGTCGGCGCCCTTCTTGCCGATCACCACGCCCGGGCGGGCGGTGTGGATCGTGACGCGCGCGCGCTTTGCCGGACGCTCGATGACGATCTTGGCCACGCCCGCCTGGGCCAGCCGATCCCGCAGCACCTTGCGGATGTGGATGTCCTCATGGAGCATCTTCGAATATTCGTCGCCCTCGGCGTACCAGCGCGAGTCCCAGGTCCGGTTGATGCCGAGACGCAGGCCGATCGGATTGACCTTCTGACCCATGTTACTTTTCCTCCGCCCCATCCTGGTTTTCAGGGCGCTCGCGCACCACGATGGTGAGATGGCTGAACGGCTTGACGATGCCGGCTGCGCGGCCACGGCCACGTGTCTGGAAGCGCTTCATGACGAGGCTCTTGCCCACCGACGCCTCGGCCACGACGAGCCGGTCGACATCGAGATTGTGGTTGTTCTCGGCATTCGCGATCGCCGAGTTCAGCACCTTCTTCACGTCCTGCGCGATGCGCTTCTTGGAAAAGGTGAGCTCGTTGACGGCGGACGACGCCTTCTTGCCGCGGATGGTGGCGGCCACGAGGTCGAGCTTGCGCGGGCTGACACGCACGGTGCGCAGCACGGCCTTGGCCTCGTTGTCCGCCTCGCGGCGGGGTGCGGATGGCTTGCTCATCGCATTAATCCTTCGAGACCTTCTTGTCGCCGGCGTGGGACGTGAAGGTGCGAGTCGGCGAGAACTCGCCGAGCTTGTGTCCCACCATCTCCTCGGAGACGCTCACCGGGATGAACTTCTTGCCGTTGTAGACGCCGAACGTCAGGCCGACGAACTGCGGCAGGATCGTCGAGCGCCGCGACCACGTCTTGATCACCTCGCTGCGGATGTTGCCGCGTGCCTTTTCGGCCTTCTTGATCAGGCTGCCCTCCACGAAGGGGCCCTTCCAGACGGAACGTGCCACTGCCTATCTCCTACCGCGTCGCGTGACGGCGACGGACGATGAACTTGTCCGTGGCCTTGTTCTTGCGGGTCTTCTTGCCCTTGGTCGGCTTGCCCCACGGCGTGACCGGATGACGGCCGCCCGAGGTCTTGCCTTCGCCACCGCCGTGCGGATGGTCGACCGGGTTCATGACCACGCCGCGAACCACCGGCCGGCGGCCGAGCCAGCGGCTGCGACCGGCCTTGCCGACCACCGTGTTCTGGTTGTCGGGGTTGCTCACGGCGCCGACGGTCGCGAGGCACTCGGCCGGGACCAGGCGCACCTCGCCCGAATTGAGCTTCAGCTGCGCGTAACCCGCGTCCTTGCCGACGAGCTGGACATAGGTGCCGGCGGAGCGGGCGATCTGGCCGCCGCGGCCCTTCTTCATCTCGACATTGTGCACGATCGTCCCGACCGGCATGTTGGCGAGCGGCATGGCGTTGCCGGGCTTGATGTCGACTTTCTCGCCGGACATCACCTCGTCGCCGGCCTTGAGACGCTGCGGCGCGATGATGTAGGAGAGCTCACCGTCGGTGTACTTGATCAGTGCGATGAAGGCCGACCGGTTGGGATCGTACTCCAGCCGTTCGACCGTCGCCGCAACGCCGAACTTGCGACGCTTGAAGTCGATCAGACGCAGACGACGCTTGTGGCCGCCACCGCGATGGTTGGCCGTGATGTGGCCATGGTTGTTGCGCCCGCCCGCCTCGCTCTTGCCAGTGGTCAAAGCCTTGACCGGCTTGCCCTTCCAAAGGCCCGAACGGTCGACGATGACCAGCTGCCGCAGCGACGGCGTAGTCGGCTTGTATGTCTTCAGAGCCATCTTTGTTCCCCCGTCCTACAGGCCCGTGGTCACGTCGATCTTGTGACCCTCGACCAGAGAGACGATCGCTTTCTTCCAGTCACCGCGCACGCCCGGCCTGCCCTTGAAGAGCTTCTTCTTGCCCTGGACGTTGATCGTGTTCACTGCCTTGACCTTGACCTTGAACAGGCCTTCCACGGCCTGCTTGATCTCGGGCTTGGTGGCGTCAGCGGCGACCTTGAAGGTCACCTGGCTGTGCTCCGAACCGTTGGTCGTCTTCTCCGTGATCAACGGCGCGCGTATGACCTCGTACATACGGGCCCGGCTCACGGTGAGCTTGATCGGTGCTCTCGCGCTCATTGCAGGCGCTCCTCGAGATGCTTCACGGCGTCCTTCGTCAGTACGAGCGTATCGCGGCGCAGGATGTCGTAGACGTTGGCACCCTGCTGCGGCAGCACGTCGACGTGCGCGATATTGGCCGCCGCGCGGGCGAAGTTGGTGTCGACCTCGCCACCGGCGATGATCAGAACCGACGACACGCCGAGCTTGCCGAAATGGCCCTTGAGCTTGGCGGTCTTGGGCTCGGCGAGCGCAGCCGACTCGACCACGATCAGCTTGCCTTCGGCCGCCTTGGACGACAGCGCGCAGCGCAGCGCCAGCTTGCGCACCTTCTTCGGCAGGTCCGACGCGTGGCTGCGCACGACCGGGCCGAACGCCTTGCCGCCGCCGCGGAACTGCGGCGCCGCCTTGTTGCCGTGACGTGCCTGGCCGGTGCCCTTCTGGGCATACATCTTCTTGGCCGTCGCCGTAACCTCCGACCGCCCCTTGGTCTTGTGCGTGCCCTGCTGGCGGCGCGAGAGCTGCCACACCACGCAACGCTGCAGGATGTCCTTGCGGACGGGAGCGCCGAACACGGCATCGGCGAGATCGATTTCGCCGGCGCTGTCGCCCTCGATGGTCTTTACCGCGATCTTCATACTCGGATCCTCAAGCCTGCGGCGCGGCGTCGGCCGCCCCGCTCGATTCAGCAGGGGTCTCGGGAGCCGGAGCCTCGGTCACGGCCTTGCGCAAGCCGGCCGGGTACGGAGCATCCTTGTGCCGGGCGCGCTTGGACGCGTCCTTGACGATGATGTAGCCGTTGGCGGCGCCGGGAACCGCGCCCGACACCAGCAGCAACCCCTTCTCGTCGTCGGTGGCGACGACCTTGAGGTTCTGCGTGGTCACGCGCTCGCTGCCGTAATGCCCGGCCATCTTCTTGCCCGGGAACGTGCGACCTGGATCCTGACGATTGCCGGTCGAGCCGTGCGAACGATGCGAGACCGAAACGCCGTGGCTCGCCTCGAGGCCATGGAAGTTCCAGCGCACCATGGAGCCGGTGAAGCCGCGGCCGATCGTGGTGCCGACCACATCGACATACTGGCCCGGCACGAAATGGCTCGGGACGAGCTCGGCACCGACTTCGAGCACCGCGTCCTTGGCGACGCGGAACTCGACCAGCTTCTTCTTCGGCTCGACCTTGGCCTTGGCGAAATGTCCCCGCATCGGCTGGGTCACGTTCTTCACCTTGGCCTTGCCATAGCCGAGCTGCACGGCGGTGTACTTGTCCTTCTCTTCCGAGCGGACGGCCACCACCTGCAGTGTTTCAATCTTCAGAACGGTCACCGGCACATGCTCCCCCGCGTCATTGAAGACGCGGGTCATGCCGACCTTCTGGGCGACGAGACCGCAACGCATGGTCTGTTCCTCTTCCCTGTCTCTCTTAGGCGCCGAGCTTGATCTCGACGTCGACGCCCGAGGCGAGGTCGAGCTTCATCAGCGCGTCCACCGTCTGCGGCGTCGGATCGACGATATCGAGCACGCGCTTGTGGGTGCGGATCTCGAACTGCTCGCGCGACTTCTTGTCGATGTGCGGCGAGCGGTTGACCGTGAACTTCTCGATACCCGTCGGCAGCGGGATGGGCCCGCGCACCTGCGCGCCCGTCCGCTTGGCCGTGCTCACGATCTCGCTGGTCGACTGGTCGAGCACGCGATGATCGAAGGCCTTCAGCCTGATCCGGATATTGGTGTTGTCCATGGCCATTGTCTGTACTCGCCTATCGCCCGTTTCTTACTTCACGACTTTGGTGACGACGCCGGCGCCGACGGTCCTGCCGCCCTCGCGGATGGCGAAGCGCAGGCCCTCGTCCATCGCGATCGGCTGGATCAGCTCGACCACCAGGCGGGCATTGTCCCCCGGCATCACCATCTCGGTGCCTTCCGGCAGGGTCACCACGCCCGTCACGTCGGTCGTGCGGAAGTAGAACTGCGGACGGTAGTTGGTGAAGAACGGCGTGTGACGGCCACCCTCCTCCTTGGTCAGGATGTACGCCTCCGCCTCGAAGTTCGTGTGCGGCGTGATCGAGCCCGGCTTGGCCAGAACCTGCCCGCGCTCGACATCCTCGCGGCCAACGCCGCGCAGCAGCGCCCCGATATTGTCGCCCGCCTCGCCCGAATCCAGCAGCTTGCGGAACATCTCGACGCCCGTCACCGTCGTCTTCGACGTCGCCTTCAGACCGACGATCTCCACTTCCTCGCCCACCTTGATGATCCCGCGCTCCACCCGGCCCGTCACCACCGTCCCGCGACCCGAGATCGAGAACACGTCCTCGATCGGCATCAGGAACGGCTTGTCCTTGTCGCGCGCAGGCTGAGGGATGTACTTGTCGACCTCTTCCATCAGCTTCAGGATCGACTGCTCGCCCTGCTCCGGCGCCTTGTCCTCCAGCGCCATCAAGGCCGAACCGCGCACCACCGGAATGTCGTCCCCCGGAAACTGGTAGCTCTTCAGAAGCTCGCGAACCTCCAGCTCGACAAGGTCCAGAAGCTCCGGATCGTCCACCATGTCGACCTTGTTCATGTACACCACCAGCGCCGGAACACCGACCTGGCGCGCCAGCAGAATGTGCTCGCGCGTCTGCGGCATCGGACCGTCCGCCGCCGACACCACCAGGATCGCGCCGTCCATCTGCGCCGCTCCCGTGATCATGTTCTTCACGTAGTCCGCATGGCCCGGGCAATCGACGTGCGCGTAGTGGCGGTTCTGCGTCTCGTACTCGACATGCGCCGTCGAGATCGTGATCCCCCGCTCCCGCTCCTCCGGAGCCTTGTCGATCTGGTCGTACGCCGTGAACGTCGCTCCGCCCGTCTTCGCAAGGATCTTCGTGATCGCCGCCGTCAAAGACGTCTTGCCGTGATCGACGTGACCGATCGTCCCGATGTTGCAGTGCGGCTTGTTCCGCTCAAACTTCGCCTTCGTCATGGTTGTCTTCCTTGCCTGATTCTATCGGTTATCAGCCGGCCAGCTTCGCAACGACCTCGTCCGCCACGGCCTGCGGGACAGGCGCGTAGTGATCGAAGGTCATGGTGTAGGCCGCACGTCCCTGGGTCATGGAGCGCAACGTGTTCACGTAGCCGAACATGTTGGCGAGCGGGACCATGGCATTGATGACCTGCGCGTTGCCGCGGGCCTCCATGCCCTGGATCTGGCCGCGGCGGCTGTTCAAGTCGCCAATGCAGTCACCCATGTAGTCTTCCGGTGTCACCACCTCGACCTTCATGATCGGCTCGAGCAGCTTGCACTGCGCCTTTGCGAGCCCGTCACGGAAGGCAGCGCGAGCCGCGATCTCGAACGCCAGCACACTCGAGTCCACGTCATGATACGCGCCGTCGATCAACGACGCCTTGAAGTCGATCACCGGGAACCCTGCGAGCACGCCGGTCTCGCGCGAAGCCTCGAGGCCCTTCTCTACGCCCGGGATGAACTCCTTGGGCACCGCGCCGCCGACGATCTTGCTCTCGAAGCTGTAGCCCGAGCCTGGCTCGCCCGGCTCGAACACGAGCTTGATGCGGGCAAACTGGCCCGAACCGCCAGACTGTTTCTTGTGCGTGTAGTCGATCTCCGCCTTGCGGCCGAGCGTCTCGCGGTAGGCGACTTGAGGCGCGCCGACATTTGCGTCCACCTTGTAGGTGCGGCGCAGGATGTCGACCTTGATCTCGAGATGCAGCTCTCCCATCCCCTTGATCACGGTCTGGCCGGTCTCCTGGTCCGTGGAGACGCGGAAAGTAGGATCCTCCTGCACCAGGCGGCCCAACGCCTGCCCGAGCTTCTCCTGGTCCGCCTTCGACTTCGGCTCGATGGCCAGTTCGATGACCGGATCGGGGAAGTCCATCTTCTCCAGGATGACGGGGTTCTCAGGCGCGCACAGCGTGTCGCCGGTAGTGACGCTCTTGAGACCCGCCAGGGCGATGATGTCGCCCGCGCGGGCTTCCTTCACGTCTTCCCGATCGTTCGCATGCATCAAGAGCATGCGGCCGATGCGCTCCTTGCGGTCCTTCGTGCTGTTCAGCACGCCGGTCGCCGACTGCATCACGCCCGAATAGACGCGGGCGAAGGTAAGCGAGCCGACGAACGGATCCGTCATGATCTTGAACGCCAGCGCCGACATCGGCGCATCGTCGCTCGACGGCAGCGTGATCGGCTCGTCGGTGCCCATCTTCACGCCCTTGACGTCTTCGACGTCGATCGGCGCCGGAAGATAGTTCACGACGGCGTCGAGCATGGGCTGCACGCCCTTGTTCTTGAAGGCCGAGCCGCACAGGATCGGCACGAACGCGTAGTTGATCGTGCCCTTGCGGATGCACTTGATCAGCGTCTCGTAGTCGGGCTCCTCGCCGTCGAGGAACTTCTGCATCGCGTCGTCGTCCTGTTCGACTGCCATGTCGATCAGCTTGGCGCGGTATTCCTCGGCCTTTTCCTTCATGTCAGCCGGGATCTCGACGATCTCGAACTTGGCGCCCAGCGTCTCTTCCAGCCAGATGATCGCCTTGTTGGCGACCAGGTCGACCAGGCCCTTGTATCCGCCCTCCGAACCGATCGGCAGCTGCGTGACCAGCGGCTTGGCGCCGAGGCGGTCGACGATCATGTCGACAGTGCGATAGAAGTTCGCGCCCGTGCGGTCCATCTTGTTGACGAAACAGATGCGCGGCACGCCATACTTGTCGGCCTGGCGCCACACCGTCTCGGATTGCGGCTCCACGCCAGCCACCGAGTCGAACACGCAGACCGCTCCGTCCAGCACGCGCAGGGACCTCTCGACCTCGATCGTGAAGTCGACGTGGCCCGGCGTGTCGATGATGTTGATACGGTAGCTGACGTCCTTGTACGGACCGGTCTCGACCTTCCAGAAGCACGTCGTGGCGGCGGACGTGATGGTGATGCCGCGCTCCTGCTCCTGCTCCATCCAGTCCATGGTCGCGGCGCCGTCGTGCACTTCGCCGATCTTATGCGACTTGCCGGTGTAATAGAGGATGCGCTCCGTCGTCGTCGTCTTGCCGGCATCGATGTGCGCCATGATGCCGATGTTGCGATAGTGCGCGATGGGAGTGGTGCGAGCCATGGTTGGGGCTTTCTAGATCGAGGGGACCAGGTCGATTACCAGCGGTAATGCGCGAACGCCTTGTTGGCGTCGGCCATCTTGTGGGTATCCTCGCGCTTCTTTACAGCGTTGCCGCGGCGATTGAAGGCGTCGAGCAGCTCGGCTGAGAGCTTCTCCTTCATGCTGTGCCCCGAGCGGTCGCGGGCGGCCTGGATGATCCAGCGGATCGCGAGAGCCTGCCGGCGCTCCGGACGGACTTCGACAGGCACCTGATAGGTCGCGCCGCCGACACGGCGCGAGCGAACCTCGACCGCCGGCTTCACGTTCTCCAGCGCCTCGTGGAAGGCGGGGATCGGATCCTGCTTGAGCTTGCCTTCGATCTCGTCCAAGGCACCGTAGACGACCCGTTCGGCGACCGACTTCTTCCCACGCTCCATGAGCGTGTTCATGAACTTGGACAGGACGACGTCTCCGAACTTGGCGTCCGGCAGGACTTCACGTTTTACAGCAGCGCGACGGCGAGACATGTGCGTTCCTCCGCCTTACTTCGGACGCTTCGCGCCGTACTTCGAACGGCGCTGCTTGCGGTCCTTGACGCCCTGGGTGTCGAGGGTGCCGCGAATGATGTGGTAGCGCACGCCCGGCAGATCCTTGACGCGGCCGCCACGGATCATGACCACCGAATGCTCCTGCAGATTGTGGCCCTCGCCCGGGATGTAGCTCACGACCTCGTAGGCGTTGGTCAGGCGCACCTTCGCGACCTTGCGCAGCGCCGAGTTCGGCTTCTTTGGCGTGGTCGTGTAGACGCGGGTGCAGACGCCGCGCTTCTGCGGACAGGCCTGCAGCGCGGGCACCTTGTTGTGCGCCTTGAGCGGGCTGCGGCCCTTGGCAATCAGCTGGTTGATGGTCGGCATTGATTTCGATTCCTTGTCGCCGTCTCGGTTCCACTCAGGCATGGCTACGGCGCAAAGCGAATGCGCGGGCTAGCGGCAAGAACGCAGCCCCGCGCGGGAATTAGCTGTGCGGCCTGAAGGCCCTACTTGTAGCGGTCCTCGACGTCCGGCTGCGTTTAGGCTTATCGCCTACCACCAGCCTTTCGCCGAAGTGGCGCGCTTATATTGCTGCGTTCCCTGTACGTCAAGCACGGCGCAGTGCTTTTCGCCTTTGATATCGCTGCTTATTTCCCGCGCTCGTCGAGCGACTCGTTCCTGACTCGTACCCGGATGGGAGCGAAAGATTATATCAACCACTTGTGGCACGGCTCCCTCTTTCTCGACACAAATATTTACATCACTCGCGCGAACCGGTATGTGACGTGAATGCTGCGTCGCGTCACCCGCATTAATTCGGTCGCCAAAGGTACCTTTGGGGCGGAGTTAGGCGTGCGCGCGATCTTCTGATCCAGAGCCGAACCTAACCCGACCCCGCCGAAACGGCCGGGGTCTCGCAGCAGGTCCCGCCCCTCCGGCGACGGAAGCGAGACCCGAGATGCCCCCCTTCACGATGCCTCCCACCCCGGTGCTTCACACGCCACGCCTCGTGCTGCGTCCTGTGCGCAGCAAGGATGCGCCGGTCATCCAGCGGCGGTTTCCTCAATGGGAGATCGTGCGCTGGCTCAACGCCCGGATCCCCTGGCCCTATCCGGCCGACGGTGCCTCGGCCTACGTCGCGACATGCCTGGAGGAGATGGCGCGGGGCGAGAAATCCCATTGGGCGATCGTTCCGAGGAAGGGACCCGCCGACCTGATCGGCATGATCGACCTTTGGCCTGACGACGGCGTCAGCCGCGACCAGCGCGGCTTCTGGCTCGATCCCGCCTTTCAAGGCCGGGGCCTGATGACCGAGGCCGCCGATCGGGTGACCGACTACGCTTTCCGTCAGCTCGGCTGGCCCTGCCTGTGGCTCAGCAACGCGCAGGAGAACCTCGCCTCCCGCCGGATCAAGGAGAAGCAGGGCGCGCAACTGGTCGACATCCTGATCGGCCGGTACGTCGGCGGCGAACGCTCGCAAATGGTCTGGCAATTGATGCGCGAGGACTGGATCGGCCGACAGGCGGCTTGAGGCTTGCCGGATCCGCCAAGAAAAAGGCCGTCGCCTTCCGGCGACGGCCCTCTCCGATTTTCATGCGCCGGGCGTTCAGTCGGCGGCGCGTTCTTCCTCGAGGGGCGGAAGCGTCTGCTGCTCCTCGACTTCGTTGCCGGCGGCCAGGATGGCGCGATCGCGCTGGCCAGCGATCGCCTTCAAGCGGTTGACGACCCCGCCGGTGCCCGCCGGGATCAGACGGCCGACGATTACGTTCTCCTTGAGGCCCTGCAGGTTGTCGACCTTGCCCGAAACCGCCGCTTCGGTGAGCACGCGAGTCGTCTCCTGGAAGGACGCCGCCGAGATGAACGACTTGGTCTGCAAGGAAGCCTTGGTGATGCCGAGCAGCACCGGATCCGCCTTCGCAGGCTTCAGCTTCTCCGAGATGAGCTTGGCGTTCTCGATCTCGAACTCGCCCTTGTCGACCTGCTCGCCGACCAGGAAGGTCGATTCGCCGGCCTCGGTGATCTCGACCTTCTGCAGCATCTGACGCGCGATCGTCTCGATGTGCTTGTCGTTGATCTTCACGCCCTGGAGCCGATAGACCTCCTGAATCTCGTTGACGAGATACTCGGCGAGCTTCTCGATGCCCAGCACGCGCAGGATGTCGTGCGGCACCGGGTTGCCGTCGATCAGCAGGTCGCCACGCTCCACATAGTCGCCCTCCTGGACGGCGATGCGCTTGCCCTTCGGGATCAGGTATTCGACAGGCTCCGCGTTCTCGCCTTCCGGCACGATCAGGATACGGCGCTTGTTCTTGTAGTCCTTGCCGAACTCGATCCGGCCGCCGATGTCGCAGATGATCGCGAAGTCCTTGGGCTTGCGGGCTTCGAACAGCTCGGCCACGCGCGGCAGACCGCCCGTGATGTCGCGGTTCTTGCCGCCCTCGCGCGGGATGCGCGCGAGGATGTCGCCGGCATGGACCTCCTGCCCGTTCTCGACCGAGAGCACGGAGTCGAGCGACAGCAGGTAGCGGGCCTCCTGCCCGTTCGCCAGCATGATCGGGTTACCGTCCGCACCATGGATGACGATGCGCGGACGCAGGTCGCCGCCGCGCGGCTGGCCCTTCCAGTCGACCACCACACGGTTGGAAATGCCCGTGGAGTCGTCGATCACCTCACGCATCGACACGCCTTCGACGAGGTCGACGTAGACCGCCTTGCCGGCCT
Organism: Enhydrobacter sp.; assembly: GCA_026126105.1. Classification (GTDB taxonomy): domain Bacteria; phylum Pseudomonadota; class Alphaproteobacteria; order Reyranellales; family Reyranellaceae; genus Reyranella. The sequence goes on from JAHCJV010000133.1 coordinate 10,522, forward strand.
TCTCGGTGATGATCGGCAGGGTGTACGGATCCCACTCCGCCAGCTTCTGGCCCTTGGTGACCTGGCTGTCGTTGTCGACCAGCAGGCGTGCGCCGTAGGGCACGCGATGCTTGGCGCGCTCGCGCTGGGCGGCATCGATCAGCACCAGCTCGGTATTGCGGCCCATGACGACCGGAACGCCCTGGCTGTTCATCACGATGTTGCGGTTCCGCACCTGCACCGTGCCGTCATGGCTCGCCTCGACGTTCGACTGTTCCGCGCCGCGCTGAGCCGCGCCGCCGATGTGGAAGGTACGCATCGTGAGCTGGGTGCCCGGCTCGCCGATCGACTGGGCGGCGATGACACCGACCGCCTCGCCGATATTGACCTTCGTGCCGCGCGCCAGGTCGCGCCCGTAGCACTTGCCGCAGACGCCGATCTTGGTGTCGCACGTCAGCACCGACCGAATGCGCAGCTCCTCGATGCCCGCCTTGTCGATCAGCTCGACACCGACCTCGTCGATCAGGTCTCCAGCCTTGACGATCAGCTCGCCGCTCAGCGGATCGACGATGTCGTCCAGAGCCGTGCGGCCGAGGACACGCTCGGAGAGCGGCTCGATGACATCGCCCCCGTCCACGACCGCACGCATCGTGAGGCCGCGTTCGGTGCCGCAATCCTCCTCGATGATGATGCAGTCCTGGGCCACGTCGACCAGACGGCGGGTCAGGTAGCCCGAGTTCGCGGTCTTGAGCGCGGTATCGGCCAGTCCCTTGCGCGCGCCGTGGGTCGAGTTGAAGTACTCGAGCACCGACAGGCCTTCCTTGAAGTTCGAGATGATCGGCGTCTCGATGATCTCGCCCGACGGCTTGGTCATCAGGCCGCGCATGCCGGCGAGCTGCTTCATCTGCGTGGCCGAGCCGCGCGCGCCGGAATGCGCCATCATCCACACCGCGTTGACCGGGCGGCCGGGCTTCGGCGTGGAGATGCCCTTCATCATCTCCTCGGCAACGCGATCCGAGCAGCGCGACCAGGCGTCGACCACCTTGTTGTACTTTTCGCCCGAGGTGATCAGGCCGTCCTGGTACTGCTGCTCGTACTCCTTCACTTCCTTCTGCGTCTGGGCGACCAGCTTCTCCTTGGCGGCCGGAATGACGAGGTCGTCCTTGCCGAACGAGATGCCGGCGCGGCAGGCGTGATAGAAGCCCAGCCCCATCAGGCGGTCGGCGAAGATCACGGTCTCCTTCTGGCCGCAGTGGCGGTAGACCGTGTCGATGACGTTCTGCAGGTCCTTCTTCGTCAGCAGGCGGTTGATCAGCGAGAACGGCAGGTTCTGATGCTTGGGCAGGATCTGCGCCAGCAGGATGCGACCAGGCGTGGTCTCGACCACACGGCTCGCCAGAACGCCCTGTCGTCATAGGCCTCCAGACGCGCCTTGATCTTGGCGTGCATCGAGAGCGTGCGGTTGTGCAGCGCGTGCTCGAGCTCGCCGATCTCGGAGAACAGCGAGCCCTCGCCCGGCTCTCCGTCGCGCTCGAGCGTAATGTAGTAGATGCCCAGCACGATGTCCTGCGACGGCACGATGATCGGCTTGCCCGACGCCGGCGACAGGATGTTGTTGGTCGACATCATCAGCACGCGCGCCTCGAGCTGGGCTTCCAGCGACAGCGGCACGTGGACCGCCATCTGATCGCCGTCGAAG
>JAHCJV010000134.1 GCA_026126105.1 Enhydrobacter sp.
GGACAGGATCACCTCGCGGCCGCGAAACTCGACCTCCTTGCCGTCGATCATGGCCTTGACGCCGACGCACTGCGTGCCCTCGAACAGCAGCGACTTCACCTGCGTGTTGGTCGAGATGGTGAGGTTCGGCCGCTTGCGGGTCTCGGCGTCGAGATAGCCCATGGCGGCGGACACGCGCTGCTCGGAGGCGTTGGAGTGGGTGACCGGGAAGTAGCCGTCGACGAACTCGCCGTTCTGGTCCGGAAGGAACTTCATGCCGGCGAGCTTGCAGGCCTCGCCAACGGCTTTGGCGTGCTTCGTCCAGTGCTCGACCGGAATGCGGCGCACAGGAATGCGGCCGTCCTTGCCGTGCCATTCGTTGCTGAAGTCGAGATCGCGCTCGACCTTCTTGAAGTAGGGCAGGACCTTGTCCCACTCCCAACCCTCGGCGCCGCGCGCGACCCATTCGGCGTAGTCGGTCGGCGCGCCTCGGTTGGCCATCTGGCCGTTGATCGACGAGCCGCCGCCCAGGACGCGGGCCTGCTCGTATTTGCGCAGCGGCGGGCGGTTCTCGTGCGGATTGTTGTGACTCACGACCTGGGTGTGGACCTTGAGCTCGGTCCAGTGGAAGCGCGGGTCGAAATAGGCCGTACCCGAATAGGAGTCGCGGATTTCCGGCGGTTCCGCGCCGGGTGGCGTGTCCTGGCCGGCTTCGCAGACCAGCACCTTGTTGGCGCCTTTTGCCGAGAGGCGGTTGGCCATGACCGATCCGGCCGAGCCACCACCGACAATGATGTAGTCGTACGCCACGTGCGTTTCCCCTGTCTTATGGAGCCACGCTACGCCTGCGGCGAAATGGGGGCAAAGCAAGAATCAGCGAACGGAACGTCCGTTCCGCGACGCGCGTTTTGATTTGTGACTCAGACACGCATGAAAGGCACCCCTTGAAACGCATACTGCTGGTCTTGGCCTTCGCTGCCGCCGTCGGGTCCGCGAGCGCTCAGACCGCGCAGAGTCCGGTGCCTGAAAATGCGAAAGCCGATACTCGGATGAACAAGTTGAGCAGTGGAAGCGGATCTGTCGATTCGCGCGCCGCTGCCGTTTCCGGGGCGGCTGCGACGGCACGGAGGCGGATCGAAATGGACGGCTACAAGGACGTGCACGGCCTCGCAAGGGGCGCCGACGGACTGTGGCGCGGAACCGCCAAACGCGGCGGGAAGACGGTAGAAGTGAAAGTCGATCGCGCAGGACGGGTCGCCGAGCAGTAAGCGCGAACGCTCGCCTTCCACCGAGCCGCCCATCGCTGACCAAGTCGGCTTTTCCGTTGCCGGTTGCTGCCAGGCCTGCAATCGTTCTCGAAAGCCATAGGAGGTACGGGCTATGCCGGACACTGCAACCAATCCCAGCGACATTGCGACACCCGAGCTCATGAAGGCTATATCGGCCGCCTTCAACAGCCGTGACGTAGACCGCATCGTCTCGTTCTTTACCGACGACGCTACCTTCTGGCTCGCGCGCGGACCCGAACCGGTCGGCCGGACGCTCGCCGGGAAGGAGACGATCCGCCAGACGCTCGCGGCGCGCTTCAAGGTCATTCCCGACATGCGCTGGGATCACAAGGAGTACATTTACGCCGGCAACCGCGCGATCTCGGTCTGGACCGTCAGGGGCAAAGGTGCCGACGGCGAGGACCTGAACTACCAGGGCTGTGACATCTACACCTTTCGCGGCGGCAAGATCTGCGCGAAGGACACTTACTGGAAGATCGTCGAGAACAAGGACCGGATCTGAGCCCGATGCGTGCGGCCGCGCTCATCCTGGCGTCGATCGTCGGTTTCGCCAGGATCGCAGATGCCGGCGAGGCGAGCGATGTCGAGATCGTCGAGTACGGCCTGTATACGGCAGAGGTGACCGGACAGCTGCGCGAACCGAACGGCATCGTTTCGAACCTCATCGACAACATCTGCCATATCGCGACGACCACGTCGGTGCCGATGCGCCAAGGGATCCATTTCGGTTTTCGTTACCGCGTCGACGGGCCGGAAAACGGCGTGCCCGTCGAGCTCACGCTCGCCGTGCAGTTTCCGGCCGCCGTGCGGCCGACCGGCGGAGGCACGGCAGTGACGCGCCATGAGCGCAGCGCGACCCTGGCGGTCGGAACCGTGTCCTACACCGGCTACAGTTTCGACCACGCCTGGGAATTAATGCCCGGCCCCTGGACCCTCGAGGTGCTGCAGCACGGCCGCAAGCTCGCGGAGAAGAGTTTCACCGTGGTCGACGAGCCGGCCGCACAGGGCACTCCTTCAGGTCCACCGAGTTGCTTCACGACCTCGAGCCTATAGCGGGAGGATACAATGGCACTGGATACGGTCATTCGCGGCGGCACGGTCGTCGACGGGTCGGGAAACACGCGCTTCACCGGCGACATCGGTATCAGGGACGGTCGTATCGTCGAGATCGGCAAGGTCACGACTCCGGCGTCGCGGACGCTCGATGCCGACGGGCTGATCGTTTCGCCGGGCTTCATCGACGGCCACACGCATATGGATGCGCAGGTCGCGTGGGATCCGCTCGGCAGCTGCTCGTGCTGGCACGGCGTGACCTCGGTGGTGATGAGTAATTGCGGCTTCGCGCTGGCGCCGTGCAAGCCGGAGGACCGCGAGTGGTTCGCGCGTTGCCTGTCGGCGGTCGAGGACATCTCGACGGAGGCAATGGCCGCCGGGATCGACTGGACATGGGAAACGTTTCCCGAGTATCTCGCGACCGTGGATCGCCTGCCGAAGGCCATCAACTACGGCATGTATATCGGCCACTCGGCGCTGCGCATGTACGTCATGGGGCGGCGCGCGCTGTCCGAGAAGGCGACCGAGGACGAGATGGCGCGCATGGCCTCGGCGGTGCAGGAGGCGCTCCGGGCCGGGGCGCTTGGATTCTCCAGCTCGCGCGCCTCTACTCACGTGACGCCGGACGACACGCCGGTCGCGAGCCGCATCGCCGAGTGGGAGGAGATCGATCGCATCCTCGCGGCGATGGCCGAACTCGACGATGGCATCTTCCAGGTCGGGCCCGATGTCGGCAGCGGTCCGAGGCACCGAGCCTTTCTCGATCGGCTGCGGCAGGCGGCCCTGGCGTACAAACGTCCGATCATGTTTGGGGTGCTGGCCACCCGGCAGGGTGAGGACCCGACGCCGTGGCACTACCAAACGAAGTATATCGACGACACGGTTGCGGCCGGCGGGCGCATGTTCGGGCAAGGTACGACACGCTCGATCAATGCGATCTTCTCCCTGAAATCATACCTTCCCTTCGACGTGCTCCCGGCGTGGCGGCCTATCCGCGCCCTGCCGCTGGATGAGCAGAAGCGGCGGCTACGCGAACCCGAGGTGCGCCGCGCGCTCGTGGCGGCAGAGGCGGCGATGAAGCCGCGCGACAATACTTTCCAGGGTGGCGGCGCGGCCACGACCGATCCGCGCAAGCCCGACTACGCCAACCTGTTCGCCATGAAGGGCGTCGATTGGGACGATCCCACGGTCGAGCAGCTCGCGCGCAGCCGGGGGCAGCATCCGGTCGAGGTGATGATCGACCTGTCGCTCGCCAACGATGACCAGGTCTATGTTCAGCCGCTGGTCAACGAGACTCCGGACGACGTGCTGGGCATCCTGAAGCATCCGCGGACGCTGGCGACCTTCTCCGACTCGGGCGCCCATGTCTGCCAGGAGATGGGCTCGTCTTTGCAGACGCATTTGCTGAGCTACTGGGTCCGCAAGCGGGGCGCCTTCACCCTTGAAGAAGCGATCAAGAAACTGACGCACGACAATGCGGCTGCCTGGGAGATGAAGGGGCGCGGCCTGCTCACGGAGGGCTATCAGGCTGACATCCTGCTGTTCGAGGAAGACCGCATCCGGCCGCAGCTGCCGACCGTCGAGAAGGACCTCCCCGGCGGCGCGCGCCGCCTCGTTCAGAAGGCCGAGGGGATCAAGGCCACGCTGGTAAACGGCGCGGTCGCCTTCGAGAACGGCGAAGCCACCGATGCCCGAGCCGGAACGGTCTTGAAGGGAAAGCTCGCCTCATGACCCGCCTGCTGCTCGCGATAGGCCTGGTGTTTGCAGCTTTTGCAGCGTCCGCCCAATCCCGCAACCAAGCCACCAACGCAGGTGCCGCGGGGGTGAATGCCCGGCTGCACTCTCAGGGGTACAAGGACATCCGCAACCTGCGCCCCGGTCCTGCCGGCAAGTGGGTCGGCAAGGCGACGCGCAACGGTGCGCCCGTTACCGTCACCACGGACCGCGCCGGAACCACGATCGCGCGCTAGAGACTAAGACAACTCTTTCCGCACGATCGCGGCGCCTTCGGCGAGCGCCTTGAGCTTGCCGAAGGCAGTGGCTCGCGGCAGGTACTTCATGCCGCAGTCCGGGGCGGGCAGGAGCTTGTCGGGCGAGAGATATTTGAGACCGGCGCGGATGCGCTCGGCGACTTTCTGCGGAGACTCGACCTCGGGGTCGCTGAGATCGATCACGCCCAGCATCACCTTCTTGGGCGCGAGGTCCTTGAGCACCCCGAGGTCGATCTTCGGCTGCGCCGATTCGATCGAGATCTGCTGGGCGATGGTGTCGGAGAGCTGCGGCAGGAAGGAATAGCCGGTCGGCTTCAGCCCGGTGACCACGGCGGCGTAGCCGAAGCAGAGATGGACGACCGTCGGCACGGTGATGCACTGCAGGGCGCGGTTGATCACCTTTACGGCGTAGCGCTGGGCCTCGTCGGGATTGTTGCGCAGCCACGGCTCGTCGAGCTGGATCACGTCGGCGCCGGCCTTGACCAGCTCGTGTGCCTCCTCGTTCACCGCGGCGGCATAGTCCATGCACATTGCCTCGGCGTCCTTGTAGAACTCGTCATGGACCTGCTGGCCCATGGTGAAGGGGCCGGGCAGGGTGATCTTTGCGGCCTTGCCGGTATTGGCACGCAGGAACTGCATGTCGCGCACCTCGACCGGCCGCGTGCGGCGGATCTTGCCGACGACCCTCGGCACCACGGTCTTCTGGCCGCGGTTGTTGAAGATCTCGGCCGGATTGTCGTTGTCGACGCCGTCGAGCGCGGTGGCGAAATGGTTCGAGTAGCTCTCGCGCCGCATTTCGCCGTCGGTGATGATATCGATGCCGGCCCGCTCCATGTCGCGGATGGCGAGCAGGGTGGCGTCGTCCTGCGCCTGCTGCAGGTACGGGTCCTGCACGCGCCACAGCTCGTGCAGCCGCGTGCGCGGCACGCCTTTCATCAGCAGCGCGCGATCGACCAGCCAGTCGGGCTGCGGATAGGATCCGACCACGGTGGTCTGCAACAGGGTCTCGGTCATGGGGTACGCTCCTTGGATCAGACCGGCGCGGGGGCCGGCATTCGGGTGGTGCTTGTTGCCGCCCCGGCAGACGGCACACGCCGGCCAGCGGTCTGCCAGACCAGCGTCCGCCGCTCGACGGCGCGGGCGAGGAGATCGAACAGGATCGACAGCAGCAGGATCATCAGGATGGCGGCAAAGACATGGGGGCTGTCGAGGATCGTTCGGTAGCGGGTGACGAGGTAGCCGATGCCGGCGGAGGCGGTCAGCATCTCCGACACCACGACGCCGATGATGGTGAGGGCGCCGCCGAGCCGGAGACCAGAAAGCACGGTCGGGATCGAGGCCGGAATGATCACCCGCACGATCTGCTGCGGCAGGGTGGCGCCCATGCTGCGCGCCGCCAGCATGTATTGCGGATCGATGGTGCGGATACCGGCGGCGGTCGACAGCATGACCGGAAAGAACCCGTAAATGCCCGCAAAAGCGATCTTGGATTCGGAGCCGATACCGAACCAGGCCGTAAAAATCGGATAAAGAATCACGATCGGCACCGCATAAAGGCTGGAAAATACGGGCAGCATCAGGTTGCGCAGCACCGATATCCCGCCAACGAGCGCGCCGACGAGGATGCCGGCGCCGCAGGCGATCAGCATCGCCACGCCAACCTCGTACAGGGTGACGAGGAGGTTCTCGGCGTATTCGACGCGGTCCTTCCAGAGCACCGTCAGGGTCTTCGACAGCGACGGCAGGAACAGCTCGGGGACGATCTTTGTCTGCGGCATCAGCTCCCATAACAGGAGCAGCGCGGCGAGCAGCATCCAGCGGACGGCGGACGGTGAGGGCCGCCTCATGACAGGGTGCCCTCCGGCTTGCGGATCTGCTGCCAGATCCGCTCGCGCAGCTTGCCGAAGGTGTCGGTCGCCATCATCTCGTAGGTACGCGGTCGCGGCAGGTCGATCGCGATGCGGTCGACGATGCGGCCCGGCCGCGCCGACATCACCAGCACCTCGTCGGCGAGATAGACCGCCTCGGTCAGGCTGTGGGTGATGAACACCACGGTCTTGCGGGTCTTGGACCAGATGCGCAGCAGCTCGTGACCCATCGTCATGCGGGTCTGCTCGTCGAGCGCGGCGAACGGCTCGTCCATCAACAGCACCGGCGGATCCTGCACGAGGCCGCGGGCGATCGACACGCGCTGCTTCATGCCGCCGGACAGCTCGTGCGGGAAGCGCGCGCCGAAGCCCTGAAGACCGACCAGGTTCAGCATGTCCTCGGCGCGGCGCCGGCGTTCGTCACGGGGTGTACCGCGCAGTGCCAGCGGGAATTCGGTATTGTCCAGCGCCGTCAACCACGGAAACAGGCTGGCCTCCTGGAAGACCACGCCGACCCGCGACGGATCGGGATCGGTGATCGGCCGGCCATCGCACAGGATCGTGCCGGTGCTCTGGTGGCGCAGCCCCGCCAGCATCATCAGCAGGGAGGTCTTGCCGCATCCCGAGGGGCCGACGATGACCACGAACTTGCCGGCCTCGACCGTCATCGAGATGTCCTCGAGGGCCGGCACGCCGCCCTCGGCGCCGGCATAGATGTGGCTGAGACGGTCGACTTCGATTGCGGTCATGCACGCCACATCATGTACGCCACTTGGAAACACGGACTTCGAGCAGCCGGACGGCCTCGTTGAAGCAGATCGCCACGACCGACAGCATGATCACGCCGGCGAACAGCTCCGGCATCTGGAAATTTTCGCCCCAGTTGGCGATCAGATGGCCGATGCCGGTGCGCGAGGCGTACATCTCGGCGATCATCACGCCGGTGAAATTGAAGATCATCGAGATCCTCAGGGTCTCGAGCAGCACCGGCATCATGCTGGGCACATAGATGCGCCACAGGATCTGTGCCTTCGTCGCACCGCAGGAGCGGGCGACCAGCACATGGTCGGCCTTCACCGATTCGACGGCCGCGGTCGCGCTCATGATGACGATGAAGACGGTCGAGAAGGCGGCGTAGGCGACCTTTTGGGGAAAGCCGATGCCGAAGATCAGGATGAACATCGGCAGGAAGATCGATTTCGGCACGCTGAACACGTAGAACAGCATCGGCTTGAAGATCTGGCCGAAATACTCGAATTCGGCGGCGGCCACGCCGATCGCGGCCCCGATCGGCACGGCGATGACGAAGGCCACCACGACTTCGAGCGCGGTGACGCCGATCGCCTCCTGGACCTGGCTGCGGGCGAGCTGCTTGCCCAGCATCGCGAGCACGTCGCCGAGCGGCGGCAGCAGCCGCGGGTCGAGCACGCCGTACTTGGGCAGAAGCGCCCAAGCCGCCAGGATCGCGGCCAGCAGGGCCAGCCGCGCTGCGATGATCTGAGTCTGGGTCACGCCTTGGTCGGCACCGGCTTGAAGGTCTCGACATACATCTGATCGACCGGCGCGAGGTCGGTCATGCCGATCAGCTTGGCCATCTCGAGTGCGCGTTCCATGATCTCGCGCGTGAAGGCGCCGTCGCGAGACAGTTTCTTGAGGTTGCCGTCAAGCTCGGCCGCCGCGATCGCGTCAGGAATCTCGTCGATCTCGGCGATCAGCTTGACCGAGGCATCGCGATTCTTGTCGTCACCCAGGAAGGCCACGCCGCCATAAATGGCGTTCAGGGCCTTCTGGACCACCTGCGGGCGGTCCTTGATGATCTTGTCCGTCGCCATCCAGCTCGCCGTCGAATGCGGCGGTATCTCGGCGCCGTAATCGATCAGCGGCCGGGCTTCCTTGGCCTGCATCACCTTGAAGGTGAGGGGCGAATAGAGGACCGTCGCATCGATGTTGCCCGAGAAGAGGTTCGGCACCAGTCCACCGCCGCCCAATGGCACGCGGGTGAAATTTACCTTTCGCGCGGCGACCGTCCACAGCGCCAGGATGTCGGAGCCCGACCCGGCCGACGTGATGCCGACCTTCTTCCCGGCCAGCTCCTCGACCTTGGTCAACTTCGAATCCTGCTTCACGACCAGGTACCAGCCGTAATAGCCGTTCGACCCGTTGGCGACGCAGCGGACGTTCACGCCCTTCTTCAAGCCGGCCGCGACGCTCGACGAGGAATTCAGGATCATGTCGGCGGCGCCCGCCGCCACGGCCTCGAAGCCCTCTGCACCACCGCGATAGATCGTCAGCTCGCAGTCCAGGCCTTCCTTGTCAAACAGCTTCTGGCGAAGCGCCGTCTCGCACACGATCGTCGGCCAATAAGTCTTGGTCGGCACGCCGATCCGGATCTTCTGTTTGGCCTGAGCGATGGCAAAGCGCGGCAAACCCGTGGCAGCCACGGCCGCGAGCGCGGCGCGGCGCGATAGTTTCAGCATTTGGTTTCCTCCCAAGTGTCGCGCCGATGTTACAGCCTTGCTGTACCTCGACGCCAGCATGCCGGACATCGCCGCAAGATTGGAAGACCGAACCCGGGACTTTGCGGTCAAGACTCGAGTTCCGAAGCGCTTGGTCAAGCAGGCGCAGGGCAGGTTGCCGGTGCATCGGGTCTTGCGCGGCAAGGAGACCGCGTTTGCCGCCGGGCAACCGCGGCAGTATCGTTCCGCAGCAGCGGGACGGTCTTTTGGGAGCGGCGCCGCACGCCCTGTTTCTCTGAGGACGTAGATGCTCAACAAACTTGCTGCAGGCATGGTTATGGGCATCGTGGTGGCGATCCTGTGTGCCATCATATTTGCTTTCGGCTCCGGCGGTGGCACTGCAGGGAGCCAGCGCGGGGTATGGGCCGCAGCCATAGGCTTCGCCGTAATGGCGGTCCTGGCGCTGACGGCGAAGCGCGGCCGTCATGCCTGGGGACGCGGCTTCCTGATCTGCGGGCTTCTCTGTTTTGCCTTGCCGGTAGCCTCGGTCATCTTTTCGGGTGTTGTTGCGGTCGACCATGTAAGCGGCGCCCGCAGCGACGCCGCAAAGGCCGGCGCTGCGGTCGGCTCGGCCCTCGCGGGTACCGCCATGACCATTGTGAGCAGTGTCGTTGGCTTATTCCTCGGCCTCGTTTTCCTCGCGAGTGCCTACTTCAGTCTCAGAAGCCTGCCCTCCTGAAGGCGCATGCAATACGGGTGGCGGCGGCGCGTGCACCTGTCGCGACCGCAGGCGGGGGGTCGTAGAGAACGCCTCTCCCGAATGGCAGTCGGAATCAGAAGTATCTTCTTCCTGCCGGTTGCGACAGCGGCTGTGTATTTCAGTTAGCGTTCCGGCAATCGGCGGAATAGGTTTTGGGGGCCGGTTCTATTCTGGAAGCTACAACTGCCGGCCCAAGGGGAGAACATACATGACGCTGAACCTTCATCGGTCGGGCTGCAATTGCCTGGCGAATCTCTCGCGCCGTGGCTTCTTCGGTCTGGGGGCGGCTGCGGCTGCGTCCGTGGCCACCGTGCCGGCACTGGCGCTCGATCAAGGATACGAGGCGATGCTGCTGAAATGCATCGACCCGAGATTCACGACCAACACCTGGGCATACATGGCCTCTCGTGGCTGGCAGAACCTCTATAGTCAGTTCAACATTGCCGGCGGTCCGATCGGGGTTGTCGCGCCCGCCTTTGCCAAGTGGCACGATACCTTCTGGGAGAATCTCGCGATCTCCGTGCAACTGCACAGTGTGAAGCGTGTTGTCGGCATGACCCATCGCGATTGCGGTGCCGCCGCGGTCGCGTATGGCGACCGGATCAAGACCGACAAGGCATTCGAGACCGAGATGAACAGGATGGCGCTGCGCCAGTTTCGAACCGAAACGCTGAAGCGCCAACCCCAGGTCATCGTCGAGCTCGGGATCATGGATCTCAATGGCGCCGTGGAACCTGTAACCTGACGTCGCTGTATCCGGCGCTGCGTGAGACGGCAGGATCGTGGTGACGGTCCTGCTTGTCCTGACGGCGCAGGCCCTGCCTGCGGGCGAGGAGGCATTGAAGGCGCGCTGCGAGCAACTGATCGCGTACTACGATCGGTACGGTGCAAGCCGCAGCGCGCATTCGGACGGGCGGCGCAATCATACCCGGCTGGGGGCCGAGATCGATTGCGAGAACAGGCTGTATGCCGAGGGCATTGCCGCGATGGAGACGCTGCTGCGCAACAAGAGATTCAAGGTGCCCCCGCCGGCTACCGACGAGATCGACATCGACGAGTAGCGCCAAGCCAAGCGCCCATTCTAGATCACCTCAACAACGGCGTGCCGGTGTCGTGTTCCGGGCGCAATTGGTCACGCCGCTGCCGGATCGACCGGCACGACGACGCCTTCGGCCGCTTCGATGACCTCGCCGGCGTCGAGGCAGAGATCCTCGCGATTGCGCATCGCCATGATCTGCACACCGTTGCGCAGCTTGCCGCTGCGGCCGACGGGTACCGCGAGGCCCGGCAAGCCGAGCAGCGGGGCGATCAGGGCCGGGCGCATCGAATCGAAGATCGCGGTCTGGCCTTCGACCGTCGTGTCGCTGACCTGCCTGGGTGGCAGGTCGGCCAGGGTCGGCAGGATCACCAGCGGCCATTGCTGGAGGAACGTCATCCAGCGGAACAGCATGCCCTCGCGCTCGGTCAACGCGCCCATGTAGGTCGCGAGATCGACCGGCTTGTGGAGGTCGAGCCAGGCACGCATTGCGGCAATGCCGTCGGGATCGCCCATCTTCTGCATGGTCGGCCACAGGCCGGCATGCGACTCGGTGGCGATGATCGCGTGCCAGAGCTCGATGCCGCGCTCCAGGTCGGGCGGCAGGATCTCTTCGACGACATAGCCCGCGGCCTGCAGGTGCTTGCCGGCATGGCGCACGGCGGCGGCCTGCCCGGGATGAGTCTTGCAGCCCGGAAATTCGGGCACCAGGGCGACCTTGATCGGCCGCGCCGGTGGCGCGCCGCGCATCGGCACGTCGTTCCAGCGCCAGTCGCGGCGGTCGCCGCGTGCCATGACCTCGAGCGCGAGCCGCGCGTCGCGCACGGTGCGGGTGTGCGGGCCCTGCACCGCCATCAGCACCGCGCCGATCGGGCGGCCGCCATTGGCGGCCGTCGCGTTGTAGGAGGGGATGCGCGCGAAGCCGGTGCGCAGGCCGACCACGCCGTTGCAGTAGGCCGGAATGCGCACGGACCCGCCGATGTCGTTGCCGTGCGCGATGCAGCCGATGCCGGTCGCGGTCGCGGCGCCCGCGCCGCCGCTCGAGCCGCCCGGCGTCACGGTGGGGTCGAGCGGGTTCAGCGTGCGGCCATGCAGGGCGTTGTCGCTGAAGATGCGCATCGAGAAGGCGGGCGCATTGGTGCGGCCGATGATGATCGCGCCGGCGTTCCTGAGGTTGGCGACGACCGGGCTGTCTTCCTGGGCGATCAGGTCCTTGAGCGGCACCACGCCGTTGTCGGTTGGCTGGCCTGCGACATCGACGTTGATCTTGATCGTCACCGGCACGCCATGGAGCGGGCCCAGCGCATGGCCGCGCGCACGGGCGGCATCGGCCGTCTCCGCGGCGGCGCGTGCCTCCTGCTCGTAGACGCGCACCACCGCGTTGATGGCGGGATTGACCTTGTGCAGGCGTACCAGCACCGAATCGACAGCCTCTCTGGCAGACGCCTTTCCGGTGCGGATGAGATAGGCGAGGTCGGTCGCGTCGTGCTGCCAAAGATCCATGGCCACTCCAAGTAACTCTCATGCGGTGGAGGAACGGTAGCATGGTAACGTCGGTCACGCTCCAGGAGGAACAGCGATGAAGTGGCAGGACCGAAGACTGCTCGATCTGTTCGGAATCGAGCATCCGATCGTGCAGGCCCCGATGGCCGGCGCCAGCTCGACGCAGATGGCGA
>JAHCJV010000135.1 GCA_026126105.1 Enhydrobacter sp.
CGGCAGCCACGCTCGGCGCCAGATCGCCCATCGCCAGCATCTCGCCGGCCAGCGCCATGACGACCTCATGCAGGCGCGGATCGCGCGCGCCCTCGCCGGTGAGATATTCGATGGTCTCAGTGACCTCGAGTGCGTTGCCGACAGTCCCGCCCAGCACCTGGTTCATGTCGGTGATCAGCGCGGTGGTCGACAGCCCTGCCTGGTTGGCAACCGAGACCAGGCTCCCGGCAAGGTCGCGCGCCATCGCCTCGGTATCGCAGAAGGCGCCCGAGCCGCATTTCACGTCCATCACCAGCCCGTCGAGCCCGGCCGCGATCTTCTTGGACAGGATCGAGCTCACGATCAGCGGGATCGATTCGACGGTGGCAGTCACGTCCCTCACACCGTAGAGCCGACGGTCCGCCGGCGCGAGGTTGTCGGTCTGGCCGATGATGGCACAGCCGACCTCGCGCACCACCCGCCGGAAGGTCGGGATGTCGGGCTGCACATCGTAGCCCGAGATCGACGACAGCTTGTCGAGCGTGCCGCCGGTATGCCCGAGGCCACGGCCGGAGATCATCGGCACGAAGGCGCCGCAGGCCGCCACGATCGGCGCCAGCATCAGGCTTACCTTGTCGCCGACCCCGCCGCTCGAATGCTTGTCGATGATCGGGCCGGGCAGATCGAGGTCGTTCCAGTCCAGGGTGACGCCGGACCGCACGAGGCCCAGGGTCAGGGCGACACGTTCGGTCGTGCTCATCCCGCGGAAGAACACCGCCATGGCAAAGGCCGCGACCTGTCCCTCGCTCAGGCTGTTGTCCGCGATGCCGCGCGCAATGAAGGCGATCTCCTCGCTCGAAAGCTCCTGCCCGTCGCGTTTTCTGCGGATTATTTCCTGAGGCAGCATGCGGCTACGGGCCTGTACGAACCACTCGCGTCCCAATCGGACATCGGCAGACTACGCCTGTGACGACGTGCCTGTCATCCAAGCGCGAGCACGGCATTGCTCGCCTGTCGGTTCGCTTGCTGGGTGGCGGGTCATGGGTCTGATCAATGTCAAAAAGACACTCATTCAATGAGAAAATCTCACGTGTGAGTCGGATTCTCTCAACAGTCGACGAATTGACGAGTGTGAAAAAAACACTGACTATCGGTCGGGGAGAAACGGCCATGACCTCACCGGAGATCGAAAGCGCCGCCGAGCGGCTGCTGGCGGGATTACCGCAGCGAATGGATCGGGTCTTCCGGCCGTGGGCGGATACAGCGCCGACCCGGCCGGCGTTGATCGGGAACGGCACGGTCTGGACCTATGGCGCCCTTCCCGGGATCGTCGATGCCACGGCGGCGGCGTTGCGAAGCCACGGTGTGCGCGGCGGGGACCGGGTGATGGTCGTGAGCGAGAACAGCCTGGCGCTCGCGGGCCTCGTGCTTGCGATCTCCGCCATCGACGCGTGGGCCGTGGTGGTCAACCCGAGGCTGTCCGCGCGCGAGGTCGACCAGATCCGCGACCACTGCGGCGCGCGTATTCTCTACTACGCTGTCGACGTCTCCGAGCTTGCCCGCGGACATGCGCAGCGTCACGGCGCACGCGACGTGGCGATGGGTGCAATCGGCACCCTGGCTGCGAGCCCGATCGACGAGGCGGCGATCCCCGAGCCGGTCGAGGTCGACGGATCGCGGCAGGTCGCGGCGCTGCTCTACACCTCGGGCACGACCGGCAATCCGAAGGGCGTGATGCTCACGCACCGCAACATCCTGTTCAATGCCAGCGTGTCGCGGGAGCTTCGCCGGCCGACGCCCGACGACGTGATCTACGGCGTCCTGCCGATGTCTCACATCGTGGGCTTCTCGAGCATCCTCATCGGGACCTTGATGGGCGGCAGCGCCGTCTGCCTCGCGCCGAAGTACGATCCGGCTGCGTTCCTCGACGCCGTCCGGGAGCAGGGCGTCTCGCTGATGTTCGGGGTCCCCACGACCTATCAGCGCCTGCTCGAATACAAGGCGACCGCCGGCGTGAAGGCCCTGCCGCGCGGCCGCCTGCGCGGGCTCTATGTCGCCGGGGCGCCGCTCGATCCGACGTTGAAGGCGGCGATCGAGCGGGAGTTCGGCCTTCCGCTTCTCAATGCCTACGGCATCACCGAATGCGCCCCGGGCATTTCCGGCGTGCGCGCCGACGCCCCGCGTGCCGATACGTCGGTCGGACCCATCCTGCCGGGCATCGAGGTCCGGCTGGTCGGCCAAGCGGGCGAGGAGGTGGCGGCCGGCGAGGTCGGCGAGTTGCATGTCCGTGGCCCCAATGTCATGCGAGGCTACTACCGGGCCGCCGCAGCCACCGACGCGGCCATCGATCGCGACGGATGGTTCAACACCGGCGACCTTGCCCGCTTCGAGGGCGACGCGCTGTTCATCGCCGGCCGCACCAAGGAACTGATCATCCGGTCGGGCTTCAATGTCTATCCCGCCGAGGTCGAGGCCGTCCTGAACGCGCACCCCGCCGTCGTGCAGGCCGCCGTCGTCGGCCGGGCTGTCGACGCCAACGAGGAGGTCGTGGCCTATGTCCAGCTCCTGCCCGGCGCCAACGTCGACGCGACCGAGCTCCTTGCGCACGCCAGCCGGCAGCTCGCCGCCTACAAGCGGCCCGCCGAGATCGTGATCCTCGATGCACTGCCGGCATCCTCGACCGGCAAGATCCTCAAACACCGCCTTGCGGCGAGCTAGGAGAGTGGAATGACGGCAAGAAACGCGACGGTGGCGGTGATCGGTGCAGGCGACTTCATCGGAGCGGCCATCGCCCGCAAATTCGCATCGGAGGGATTTACAGTGTTCGCCGGCCGCCGCAATGGCGAGAAGCTCGCGCCGCTGGTCGCCGATATCGAGAAGGCCGGCGGCAAGGCCTTCGGGCGTACGCTCGACGCGCGGAAGGAAGCGGACGTCACCGCATTCCTGCAGGACGCGGACCGCGAGGCGCCGCTCGAGGTCTGCATCTTCAATATCGGCGCCAACGTCAATTTCCCGATCCTCGACACGACCGAGCGCGTGTTCCGCAAGGTCTGGGAGATGGCCTGCTACTCGGGATTTCTCGCGGGCCGCGAGGCGGCTCGCCTGATGCTGCCGCGCGGCCAGGGCTGCATCTTCTTCACGGGCGCGACTGCGAGCATGAGGGGCGGTGCGGGCTATGCAGCCTTCGCCGCGGCCAAGGCAGGACTGCGTGCCGTCGCGCAAGCCGCCGCGCGCGAGCTCGGGCCAAAGAACATCCACGTGGCGCACCTGGTCATCGATTCCGGCGTCGACACGGCCTGGGTGCGCGAGAGGATCAGGCAGCGCGAAGGAGAAGCGGCGCTCGAAAATCTGGATCCGGGCCGACTGATGCGACCGGAGGCGGTGGCCGATTCCTATTGGGCGCTCTACCAGCAGCCGCGCGATGCCTGGAGCTCCGAGCTTGAGATCCGTCCCTTTGGCGAGAAATGGTGAACCATGGCAAAGGTTGAATTCCTGTTCGATTTCGGCAGCCCCAACGCCTATCTCAGCCATCTCGTGATTCCCGGGATAGAGAAGCGGCAGGGGGTGAAGTTCGACTATCTGCCGGTCCTGCTGGGCGGCGTGTTCAAGCTCACGAACAATCGCTCGCCTGCGGAGACCAACGCCGGCGTCAGGAACAAGCCGGAATACCAGAAGCTCGAGACCGAGCGCTTTGTCCGGCAGCACGGCATCACGCGTTACCGGTTCAATCCGTTCTTTCCGGTGAACACGCTGATGATCATGCGCGGTGCCGTTGCCGCCCGGCAGCTCGGCATCTTCGAACGCTATGTCGACGAGGTCTATCGGCACATGTGGGCCGACCCGAAGAAGCTCGACGACCCGGAGGTCCTGCGCGCCGCTCTCGTCGAATCGGGCCTGCCGGCTGACCGCCTGTTCGAGCTGGTGCAGACGGCGCCCATCAAGGAAGCGCTGATGGCCGAAACGCAGCGCGCGGTCGACCGCGGCACGTTCGGATCGCCGACCTTCTTCGTCGACGGCGCGATCTATTTCGGCAAGGATAGATTGCGCGACGTCGAGGAGGCGATCGCGCAGGGTCGATAGGACGGTCATGCGTTGGAACAAGCTCGAGGACGAGGCGTGCTCGCTGGCGCGCACCGTCTCCGTCATCGGCGACCGCTGGACGCTGCTGATCCTGCGCGACTGCTTCCTGCGGGTGCGGCGCTTCGAGGATTTCCAGGCGCGACTCGGCATCACCCGGCCGATCCTGGCCAGCCGGCTGCGCAAGCTCGTCGACGATTTCGTGCTCGTGAAGGTGGCCTACCAGGAGCGGCCCCGCCGCCACGAGTATCGCCTGACGCAGAAGGGCCTCGACCTCTATCCCGTCGTCATGGCGATCGTTCACTGGGGGGACGTGCACATGGCGGGCAAGAAGGGTCGTCCGCTGCTTCATCGGCATCTGAGCTGCGGCAAGACCTTCGATCCGGTCATGATCTGCTCCGAGTGCGGCGAGCCGCTGAATCCCCGGCACGTCCATGTCGATCGCGGTCCCGGCGCCGCCAGTCCCCGTCATCTGCCGCGCGCCGAGTCGCCGGCAGCAACCCCGTCGACAAGCAAGCGAGCGACCAGACCATGAAGACGAGAATCACGGAACTCTTCGGCATCGAGCATCCGATCATCCAGGGCGGCATGCACTATGTCGGCTTCGCCGAGCTGGCGGCGGCGGTGTCGAACGCCGGCGGGCTCGGGCTCATCACCGCCCTGACGCAACGCACACCGGAGGCGCTCGCCAACGAGATCCGCCGCGCTCGCGAGATGACCGACAAGCCGTTCGGCGTGAACCTCACCTTCCTGCCGTCGCTCACGCCGCCGGATTATCCCGGCTACATCCGCGCGATCGTCGAGGGCGGCGTCAAGGTCGTCGAGACGGCGGGCAACAACCCGCAGAAGTGGCTGCCGGTCCTCAAGGACGCCGGCATCAAGGTCATCCACAAATGCACGTCCGTGCGTCACTCCCTGAAGGCCCAGTCGATCGGCTGCGACGCGGTGAGCGTCGACGGCTTCGAATGCGGCGGCCATCCGGGCGAGGACGACGTCCCGAACTTCATCCTCCTGCCGCGTGCCGCCGAGGAGCTCGAGATCCCGTTCGTCGCCTCCGGCGGCATGGCGGACGGCCGCTCGCTGGTCGCCGCGCTCTCGCTGGGCGCCGAAGGAATGAACATGGGCACCCGCTTCATTGCGACGAAGGAAGCCCCGGTGCACGAGCATGTGAAGCAGGCCATCGTGGCCGCCACCGAGCTGGATACGCGGCTGGTCATGCGGCCGCTGCGCAACACCGAGCGTGTGCTGAAGAACGCGGCGGTCGATCGGTTGCTCGAGAAGGAGCGGGCGCTCGGCTCGAAGATCAAGTTCGAGGATATCGTCGCCGAGGTGGGAGGCGTCTACCCGCGCATCATGCAGGACGGCGAGATGGACGCCGGCGCCTGGTCCTGCGGGATGGTGGCTGGCCTCATCCACGACATTCCGACCGTGAAGGAGCTGATCGACCGGACCATGAGGGAGGCCGAAAGCATCATCGCCCGCCGCCTCGCGGGTTTCATGGCGGCATAGGCGTGCTGGGTCTGGGCGGCCATTTCAACGGCTCTAGGAATAGCCTTCGAGATAGCGTCGCAACAGGCGCCGCACCTTTCCGGCCGCTTCCTGGGCGACTGCAAGCGTCTGCGCATGGCCGAGCTTGTCCTTCGTGAGGCCCGCCGCGTAGTTTGTCATGAGCGACAAGGCCGCGACCCGCAGTCCCGCATGCCGGGCGAGGATCGTCTCGGGCACAGTCGACATGCCGACGGCATCGGCACCGAGGACGCGCGCGGCCCGGATCTCGGCGGGCGTCTCGAAGCTCGGGCCGCTGAACCAGATGTAGGTGCCTTCGAAAACGTTCTCGCCGGAGGCGACGAGCGCGGCCCGCAGCGCCGGATCGTAGGCATCGACCATGTCGACGAAGCGGCTGTTCCCGGTCTCGCCGAACAGCGGATTGACGCCGGTGAAGTTGATGTGGTCGGCGACCGCCATCACTGCGCCCGGCGGCATGTCGAGCCGCAGGCTGCCGGCGGCATTGGTCTGCAGCAGCGTCTCGCAGCCGAGCTCGGCCATGGCGCGGATCACCGGCTTCATCTCGTCGGCGCGGCCGCGCTCGTAATAGTGCGCGCGGCCCTGCAGCACGGCAACGGGAGTTCGGCCGACATGCCCGAGGACGAGGCGGCCGGCATGGCTGCCGACCGTGGTCGGCGGAAAGCCGGGTAGCTCGCCGTAAGGCAATGTCGCGACGGCCTCGACCTCCTCGGCGAAGCCGCCGAGGCCGGAGCCCAGCACCACGGCGACCTTCGGCCTGAACCCGGGCGCCCGGGACGCGATGGCGTCGAGCACGGTCAGCCGAAGTGCTGCGGGCCGAACGACATCGGCAGGAGCATGCCCAGGGTCACGGTGCGGTGCAGCCCGTCGGGACCGCAGAGATGGACCTGCATCTCGTCGGCGGCGAACTCGCGCAGCTTCTGGCGGCAGCCGCCGCAGGGCGTGATCACCTCCGGCCCCGGCCCAATCACCACGCACTCCAGCACGCGCTTCCTGCCTGCGGCGACCAGGGCTGCGATCGCGCCGGCCTCGGCGCAAAGCCCCTGCGGGTAGGCCGCGTTCTCGACGTTGCAGCCGCCATGGATGCCGCCCTCCTCGTCGCGCACCGCCGCCCCGACAGGGAACTTCGAATAGGGCGCATGAGCGCGCACCATCATGGTGCGGGCCAGATGCAGCAGGTCGTCCATCTCAGTGCTCCTTCTGGTAGGGAATGCCGATCGCCTTGGGGGCGACGGCGCGACCGATGAATCCGGCCAGCAGAAACACGGTCAGGAGATAGGGCAGCGACTGGATCAGCTGCACCGGGACCTCGCCGATCCCCGGCACCCTCACCCCTTGCAGGCGGATCGCCACAGCATCGAGCAGGCCGAACATCAGGCAGGCGCCGAACGTCGGCAACGGCCGCCACTTGCCGAAGATCACGGCGGCGAGCGCGATGAAGCCCTGGCCCGCCGTCATGTCGCGGCTGAAGCCGGCATTCTGCGCGATCGCGATATAGGCGCCGGCGAGGCCAGAGAACAGGCCACATAGCAGCACCGCACGGTAGCGCAGCCACGCCACCGAGATGCCGGCCGAATCGACCGCGAGAGGCATCTCGCCCACGGCGCGCAGGCGCAGGCCGAAGCGCGTGCGGGCCACGATCCACCAAGTGAGCGGCACCGAGGCGAGCGCGACATAGACCAAGATGTTGTCGCCGGCGCGCGGGAAGAACAGCGGCAGCAGGCGCTCGCCCTCCTCCAGCGCCGGTGTCTGCCCGCCGCGCGCGAACCAGGCCGTGCCCCACACCACGGTGAGGCCGGCGGCGATGATGTTGAGGGCGACGCCGCTCACCACCTGGTTGCCGCGATAGGTGATGCAGGCCAGGCCATGCAGCAGCGCCAGCACCTCGGCCGCGGCGATCGCGGCGGCGACGCCCCACCACGCCGAGTGCGTCGTCGCGGCGACGGCGGCGGCGAAGAAGGCGGCGATCAGCATCTTGCCTTCGAGGCCGACATCGATGATGCCGCTGCGCTCCGAGAACAGCCCGCCCATGGCGCACAGGATCAGCGGAGTCGCCACGCGCAAGGTCGCGGCGGCGACCAGGAACAGCAGCGACAGCGGGTCGTCCATCACGCGCGCCGGAACGAGAAGAGTGCCTGCAGCCAGGGCCGCGGCAGCTGCACCAGCGCGCCGGAGAACAGGATCACCAGCCCCTGGATCAGCACCACGGTCTCGCGGGTGATCTGGGGAATGTCGAAGGCGAGCTCGGCGCCACCCTGCTGCAGGGCGCCGAACAGCAGCGCCGCGAACACGATACCGACCGGATGGTTGCGGCCCATCAGGGCGACGGCGATGCCGGCGAAGCCGTAGCCGGCGGGGAAATCGAGCACGATGCGATGGTGCACGCCCATCAGCTCGTTGACGCCGACGAAGCCCGCCAAGCCGCCGCTGATGCACATCGCCAGCATGGTCATGTGGCGCAGGTTGGTGCCGGCATAGACCGCCGCCTCGGGATTGTGGCCCATGGTGCGCAGCGCATAGCCCCACGGCGTGTGCCACAGGAAGACCCAGACGGCGGCGCAGCAGGCGAGCGCCAGCAGCAGCGACAGGTTGAGCGCGTTGCCGCCCATCCGGGGCAGGAAGGCCGACGGCTCGAAGCCGCGGCTCTGCGGCGTCATCGAGCCCGGGGCGATCAGCACGTTCACCATCAGGTAGACCATCAGCGCCGCGGCGACGAAGTTGAACATGATGGTGGTGATGACGATATGGCTGCCGCGCCAGGCCTGCAGCCACGCCGGCACGGCCGCCCACGCCGCGCCGAACAAGGCGGCGGCGATGACGCCGACGGGGATCATCAGCCAGATCGGCAGGGTGCGGTCGAGCGCCAGGATCGCCAGGCCGCAGCCCAGCCCGCCGAGATAGGCCTGGCCCTCGCCGCCGATGTTGAACAGGCCGGCGTGGAAGGCGACCGCCACGGCGAGACCGGTGAAGATGAAGTTAGTCGCGTAGTAGAGCGTGTATCCGATCGACTCGGGCGAGCCGATCGCGCCGACGATCAGCAGGTTCAGGGCGTGGAACGGATCGACGCCGATGATGCGCACGATGATACCCACGATCAGGAAGGCGAGCGCGACGTTGACGACCGGCAGCAGCACGATGTCGGCCCACGCCGGCAGGGGACGGCGGGCTCGCGTCACGCCGCCTTCGCTCCCGCCATCATCAGGCCGAGCGTTCGCTCGTCGGCGCGGCTGCCCTCGACCTCGCCGACGATGCGGCCGGCGAACATCACCAGGATGCGGTCGGCGAGCGACAGGATCTCGTCGAGCTCGACCGACACGACCAGCACCGCGCAGCCGGCGTCGCGGCTCTTCACCAGCTCGCGATGGATGAATTCGATGGCGCCGATATCGACGCCGCGGGTCGGCTGGCCGACCAGCAGGACCTTGGGGTTGCGCGCCATCTCGCGCGCGAGGACGAGCTTCTGCTGGTTGCCGCCGGAGAAGCTCGAGGAGCGCAGGCCGGGCACGCGAGGCCGCACATCGAAGCGCTCCATCAGGCGGGCGCAGTGGGCGCCGACGGCCGGGCCGTTCAGGAGGTAGTGCTGGCTGAACGGGGGCAGCGCGTGATAGCCGAGGATCGAGGTTTCGGAGGCGCGGAACGCCGCCACCATGCCCTGGCGCTGGCGGTCCTCGGGCACATGGGCGACGCCAAGATCCCGCATCTCGGCCGGATCTCCCGGCCGCTGGCGATCGATCCTGCGGCCACAGACGGTCAGGCTGCCGCCGCTTGGGGGTCTGATGCCGGCCAGAACCTGCAGCAGCTCGGTCTGGCCGTTGCCCGAAACGCCCGCGATCCCGACGATCTCGCCGGCCCGCAATTCCAGGCTTATGTCGTCGAGCAGCACGACCCCGCGCTCGTCCACCAGCCCGAGATGCTCGGCCCTGAGCCGCACCTCGCCCTTATGCGGCGGGGCTTTTTCCATGTGAAGCCGGACCTTGCGGCCGACCATCAGCTCGGCCAGCTCCTCGGGATTGGTCTCGCGGGTGAGACGCTCGGCCACCATCCGGCCCTGGCGCATCACGAACACCCGGTCGGTCGCGGCCATGATCTCGCGCAGCTTGTGGGTGATCAGCACGACCGTGACGCCGCGCTCCTTCAAGGTCGCCAGGATGCGGAAGAGCTGGTCGGTTTCCTGCGGCGTCAGCACGGCGCTCGGCTCGTCGAGGATCAGGATGCGCGCGCCGCGGAACAGCACCTTCAGGATCTCGACCTTCTGCTGCTCGCCGACCGACAGGTCGGCGATCGTCGCGTCGGGATCGACAGTGAGGCCGTAGTCGCGCGACAGGCGCGCCAGCTCGGCCCGCGCCGCGGCGAGGCCGGGCGCCAGCATCGGGCCGCGTTCGGCGCCGAGCACCAGGTTCTCGAGCACGGTGAAGCTGTCGATCAGCATGAAATGCTGGTGCACCATGCCGATGCCGTGGCGGATGGCGTCGCGCGGTCCGTCCATCTGGACGGCCTCGCCATCGACCCGGATTTCACCCGCATCAGCCCGGAAAAGCCCGTAAAGGATGCTCATCAGGGTCGATTTTCCGGCACCGTTCTCCCCGATGATCCCGGTTATCGCCCCCTTTTCGACCGCAAGCGACACGGAGCGCACCGCATGCACGCTGCCGAACGACTTGTCGATCCCGTCGAGCTCGATCGCCGGAACGCTCACTTGCAGCTGTTGTTGCTCATGTAGTCGACGACGGTGATCTTGCCCGAGATGATGTCGGCCTTGGCCGCGTCGACCTTGGCCTTCATCTCCGGCGTGATCAGTTTCTCGTTGTACTGGTCGAGCGCCCAGTCGACTCCGCCCTCCTTCAGCCCGAGCACCTGCACGTCGCCCTTCCAGGTGCCGTCCTGCATCGCCTTGAAGCTGTTGTAGGCCGCGACATCGACCCGCTTCAGCATCGAGGTCAGCATGTTGCCCGGGTGAAGGTAATTCTGGTTCGAGTCGACGCCGATGCCGAGCTTGCCGCGATCCTTGACCGCCTGGAGGATGCCGATGCCGGTGCTGCCCGCCGCCGCATAGACGACGTCGACGCCGCGATCGAACTGCCCCTTGGCAAGCTCCGCGCCGCGCCCCGGATCGTTCCACGCGGCCGGCGTCGTGCCGGTCATGTTGGTGATCAGCTCGGCATTCGGATTGGCGTACTTGATGCCCTGCTCGTAGCCGCACTGGAACTTGCGGACCAGCGGAATGTCCATCCCGCCGACGAAGCCGACCTTGCCGGTCTTCGACGCCATCGCCGCCAGCATGCCGACCAGGAACGAGCCCTCGTGCTCGCGGAACACCACCGACTGCACGTTGGGCAGCTTCACCACGCTGTCGATGATGGTGAAATGCGTGTTGGGAAATTCCTTCGCGACCTTGTCGAGCGCCACCGCCTGCGAGAAGCCGACGGCGATGATCGGATCCTGCCCGCGCTGGGCAAAGCGGCGCAGCGCCTGCTCGAACTGGGTCTCGTTGCTCGGCTCGAAGTCGGCAACGGCGATCTTCGTCTCGTCGGAGAACTTCTTGGCGCCGTTGGAGACGCCTTCATTGAAGGACTTGTCGAACTTGCCGCCATTGGCATAGACGATCGCCGGCTTGACGGCGGTCTGCGCCTGGGCAACGCCGGCGATTGGGAGGCCAGTCACAGCGACCAGCGCGAGCAGCGATACTGTCCAACCTCTCATGAAGGCTCCCCTTGTGGCGCGTGAGATGGCGAATGTCACAAGTGTGGACCGGCCCGGCCCGCTGGTCTAGGCGGGATGGTCCGGCACGCGCTTTGCAGCTGCGTGCCGACTTCCTCCCTGCGCTTGCGCGGGGAGGTGGCGCGGTAATCCGCGACGGAGGGGTCATAGGCAACAGCATCGGCGTGGCCCATGACCCCTCCGCCCCTTCGGGGCACCTCCCCGCGCTGCGCGCAGGGAGGAACTCACGCCCGGGAGGAACTATGGCCGACTACGATCTCGTGATCCGCAACACTACCATCGCCACCGCCTCGGACGTGGTGAAGGGCGATATCGGCATCGTCCGCGGCCGGGTCGTGGCGCTCGGCGAGCATCTCGACAAGGGGCAGAAGGAGATCGACGCCACCGGCCTGATCGCCGTGCCGGGCGGCATCGACGCCCATGTCCATTTCGACCAGGACACCGCCGACGGCTCGGTCTTCGCCGACGATTTCGAGAGCGGCAGCCGGGCGGCCGCGGCCGGCGGCACCACGACCATCATTCCCTTCGCCTACCAGAGCAAGGGCCAGCCGCTGCGCGACGCGGTCAACAGCTACCACAAGCGCGCCGAGGGCAAGTCGCTGATCGACTACGCCTTCCACGTGATCCTCTCCGACGCCAGCGAGAAGATCATGGGCCAGGATTTCACCGCCCTGGTCGCCGACGGCTACACCTCGTTCAAGGTCTACATGACCTACGACGACGTGAAGCTGACCGA